>DAINSS010000012.1:0-65014 GCA_036741195.1 Clostridiaceae bacterium | reverse complement strand
TATGTGCAGAGCATAAACCTTTCGAAGGCAACCCCACGGCGACAATCGAATTTGACATAAAGAATAAGACCGGGTTCAGCCCAAAAACACGGGTAGTAACCGAAGGTTATAGCCTGTTCGATAACTCCGGAGAGCTTGCCGAATATAAGGACGGCTATACCGTTTTGCGAATTGACGGCAGAGATTCTTCCGTTGAATTTACAAACGGTAAGAAGCTGTTTGCCGGGGATGTTATTGGCGGGGTTAGTGAGGATCAGTTGCGCCGTATTCAGATACGGGAAACCATCCTGTCCCATATCGAGCGGGAGCGACAGTTATTTGCCAAAAGCGTGAAGGTTTTATCACTTTTCTTTATTGATGAAGTGGCGAAGTACAAGCAGTATGACGCTTCAGGCAACGCACAAGGAGGCACCTATGCTGAGATTTTCGAGGAGGAGTACAAAGCCATTGTCGGCAGTATGCAGCTTGCCTTGTCCGACACGCCGGAATACCTTGCGTACCTTGACGGTATTGAGGTCGAGCGAACACATGCTGGTTACTTTTCAATTGATAAGAAAAGTGGTCGTATGGTAGACAGTAAGCTCGGCGATAGAAAAGAACGTACCTCCGACGACGCGGATGCCTATGACCTCATCATGAAGGACAAGGAACGCCTGCTTGACCGCCGCGAGCCTGTGCGGTTTATATTTTCCCACTCTGCTCTTCGCGAGGGCTGGGATAACCCGAATGTATTCCAAATTTGCACCTTGAAGCAAAGTGGAAGTGATGTCCGTAAACGTCAGGAAGTCGGGCGCGGGCTGCGTCTTGCCGTCAATCAAGGCGGCGAACGTATGGATGAAACCCTCCTATCCCGCGAGGAAGTCCACAATATCAACGTACTGACGGTTATTGCAAACGAAAGCTACGATAGCTTCGCCAAGGGATTGCAAAGCGAAATTGCCGAAGCGGTTGCCGACCGTCCGCGTAAGGTGGAAGCAAAGCTGTTCACAGAAAAATTTGGTGAGGATACAGCTCTTGCTATATATGAGAGCTTGATAGAAAACGGTTATGTGAAGCGAGGCGAACTAACCGAGAAATATTACGATGATAAGAAAAACGGTACTATAGAAGTACCTGAAGAAGCCGCTGACCAAGCTGCCGATGTCATCGCTGTACTGGATTCCGTTTACGACCCGAATGCCAATAAGCCTGAAAACGCCCGCAAAAACACCGTCGAGGTTATGCTTGATAAGGGAAAATTGGATAGCAAGGCATTCCAAGAATTATGGTCACGCATTAACCACAAAAGCTATTATGTCGTAGGATTTGATGAAGACGAATTGGTTGAAAAGGCTGTAAAGGAGCTGAATGCCAGACTGCGCGTTTCGAAGATTTATTTCAAGGTTGAAACGGGTGAACAGGCAAAGAACATTGACTCCAAGGAACAGCTTGAATCTGGAGAAGCCTTTGTTCGAAAGGATATGGTGCGCGAGGAAGCAGCTCCATTCATGACGATGCGGGCAAGTTCAGCCGTCCACTACGATCTTGTTGGGAAAATCGTAGCAGAAACGGGACTCACGCGAAAAGCCGTGACAAAGATTCTGGTCGGTCTCGAAAAAGTTATCTTTGACCAGTTCGGAGACAATCCCGAAGAGTATATTATCCGCGCTTCAAACATCATCAACGAGCAGAAGGCAACAGCGATTATCGAACATATAACCTACGATAAGCTGACTTCCGCTTTTGGTACTGAAATATTCACCGAACCCGATCTAAAGAAAGGAAGTCTTGGCGTAAACGCTATGGAGGCAAAGCGTCACCTATACGATTATGTTATTTACGAATCTACCAACGAGCGTGACTTTGCTTCCGCATTAGAAGCGCACAGTCAAGAGGTTGAGGTCTATGTCAAGTTGCCGCGCGGATTCTATATCAACACCCCTGTGGGCAAATATAACCCCGACTGGGCGATTGCGTTCTATGAAGGTAAAGTAAAGCACATTTATTTCGTTGCTGAGACGAAAGGTGATATGTCCTCGATGGAACTCCGCAAAATGGAGGAAGCCAAAGCACACTGCGCCCGTGAGCATTTCCGTGCTATCAGCGGCGAAAATATAAAATATGATGTGGTGAGTAGTTACGACAAGCTATGGGAACTTGTTCAGGGATGATCCGGAAGTGAATTTAATGAGGAGATTTAATTATGCCGAGGACAATAACATATTATTATCCTGATGAAAATAATCCTTCTGCCATAAAGGTTTTTCAAGATCGAAGTAGTCAGATCAGAGGATTCTATTTCAAGCGAGATTATTTAAAAGATGTGGCAAAAGAAGACTATGCTACAAATTATGCTGTCTATTTCCTTTTTAGTGATGAAGCGGATACTAATGGCTTCAAGACAATATACATAGGTCAATCAAAACTTGGTGCAGGTAGAATTGGAAACCATGATAAAAACAAGGATTTATGGACGTACTGCATCATGTTCGTGAGCGATAATAATATTTTTAACGCTAATGTCATTGACTACATGGAGTTCCATTTTATCAACCTATTAAAAAAATCCAGCGTATATACTCTGGATAACACAGAACCGTGGAATAAAGAGCCGAACTTAAGTTCATTTGATAAGACAACTTATCAGACATACATTCAACAGATTGAATTTCTTCTTAAGGCTGAAGGGATCAATTTCATTGAACGAGAAAAGAAACCTGGCGTCAAATACTACTTGCCCAAGAGCAAAAAGTATAATGCAAAGATTTATTTCCAAGATGGAAGTTTTGTAGTGGAAGTAGGATCTGTTGTCCATAGGCCAAAAGAAGCATTGAAAAACTGGAGCGATGAAGGTAGGCTTTACGACCGTTTGACCAATGATATCAACTCACTAATTGCCGATAAAAAACTTGAAGACTTAGGGTATACTTGCAGAACTTTAGTTAAACTGCCTTTTTCTAGCGTTTCATCAGCTGCCTCTTTTATCTCTGGGGCAGCCCAAAACGGGTGGATTTTCTTTAAAGATATACAGGAACTAAGGCATGGGGAGTAAATTGGCAAGCAATGCAAGTGTATATACACTTGCGATAATTCAGGAAAATATATTTGCAATATTTTCAGAATGAAGCTCACTTCCCGCCCATAAGGAGTGTAAAAATGATTTCAAATGAAATAAATGACTGGCTTAAGGAACGGCCGAAATGGATACAATCGGCTACGGATTATTATATTAAATTTGGTGTGTTTGATGATGAATCAATAGACCGGTTTGCGACTCTTTGTCTGGAAGAAGCCGACAATAAATTGTCAGACATTCATTATGAATTTCCGAATAATGCATTTGCTACCGATGAACACGAACCTATCCGTTGAACTCGATTGGGAATATTACTGGTGTTAATATGCTGTCGCCACAAAAACCTCTGAGCTTTGGGTCAAGTAATATTGCAATCGTTTATGGTAATAATGGGTCAGGTAAATCTGGGTATGTTCGACTTCTTAAACACATATGTGGTACCCGGGAGTGTTCGCGTGGCAACTTACACAATAATGTCTTTACAGCAGATCCAATTATTTTGAAAGGTGGGATCAATAAAGGGCTTGATGTCTTCAGGTTTGCCCCAGCGGGCTGAGCCGTATTCGATGTTTTTGCGGTACTTCTTGGCGTTCCGACCTTTCACATAAACTGCCACCTTGATGGCGACAGCGATCACAATGCCCAGAATCAGGTCCTGCGGGAGCAGGCTCGGCCAGGGAGACATGAAAGCTAAAGCAAAGCCGTCCATGAGATGCAACACTTTTTGGGAGATATCCAGTCCTGGAGAATATCGCCAGGCCTCACCGAGCTTTGTGGCAAGTAGAGCAATCAGAACATAGGGGAGATTTAAAAGGAGCATCCGCTTGATTTTTACATTCATCGCGTCAGCTCCTTGTCTTTGTTTTTCACCCGGTCCATGATCTTGGACTGAACCAGAGCCTTGAATTTGGCAAGCTGCTCCAAAATGGAAGGCTGCTTGTCCTTCTTGAGGACCTTCGCCGTATATTCTGTGAAGGCTGCGGTGAGGGCATCGGCATCTCTGGCCTTGAAGAAGACCAGATATTTGGGCTTCTCTCCGGTGGTGTCCTTCTTGAGGGCGTAGTCTACGCCGTACTTTCTGGCCACCTGCTCAAAGGATTTGATGTTTTTATCCGTAATCTCAATGTTGGAGACTCCGGCATTCTGACCGATTAGTTCCTTCACGGTCTGCTTGCCATGGGGGATCTGTGGTGGACTGTCCCGGCTCTTCTTCATTTCAGCCAAAAGCTTGATGAGTGCGGCCTTCAGAACACGTCCGGTCATTCGGGTGGTACTGACAGCCAGGGCAACGGTCCTGTTTTCCACTTCTTCCTGCATGAAAATTTCCTCCTTAACGTGGTACTAATTTTGATAAACCTCAGTTTGTGCTATCTACAACTTAGGTCAGCAACAATCAAGTTGGCCTTAAACGTTGTGCATTGTACTGAAAAGTATGTTTACAAATATACTTAAATGGACTATAATATAAGTATACTTGTAAAGCGAGGTGATGATGATGAATTACCTGGAAAAGCTTGAAAAACTCATTCAGAAGCAACACGGCACAGTATTAAGTGCCGATCTGGATTTATATGAAATTCCCAGAACTTATCTTCAGATGATGGTAGCCGATGGGAAACTGGAAAGAGTTGATCGTGGTATTTATGTTTCCACCGATGCCATTGAAGATGAGATGTATTCCATGCAAACGAAGTATCCGAAACTGATCTATTCTCATGAAACAGCTCTGTATTTGCATGGTCTTTCGGATCGGACACCCTTTGAGTATTCAGCTTCTGTACCAAGCGGTTATAAAGTGGTTGGGTCAATGGCCGAACGATTCAAAATCTACTACATCAAAAAGGAGCTTCATGAGCTTGGCGTCGAAACTGTCCAAAGCTCGCACGGCAATCCAATTAAGACCTACAACATCGAAAGGACAATCTGCGACCTGATCAGAAGCAGAAATCGCATTGACGTCCAAATCCTGAATGAAGCCTTAAAACGATTTGTAAAATTGAAGTCAGCGGATCTCTCGATGCTCATGGATTATGCCAAAAAGCTCAGAATTGATGCTGTACTCAAAAATTACCTAGAGGTGTTGCTATGAGTGGAAAAGCCATGAGCTTGAAGGCAAAAATTCGGAATTTGGCCAGGAAGAAGGATATGTCCACTCAGGTTGTACTCCAAAACTACATGTTTGAACGGTTCCTAGAAAGGCTTTCTAAATCTAAGTACAAGGATAAATTCATCCTAAAAGGCGGAATGCTGATTGCAGCGCTTGTCGGCATTGATAACCGAGCAACAATGGACATGGATGCCACGATCAAGAATTATCCCATCAATGTTGAATCGTTGACCAAAGCTATTAATGATATCTGCAGTATCGTCATCGATGATGACGTGTCTTTCTCGTTTTCTGGAATCGAAGCCATTAGAGACGATGATGCTTATGGTGGCTATCGAGTGAGTATTACTTCTGAATACGATACGATCACGACTCCCATGCAGATTGATATCACTACAGGGGATGCAATCACTCCTAAGGAAATCCTATATGTGTTCAAGATGATTTTTGAAGAAGGCAGTTATGGTGTTTGGGCTTATAACATTGAGACCGTCTTAGCAGAAAAAGTGGAAACCATTTTGAGGCGAGGCGAGTTGAACACAAGACCCAGAGATTTTTACGATGTATATGTCCTGACGAAAACCCAAAGTTTTGATTATTCCGTTTTTGTTGAAGCCTTGAGATCCACGGCCACACACAGGGAAACGACTCACATTTTCAATAGCATAAGCAACCGCCTGGAAGAAATCAGCGATAGTGAAGCCTTGAGATCCAGGTGGTTAAAGTACACAAAGGATTACAGGTATGCGGATGGAATCACTTACGAAGATGTCCTGGATGCTATCAGGGAATTGATTAAAAGTCTCTAATTTGAAAGTAAGTTTTACAAAAATACTTATCAGGCGGATGGTTTAAGTATTCTTGTTAATGAAAGAATGCCTCCTCAAATTTATTTCGTTTGAGAAGGCTTCTTCATTTTTGAAGCAACTAAAGTTCAGGTTCCGTGGACTTCTGTTTCGGTTTGGCCACATACAGATCGTCTTTGGGTTTGATGGGGATGGCGACGATTCTGCTACCCATCTTCATGAAGATCTCAGGATCAGCAAATTTCTCGCGGTACTTCTCGGCCAGTTCTGGTGTGAGGGAATCAAAATCCTCTTCGCCAAGCCCACAGACGATGAAGGTTCCTGCGATAATGTCGTAGTCCTCAAGTTTTCGGTTAAGGGGGAGGCCAATGAGTTTGCCCTCTTCATGACAGACAATGGCAACCGGGTCATCATAGGGATAGACGGCTTCGATGTAGCCACCGACAACCTGCTGCAGGGAGTTCAGATCACCGGTGATACTAGCCATACGCGGCGCTTTTTCAGGTTCAACAATCAATACGTCCATAGATTTCTTCTCCTTTTCTGTTTTTGAAATTGCACGAAACATTCCTTTTTTCCAATGTTTTGTGCATAATCAGGAATTATGCTATTTAGAGGTCTACTGTCCGTGGTTTTTAACGGTCCGGATGCCATTTAATTTAAAAAACCACCTTTTCAGGTGGTTTGGAATATCAATCATGTTTCTTATAGCTGTGTTCACTATGTCAGGATAAAAAAGAACTGCCGGCATCGTTACGGCAGTTCATTAAGATGCATTCGCCCTTCCGTCCTACTCATTAATGATTACCTCAGATCAACCTCAGTGATATAGTAATCTTTTCCGTCATACACTCCAGCGCGGATCTTCAGCCCGCCAATGGATGTATCCAGACGCGCTGAGATCCGTTGCGTCATATCATTAAAAATGGTATCAACCTGCAAAGTATCAAGGACGGGTGGATCCCATGATAAATCAACAACATATTGGTTCTGGCTTAGGCGAGTGGTCACGTCACGCTCGAGAAGTCCCGGTGAATTGTACTCCTCAAAAATATTGACTCTGTATTGCAGATCATCAAAGTCTTTACCAAATGCTTCAGATACAACTTTACGAAGATAATCTGTACAGCGGGCAGCCGCATATCGATCGATACGGTCCGCTTCATCCAGAGTCGAAGTGAATATTATTTCAGGCTGACTCTGCGAAGATATCCTGAATGAAAATTCCTTGCGCTTATAGTCGTAGCTTGAACTTACAATCTTAAAATCTTCATCATATCTTGCTTCATAAACCTTGATGATTGCCCTTTGCTGGCTGAATCGCTCAATGATGTTACCTGAAAAATTCATATAGAAATAGAACACGAAGGCAAGTGCAGTAAGGAGAAGAAATCCTATAACACCAACAAGTCGCTTCGTTCTCTTTTTCATTTTTCAGTTCTCCTTTCTAAATTATTTTTCTCATAGCAACATATTCTTCCGTACTTATAAGTATTATATTACACCCATTAAGGTATAGGTTAAAATTCTTACAATTAGGCTCCTCACAGGTGAGCCGGAGATGTCACAATGACTATACGCATAGCTATTTTGTTGCCTTCTGACCGTGGCTTTTAACGGTCAGGATGCCACTTAAAGTAGTTGCCGGAATTCGATAGCGCTCAGCAATGGCAATGTCGTTTTTCACGGCTTCGTCGATCCGAGAGCCGCATACTACCAGGACATTGGAGCGTCTCAGGTAATCAAGCTCAATATCCTGTCTGTCCTTATGTTCCTGGGGGATGCCGTCATCTATGAAGTTTGAGAGCATCAGGATTGGACAGATGGGATTGTAGCCAGCATCAAATACTTTCCTGCTGTATTTGGCGGCGATCTCCGTATTCTCTGTTGGATCAACACCCCAGGAAGCGGTGATATAGGCGAGAGGTCTTTTCATTTTTTGAACTCCTTTCAGAAAAGATGAACTTTTGAATCAGTTTCTTTTGACCGGATGAAACTTTGAAATTTGATTATCGTGCTAATTTGATTTGCGAAACTTGCATGAAAATAAACCCCATCTTAGAGGATATAGCTTACATTATGGAAGAAACAAATACATCAAGAGATTTCGTCACAGAAGAACTTGAAAAGCATAATGTTTCTTTTAAATCGGGTTTAAATCCATAAAAATGTGTAACTATCCATTGTTTTACCATTCATAAGTTCTTAAATTAATTAAAGAAAACATTATTTTTAGGTGATTATTTTGTCACCCTCCATATATTTATTTAGTGGGATAAACACTCACTATTCAAATATGGAGGGTGACAATTTTTTTACTGCTTCATGTAGTTTAAATAACTGCCTTGTGATATCTGAAATAATTATTTATTTCTTAAATCTAAAGCTTATTAGTGAATCTTTATCCAATTTTGAGCCCGTTACATTGCCTACAATTAAAATAACCCTTAAGATTAGCTTGTGTGCTTATTTTTTGTTACTTGAGAGGTTTATAGTGCTTTATATCAATAATCCAAGTCATGACCCCTATTATAATCAAGCTCTTGAGGAGTATATATTTGAAAACAAGACAGAGGATTACATCCTTCTTTGGAGAAACTCCCCTGCTGTAATCTGCGGAAAATTTCAAAATCTTTTTGCAGAGGTTTATGTAGCAGCCGCAAAGAAATCCAATGTCGCTTTAATCAGGCGTATATCAGGCGGTGGCACCGTTTATCATGATCTCGGTAACATTAATTACTCCATTATCAGAAATGTTGATTCATCAAATGTCGACTATGCTGAATTTCTTAATCCAGTGATTAAAGTCCTAAAAGAAGTTGGTGTAGATGCAAACATCATTGCCGGTAACGGAATAGGAATCGGCGATAAAAAGATTTCGGGCAGTGCACAAAGAATTGTTAAAGGAAGGGTATTACATCACGGCACCCTACTATTCAGCGCAGATTTAAACAGACTTAAAAGCCTGGCCAACGGACACAGGGAGTATTTTACTTCCTCGGGAACAGCCTCAGTCCCATGGCCTGTTACAAACATATCTGACTATATGGATAGTAAAATGACTGTTGATGAGTTTTATAAATTACTATCTTCTGCTTTTAAAAATGAATTCCCGGGTGAAGAAGGGATGCTCAGCGAGATCGAAATCGGTGAAATCAAAGCACTTGCCGAGGGAAAGTACAGAAGCTTTGAGTGGAATTTTGGAAAAGGACCCAAGGTTAAATTTGAAAGAGAAGTTATGATATCCGGAGATTCATGTAGGATAAGCTACGAAGTTATCAAAGGGAATATCAAGAATGTAATGACCGTACCTGAAATAATTGAGCTGAATCTGGCTCTTGAAGGGTTGAAATCAGAAATATCTGAGATGACTGAAGCTTTGGTTGATAAAGGCTTTGGGGATCTCACTGAATATATTATTTAAAACCGGAGGATATTATGAAAACAGAACTGACAATGCCAAAGCTGCGTCCTGAAATGGAAAAAGGTGTATTAGTTGCATGGCTTAAGGAAGCCGGAGAAGGCTTTGCCAAGGGTGAACCAATATTTGAAATCGAAACAGACAAGGTTGTCAATCAGATTGAAGCTGATGAAGCAGGAACCCTTGTGTCCCTTTATGTTGAAGAAGGCGATGAAGTCTCAGTCGGAGATGCCATTGCGGAAGTTGAGCTGGCATGATGGAAAAGAAACCGGAATGGCTGAGAGTTCAGTACAACAAGAAAGCAGTAGACGAAGTCGCGGGACTTCTCAAGGATATGAAGCTGAACACGGTATGCAAGGAAGCGAACTGTCCAAATCTTGGAGAATGCTATTCAAGACACACTGCCACCTTCATGATCATGGGCAGCGAGTGTACAAGAAACTGCAGATTCTGTAATGTTGCGCCGGGGAAACCCGGACACCTTGATGGTGATGAGCCCAAACATATTGCAGAAACAGTAAAAAAGCTGGGTTTAGAGCATGTTGTGATAACACAGGTGACAAGGGATGACCTTCCTGACGGCGGAGCCGCCCATATGGCAGAAACTGTCAGAACAGTCAAAAGAGAATGTCCCGGTGTAACCGTAGAAGTTTTAATCTCCGACCTTAAAGGTGACAAGGATGCTCTTAAGGTAGTACTAGATTCAAAACCAGATGTATTAAACCATAATGTGGAAATGGTCCAAAGACTTTATAAAAATGTCAGACCGCAGGCAATCTATGAAAGATCATTAAAGGTGCTGTCCGATTCAAAAGAGCTTGCTCCTGAAATCCTGACAAAAACAGGATTCATGGTAGGCCTGGGTGAAACTGACGAAGAAATTTACAAGCTCATGGATGATATCCGTGTAACAGGCTGTGAACTCTTAACCATCAGCCAATATCTGCAGCCAACAAAAGATCATTGGCCAATTGACCGTTACATTACTCCCGAAGGCTTTGAGAAATTAAAAGACATAGGTATGGACAAGGGATTCTCCTTTGTGGCATCAAACCCATTGGTCCGCTCTTCCTACCGTGCACATGAAGCGTTGAACGCTGCAAAGAAAAGGATACTTTTATAAAATGATTTATATTGAAACCGGATCCTCTGACGTATATTTCAATTTTGGTCTGGAATACTACTTCACGGCTGTTAAAAAGCTGGATGAGCCGGTATTCCTGTTTTGGAGAACGCAACCTTCTTTGATGATAGGTAAATACCAGAATACCTTTGAAGAAATAAATCTTGATTATGCCGAAAGCCATGGTATTAATATCGTCCGCAGATTAAGCGGAGGAGGAACAATTTATACAGACCTTGGCGGATGGCAGTTTACCTTCATAAACTATGGCGGTGGCGAAGAAATTGAATTCAAGCAGTTCATTGCACCTGTCATAGATGCATTAAGAGCTTTAGGCGTCCCTGCTGAGTTCACGGGCAGAAATGATCTGGTCATTGAAGGAAAGAAATTTTCCGGAAATGCA
This sequence comes from Clostridiaceae bacterium, assembly GCA_036741195.1. Classification (GTDB taxonomy): domain Bacteria; phylum Bacillota; class Clostridia; order Clostridiales; family Clostridiaceae; genus JG1575. Next base: position 54,099 of record DAINSS010000012.1, on the reverse strand, counting down.
CAGTATAAGCTTGCCGGCTGTACTGTACACCATGGTTCCACCCTATTTGATACAAATATTGAGGAAATGGTGAAAAGTACAAATGTGGACCCGGAGAAGATAATCTCAAAGAGTATAAAATCAGTAAGAGACAGGGTTACAAACATAAGTGAACATTTATTAAAACCGATGACAGGTGAAGAATTCAAGGAACACATGATTCGCTTTATTATGAAGGGATCAAATAAGACCTATGAATTGACCCCTGAAGACAGAAAAGCAATCCGCGAAATTGCAGATGAGAAATTCCGTCCCTGGGAGGTACGTTTTGGAGCCAATCCTAAATTCACAATGACAAAAACAGCGCGGTACCTAGGCGGTAGAATCACCTTCAAGCTTGATGCAGAAAAAAGTATAATAACAAATGCTCAGGTAAACGGAGATTTCTTTGGAAATGACAAGGCTGATAAACTGGCCAAAATTATAGTCGGCGTTCCACTGGAAAGAAATGCCCTATTAAAACAGCTTAAGCTCCATGATATGGATAATGCTCTTTACGGTATAACCATTGAAGAGATAATAGACACTATATTAGCTTAAGTGTCATTACTTTTAAATATTAAATCCGCAGTATATACAGGCTTAAAGCTGATATACTGCGGATTAATTTTATATATGGAGCAATGCTCCAGCTATTGAAAAGTATATAATCAGGGTGAATGCATCGACTATTGTTGTAATAAGCGGACTTGCCATTATTGCCGGGTCGATTTTTACTTTCTTGGCAATTATTGGTAATATTCCTCCGACTATTTTAGCCATGACAACAGTGAATACCAAGGTTATACAAACCGTCAAAGATACCATGAAATCAACTTTCTCAAAGAAGTACAGTCTTAAGAAATTTACAGCAGAGAGAACTACACCCACAATAAGACTGACTTGTAATTCCTTCCAAAGCACTTTCAGAAAATCCTTAAGCTTTATTTCATCCAAAGCCATACCTCGAATAACCAGGGTTGATGACTGGGAACCTGCATTTCCTCCCGTATCCATAAGCATTGGAATAAATGTGGCCAAAACCATGACAGACTGGAGTGCAGTTTCATACTTTCTGATTATTCCACCTGTGAAGGTTGCTGAGATCATCAATATTAAAAGCCAGGGTATCCTGTGCTTTGCCAAGGTAATCACATCTGTCTTTAAGTATTCCTTCTCAGAAGGCTGCATAGCTGCCATCTTTTGTAAGTCTTCGGTGTTTTCTTTTTGGATGACATCAACTATATCATCTATTGTGACTATCCCAACAAGTCTTTTCTCGCTATCCACAACAGGCATTACCAAGAAGTCATATTTTCTGAATTTTGCTGCTGCTTCTTCCTGGTCATCTGTAGTGTTAAGCACAATAATGTCAGGATCCATAATTTCATTTACCAGTACATCATCATCAGCTAATATAAGCTTTCTTATTGAGACAGTTCCAACCATGATCCTGTTGTTTTCCAGTACATAGCAGGTATTGATAGTTTCTTTGTCTATACCAATCTTCTTGATATGTTCCAAAGCTTGTTTTACTGTCATCTCTTTTTTAAGGTCCACATATTCTATGGTCATAAGAGTTCCGACGGAATTTTCTGGGTACTTTAAAAATTGATTTATAAGGTTTCTGGTTTCCTCCGTTGTGTTGGAGATTATTTTTTTAGCAACATTTGCAGGCATTTCCTCTATGAAATCCACGGCATCATCAATAAATAACTCGTTTATGATATATTGGATTTCATTGTCTGAGCTCAGTTCAATTATATGCTTTTGGCTTTCTGAATTAAGGTGTGAAAAAGTATCAGCAGCAACTTCCTTTGGAAGAATTCTGAAGATTACCGGTAGCTGTTTTTGATCCAGATCATCCAGAAACTGTGCTATATCCACCGGTTCCGACTTCTCCAAGGTTTCTCTCAATCTCGGAAAGTCATTTTTTTCAATTAATTCAAGTAGTTTTTCTCTCAATTGTTACCTCCTTAATAGAGCCACAATTATTGATATGGCTCTGATATTATTATATAGTTTCTTTCCTGAATTCCATCGATGGGGATCAGAGTCCATATAAAACCACTCCTTTCATAAAATTTAAAGCTTATCGCTCTCCAACCATTACCTTACCACAAACCAAACTATCAAGCTCTGGTTAACCAAACTTTAACCATGCAATTTATCAGAAACTCCGGTTTGAAATCTCAACTTCCTTCAAATACCATTGTTTTAAAAAGTTGATAAATTAATAAAAGCCCCGGAATTCGGGGTAATCTTATTGAATTTCTTTATGCAGCCCTTTTGTCTGAGTTCTTTCTGTTCCTGCCGATCTCAATCCTTCTTTCCTTCAATTGCTTTCTTAGCTCTGTGATTCTGTAATTGGCGCCTCTTGGCTGGAAATTCGGGAAAGAGTCTATCATTCTAAGAATTTGGGAGTTGAACCGGCGGAGATTTCTAAGGTCTAATTCATCATACTTCTCCGGCAGTATTCTTATTGAATTGAGCTTTTCTTCAAAAATACCCGAAACATTCTTAATCTCCTTATTAAAATCAGAGAGTTTTGTAACTGTAAATACCATATCTGACAGAATTATTGAGAATAGAACCAGTGCAGTTAAAGATTTTATCCTAGGTTGGATAATACCTGTTACTCCAACCAGCCACGGCTGAACCAACAGCAATTGAATCACTGAGAATGTACCGAAGGCAACGGCACCCAGCAGATATACCCGCCCATTTAAATTAAACTTCTTATCTGAATAATCCCACCATCTTGCATGGAAGATCTTCTCCATTCCAAGTGATGTGAGATACTCAAGACTACTGGTTAAAACAACTGCCGCGGGGAATATTACAAAAAGATTGTCTACCCTTCCCAATATAACCGCGTTTATAACAGCTCCAAATCCATAAATCGGACAATATGGACCGTTTAAAAAACCTCTGTTAACAAAATGCTTTGCCTCAAAAGAGCATAATAAGGTTTCATAAACCCATCCCAATATGCTGTAAAAAGTAAACCATAAAAAGTAAGTTTCCATATTCCACAAAATTCCTGTTCCTCCGATTTGGTTCCCATGATTAGAAATAATATTAAGTCTATTATTGGATATGTTCTTAATCTTACATAAATACTATTCTTGACTTATGTAACACATGTTTATTATAATATTTGTATTATTGAATACAATGAACGAAATTGTGGACTTATGTGGTATACTACTCACTTTTTTAGGAATATGAGTAAAAGGAGTAAAAAATGGAAGTTAAAAGAAAAACAGACAGAAGAGTAATCAAGACTAAAAGAGCTATTAGAAATGCCTTTGCTAAGCTATTATCTGAAAAGGACATAAACGAAATAACCATTAAAAACATTGCAGATGAAGCAGACATCAACAGAAAAACCTTTTACAGCTACTATAACGGAGTTTATGAGGTCATAGACGAAATTGAAAATGAGATTATTACTTCATTTAACAAGGCATTGTTAAAATCAGCTCCTGACAACATACTTAATGATCCCTATGAGGTATTTGAAAACCTGACATCCATAATGAACAGCGATTTAGAATTTTACAGCCACCTTCTTAAAATGGATCATAATATGACTCTGGTAACTAAAATAGTTGATTTACTGAAGCAAAATATCAAGAAATCCTTCTCCGAACTTGTTTCTCTTTCCGGGGAAGACTTAGGTATTATAGTAGACTTCTCTGTTTCAGGAATGATCAAGGTGTATCAAAGCTGGTTTAACTCAGACAGAACCCAGTCACTGGAGGATATCTCAAAGAAGATAAGCGTCATCACCTTCTCCGGTATAAACGGAGTACTTAACAGGAATAAATAATCCTTTGGTTAAATGGTTGTTATAAAGACAGTACGTTTACCCGCTCAGTGTATTAGAAAACAGATTCCCGGTTTATTGGATTTAAACCGGGAATCTGTTTTTTTATAATTTTCATGCGGACAGGGGATTGTATTGAGGTTAATTTATAAATCTAGTTACTCTGACCGTATTTGTTTTCAAACACATTGATTATTTCCGAAGACACCTTTCTGACATTTTCATTGTGACTGTTATCCTTGTTCCAGATAAGGTATATGTGATTTACCTGAAGATTTTCAGGAATCGGAATGGCTACCATTTCTCCGCTGTCTATTTCATCCTGTACAGCCAGCTTTGAAATGAAGGTACAACCAATACCTTTGATAACCAACTGTTTTGTTGCAAAAATTCCGTTCATAACAGCAACAGGTTTTATAGTATCCGGGTCTATTCCTCCTGCCCTCAAAATGCTTGTTATTGTATCAAGAATTCCTGAAGTTTCAAGAAGAATCAAAGGTTCTTTGATCAATGTTTCAAGATTGGGATTTTGTTCCTTTAATTTTTTATAGTATGAGTTAGCCGGTGCAACAAATATAAATTCGTTAACCGTGAGTTTTTCATAATGACATTTGTCGTTTTCCAACTGGGTTCCGATTATACCTATATCCAGCTCCTTGTCGGCAACTTTGGATACTATTTCAGATGTAACACCCTCAACTGCTTTAATCATTAACGGACTGTGCTTATGTTTTAAATCGTCCATTATTTCAGGAAGAATGAAATGTGCAGGCAAAAGTGAAGCACCGATTGAGAATTCTCTTACACCGTTGTCATTGAACTGGCTTAGCAAATGATCCCTGTAATTTAGCATTTCCACAGCCATACTATAAAGTCTTACAGCATCAGGGGTCTCTTTGATTTCCCTTGTAGTACGGGCAAAAAGAACAGTATTCAGCTCTTCCTCCAACTGCTTTAACTGCATTGTCACAGTAGGCTGTGAAATATTCAGTTCCTTTGCAACCTTAGAAAAGCTTTTTAACTCATAAAGCTTAGTAAAGACTTCAAGCTGTTTTAATTCCATATTTCCACCTTTAAGATATATCTCCCTTATGTACTGTTACAAAAGGAAGACTTATTCCTACTTTGATTACAACATATAATTTATTATTTTACCATGGTAAATATATACCATTCATAAATAATTTTTAGGAGTTAAGAACCATTTTATCAATCTTTTGTCTTTAGTTTATATTCTGTTTATTTTGCTTTATTTATTATGTATGTTAAAAAGCATATACCTTGTTCAAATAATCAATTGAAGCTTTTTATTGCAGTTGTATTAACTAATTATCTTGAGCAAGAATTCTAATTGGTATTATCTATATGTATTTTAGTATTAATTCGTTTATTGATATATGTATCAAGGTGTTATTTTTGGAGTTTTTTGGCATATTTTTCATAGACATTCACAATATCGTTGTAACAGCAGACACCTTTTGGGTTATTTACCTTGCAGTTGCTGTTTTTCATTGCCCCGGTTATTTTTATGACCTCTTTGATATTTTTGGCTCCTCTTTCTAAAACAGCCTTCTTAATATCTTCCGCTGTAACATGATTACAGTAGCATACATACTCACCTGTCGCCGAAACCTCCGGTGTTTCCTCAGAACTTCATCTGCTCTTCTTTTCCACTTCCATTATCATCACTCCGTCAATTTGGATTCACTTCTATTATATAACAATGACTGCCAAGGATATAATTAGTGCTCGCCAAAGGGAATTATGATATTCTATAAGTTGTGAAAATAATTAACAAGATATAGAACAAAAATTTTAACTAATTCTTTTTTAGAGGTAACATCATGGTTGGTTTAGGCACAATAATTAACGTAATTGCAGTTATATCAGGGGGACTTGTTGGTAAACTTTTCGGTAAAGCTATCAGTAAGTCTATGCAGGATGCCTTGATGACTGCCATTGGAATATCCGTGGTATTCATCGGGTTAGGCGGAGCACTTGAGAAAATGCTGTTTTTATCCGACGGAAAATTAAGTTCAACAGGCGGGATGATGATTCTGGGTTGTTTAGTTGTAGGTGCAGTAATCGGAGAGCTTTTAAAGATTGAAGAATCCATTGAAAGGTTTGGAGCATGGCTTAAGGAAAAAACCAAAAATGAGGGTGATACAAAATTCATAGACGGCTTTGTAACAACCTCCATAACTATAAGCATCGGTGCAATGGCGGTTGTAGGTGCTCTTTCTGACGGTATGTTCGGTGATTATAAGCTTTTGGCAGCAAAATCAGTAATAGATTTTCTTGTGGTTCTGATCATGACTTCATCCATGGGGATAGGCTGTGCATTTTCTGCCATACCCGTAGGCCTATTTCAAGGAATCATCACACTGACTGCAAAATATATCGAACCCTTCATGACAACTGCAGCATTATCAAACCTTTCTCTCATAGGTTCTATATTGATCTTTTGCGTCGGTCTTAATCTTGTTGTTGGAAAGAAAATCAAGGTTGCAAATCTACTGCCCGGTGTTGTTCTTGCAGTTATTTGGACCTTTATGCCTTTTAAATTTTAAATAGTCATTCAATATTTCAGGAGTTAGAAATGGATCAGGAATACATAGTAATAAACGGTACCAGGGTGAATAACCTTAAAAATATCAGTCTTAAAATTCCTAAAAGAAAAATTACGGTTTTTACGGGAGTATCAGGTTCAGGAAAATCATCCATAGTATTCGATACCCTGGCACAGGAAGCAGGCAGACAACTGAACGAAACCTTCAGTAAATTTGTTCAGACCTTTTTGCCTAAATACGGGCATCCCGATGTGGACTCCATTGAGAATCTATCCATGGCAATAATTGTCGATCAAAAAAGAATCGGAGGAAATTCCAGGTCAACCCTCGGAACAATCACTGACATAAGTCCCCTTCTCAGACTTTTGTTTTCAAGAATAGGCTCTCCGTTTGTTGGACCTGCAAACTATTTTTCCTTCAATGATCCCAACGGTATGTGTAAAACCTGTCTTGGTATAGGTAAGATAGTCACCCTGGATCCTGAAAAAGCCCTGGATTTTGATAAATCACTGAATGAAGGGGCAATACTGCTTCCCGGCTTCAAGGTTGGAGGTTGGCAATGGAAGACCTATGCAGGTACGGGCTTCTTTGATTTGGATAAGAAAATTCGTGACTATTCAAAGGAAGAATACGATAAACTTATGAACCATAAGGCAGAAAAAATGAAATCTGCCCTTATGGAGGGTATAAATACCACATATCTTGGATTAGCGGAAAGATTTGCCAGACAAAACACTAATTCAGACGGAGTATCTGAAAGCACCCAAAAGAAGATGGCAGCCTTTAAAACAGAAATGGTATGCCCGGATTGTATGGGTAGGCGGCTTAACGACACAGTCCTGTCCTCAACTGTTTTAGGCTATACAATTGCAGAAATGACAGCGCTTCAGGTAGATGAACTGCTTAAATTAATCCTGACTATAAAGGAACCCGCTGTTTCCCCCATAGTTAAGAACCTGTCCGAAAGACTTGGCGACTTGATAAACATCGGACTTGACTATGTGAGTTTGGACAGGGAAACCTCCACACTTTCGGGCGGAGAATCCCAGAGGGTCAAAATGGTTAAGCACCTTACAAGCAGTTTGACCGATGTTCTTTATATTTTTGATGAGCCAAGCATCGGTCTCCATACGAGAGACGTCCACAGACTTAATGAGCTCCTTTTAAAGCTCAGGGACAAGGGTAATACCGTAATAGTGGTTGAGCATGACCCTGATGTCATAAAGGTGGCGGATTATATCGTTGATGTAGGTCCAAAAGCCGGAAAAGCAGGAGGAACTATTGTCTTTGAGGGTGTTTATGATGACCTTTTAAAATCAAAAACCCTCACTGGAGACTATCTTGGCAAAACCATGCCCATTAAAGATAATCCCAGGGAAGTGAAGGAATTCTATGAAACAAGGAAAAGCAGCCTACATAATTTAAAGGATCAAAGCTTAAGGATTCCAAAAGGATGCTTTACGGTTGTAACAGGTATTGCAGGCTCAGGTAAGTCTACTCTTGTCAACGGCGTCTTCGCAAAGGAATTCCCTGATGTCATAGTAATAGACCAAAGCCAGGTTTCAGCAAATTTAAGATCCAATCCTGCAACCTATACAGGGATAATGGATGATATAAGAAAGCTTTTCTCAGAAGAAAACAAAGTAAGTGCAGGCTTATTCAGCTATAATTCCGAAGGTGCCTGTACCTCCTGTAACGGAAGGGGCTTTATTGAGACTGATCTCAGCTTCATGGATTCAGTTTCCTCAGTATGTGAGGATTGTCAGGGAAAGAGATACAGACAGGATGTTCTCCAATATGAATACCTCGGTAAAAACATAGTTGAAGTACTTGATATGACAATTGAAGAGGCCGCATCCTTCTTTACTCAGAAGGAAATAAGGAATAAGCTTAAAAACATTCAGGACACAGGTCTTCAGTATATGACCCTTGGTCAGCCTCTTGACACCCTGTCCGGAGGAGAATCACAAAGACTTAAAATTGCTAAGGAACTAAGTAAAAAGGGAAGCATCTTCATATTGGATGAGCCTACCACCGGTCTACATATGTCGGATGTTCCAAGTATTTTAAAAATTATAGACAGGTTGGTTGATAAAGGAAATACGGTAATTGTCATTGAACATAACCTGGATGTCATAAGAAATGCCGATTGGATTGTCGATGTCGGTTTAGAAGGGGGAAGCAAGGGCGGTAATATCCTCTTCGAAGGAAGACCGGAAGACTTGAAATCAAACAATATATCCATAACAGCCAAGTATATTTAGAATATGTTTTACTTGGAAGAATAAACAATACCACCTTCACCTTTGACAGCTTTATTGTCAGAAGGGATGGTGGTATTGTTATATATTTATTTTCTTTTAACCGTTTGAAGACTGGGCTGCCATAGTAGCCGTTGCAGCTGCCGCCGCTGCCGTTGCAGTCTGGGCTGCCACAATCATATTTATCATGGCTGTAGAAACAGCTCCGCTGATAATATCCAGTTTAAGATTGTCCAGATAATGGAAGGAAATCAATGCTGAAGCTATTATCAACACCTCTTGGTTTGTAACTGAGAAACTGCCGAAGCCCTTGAACGTCCTGATATAGTCATGTACCTCTTTTATTTCATTGACAACTTTCTCCGGATCAACAGGAAGCAGGGACAGGATTCCCAAGGAAGTCATTGAATACTCCCGGTCAAGCTTCAGGTTATATTTTCTAAGACCGTTTCTGATACCGTAAAGTCTGTTCCTGATTTCCTCAGGAGCAATTTCTTCCTCTCCGACTACCAGAATCTGAGCCATGGATTGAACTGCATTGCCATATTTAAAGACAGGCTTGAGCTCCTGGAAAATCTCTTCAATTCTATTGACTCCCGAATTTACATCAACCTTTGACAAAGCAAGGAGTACACTGAAAATATAGTCGTCGTGACTGGTTATTATCCTGTGTTTTTCCTTCATTCCGTCATAGAAATTTTTTGCTCTGACTATAACCTTGCTGTAATCCCCTTCCTTTGAGTTGGAAGCGATAATGGCAGATGCAACGACAAGGTAGTCTGAAGCCCTGAACCCTATTGACTTCATAGCCTCATAAATCAAAAGGGATCTTTGTAAAAGCTCCTCACCTTTTGATGAAAGGGACATCATTGTTGCAAGAGTCATTATTGAATTGCCCCTGAACATGGAAAAGGTTGAAGTGGTTCCTTTTATAAGCTTAATATTGTTCTCTATTTCAAAGGTGTTCAGATTCCTTCCCTCTGCCGAATAAAGCAAAGCTGAAAGCCTTTTGGAATATGCGTATTGCCAGATGAAGTTTCCCTTCATCGCCGCATTGTTATCCAAGAATAAATCCACTCGTTTTTGTAAATTGTCATCCATTTTTATCGCCTCCCTATTCAATACTTCCTGCAAGACCAACAAGGTCTTTTATTTTCTCTTTATCGGTAAAATCCATTGGTTTGTCAAACAAACCAAGCATTCCGGCCTGGTCATACGTAAGTTCTCCGCCCTTTTTCTTTTTCCTCTCAAGCCGGATTCTCATGAGATTCATAATGATTTTATCAAAGCCCCTGACCTTGTTATGATCATAACCCCCGTGGAAATAGAATACATTTATGTTCTTTTCGTCAGCTGCCAGATTGCTCTCCCTGATTGCCTTTATAACATCCTCAGTTTCAGGAGAAGCCCCGGAGGCAAAAAGGATTATCTTATCATGCGGGAAGTGACTGAAAATTCCCCTTACTTTATTTAATCCGGATATTCCCCTGGCATGGAGGAAACCACCGAATATCAGTCCTGTGTAATCTGAAACAGAGCCAAGATCCAAGTCATCAATACTTTTGATATCGCATTCCAGTTCCTCGGATATCCACTGTGCATATTTTCTTGTGAAGCCCGTATTTGATTTATAAAGGACAATCCACTTCATAAGACATTCCCCCCGGATTTTGTCGGATACTTTTCACTTTAAATGTAACCGAAGAAACTTAAAACCTCCTAAAAGAAATGTTAATTATTTATATTGATGAATTGAATGCAATCAAAAAGGAGCACCGACAGGTGCTCCATGGGAGGATAAATATTATTCTTCTATTTGCTTAATTCACTGTAGGCCTTTGAAATTCTGGCTCCAATCAATGCATTGTTATAAACCAGTCTTATGTTTGCTTCCAAGCTCTTTCCTTCAGTCTGCTCCACAATATCTTTCAGCAGGTACGGTGTCATATCCTTACCCTGGATATGGTCCCTTATGCTGTTTTCAATGGATTTGTCAATTATTCCGTTAATATAGTCTGAATCCATGGAGAACTCTTCGGGAATAGGATTTACTACAAGTACTCCGCCCTTAAGGTTCAGCTCCTCCTTCGTAAGTACAACGGATGCAAGCTCTTCCGGCGAATCAGCCCTGTGTCTTAAATCTATATCCGAGGTCCTTGTATAGAAAGCAGGTAGTGTGTCTGTTTTAAAGCCGTATACAGGAACTCCCTTAGTTTCAAGGTACTCCATTGTCCTTGGAAGATCCAATATAGCCTTTGCTCCGGCACAGATTACAGTAACATTTGTCATTGCAAGCTCTTCCAAGTCAGCCGAAACGTCCATGGTCTCCTCAAAGCCCCTGTGTACACCGCCTATGCCTCCGGTTACAAAGAACTTTATACCGGCAAGTTCAGCACAGATCATGGTTGTTGCAACAGTTGTAGCACCGATACCCTTCGATGCAATTATTCCGGGAAGATCCCTTCTTGATACCTTTGCAACATTTTTTGCAGTTGCCAGTGTGTTCAGATCCTCATCAGTCAAACCAATCTTTATTTTTCCGTCCATTATTGCAATAGTTGCAGGCATGGCACCTTCATTTCTTATAATGGATTCTGTATGCATTGCCATTTCCACGTTTTTAGGAAAAGGCATGCCGTGTGAAATTATTGTGGATTCAAGTGCCACCACCGGTCTTCCTTCCTTAAGCGCTTCTAAAACCTCAGGTTTGATATCAAGATACTTATTGTACATTTGCTTTTTCTCCTTTTTCCATTTCAGCTATTAGTTTTTCACAGTCAAGATCCAGTCTGACTGATTCCCTGCTTTGTATATTAAGTGCAGAATTTGCCATTCCCAGCTTTACACATTCAGTAAGGGGCTTTTTCAAAATCTGGCCGTAAATCACACCTGCACTGAATGCATCACCTGCTCCGGTTACATCTACAACATTTTTAACCTCATTGACCTTAGTCAAAGTGACTCCGAATTTATCTCCGGAAGCTACCTCATCCTTACCGGCAGTTACAATAGCATTTTCCATACCCTTCTCCAGCCACATTTTACACAGCTTTTCAACATCCTCTTCTGTGGTATTGAAATAAGCCTGGGTTTCATCCCTGTTGAAGATTCCAAGGGTTACTTTATTAATATCCCCGGGTATTCTGTCGGTTTTAGGACCGGAAACACCGATAATAGCCAACTTCTTTCCGTTTTTGATAGAAAGCTCCACAAGCCTGCCCATGGCATCCTTGCCTATATTACAGTCAGCTGCAATAAAATCATATTTCAGCAATTCATTTTCATGTCTTCTTATCCATTCTTCATTCATAAGACTGCTGATTTCCATATCAGCCATACCGATAATCATTTCTCCGTTTAAATCCAGAAGAGCTGAATAGCTGCCTGTGCTGAAATCTGAGGAAATTTCCATTTCACTCATATCCATAAGATAAGAATCATAGTTAATCAGGTTTCTTCCATGGGGATCATCACCGACAATTGACATCAATGAAGTTTTGACACCGAGTCTTGCCAGGTTTTCAGCCACATTTCTGATTACTCCTCCGTAGGAAACGGCAGAAATTACGGGATTGGAAGTTCCTTTTACCATCTTTCCCTTCAGCACCATCTTATAATCCATGTTGGTACCGCCGATGCAAATGACGTTGAGTCCTTCTTCGGAGCGTTGGTCAGAATCTCTTCCGTATTCTATTTTACTTTTTTCTTCAGTTTGTTTCATAAAGTAAATACATCAACTAATAAGTCGAGCTCCTTAATTTAATAAACATATGCTTACTATCTAAACATATGTTATTCTCTATATTTTTAATATACTATTTTAGTATACATTTGTAAACTACTTTTTTCATTGCCGCTTTATATCAATCCACATGTACCCTCCCAAAATTGAATTTGTCAGTAAGAAGACAGCAATGCCGGGGAAGATATTCTGATGTTCCCCGGCATTGCTATACATTTCTCATTATTTTATTTTAAAAGTTTTAGAAAAATAATTATTTTCTTTATCAAAAACGCCAATATTCAGATCCAGCTCCTTGACGGGATAGTCAAAGGCAGGCTTTGTTTTTTCAGCTATGCTCCCGGCAATCTTCTCTAATTCTGCATCATTATTTTTTTCGGATTCCCAGCTTATATAAATAGTGTAGCTGTTCTGTGAAATTCTTTTAAAAGGATCCGTTTCCTGATAATCAACTTCAGTATAACCTTCAATTGGGTTTACCCTGAAGTTTAATTCCTTAAAATCCTCTCCCAAAGCTTTTTCCGTAGATTTTTTAAGCTCATATTCTGCCAATGCTTTGCCATAATAATCAATGGGATGATCTGCATCTGCTTCAACCTTGAAGGTAATCTCAGGATTATCCGCCGGCGACAGAGTATAGTTGTATTTTGTTCTTTTATAGTCGTAGCCGGAGTCCAATACCTTGAATTCTTTTCCGTATCTTTCACTGTATTGCTTCAGCACTTCATTCTTCTTCAGATATTTTGTTATAGGGTTCCCGGATAAGCCAATATAGAAATATATACCCACGGCAATTGCAGCAACTAATATTATTGCTACAATAATTCCTATTGTCTTCATTACATTTGATTTCATTAACTCCCTCCCCGAACTTTTATGATATTTGGTGATTAAAGTTTTTGTTGTCGTTGGTCTATTTATAGCGCTTCCTATGCTTTCGTCTTGTTGCCCTTCTTTAGTCTTAATTTATACCGGGATTGATTTACTTTGATTATATTTTGGCAGCCAAGATTAATTCAAGGGTGTTATGGTTACAAAAGTGTATGAAAAATACCCATCTTAATGACAGGGTCAGACAAATGGGTATAATGGTTCGTAATATATTGGTTATTACGTTGTTTTGATTAATAACCGAAGCTTGTTTTGGTTTTACTCTTCAGAATCCTCGTCGTCTGTGTCCTCTAAATCCTGGAACACATCATCATCGTCTTCATCAACAATAAAATCGCCAAGGTCTGCAGCTGACATCTTTTTAGATGTTACTTCAACCTTTTTTACCTTTCTTTCGTCAATATCGATGATTTCATCGTTGTCAAAGGCATTGTGGTCCTTCAAAATCAAATCATCATCATCTATTTCCTCGGTGTCGGCATCATCATCCGTTTTCTTTATTTTAGCTATGGAGACTACCTTTACTCCGTCGTCGGATTTCATAAGAATAACTCCCATTGCAAATCTGCTTCTTTGCATTAAATCTGAAACCTTTATTCTTATTGCGACTCCCAGGGAATTAATAAGCAGTATCTCGTCCTGGTCATTTGTGACTCTTGCTCCGACAACACTGCCGGATTTTTCATTTACCTTATAGACGATTCTTCCCAAACCGCCCCTTCCTTGCGGTGTCAGGAGGTCAAGGGATGATTTTTTCCCTATCCCGCTTTCGGTTACAACTAAAAGATCCTCACCTTCCACGGCGATATCGAGTGTAACTGCTTCATCACCCGGTTTCAGTCTTATTGCTTTAACACCGCCGGATTGTCTTGATGAAATACGGAGCACCTGTTCATTGAACTTAATAGCCTTTCCTTCCTTCGTAACTATAACAAGGTTGGCATCGCCCCGTGTGACTTTAACGTTGAGCAGTTCATCATCATTGTACAGCTTGAAGGCTATCAACCCGTTTTTCCTGAGATTCTGGAAGCTCTTAAGCGGAGTTCTCTTTATGATTCCCTTCTTTGTTCCCATAACGAGATATGTACCGTCGTCTATATTCTTTATGGAAATGACGGTCTGTATCTTTTCATCCTTCTCTATTGGGAGAAGGTTGACCAAATTCATACCCTTGGCATTTCTTCCTGCGTCAGGAATTTCATAGGCCTTAAGTCTGAATACACGGCCTTTGTTTGTGAAGAAAAGAAGGTTTCTGTGGGTTGAGGTTACAAATACATTGGATACAAAGTCATCTTCCTTCGTATTCATTGCCTGTATTCCCTTTCCGCCTCTTCTCTGGCTTGAATAGGTATCAGCCGATATTCTCTTTATATATCCGCCCTCTGTCAGGGTTACTACTACATCCTCTTCGTTGATCAAGTCCTCATAGGATATTTCATCTGCCTGAGGTTCAATGTCCGTTCTTCTCGGATCGCTGTATTTGTCCTTTATTTCGAGAAGCTCTGTTTTAATAACATCTAAGAGGATATTCTCATCTGCAAGTATTTCTTTGAGTCTGTTCATCAATGTCTCCAGTTCCTTGAATTCATCCTCAATCTTGTTTCTTTCAAGGTGAGCCAGTCTTCTTAATCTCATATCAAGAATGGCAGTAGCCTGGATTTCAGAAAGATTGTATCTTGTGATCAATTCATTTTTTGCTATATCGGCAGTTTCTGAATTTCTGATCAGGTTGATAACTTCATCAATATGATCCAAGGCTGTTAACAGACCTTCCAGTATATGGGCACGGTCCTGAGCCTTTTTAAGCTCAAACTTCGTTCTTCTTGTTACTACTTCCTTCTGGTGATTGAGATAGTGGAACAGCATTTCCTTCAGGTTAAGCTGTTTCGGTCTCATATCCACAAGAGCAAGCATTATAACACCAAAGGTTTCCTGCATTTTTGTCATTTTAAAGAGAGTGTTCAAAACTACATGGACATTTGCATCTCTTTTGACGTCAATCGTAATCAAAAGACCGTTTCTGTCTGACAGGTCGGTAATATCTGCTATACCGGTAATCTTCTTGTCCTTTACCAATTCGGCAATGTATTCAACAAGCTTTGCCTTGTTGACCATGTACGGAAGTTCGGTAATTTCAATCCTGTCCCTGTTGTTATGTTGGACTATTTTCGTCTTGGCTCTGACTAAGAGTCTTCCTCTTCCTGTTTCGTAAGCCTCCCTGATTCCGCTTGTTCCGTGAACAATAGCTCCCGTCGGAAAATCAGGTCCCTTTATGTATTTCATCAATTCCAGGACGCTAATGTCCGGCTTGTCTATCATTGCCACAACACCGTCTATGGCTTCTCCCAGATTATGGGGAGGAATGTTTGTAGCCATACCGACCGCTATTCCCGTTGATCCGTTTACCAAAAGATTTGGGAATCTAGACGGCAGGACAACCGGTTCCTTTTCATTGCCGTCATAGTTTGGTATAAAATCCACTGTATCCTTGTTGATGTCCCTTACCATTTCCAGTGTAAGCTTCTGCATACGACATTCAGTGTACCTGGGTGCCGCAGCCTTGTCCCCGTCAATTGAACCGAAGTTTCCCTGACCTTCAACAAGGGGATACCTTATAGAGAATGACTGAGCAAGTCTTACCAAGGCATCATAAATTGAAGCATCACCGTGGGGATGATACTTACCCATGACATCTCCCACTATTCTTGCACATTTTTTATATGGCTTATCAGGGGTCATGCTGGATTCATGCATACCAAAAAGTATTCTTTTATGTACGGGCTTAAGTCCGTCTCTTACATCGGGAAGTGCTCTTCCGGCGATAACGCTCATTGAGTAGTCTATATAGCTCTTCTTGACTACCTGAGACAGATCTACCTCCTGGATATAACCCAGATTATTATTTTCTTTACTCATGTATCAAGTCCTCCTATATATCAAGCTCGGCTTTAGTAGCGTTACGTTCGATGAATTCCCTTCTCGGCTCAACCTTTTCACCCATTAAAATGGTGAAAATTTCATCTGCCAGCTTGGCATCATCTATTGTTGCACGGTCTAAAACCCTGTTTTCCGGATCCATTGTCGTCTCCCAAAGCTGACCGGGGTTCATTTCTCCAAGACCCTTGTATCTTTGAATGGCAATATTGCCTTCATTTCCGCCAAGCTTCTCAATGGCTTCATTTTTACCCTCTTCATCATAAACATAAAAATGCTCCTTACCCTTTGCAACCTTGAACAAGGGCGGTTTTGCCATATATACGTGGCCGTTTTCCAATAAAGGAGTCATATAACGGAAGAAGAAGGTGAGCAGAAGAGTCCTTATATGAGCTCCGTCAACATCGGCATCCGTCATGATTATTATTCTGTCATAACGAAGCTTTGACACGTCAAAGTCTTTTCCCACACCGGCTCCGAATGCGGAAATCATATTCTTAATGGTTTCCGATCCTAAAATCCTGTCCAGTCTTTGCTTTTCAACGTTCAGGATTTTACCTCTCAAAGGCAGGATTGCCTGGAACATGGAATCCCTTCCGTCCTTTGCCGAACCACCCGCAGAGTCTCCCTCGACAATGTATATTTCACATTCTGCAGGATTCTTGCTTCTGCAGTCTGCAAGCTTTCCCGGTAGTGTACTGGATTCCAGCACACTTTTCCTTGTGGTGTCCCTTGCCCTTCTGGCAGCTTCTCTGGCTCTTTGGGCAATAAGCCCCTTTTCCATGATTACTCTTGCAGTATCTTTATTTTCTTCCAGGAATTCAGTGAGTTTATCAGTTGTGGCTTGGTCAACAATCGCTTTGACCTCCACATTTCCAAGCTTGGTTTTGGTCTGGCCTTCAAACTGAGGTTCCTGAAGCTTCACAGAAATTATGGCTGTAAGTCCTTCACGAACATCATCACCCGAAAGGTTCTGATCCTTTTCCTTAAGGTAGTTAAATCTTCTTCCGTAGGTATTTATAATCCTGGTCAAAGCTCTTTTATAGCCCTCAAGGTGCATACCGCCCTCTGAGGTTATAATGTTGTTGGCATAAGTGCTTATATTCTCATTGAAGGAATCTGTGTACTGCATGGCGATTTCCACCTCCATGTTGTCCAGGATTTCCTCCATGTATATGACTTCTGGATGCAAAGCTTCCTTGTTACGGTTAAGGTATTTTACAAATTCGGCAATACCCCCTTCATAGTGGAAGCTTTCTTTAATAGGCATGTCCTCTCTTTCATCGATTAGGACAATTCTGATTCCTTTATTCAGGAATGCAAGCTCACGGAGCCTTGAGGACAATGTGTCATAGTCAAATACCGTTTCAGAGAATATTTCCCTGTCCGGTTTGAAGGTGGTTTTAGTACCCCTGCCCGAATCCGGTCCCATGTCCTTTAACGGATAAAGAGGCTTGCCTCTTTTATATTCCTGGACATGGAGGGTTCCCTCACGTCTGACCTCTACCTTGAATTCTTCGCTTAATGCGTTAACAACGGAAGCACCGACTCCATGGAGTCCTCCTGAAACCTTATATCCCCCGCCGCCGAATTTTCCTCCGGCATGAAGAACCGTATGTATGACCTCAACCGTGGATATACCGCGTTTCTCGTTCATACCTACAGGCATTCCTCTTCCGTCGTCGGTGACAGTCACAGAGTTATCCCTGTGAATTTCAACAATAATCTCGTCACAGAACCCGGCAAGGGCTTCATCTATGGAGTTGTCAACAATTTCTGTCACAAGGTGGTGAAGACCCTTCAAAGAGGTTGAACCAATATACATACTGGGTCTTTTCCTGACCGCCTCTAAGCCCTCCAAAACCTGGATCTGACTGTCATCATATTTTTTTACGTCTTCAATATTTAAATTAATGTTATCCATAAATCTTCTCCTTCCGAGTAGTTATCCGGTCTGCTTCTCTTTTTAAGTGTTCTGGTGGAAATTGGTGACAGATAAATCACCGATCTTTTTCCCGACTCAGTTACTATAAAGGACTTGGGAGGATCATCGTTGATTTTTCTTATAAAGCCTTCCTCCTCACTGACTCTGAGAAAGGACATATTTTCATAGCTGTTCCCATTTTCCAAAGAGAATATCCCTATGATATCCCTCATGGGAATAACAGTATTTTCGCCGATATGTAAATACATCAATTCACCACCCTTTCTGCCGAGCCTTCCGTGATTCTGTAAATCATGGCACCGTCAATCACTCTTTTTTCGATATTTTCATAGCCCGTCATGGTTATTATGGTTTGAATCTCATCTATACGTGACAGGATGAATTTCTGCCTTGATATATCCAATTCGGACAGGACGTCATCCAACAGCAGAACGGGATATTCCCCCGTGGCATCCTTGATAATCCCGAGGGAGGCAAACTTAAGTGTGAGTATTGCAGTCCTCTGTTGGCCCTGGGAACCAAAATTTCTTGCATCGGCTCCGTTTATCAAAATGGAAAAATCATCCCTGTGGGGTCCTACACCCGAATAACACTTTTCCATGTCTGATTTTTTAGCCTCATTAAAGCCTTTCTTAAGATTTACTTTCAAATCTCCCTTAAGGTTTATTGAAGACCTGTAAACATACTTTATTTCTTCCTTGCCTGAGGTAATTTCCCTATGAATTGCAGAAGCCTTTTTGTTCAGCTCCTCAATGTATTCAAGCCTTCTCTTTATGACTTCGGAACCGAACTTTGCCGCTTCCCCGTCATAGACATCAAGTACAAGAGGATCAACCCTTCTGGTTTTTAAAAGATTGTTTCTCTCCAGGATTATTTTGTTATAGCTCACAAGGTTATGATAATAAACCTTGTCCAAGGAACATATCTCCATATCCAGGAATCTTCTTCTAATTCCCGGTGTTTCTTTAACCACCTTCAGATCCTCGGGTGAGAACATTACAATATTAAGATTCCCCAAAAGATCCGGAATCCTTGTTATCTTCCTGCCGTTTATTTCTATGAATTTTTTTCCGTCCGGAGTAAACCGTATCTCAATCTTTTTCCCATTACCTTTTTTCTCCACACGACACGTAACGTTGGTGAATTCGGTCTCGAATTTCTGCATTTCTTTATCCCTTGAGGTCCTGTGAGACCTGCCATAGGCACAAAAAAATACAGCCTCAAGTATGTTTGTTTTTCCCTGGGCATTATCACCTGTCAATATATTTATTCCCGGGATCAATTCCATATCGAGATCCATATAGTTTCTGAAATTTTTTAATTTAAGACTTTTGATATACATGGTTTTTCCTCACTATACAATTATACCACAAAATGCCTCTAAATACTGATTTATCAATGATTTGAAGGCACAAGCACAAATAATAAACCCTCTGTTTACATTGAGTTTCAAGGCTTCCGGAACCCCGATAAATTTGATAATTATCCCGCTGTATTATTATACTTTTCATCGCCATTCCCTGTGTCGCTTGGTTTTTTCATATTAAATCCATGGATAAATTGCCAATATTATTCAAAATATTGGGCAATTGATTTCTTAAACCTTTTTCAATGCAAAAATAATTGGATCCTGTCTTTTGAAAAGTCTTTTAACATCTTTCCCGAAGATGATTAAAATTAAGGTTTGGAATTCTCATCACACAGAGAAGTTAGGTGTGGTAGAAAAATATCTAAAATATCTCATCATTGTTAAAAACAGTATAACTAAACATTTGATTATATATAAATCTTTGTCAATCCATATATTTTGAGTCAATGGTAAATTTTCAGGACAATTATTTTAATAATTTTTCATTATCAATGATATTTTTCTTGGTTAGTAATATATTTGTTCGTATTTAATTAAATTTATATTATCAATATTATGTTTTTGATATATATTCTTTGAATATGATGCATTTACCCCAGTTGATAAAATATACCGATGGTTGTATTTTATTCTTAAACATTGTTTAGTTTTATCCAGGATTTAGTATAATCTCTTCTGTAATCGTATTCTGATTTGAGTGATATTATCCCGGATTTTTACTTAAACATATTAAGAGGAAAAAAAAGTGAACTAAAATCAGTCGAAGAGGCATTGGATGCTCTGAAACTGGCAAATGGCACCGGAAGAATTCTCGCCGGTGGAACGGATTTTATGCTGGACTTGGAACAGGGGAAATTCAATTGTGAAACCATAGTGGATATCACTTCCGTTCCTGAAATGACAGGGATAGCTTTGGAAGACGGCTATCTTGTTATAGGATCGGCAGTCACCTTGGATAGAATAGCAAAGGATTCCCTGGTGAAAGAACACTTCCCTTCTCTGGCAAAGGGCTGTAATGTAGTAGGCTCAAGGCAGATAAGGAATATTGCCACCCTGGGTGGAAATGTAGCTACGGCACAACCTGCCGCTGACGGAGCAATTGCATTGGCATGCTTTGATCCGACCTTCATCGTTGTGGATCACGGCGGAGAAAGAAAGCTCAAAATTAAAGAAATGTATGTTGGCTTCGGTAAAAGCGCTGTGGATCCTACATTCCAGATATTAACGAAGATAGTTCTTCCAATACCGGATAGAAAATCTGAAGCGGCATCCTTTGTAAGACTCGAGCTTAGAAAGTCCCTGTCACTTCCGATGCTGAATGTATCAGCCAAAATAAAAGCCGAAGACGGAGTAATTGGTTCGGCCAGAATTCATATGGCTCCCGTAGGTGTAGGTCCCGTAAGGGCAACTGAGGCAGAGGAGTATTTGGTAGGTAAAAAGCTGGACAAGGAATCAATTTCCGAAGCATCATTGCTCGCTCTTAAAAATGCAAACCCGAGAAGCAATCCTTTAAGAGGCAGCAAGGAGTACAGGGAACAAACTCTGCCGGTCCTTGTTAAAAGAGCATTGGAAGATACAGCAGTTCAACTTGGAATCGAAATTTAGGGGGTGGAAAAAATTGGAAAAATTAACCTTGACTATAAATGGGGAATTAAAAACTAAGGAAGTAGATCCGGAAATCAAGCTCGTAGATTTTCTAAGATCAAACCTGTATCTTACCGGTACCAAGATAGGATGCAGAAGAGGAGAATGCGGAGCTTGTACCGTAATCATGGATAAAAAAGCTGTATTATCCTGTCTTATCCCGGTAATGCATGCAAACGGTAAAACAATAGAAACAATTGAGGGTCTGGAAAAGGATGATAAGCTGCATCCGATTCAGGAGGAATTTATTCACGAAGGTGCCATTCAGTGCAGTTTCTGTACACCCGGTATGATCATGTCAACAAAAGCACTGTTGGATGAAAATCCTGATCCTACAAGTGAGGAAGTAAAAGAAGCACTCGGTGGAAACATCTGCCGTTGCACCGGCTATGTAAATATTGAAAATGCCGTAATGTCTGCAGCAAAAAGATTAAGGGAGGAGAAATAAATTGTTAGATTATGTAGGTCGCGATATACCCAGAAATGACGATTGGGATAAAGCCACCGGCAAGGGAAAGTACACTGAGGATATTTACCTTCCAAATATGCTTTTTGCCAAGGTATTAAGAAGTCCCTATGCCCATGCCAGGGTGCTTAAAATAGATACAAGCGAAGCGGAGGCACTGCCGGGGGTAAAAGCAGTTGTCACCTATGAAAATACCCCAAATTATTTGTACAACACTGCAGCTCCTATGGTAACTACCGTTCCCGGTATGGAACCTGTATTGGATCAAACCACCTTTACCAATGAACCTCTTTATATCGGAGATGAAATTGCAGCGGTTGCTGCCACTTCCGAGAAAATAGCCGAGGAGGCAATCAAGCTTATAAAAATCGAATATGAAGAGCTTCCCGCTGTATATGATCCAATTGAAGCCCTGAAGGACGATGCCCCGTTGGTAAATCCAAGATCTCTTGAAGGCGGACATGACAAGAACAAAAACATCTGCGGTGAGATTGTGGAGTTCCAGATAGGCGATGTGGAAAATGGGTTTGAATCTGCAGATAAAATAGTTGAAGTATTCATTGAATTACCAAGGGTAAAGCAATGTCAGCTTGAAGTACACGGTGCCGTGGCAACCTATAAGAACGGCTTCCTGGAGGTTATTTCAACAACACAGGTTCCTCATCCGACAAAGATGATATTGGCAAGAGGCTTGGGCTTAAGTGAATCTAAGATCCGTGTAGCCAATCCCCCGTATGTAGGCGGAGGCTTCGGAGTCAGAATAGGTATTTCGGGAAAAGCAGAATTTATAGCTGCCCTGTTAGCCATGAAAGCAAAATTGCCGGTTAAATATATCTATACCCGTGAGGAGGATTTCCTTACAAGTGATACAAGGCACGGTGGCTACCTAAAAACAAAACTAGGTGCTACTAAGGACGGTAAATTCGTTGCCTTCTCCACAACCTCCTGGTTGAATACAGGTGCATACTGTACCTTCGGTGTAGAGCTATTGGGAGTTGCCGGTGCATGCGGAACAGCAGGAACATATCATATACCTAACCTTCATTATAAGGGTCATCCTGTATATACAAACCAACAGAATGCAGGTGCATTCAGAGGCTTCGGAACACCTCAGGGTACTGCAATAGTTGAAGCGGCTGTTGATAAAATGGCTCAGGAACTAGGTATGGATTTATTGGAAATCAGAAAGCTCAATACAAGAAAGCTTGAGGACGGAAGGGGATTCTTCCCATTCCCTGTAGGCTCCATCGGAATAAATGAATGTATTGACAAAGCAGCAGATGAAATAGGCTGGAGCGAAAAAAGAGGAAAAGCCCAGACAGGTAATATCAGAAAGGGTGTCGGAATTGCCTGCGGTACACATGTCAGCAATGCTTCCCCATTCTGCGTTGACTACAATGCCGTATATCTAAAAGTTGAGCAGGATGGTACCCTGGTTATAAATTCAGGTATTCCTGAAATCGGACCGGGCAGTACAACTGCGTTGATTCAGGTAGCCTGTGATCTTATAGGTGCACCGTTTGAAACAACAATTATGAAATTCGGCGATACAGATACTACTCCGTTTGATATAGGCTCCCACGCCACAAGAACACTCTATACAGTCAGCCAGGCTCTTGAAGTTGAAGCAAAAATACTGAGGAAGGATATATTCGAAAAAGCCTCTTCATTCATGGAGGTTCCTGCAGAAGAGCTTGATATGAGGAAAGGTGTAATCTTCGGCGGAGGCAAAGAGCTTACCTTGGAAAAGCTAGCCTATGACATGCATTTAAGAGGCCATCAATTCCTTGCCACTTCCTGTAAGGTACCGCCTAACTCATTGCCGTGGCATGCCCAGGCAGCTGAGGTTGATATGGAAACCGGTATGGTCAAGGTATTAAAGGTTGCAGCTGCCCATGACGTAGGTAAAGCTGTAAATCCTGTACTTTGCAGAGGACAGATTGAAGGCGGAGTTGCAATGGGTGTCGGTTATGCTTTAAGAGAGGAAATGACCTATATTGACGGCAAGGCCTTCTATAACGACGGCTTCCACAAATACATGCTGCCTACAATGGATGATTGTCCTGAAATAGTATCAATACTTGTTGAAAGCAATGATCCTGCAGGAACCTTTGGTATCAAGGGTGTTGGTGAATGCGTTGTAATCCCTACCCTACCTGCAATATTCTCAGCGGTTGAGGATGCCATCGGAATCAGATTTGAAGAGGCACCTTTGACTCCGGGCAGAGTCCTGAAGAAAATTAAAGAGGTCTACGGAAACTAATAATCAGTAAAATAAAGGAGATATTGCAAATCGGAATTTTCCGTGAGCAATATCTCCTTTTATAATTTGGAGTTGTTTTACTCTTCTTCTGAGCTTTCAACAGTGACCTTGAGTCCTTCGAACTCTATATAGTCACCCTCCCTCAGCTTCTTGGATCTTTCTGTACAGGTTTTTCCGTTAAGTCTGACATGGCCGTCCTGGATGAAATGCTTAGCCTCTCCGCCCATTGAAACCATGCCGGATAATTTCATAAGTGTATCCATCCTTATGAAATCCCCGTCTATCTTGATTTTTATACTCATCATGATCTGGCAATCCTGACAGGAAGAACCAGGTACAGTGATGATAGATTCTCATTAGGTCTGATGACGCAAGGCGATATGTTTGATGTCATTTCCATGACTATCTTCTCATCATCGACAGCCTTTAAAATATCCATGATATATTTTGCGTTGAAGGCAATTTCCAATGGCTCCCCTGTCATCTCGCCGTATACTTCTTCACGCAGCTTTCCAAGCTTTGAATTAGAGGCTATGACAATATTGTTATCCTCAAAATTCAGCTTGATCAGGTTGCTGGATCCCTCGTTAGCCATGACATTTGCACGGTCAACGGCTTCCAGGAATTCAGATCTTTCGATGACTACAGACAGCTTGCTGTAATCAGGAATCATATTTTCGTATCTCAAATATTCGCCTTGAAGCAGTCTTGAAATAATTTTTACTGAATCCACTTCAAAAAGGGCGTGGTTGTCAGTGAAGGAAATCGTAATGTCCTTTTCGGTGTCGTCCAAAAGTGATAAAACATCCCTTAATGTCCTGCCTGACACAACCTTGGCATATTGACGATCCTCTTCAATGTCTTCTGAAACCATGGCAAGTCTGTAGCCATCCATGGCAACCAGGTTAATTTTCCCTTCTTTGATTTCAAACAAGACACCCATGAGTATCGGTCTTGTATCCTCCTGGGCTACTGAGAAAAGAACATTTTTCACCATTTTCTTCAGACCGCTCTGAGGGAAGGTAAGCTTATTTGAATCAACTACCCTTGGAAATTCGGGAAAATTAGTGGCATCCATATAAAGCAGGTTTAAAACTGATTTTTCTGCACTTATCCTGATGCTGTTATTATCCTGTTTCTCAAGAGTAATCACATTGTTCGGGAGCTTACGGATGATATCGCCGAACATTTTAGAGTCAACAACAATTTTACCCTCTTCAATGACCTCGGTGAGAAATACAGTTTCTATGGATACATCCGTTTCTGTACCCCTTAATGTTATTGTGGATCCTTTTGCTTCCAGGAATATACCTTCATAAAGTGGGTTGGTTGATTTTGCAGCTACAGCTTTCTGAACAACATTGACTGCATCCACCAGATCTTTTTTATTGCATTTAAAATACATTAAGCTTCCTCCGCTCTGATATGTGGTTTTCCACATAGTGATTTTTTTTGTTTTATATAGATATATATATTAATAATTTAAACAGTAGATGTAGTAGGGGCTGTGAATTTGTTGAAAACCCTTCTGAAGTATTGGAATCAGTGACTTTTGCCTTTTGATAAGCTGTGGATTGTTTCAGGGATAATTCTACGGTTTTCCACAGGCATTTTTATTTTCCGAGTAATCCACAAACTATTCAACACAGTTTTAATAACTTTGTGGATTACTATGTAGCCAGTTTCTTTTTGATGTTGGCAATTGTCTGTCTTAATGCATCTTCCTTATCCATTGTCTCAATAATTTTAGTATGTGCATGCATTACTGTTGTATGATCCTTATTGAACTCCTCTCCTATCTTCGGCAGAGAGGTCGAGGTAAGCGTCCTTGAAAGGTACATTGCTATCTGCCTTGGAAAAGCTACATTTCTTGTTCTTCTTGCACTTTTTAAGTCATCAACGGAAATATTGTAGTAATTTGCAACCACCTGCTGGATAAGTTCAACTGATACTTCCTTGGATGCATTTTCCGTTACTATATCAACCAAAGTCTCCGTTGCAAGCTCTACCGATACACTTTTATTCGACAGCCTTGCATATGCTATGACCCTAATCAGTGCTCCTTCAAGATCCCTTATGTTTGATTTGACCTTTGTGGCTATATAAATAAGAACATCATCCGGTACAACGTATCTTTCAACCTCAGCCTTCTTCTTTAATATAGCAACCCTGGTCTCAAAATCCGGTGTCTGAATATCTGCAAGAAGTCCAGAGGAGAATCTTGTTCTCAATCTGTCTTCCAATGTAGGTATCTCGTTCGGCGGTCTGTCAGAAGATAAAATAATCTGTTTATTTGAGTCCTTTAGATCATTAAAAGTATGGAACAATTCCTGTTGGGTGGACTCCTTTCCTGCAATGAACTGAATATCATCTATCAAAATAACATCCACATTCTTTCTGTATTTCTCCCTGAAAGCTTCGTTACTGTTATTTTGTATTGAATGGATCATTTCATTCATGAACTTTTCACTTGAAACATAAATTACTTTGGCATGTTTGTTGTTTTTTATAATCTGGTGACCTATGGCATGCATAAGATGAGTTTTACCGAGGCCCACTCCACCGTATATAAACAATGGGTTATACGCATCATTGGGAGCATCGGCAACTGCAAGGCAGGCTGCATGGACAAATCTGTTTGAGTTTCCTATAACAAAGGATTCAAAGGTGTATTTAGGATTTAAATTTCCATATATATTACCGTTGAAGCCAGGTAAATTATTTTTGGGCTCAGATTTTTGATCCTTTTCCTTTTTTTCTTCTAGGGAAAGATTATTATCCTTCAGGTCTCCTATAATTATTTTAACGTCAAGATCCCTTTTGGTCACATGTGATATTGCATTTTTTGTCAGGGGCATATATTTATTCTCTATCATGTTCCTCGTCATGCTGTTTGGAACACTCAAGATTATCTGGCTGTTTGATATGCTCTCGGGTGTAATTGCCATAAACCAGGTCTTGAAGCTGACCGGGTTGGGGATTTCATCCTCAATTATTTTAAGCACATCCTGCCAGGTTTTGTTTAAATCGTTCTTCATAATTTAATCTTCCTTTCAATAAAACATGTGTATAATGTTTTCCACAGACTGTTAATAAACAACGAATCCGGCGGTTTTGGTCCGGACTTATCAACTGTTTACTATATGATGATATCAACAGGGACACTACAGCCGGAATGAACTGTACATAATGCTTTACAGGTTATCAGTTCCGGGTTGTCCATAAATGAATCTCAGGTTTTGCACAGGTAATTAACAGGCTTAATATTTGAACAAGAATCTGTGGATAAACTGTGAGTAAACTGTGGATAAAATAAAGTTGAAACCACCTGCAATCAAGCGATTTCAATGGTTTCACTGTTTTTAGTTCTTTTATGATAGCAAAAGGGATAACTATTTTCAAGGAGTTATCCACAGAAATCTGGGCTAAAAACTCATGGCTTTAGTATAAAGTTATGAAAAGACAGACATTAGTTTTATTGACACGTCAAAATCAGATGAGTATAATGGTTTAGTACTATGTAGAAAAATAAATCAGGTAATACCCTTTTAAGGAGGTGTTTATATATGTTCATGACATACCAGCCAAAAACAAAGCAGAGAAAGAAAGAACATGGTTTCAGAAAGAGAATGGCTACTAAAAACGGTAGAAATGTTCTTAAGAGAAGAAAATTAAAGGGCAGAAAAAGATTAACAGCTTAAGGGCCGCATTAATGTGGCCTTTTCTGTAATTAAGGGGAATAGGATTGAAGCATGAAAGACTGAGGAAGAATCAGGAATTTCGTAATGTATACAGAAGAGGTAAATCCTACTCCAGTGAAATTCTTGTTCTGTACAAACTGAAAAACGGAAAAAACGTCATTGACGGTATACCGCATAACAGAGTCGGTATCTCCGTATCGAAAAAAGTCGGTAAAAGTGTTGTAAGAAGCCGGGTCAAAAGACTTATTTCAGAGGCTGTACGACTTAATTCCAATGACATCGAGAAAAAGCATGATCTGGTATTCTTGGCCAGAAATGCAATCAACGGCAAATCTTATAAAGAGATTTGCTCACAGGTTCGCTACTTATATAAAAAAGCGGGACTAATTCAAAATGAAAGCAATATTGATCAAAATTGTTAAGGCATACAGGAAATACATCTCTCCTGTAAAAAGACCAAGCTGCAGATTTTTTCCTACCTGCTCCGAATATTCTTTGGAGGCTTTGGAAAAGTATGGTGCGCTTAAGGGCTCATGGATGTCTATTAAAAGAATTCTGAGATGTAATCCCTTCTACAAAGGGGCAATTTATGATCCTGTTGATCAGGAATAGGAGGAACTCCATTGCAAAACAGCATAAATGGTATATTTGAAAGTATTTTCAATATACTCATAAACTTTATGAGCGGATTTGTAAGTGACCCGGGTATGAAATGGGGACTTGCAATCATCCTTTTTACCATCGCCTTTAATATTTTAGTTTTCCCACTTAACTGGAAGGCACTGAAAAGCTCAAAGAAAATGTCAGCTATTCAGCCGGAGCTTAAGAAAATCCAGGAAAGATATAAGAATGATCCTCAAAAGCTTCAATTCGAGCAGAAAAGGCTCATGAGTGAGAACGGCGTCAGCATGTTCGGAGGATGTCTCCCTATGCTGCTGCAGTGGCCTTTGTTCATAGCATTATTCAATGTCTTCAGACAATTGGCAAGTAACGGAACACTCTCAAATTTGAAATTTACACCACTCATCAGTGATTTGTCAGCAACCGGAAACATTCCTTTAACAGTTCTGACCGTAGCTACAATGTATCTGACTACCTGGCTGACTCAGAAGGGACAGGAGAAATCCATGTCACCTGAAGCACTTGCACAGGCTAAACAGATGAATACAATGAACTACATGATGATGGCCATGATGGGTTGGTTCACCTGGACTCAGCCTGCAGCACTTGGTTTATACTGGGTTACCGGTAATATATTCAGAGCTCTGCAGCAGTGGCTTATGAATAAGCTGGACAGAGACAACAAGCTGAAAATGCCAGAAATAATAACTGAAGAACAAATTCAGTCACAGTCCTATGGCCAGACTAAAGCAAAGAAAAATAAGGTGGTCAGAAAATAATGGAAACAGCAAAATATTCCGGTAAAACACTGGAGGAAGCCCTGGAAAGTGCAAAAGCACAGCTTAAATCCACTGACGATAACCTGGAATACAAGGTTGTTGAGGAAGGCTCCAAGGGAATACTCGGTTTTGGTGCAAGACCCTTTGTAATAGAAGCTTCGGTTAAAAAGGAAAACATGGTTCAAAAGACCAAGGACTTCTTAAGAAAGCTTTTGGATACAATGGGACTTATGGCAGAGATCAGAGTCAAGGAAGACGATGAAGCAATAAGAGTCAACCTTGCAGGTCCGAAGATGGGACTCATCATCGGTTACAGGGGCGAAACCCTGGATGCTCTGCAATATATAACAAATCTTTCCCTGAATAAAAGCAGGAATGAAAATTACAAAAGAGTCATAATAGACACAGAAGGCTACAGAGTAAAAAGAGAGGAAACCTTGAGAAAGCTTGCCGAAAAGACAGCTTGGAAGGTATCCAAATACGGAAAGAGCATAAAGCTTGATCCAATGAACCCTTATGAAAGAAGAATAATACATTCCAGACTTCAGGAATATCCCAATGTAAAGACACACTCCGAAGGAGAAGAGCCTTTCAGAAAGGTAGTTATTGAACTGGATAAAACAAAAAAGCCTGAGTAATCTCAGGCTTTTTACAATATAATTGAAGAATAAGATAAGTTTCTGTTGAAAGAGATGTGGATAATTATTGAAATATTGGTCGTAATCCACACAATAAAATCCTAATTCGGCACCATAAAATAGACAGGGCTAAATACATAAAATTTAAGAAGACGGAAAATAAATTAATTTGAAAAAAACACAAGTTTGGTGATTATATATGTCAAAAGAAAAAACCATAGCAGGTATTGCAACCTCTGTTTCCATAAGCTCCATATCCGTGATTAGATTATCCGGACCGGAATCCTTGAGCATTGCCTCAGGGATATTTGAAGGAGTAAACGGAAGACCTTTAAATACAATTAAACCTTTTACCATAAGGTATGGCCATATAAAAGACGGAGAGTCCGTAATTGATGAGGTTCTTGTCAGCTACTTCAAGGGACCCAAGAGCTATACGGGAGAAGAGGTAGTAGAGATAAGTTGTCACGGCGGTCCCCTACCCGTCCGTAAAATATTGGATCTATTAATTAAGAAAGGTGCAGCTTTGGCTGAACCGGGAGAATTTACAAAAAGAGCATTTTTAAACGGAAGGATCGATTTATCCCAGGCTGAAGCAGTCATGGATATTATCAACTCCAGGACTGATGCTGCCTTAAGATCCGCAAACGAGCAAAGCAGAGGAGATTTATCCGGAAAGATTTCATCTTTAAGAAGCATTCTTTTAAATGTAATGGCAGAAATAGAGGTTACCCTGGATTTTCCCGATGACGAGCTTGAAAGAAAATCAGACATAGCATTGGCAAATAAGCTTGAAGCAGTCAGGACTGAAATAGAAAAGCTCCTATCCACTGCAGAGACCGGAAGAATTGTCAGGGAAGGAATAAAGGTAGTTATTGCAGGAAAGCCCAATGTGGGCAAATCCTCGTTATTGAATGCACTCCTTAATGAAAACAGGGCTATAGTCACCAATATACCGGGAACAACAAGGGATATTATAGAAGAATTCATCAATATTGACAGGATACCGGTAAGGCTGGTTGATACTGCGGGAATCAGAGAAACCAGTGATGAGGTGGAATCAATCGGTGTGGAAAGATCCAGAAGAAACATAGAGGAAGCAGATCTGGTGATTCTGGTATTGGATCAATCCAGGGAATTGTCAGATGAGGATCTGGAGCTTATAGAGCTTACACAGCAATTGAACAGAATCGTACTGATTAACAAACAGGACCTCCCCACCGTTGCAGAAATACCTACAATCGTAAAGGAAACGGCAACCGTAATTTCTGCATCCAACGGATTCGGACTTGATGAAGTAAGAAACAGAATCAGGGAAATGATTTTAAAGAACATGACCTCCTTGAGCGAAGTAATGATAACGGCATCAAGACATAAGGAAGCTTTGATGAGCAGTGAGGCAGCACTGAAGGATGCAGTTTCGGCAATTGAAAATATGACACCCATGGATCTTGTCACAATTGATGTCAATGATGCATGGCAGGCATTGGGAGAAATTACAGGGGATACCCTGAGAGAAGACCTTGTGGATAAAATATTCTCCGGTTTTTGTATAGGAAAATAGAGGTTAGATATGAGTTATATAGCAGATGATTTTGGAGTGATAGTAATCGGAGGTGGACATGCGGGAGCTGAAGCCGCCCTTGCGGCAGCCAGAACCGGGGTTAAAACCCTCCTTTTGACACTCAGTATGGAATCCATTGCCTACCTGCCCTGCAACCCCAATATAGGAGGAACTGCAAAGGGTCATATAGTAAGAGAAGTAGATGCTCTTGGCGGAGAAATGGGAAAAAATATAGATAAAACCTTCATCCAATCGAGAATGCTGAATACATCCAGAGGACCGGCAGTGCATTCACTAAGGGCACAAGCTGACAAGAAAAGATATCAGGAAGAGATGACCCTCACCCTGATGAATCAGGAGAATCTTGAGGTAAAACAGGTTGAGGTTTCAAAGATTATGCATGAAGGCCGTAAAATCACCGGAGTTTTGACTAAAAACGGTGCTGTTTTTACTGCGCCTAATGTTATCCTTTGTACCGGCACTTATCTAAAGGGAAAAATAATAATCGGAGAAACAAGCTACAGCAGCGGACCTTCAGGAATGCAGCCTGCCAATGATCTATCACAATCCCTTCTGGATTTGGGTATAGAGCTTAGACGTTTCAAAACAGGTACACCTGCCAGAGTAAACAGAAGATCCATTGATTTTTCAGTGATGGAGGAACAGCCCGGTGATGAGGAGATTGTCCCCTTTTCATTCATGAATCAGGGCTTGAAAAGAGATAAGCAGGTGAGCTGCTATCTTACATATACTTCGGAAGCCACCCATGAAATAATCAGGGAGAACCTGCACAGATCACCCATGTACAATGGGTCAATAATAGGTATCGGTCCCAGGTACTGCCCTTCCATCGAGGATAAGGTGGTTAAATTTGCCGACAAGGAACGTCATCAGATATTTATAGAACCTGAAGGCGAGTTCACCCAAGAGATGTATATACAAGGAATGTCATCCTCACTGCCTGAAGAAGTTCAATTAAAGTTCCTCAGGACTGTTAAGGGCTTGGAGAATGCGGAAATTATGAGGACCGGTTATGCCATTGAATATGACTGCATAAATCCCCTTCAATTAAAAGCAACACTTGAATTCAAAGAATATGACGGGCTCTTCTCAGCAGGACAGATAAACGGTACATCAGGCTATGAGGAAGCTGCGGGTCAGGGCTTATTAGCCGGGATAAATGCATCATTAAGATACAGAAATCAGGAAGAGATAACCCTGGACAGATCCATGGCATATATTGGTGTTTTGGTGGATGATCTTATTACCAAAGGTACCGAAGAACCCTACCGTATGATGACTGCAAGATCAGAATACAGGCTTGAGCTTAGACAGGATAACGCAGATTTAAGATTAACCGAGCTTGGAAGAAAAACAGGACTTGTTGATGATGCACGGTGGGAAATGTTTCAAAACAAAAAGAAACATATGTTCGATGAAATAAGCAGGATCAAGGAAGTACATATAACAGGAAAAGCAGAACAGAATGAATTAATGGCACACCTTGGCAGCACTGAGATAAAGAAGCCCACAACCCTTTATGATCTGATAAAAAGGCCCGAATTGTCCTATGATCTCCTCTCCCCTCTGGATCCGGAAAGGCCGGAATTAACCAAGGATATAAGAGATGAAATTAACGTTCAGACTAAGTATGAAGGTTATATTGTAAAAGAGAAAGAAAAGATAGCGCAATTCAAGAAGCTTGAGAACAGATTAATCCCGGGAGATATAGATTTTAATGAGATTAAAGGATTAAGGATAGAAGCGAGATCCAAGCTCAACAAAATCAAACCTATGAATTTAGGACAGGCTTCAAGAATTTCCGGTGTCTCGCCTGCTGATATCACCGTTTTACAGATATATTTGGAAACAAGGAAATATAATGGGTAAACAAAATAACTATGATTTGTTAAGGCGCACTGCAGCTCACTTTGAGACAGATGTTTCACGTGAAACATTTGAGAGATTTGAGGTGTATAAGGACCTTTTGAAGGAATGGAATGAGAAAATTAATCTCACAACAATAATTGAGGACGATGAAATTTACTTGAAGCATTTTGCAGACAGTATATCAATTTTCAGACTTAAAGAAATCAGTAATTCACTTAAAGTAATTGATGTCGGTACGGGAGCCGGCTTCCCCGGACTACCAATGAAGATTTTAAAACCGGAATTAAAGCTGACTTTATTAGATCCTTTAAATAAAAGAATCAATTTCTTAAAGGACGTGGCTGATAAAACCGGGCTTAAGGAAATAAACTTCATTCATGGGCGTGCAGAAGATGTTTCACGTGAAACATTATACCGTGATTCCTTTGATTTAGCGGTTTCCAGGGCTGTTGCAACACTTCCTGTTATAGCAGAATACTGCCTTCCGTTTGTTATAAAAGACGGATATTTTGTAGCTTTAAAGGGACCCGGTGTGTCTGAAGAGCTCAAACTAGACAAGCAGATATTCAATAACATGAATTCTGAATTAATAAGAATTGAAGAAGTAACAGATCTGGATGAGTATAAGCATAATCTGGTACTGGTTAAAAAATCAGGAAGCACTCCGTCAAAATATCCAAGAAAAACAGTCCAAATAAAAAAGGATATGGAAGCATACAAGAACAAATAAAAGCATTTTAAAATTATAGCTGTTTCCTTAATACAATACTTTAAAATATCTAGAAATAAGAAGAGCAAAAAATTTCTTACAATGAAAACAGATATAAAATTCTAAGACCAACTTAAATCCAAATTGAATAATTAAATACAGCTAACTAAAAATCCACAGGTTTCACGTGAAACCTGTGGATAACTTTTTGATTCAAAATATATTCAGAAAGATTAAGCTATAATATATAGCAATAGAGTTCAAGAAAAAATCCATTATGAAAAACCGGCTGATAACAACAAATATAATTGGTTGAGTAGAAACAAGAATCATCTTGTTAAAAACTTTAATCGGCAATAGTATAAATATTTTATCAATTAAGAATGGAAACTAAAGAAAGATATCCACAGATACGCCCCTCTCTTGTGGATATCTTTTAGATCTCGGAAAGAGGTGAACAACAGTTCTTTGAAATTACAAAAGAACATACGTTCTAACAATTATTAAGCTGTTAGAAGTTGTATTGAGGGGAAATCCGATAATTAAATGGCCCAATTTATCTAAAACAGGGGAGGGCAAGTTGTTTTTACAGCCGGCTTCACGATCAAGTAACGATACTTAAAGAAAATAATAATAAGGATATAAGAAAAGCTATGTGGATAATTTTAGAATTGTGATAATTTTTCGATGGTAAAAAATAATATGATTAAAAAATATTTTTGTGTCTAAAATTTTTTGAGTTTTAATGCAGCTTTTGAGAATTTCACGCAGATTATTCTGGAAAGCCCGGTATATCAAGCTTTGAAGGTAATTTCATTTCAACTTATCGGGATTTATTTCTGTCTAATTTAGCCCAATAAAATTCTGATTATGAGCTCTTTTGTTTTTACGGATATCAATATCTATGCTATTTATGGTAGAATAATCATAAGGAATTGGTCTGAATGTTTCACGTGAAACATTTTACAGGAAGTGAATATTAGCCACGATTTCAGCCGTTTTATTCAGGTACAACGAATTAATTTTTCTCAGGTTGTGATGTAAAACTTTTCAAGATGTGTTTTGAAATTACAAATACTTTACATTATGTAAAATTAAGGCTTAAAAACTGTGGATAATAATTAATGGTGCAGATTGTTGCTTGTTAATTTGCCCTTTTAAAATTAGACACGAGGGGCATTTGGAAATTACTTAAATTTAACAAAAGTTGTTTAAAAAATACAATCACTGTTTTGAATTAGCTATAATAAAAAGAGCAAGGAGAGCCAAATTGAAAATAATCAGCATTTTTAATCAAAAAGGCGGTGTCGGCAAGACAACCACCACAATAAATCTTTCAGCTTACCTTGCGATGAAGGGTAAAAAAATATTGGTCGTGGATATGGATCCTCAGGGAAACACTACATCCGGACTTGGCATAGAGAAGAATACACTTGAGTATTCCACCTATGATCTCCTTTTGGGGGATACTGATGTTAAGGACATAATAATACCGGTACCCACAGTAAAAAACCTTTCACTTATACCGTCCAACATTGAATTGGCAGGTGCTGATATCCAGCTTGTCGCCTTAGACGACAGAGAAAAAGCGCTTGTATCAAGATTGGACGAATTAAAAAGCCTCAATTTTGATTTTATTTTTATTGATTGTCCTCCGTCACTGGGACTCCTGAGTATCAATGCTTTAACAGCATCAAACTCAGTTATTATACCTGTCCAGAGTGAATATTTTGCAATGGAGGGAATCGGTCAGCTTATGGATACTATCAACAGGGTAAATAAGGGACTTAACAGGGATCTTAAAATTGAAGGCGTTCTCCTTAGTATGTATGACCCAAGAAAGAATTTGAACATGGAAGTTGCCAAGGAGCTTAAAAAGCATTTCGGAGATGTGCTGTATAAGAGTACAATTCCCAACAACATCAGATTGGCAGAAGCACCGAGCTTCGGACTTCCTATATTCCTGTACGATCCCAAATGCAGGGGAGCAGAGGCATACGGCAATTTCTCCAGGGAATTCCTGAAGAAAAATAAGGAGAAATAATATGAGCAGAAAATTTGGACTTGGTAAGGGTCTTGATTCCTTATTGCCTACAGAGTCAGAGGAAGAAGTAAAACAATCAGACAAAATAAGCATTAACAAGATCAAACCCAATAAAAACCAACCTAGAAGACATTTTGACGACAGCAAGTTGACAGAACTTACCGAATCAATAAAAGAACATGGAATAATTCAACCGATTATCGTAATGAAGGATAAAAACGGTAGAGACTATATAATCGTTGCAGGGGAAAGACGCTGGAGAGCCGCTAAACAAGCCGGGTTGAAGGAAGTACCTGTAGTCTACATGGATCTTGATAACAGAAAGCTCCTCGAGATATCTCTTATAGAGAATATTCAAAGACAGGACTTAAACCCTGTGGAAGAAGCCCAGGCATTCAAAAGGCTTATGGATGACCATGGCTTGAAGCAGGAAGAAATCAGCAGCCGTGTAGGAAAATCAAGGGTAGCGATAACTAACACAATGAGACTCCTTAATCTTGATGAAAGAGTATTGGAGTACTTAAAAGAAGGTGTAATAACCGAAGGACATGGCAGAGCGTTGTTAGCGCTTCCTTCCGGTGATTTACAGTTGAAGGTCTGTCAGAAAGCCATCGATGAAGGTTTGTCAGTCAGGGCTTTGGAGACCTATATCAAAACCCAGGATAAAATGAAAAAACTCAGGAGTACCGAAAAGAAAAAGGATGTTTTTCTTAAGGATCTTGAGGAAAAGATCACGGGGGTCCTTGGTACCCGGGTCACCTTTAAGCCAAAAACAAAAACTAAGGGGAAAATTGAGATCGAGTATTACAGTAACGAGGATTTGGATCGCATACTCGAAATCTTTAAACTAGAAAATTAGGGGGCATTTCAAATAGATGAATTCGATATTAGATAAATTGGGACCCGGTTTAACCGTGGTACTCTTGGTTCTTATAGCTTCAGTCATAGTTTTAAGCGTTATGGTAGCAATACTTTATAATAAAATGAAAGAATTCAGCGGTGCATATAAAAGAACCTTCAGGAAGGGAAGAGCCAAAAATCTTGAAGATCTGATAAACGAAAATCTAGACATAGTGGATAATGCTTCTGCATTATCCGAAGAAGTGACCAAAAAAATGGAAGAAGTGGAAGCAAAAATGGCCAGGTGTATTCAGAATGTGGGCATGGTCAGATACAGGGCATTCCAGGACATGGGTCCTGAATTGTCTTTCTCTGTTGCGCTTCTGGACGCAAACAAGGATGGGTTGATACTTACAAATATTTTTGGAGGTTCAAACTGTTCAGTTTACTCAAAACCGGTTGTTGACGGAAAATCAGACTTTATCCTGTCTCTTGAAGAAAAAGAAGCATTGGAAATTGCAATGTCAGATAAAGTGGGAAAGGTTCCCGGTCCGGTTAAAAAGCCCAGCATCCCAAGTCTCATAGCATCAGCTTTAGCCAACAACGTACTTGCAAAAAATTAGTGAATTAACCATATTGAAAAATGGATGAACCCGGCAAAACAGCCGGGTTCATCCATTTTTTTTATTGCTTACCCTTCAGTACTAAGAAACGGTACTGATATTTTTTATTAGTCGTTATTGTTCATTTCGGCAATGGCCTCTATTTCAACCAGAGCATCACCGAACAGATTTCTTGAAGGAACAACAACCCTCGCAGGCTTATGGTCCATAAAGAAATCAGAATATACCTGATTGACATCACCCCAAAGGGCTACATCCGGAATATAAACCCGGCATTGAACCACATTGTTTTTACTGAGTCCGGCTGCGGTTAAAACCCTCTCAACGTTAAGCAGGGCTCTTTTTGTCTGTGCCTTGATATCACCTTCAATGGTTTTTCCGGTATCGGGATCTGCCGGAAGCTGCCCCGATATATAAAGCATACCATTTGAGATTACACCGGGAGTGTAGTGACCTGTACTTTTAACCTTTGATTCTACTTCTACAAACTTCATACTTTGTTACCTCAGATAATTTGATAGCTACATTATATATGATTAGTTGTGACTTGGTTATACTCCTACTTCATCAGCTCATTCAATTTTTCAATTGCAGAATTCCAGAAGTTGGTAATTGCTGCTTTGGCTGAGGCAACATCCTTGTTTGTTTCAAGCTCCTTGGAAAGGGCATTGAATTCCTCCTCAAGCTTTGATAAAGCATCGTTGATTTTGACTTTAATTTCTTCAGTCTTGGCACTTTCAGCCATCTCATTGAATTTTTCCTTCAGTTTGTTCCAGCTTTCCTCCAAGGATGACTTATCAGTGGAAGACGATCCACCTTGTTCCTTATTAATATAAGCCTTGATTTCATTAACTGTTTTGTTTGCAATATCAAAGGCTGTGGAACCTAAGGATTTAAGTCCTTCGGCAGCCTGTGATGTAATTTCCTTTGATTGACTGGTTATATCATTAACTTCTTTTTGTGAGCAGCCTGTTATAAGAAGGGGAAAGGTCAATACTGCAGCCATTGCTGCTTTCATTATTCTGTTCAAATCTGACACCTCCGATTTTTATTTTCAGCTTTAATATACAATGAAGATATTAAAGAGGGATAAAGGAACCTGAGAGTTAAAGCAAATGTTACATTTTGAATTTACAATATATTTTAGTGGAGCTGTCTTATATTTCTGAACATAGTTGGATGATATAATCATATTATTGAAGAAAGAAATTCAAATGAATAATTTTTTTATACAAGCTCATAATATGGGTGTTGTATTTAAGGGGATACGATGGATAACAAGAAGATTCTGGATGAACTGAAAACAAGCGCGCTGAATGGGGGAAGCAACCTTATACTGACCATAGTGGTACTTGTCGCCGTTACGATAGTGGTAAAGCTTTTGCAGCAACTGGTTATAAGAATCATTGACAGGGGAGATGCACTCAAGGGGAAGAATGTAGATCCTTTAAAGTCAAAGACCTTAAAATCCCTGTTTACCAGTGTAATAGCATACACTCTGTATTTATTTGCCATAGCATATATCATAACCCTCTATTTCGGACCCATAGGCTTCACACTTGCAGGTGTCGGAGGTGTT
The DNA here is from genome assembly GCA_036741195.1 of Clostridiaceae bacterium. GTDB lineage: Bacteria > Bacillota > Clostridia > Clostridiales > Clostridiaceae > JG1575. Next base: position 15,176 of record DAINSS010000012.1, on the reverse strand, counting down.
GCCATAGGCTTGGGAGCTCAAAGCTTCATCAAGGATATTTTGTCGGGACTTTTTATTATAATAGAAGACAAGTACAAAATCGGCGAGTTTATAACCGTAGGCACAAAGTCCGGCTTTGTTGAAGAAATCGGCATGAGGACCACAATTCTTAGGGACTTCAACGGAGACATGCATATCATCCCCAACGGAAACATTGAGGAAGTTACGAATGTATCCAGGGGAGACAGAAGATTCCTGGTTGATGTTACAATATCACCGGGACAGTCGGTGGAAAGGGCTATTGAAATACTCAATCATGTGGCTGAGGAATTCAAAAAAACCCACAGCGAACTCATAATTGGGCCCGATGTGGTGGGAGTAGTAAATATCAGAGATATCGGAGCCACATTAAGAACACAAGGTAAGGCTGAATACAGAAACCACTGGCAGTATGAGAATGATTTAAGACGTGACATTTTAAAAGCATTTCAGGATGAAGGTATTAAAACAGGAATAAATATATACCCTGAAGGAGGTATCGTAAGATGATAACCGAATATGAACTCGGCAATGTAGTACACATGAAAAAGCAGCATCCGTGCGGTTCCTATGAATGGGAAATAATTAGGATGGGTGCCGACATCAAAATCAAATGCACAGGCTGTGGCCGTATGGTCATGCTTCCCAGAAGCAAATTTGAAAAGGACGCAAAAAAAGTTGTAGTAAAAAAGGGAAATCCGTAAATTCACATTTGAATTACCTTCTCATTTATGGTAACATTAAAACTTGTAATCCCTGTCATACGAAAATTGACGTATGATCATAGGCCAGGGGGAGGAGGTGACATTATGAGAAAGTATGAAACCATATTTATAGCACATCCATCTTTAGATGAGGACGGTGTAAACAACCTAATCGAGAGATTCAAAGGTGTTATAGTAAATGGCGGAGGTACTGTTGATAATGTTGATATCTGGGGCAAGAGAAGACTTGCTTACGAAATCAACAAAGTTAACGAAGGTACATATGTTCTGATGAACTTTGAAAGTGAACCGGTTTTACCAAAAGAACTCGACAGAATCTACAGAATTACTGATGGAGTTATCCGTCACATAATAATTGTATTGGAAGGTTAATGGTGGTAAAGAATGAATAAAGTAATACTTATCGGAAGATTGACTAAGGACCCTGAACTGAAGTATACTCCAGGCTCAGGAACAGCAGTTACAACACTGACAATAGCCGTTGACAGAAGATTTTCTAAAGACGGACAAAAAGAAGCTGATTTTATTCCAATAGTTATTTGGGGCAAGCAGGCTGAGTCCACTGCTCAATACGTGACTAAGGGTAAGCTGATAGGCATTGCTGGCAGAATTCAAACAAGATCATATGATGCCAAGGATGGAACCAAAAGATATGTAACAGAGGTCGTTGCTGAGGAAGTACAGTTCATTGAATGGGGCGATAAGTCCGGTTCAAGGGGAGCTTCCGGAAGAGGCGATTTTGACATGAATAGTGGATCTGATTTTGGCGGAGGATTTGAGGATTTGACTCCAGTGGATGAAGGAGACATTCCATTTTAAAATTCCGTTATTCAGCGTCTGTTGGGGAACAGGTCAAGCTGAGAACGGAGCCAAGCCGAATATAAAAGCAAATTATATAGAAACAGCGTTGTTTTCGATGACAACGCTGTTTTTAATTTATTCCGGTCGGGTTCATGCATATTATAATAAGAAAGATCTTAAAAGCAGGATATTAAGTACCGTCACCAGAACAGTAATAAGTATAAGTATGATTTTGTTCAGCAGGGTGTTCTTGTATTTGCCCATTACTTTTTCAGAGGAGGTCAGGTATACCTGGAGTATTATTGTCACAGGAAGCTGGATTGAGAGAATCATCTGTGAGTAAACCAGTCCCAGGAAGGGATTACTTATGAAGAAAATGACGATCAAACTTAAAAATATTATACCGACAACCCCGACTTTTGAATGCTTATCCTTTATATTGTAGGGCTCACCGAACATACCGGCAAAGATTGAACCTCCTGCCATTCCTGAAGTTATGGCTGAGGAAAGGCCCGCAAACAATAATGCCAGGGCGAAGACCAATCCTGCTCCTTTACCTAAAAGCGGTACTAAAAGCTCCTGAGCTTGAGACAAGCTCTCAACAACTGTACCTGATTTAAAAAATGTGGCAGCAGCAAGAATAATCATCGCAGAGTTTATTGCCCATCCAATGATCATTGAAAACAGGGTATCGTAAAATTCATAGGACAATTGCTTTTCTATAACCGATTCGTCTTCAAGATGGAACTCCCTGGACTGGATGATTTCCGAGTGCAGAAACAGGTTGTGGGGCATGACTACTGCACCTAACACGGACATTATAATCGGCATGGAACCGGCCGGGAATGAAGGAAGAACGAAGGCGGGAATGGCTCTGTCAAATTCCACCCTGACAAGTAAAAGCTCAAACAGGAAAGAAATTCCGATTATACTTACAAACCCGATTATCCACTTCTCAAGCTTTCCATAGGAATTGGAGAAAAGAATCCAAAGCACGAACAGGGTGACCAAAACAGCCCCGAGTTTTATAGGCAGACCGAAAAGCATCTGCAGTGCTATGGCACCTCCAAGAATCTCAGCCAGTGCAGTGGCTACGGATGCTGCCACGGCTGACAAAAGAACAGGGTACATTATCTTTTTAGGAAGAAATTGATAGGCAGCCTCCGACAGGCATGACCCTGTAACTATTCCCAGATGTGCCGCATTATGCTGTAACACAATGAGCATTAAAGTGGACAATGTAACCATCCATAGGAGCGAGTAGCCGTAGGAGGAACCTGCTGCAATATTGGAGGCCCAGTTTCCGGGATCAATGAAGCCCACTGTCACTAAAAGTCCGGGACCCACAAATTTCAAAAACTTTTTAAATTCAGATTCGGGTTTATTATGATGAGGTCCGAAAAGACCCTTTATATTTTCCATATATGCCTCAATAAATGTCTCCGTTCAAGGGAGAAATCATTTGTAAAATTCCTAGCTTTATTATAACGCTAAATAAGGAAACAAATCAGAAGCAGTATTATTTTTAAGACAAAGGGACTTACCTAAAACCCTGGTTAAGCCATTGGGAGTATGGACACCTGACGGATAGAACTTATACAGTATTTTGAATTTATTCTTGAAAAGCAATGAAAAGCAGCCGGGAATATTTTTGTAGATTGATATTGAAATTTATACTGCAAAATGGTATCATGAGTATTGCTTTTATATTGAAGGCAGATTTTCTGCGGACTCCCCGGTCCATGGGAAAAATAATCTGTCATGTACGGCTTTAAATCATCCGAACTAATCCCTTTATAACAGGGAAAGTATTCAAAGGAGGATATTATGGCAAGAGAAATGAGAGACAGCAAAGACGGCGGAAGAGATTTCAAAAAGAATAATCCGAGAGCCAGAAGAGCTAAGAGAAAAGTATGTCAATTCTGTGTAGACAAAGTTGATGCTATAGATTATAAAGATGTTCCTAAGCTAAGAAAATTCATAACTGAAAGAGGCAAGATTCTTCCAAGAAGAATTTCAGGCACTTGTGCTAAGCATCAGAGAGTTTTGACTGAAGCAATAAAGAGATCAAGAAACATAGCATTGCTTCCTTTCACAACAGAATAAAGAGTTGGGTCTGTACATGGTACGGACCTTTTTCTTTTTTTGAACTGTCCTAATGTTTAATATTTTGCATATAACATCAATTGATTATACAATTAGGGGTATGATAAGGAATACACAATAAAGGATATGATTATGAGCGAAAACAATTTAAGACAAGAAGATAACAGGCAGTGGCTCCACATCGCAATACTGTTCCTTTTAGTTAATATAGGGATTATATTCTCACAGGGATTTTATATATTTGCAGCTTTGATTTGTCCGGTATATATAGCCTTCGTTTATACAAGGTTTGGATGGAATGCAGCCTTATTTACCGGAATTGCAGGTTTGATACCCTACGCCTTAATAGGGGGACCGGAGAATTTATTAATGGCTTCCGTGACTTTTATTATAATGACATTGGGACATCTTTTGATTTTGAAGCTTGATGCAACTCCCGGAAAGGCATTGGTGGTTTTGAGCGGAGCTGCAGCTCTAAGCATATTGGCAAATACCGGAGTCTTCATTTATTTTATTGAAAAAACGGATTTGGTGAGTTTCTTTAACGGAGTTGCCAAAACGGGACAGAATATTATTTTAAGTATGATTGAACAAAGCAAAGCGACTCTTCCGGAAAGTCAGAGGCTTGCCTTTAACGAGATTTCCGAGTCCATAACACCAAGATTTATCATCGACCAATCTCCCGCAGTTGTTCTGCAATATGCCATGACCATTGGCTATATAGGGTTGAGGCTGGCAAAGCGATTCATCGGAAGCAGCAGGATTAAGACCGCTGATGTACCATATTTTTCGGAAATCAAGATAAACCCCTTACTGTTGTTTTTCGGATTTGTTTCTATGCTTGGCGGAATGTATTTAGACAGCATGGATGTAAGAGCAGGAAGTATTTTTTTCCATACCGGATACGGACTGGTAAATTTCCTGGGAATTGCAGGATGCAGCTCCCTTGTTTGGTGGTTCATGACAACAAGGCTGAAGATAAAAAACAGACTGTTCAAGGTATTGGGAATTCTTTCGTTAATGTTTTTCACGGGAGTCAGCCCATTTATATTGATGGCAATAATCGACTCCGTAATGGATTTTAGAAACCTGTCAGGAAAAAGCTTGTATAATTATATTAAGTGGATAATTAATTCCCGGAAGGAGGAGTAAGTATGGATAAGTATTCAAGATTCAACAGGGAACAAATTCTGTATATTTTATTATCTCTGGCGGTATTTGCTTACTTTATCATGACACAGCAGTATATAGCTGCCGTATTACTCATAATTTCCCTGATAATAATTTTCCTGCTGCTTAATAAGCTGCATATTTTCAAAAGAAAATCCTGGGATAAGTTTATAAATGATTCGATAAACAAGCTGAAGTCCTCCTTGGTAGAAGCTGGAACCGAGTCCGTGTTCCCAATCGTTTCTTTTACAAGGGACGGTACCATTTCCTGGTATAATAAAAAATTTGGTGAGTTGGCAGAAAGTACTGCTTTGAACGAAATAGAAGATGTCATGAATATAGACCTGGAAAAGGTTTGGAAGGGGGAAGTTCCCGAGTTCATCGGCATTAAGGGCAAGGTATTCAAACCCGAAGCAATCAGATATACGGCTGCAGCAGATGAATTTGAAGAGGATCTCATATTCCTTCATCTTACAGATTATACGGTGGTAAAAAAAGCTGAAGACGGCAAGATAGTGACCATCCTGGCGGAGGTTGACAACCTGAATGAAGTACTGAATTCAGCTCCGGATGATAAAAAACCCTTCGTAGCGGCAGCGGTAGAGAAAATACTGTTAGACTATACCGCCGAACTTAAGGGCTTTATGAAAAGATACTCAAATAACAAAGCGTTGATTATTGTCCCCTTTGAGGTATTAAGGGATGAAATCAAAAAGAAATTCCCGATTCTGGACAGAATTAAAAACATAGACCAGGGAAATACTTTAGAACCCACCCTTAGTATGGGAGTAAGCTATGATAACGGCTCAGTCTCTGCAGACGGCGATGCAGCCGGAGTTGCAAAGGAGCTTGCCCTTGGACGAGGCGGAGATCAGGTAGTTATAAAAGCAGGTGAAAAGTTATCCTTCTTCGGAGGAAACTCCAGGGAGATGGAGAAGAAGTCCAAGGTAAGATCAAGGGTGGTTGCCCATGCTCTGAGAGATCTTATTATGGAAAGTGAGCATATATATATCATGGGACACGGAAATCCGGATATGGATTCTTTGGGCGGAGCAATCGGCATCCATGCTATCGCCAGGTCACTGAACAAGCCTTCTAACATTCTAATGGACGATCCCCACAGAAATGTTGCGGACCTTATGACAAACCTAATGGCTACAGGCTTGTATGATGATGTGTTTATACCGTCGACAAACATGGAGCAAACCATCGGAGAAAATGATTTGCTGGTTGTTGTGGACGTACATTCACTCGGTTATGTACTTAATTCTGAAGTTGCAAAAAGTGCTCCGAGAAAGGTTGTCATTGACCACCACAGAAGGGCACAGGATGCAATTACAGGGGTTGCTCTCTCATATATTGAAGCCTATGCCTCATCAACCTCCGAGCTTGTGACGGAGCTTGTCCAATATACTACGGAGAAGCCGGAGCTGAATAAGGCCGAAGCCGATGCATTGCTCTCAGGAATATTGGTGGATACAAAGAATTTCAATTTCAAAACCGGTGTCAGAACCTTTGAAGCAGCTTCCTTCCTAAGGAAGGCAGGCGCTAATACGCTGGACCTGAAACCGCTGTTTGCCTATGATAAGGAGCTTTATCTGTTAAAGGCTGCAATAGTAAAATCTGCAGAGGTAGAAAACGGAGTAGCCATTGCCACCTGCCCGACAGGGATAAAGGACAGCTTAATCGCTGCACAGGCTGCTGATGAATTCATGAATATCAAGGGCATACACACCTCCTTTGTACTTATTCAAGTGAATGAGGATGTGGTTATAAGTGCCAGATCCTTGGGAGATATGAATGTTCAGGTTATAATGGAAGAGTTCGGTGGCGGCGGGCATATGACAATGTCAGGTGCAAGGGTGAAGAACGACAATACCGAAAATGTTAAGGTAAGACTTAAGAAAATACTGGAAGACAAATTTAAGGAGGATGAAGAGGATGAAAGTGATACTTCTTCAGGACGTTAAAGCTCTCGGTAAAAAGGGCGATATAGTCAACACATCAGATGGCTATGCAAGGAACTTTCTTTTCCCGAAGAAAATGGCTTTGGAAGCCACTGACGGAAATTTGAATACTGCAAATGCAAGGAAGGAATCAGAAAGAAAACAGAAAATCAAGGAAACAGAGGCAGCCCAGGAGCTGGTGAATGAATTAAAGAAGAAAGAGCTTCTGCTTAAGGTGAAGACAGGCGAAGGGGGAAGACTTTTCGGAGCCATAACCTCAAAGGATGTTTCGGAAGCAATAAAAAAACAGCTTGGACTTGAAATCGACAAAAAGAAAATCGTTATGGACAACATAAAAGGAACCGGACTTTATGAAGCGGAAATCAAGGTTTATCCCGAAATTTCAGGCAGATTGAAGATAAGGGTTGATGAGGAATAATCGGGAATTTCCGGTTACCATTCAAAACAAGCAGATAAAATTATATTCTCAATCATGTAAGGTGATGTTGCAAAACTGGTGTTTCCAGTTTTAAACATCACCTTAATTGCCTATATATTCAATATAATTTACTTCTCACTTTCTTTATTAATTATTTCCCAATTTTATTTTATGGCTTACTTATCATCCCCTTAAAATTAATGGATCTTTTCATTGTATTTTTGTTTGATTGACCCTGTGAAACTCTTCCTTATTTTTCAAAGGATAAAATTGCAGGTATGAATTAAAAAATCATAATGATAAAAATGACTCGAAATTGCCAATTAAATCATAAAATAAAAGTGGCCGGGGAAAATGACGGCATATGGATATATAATTAAAGGTAACAAATTCAAAAGGAGGATAAATTTGAACAACCAGGATAAAAACAGAATAATAATGGAAACTCCCGATGATTTAGGTGCCCAGCTGAAAATCCAAGAGGAAATTATCAACAATGTGCTGGGAAAAGACATCGTGAAAGAGAGAATAAAAAGGTTTGGACTTACAAAGTCCATGACTTCCGATGAACAAATAAAAAAAGCCGTGGCATTATACACAATAATAAGCAACAATGCTCCGGTTCCCGAAGGGGCTTCAAATGAAGCCTTCAAAATAATTGAAGCAACATTTACGGAAATAGCTGACAATATAGCAAGAAATTACATACAAAACAGGATTGAATCCAAGGTTGAGCAAAACCTTGCCGAAAGACAAAATAAGTATATAGATGATATGAGGCTTTCGATTTTAAGGAAGGAAAAAGGCCCCGAGAATTCTAAAACAAAAAAGAAATATGAGGAGCTCGTAAAATTAGACAAGATTCATCTTTCTAAAAATATAATCAATGCATTAAGACCTGATTCCTTTTCAGAGATTATAGGACAGGAGAGGGCGATAAAATCCTTGATTTCAAAAATTGCATCCCCATATCCTCAGCATATAATTATGTACGGCCCACCCGGTGTAGGTAAGACCACCGCGGCAAGAATTGCTCTTCAGGAAGCAAAGAAGCTGAAGCATACACCCTACGGTCCGGAAGCCAAATTTGTTGAAGTCGACGGGACTACCTTAAGGTGGGATCCAAGGGAGATAGCAAATCCACTTTTAGGTTCGGTCCATGATCCGATTTATCAGGGATCCAAAAGGGATTTAGCCGAATCCGGCATACCCGAACCTAAGCCCGGCCTTGTAACCGAAGCCCACGGAGGGGTCCTTTTCATTGATGAAATCGGAGAATTGGACTATATACTTCAAAATAAGCTTCTGAAGGTCTTGGAGGATAAAAGAGTGGAATTTTCTTCCTCTTATTATGATCCGGATGATGAATCAACCCCAGAATACATAAGATACCTGTTTGAAAAAGGGGCACCAGCGGATTTTACTTTGATCGGTGCAACCACCAGGGAACCCAAGGACATAAACCCGGCATTAAAATCAAGATGTACAGCCGTTTTCTTCGAGCCGTTGACACCTGCACATATAGTTACCATAGTAAATGATGCTGCTAAAAAGCTTAAGGTGGAAATGGAGGACAAGGTTCCGGAGCTCATTTCCAGATATACGATTTAGGGCAGAAAGGCTGTTAATATACTGTCGGATGCATACTCCCTGGCGGTATACAGGGAAAACAAAATAGAAGGAATTACGGTAAGAACCGGCGACATTCTCGATGTTCTGGGCACCTCCAGAACTGCCGTATTTGAGACTCTGGACAATCTTGATGAAATGGAAACGGGACACATTTACGGTCTTGCCGTGGGAGGATTTTTAGGTTCAACTCTGGAGATAGAGGCCGCTGCCTATAAGGCTCAAAAGGGCAAAGGAACCATAAGATTCAACGATACTGCGGGCTCCATGGCAAAGGATTCGGTTTTCAACGCTGCATCTGTGGTCAGGATGGTTCTCAACAAAGAAATCAGGGACTTTGACCTACACATCAATGTGATAGGCGGAGCAAATATTGACGGACCTTCCGCAGGCTGTGCAATAACGGCAGCCATTATCAGCGCCATTGAAGGGAAGAAGGTAAGGCAGGATATTGCCATAACCGGAGAAATCTCTTTAAGAGGGACTGTGAAGCCCGTTGGCGGAATATATGAAAAGATATACGGTGCAGTAAGAAAGGGAATCAGAACAGTATTGATTCCAAAGGATAATATTGATGATATCCCCAAGGATATGAAAGATATTGAAATAATTCCTGTATCAGATATAAATGAAGTAATGAGCATTTTGTGCAGTAAAAAATAACAGGTGAGAGATAATGGAAAATAACACTATGAGGACTATGCCTGAAAACATACAGGCAGAGCAAAGCATAATCGCAATAATGTTCCTTGACAACAGGACAATTCCGGGGATTCTTGAGAAGCTGAGTTCCAAGGACTTTTACAAGGAATCACACCAAATAATATTTGAAGCGGCAACTACGCTCTTCTCCAGGGATACACCCCTGGATGTCATATTGCTGGCTGACTATCTGGAATCAACGGGTAACATAGAAAAAGCCGGCGGGTTGACCTACCTTACAAAGCTGGCTACTTCCGAATATTCATCAGCATTCCTTGATTCCTATGTGGAATCAGTCTCTGAAAAATCACTTTTGAGAAGACTGATAAAAGCATCCGATGAAATAACAAGGGATGCATTCGATAAACAGGATGATCCTGAAGGTGTATTAGAAGAGGCGGAAAAAAGAATTTTCAATATTGCCGATAAGAGGCAAAGCAAAGACTTTATCCCAATGAACCAGGCAGTGGAAAGAGGCTTAATCAACATTGAAAACGCCTATATAAACAAGGGTCAGCTTACAGGTATAGCAACACCTTTCCCTGAGCTTGACGAAAAAACCGCAGGCTTCCAAAAGGGTGATATGATTCTGGTTGCTGCAAGACCTTCCATGGGTAAGACAACCTTCGCCTTAAACCTTGCTCAGCATGCAGCTTTAAGAGAAGGAAAGTCCGTAGCAATTTTCTCACTTGAAATGTCGGCGGACCAGTTGGTTTACAAGATTCTTTGTGCCGAAGCTAATGTTGATAACAACAACCTGAGAAAGGGCGACCTGGATGAAACTGACTGGGATAACATTGCCAGAGCCACCGGTCCCTTATCTAAAGCTAAAATATTCATTGATGATACAATCGGTATTTCTGTATTGGAGATGAAATCAAAGGCAAGAAGGCTGAAAATTGAGCATGGTCTTGATTTAATAGTAATAGACTACCTGCAGCTGATGTCGGGTAATGGAGAAAACAGGCAGCAGGAGGTATCCGAGATTTCCAGATCCATAAAGATTATGGCAAAGGAAATTGGTTGCCCCGTAATTGCACTATCCCAGCTTTCAAGAGCTCCCGAGCAAAGGACTGACCACAGACCTATGCTTTCTGACTTGAGAGAATCCGGATCCATAGAGCAGGATGCAGACCTTGTCATGTTCCTGTACAGGGATGAATATTACAACAAGGACACTGAAAATCCGGGTGAAGCTGAGGTTATTATCGCAAAACAGCGTAACGGCCCGACGGGAACAGTGAAGCTTGCTTGGATAGGTAAATATGGAAAATTTGCAAGGGCGGACATGATTCATGGGGAATAAAAAAGAAAAATCCTGCGGAGCCGTCCCGGTGAATGAAAAAGGTGAGTACCTGGTATTAAAGCACTATGGGGGACACTGGGATTTTCCGAAGGGACATATGGAGCATGGGGAAACAGAGGAGGAAACTGCGTTAAGAGAGGTTTTTGAAGAAACAGGACTTAATGCGGATTTAATTCCCGGGTTCAGGGAAGTCATAACCTATAATATCCGCGGAAAGGTAGATAAGGATGTGGTCTTCTTCATCGGAAGGATAAAATCCGATTCAGGCAAAGTTGAGCTCCAGCTCCTGGAGGTTTCAGAGTTTAAATTCCTCCCCTATGATGAAGCGAGAAAGCTTGTAACCTTTGAGACAAACCGCAGTGTCTTGGATAAGGCATATGCTTTTTTGAATGCTGAAAGATAAGTAAAGAAGTTAAAAGTAAAAGGCACTCCCGGATTTAAATCCAAAAGAGTGCCTTTGCCGTTCCGAAAAACTTTAATTTTTAAATGTTAAATCCCTGAGCTTTCACGTTTTTTCTTTGCCCTGTGCTTTTTAAGGGTGAGACACATATAGTTATAAAAAGCAACAAGCGAGGCTGCAATTGAAACTATGAGGAAAATGTAAGCTATCTTATCCGAAAAGAGGAAGGTGACTATTGATACATGGAAAAGCATGGTTGCAATCTTGCCGTAAACATTTGATTTTGTTACGATGCCCTGCCTCCAGGAGAGAAATCCTCCGACAATCATCAAAAGCTCTTTTATGGATACTATGATAACAATCCAAAGGGGGATGTGCTTTGAATAGGTGAAGCATATCAGGGCTGTAATAAGCATGAGCTTGTCTGCAAGAGGATCCAAAACAGCTCCGAGATCGGTCATCATATTATAGTTTTTAGCAATATACCCATCAAGAATATCTGAGATCCCGGACAGTATAAATACCAAAATAGCATAAAGGACCGTTCCTTTGCCCATACCATAATTAAAGGCAAGTATGAATACAGGAACAAGAATTATCCTGAATATTGAGATCATATTAGGTATGTTCATAAAACCACGCTCCTTGGATGACAAATGTTGCTACAACTATATTATATCATTCAGGTTGTAACTTTTACTAAATTAATTATATGTGAATGACGATACAACAATAATGGCATAAAAATTCCCTTTAAACTGAACAAAAAAATAAATGTTATAATATTTTCGGAGGTAGAAATATGAATCTATTCACAATGGACTATTACACAGACTTCAGGGATGTTGATAGATATTTCGACATTAAGGCTGATTCAATGATGCAGATATTGGGGACCATATCCAGCCATCATGAGGTTCGGGGCTTTAAATTTCAACCCGATTATATGAAAAGAAGAGGCATGGCTTGGATATTATACCAATGGAAGATAAGGATATTAAAACCCAAGCAGTATGCGAGAAGACTGACCTTTAAAACTCTCCCCGTAGTTGAGAAGGATATATATTGCTATAGATATTACGGGATATATGACATTGACGGGGATATAGTAGGTTACGCTTTGGCTCATTGGGTTGCCATAGATCTCGATAAGCGCAAAATAACAAAAATACCCGAAGATCTTAAAGACCTGATTCAGGGTGACGGCGTACCGACTCCCGAACAGGACAGGATTATAAAGGCAACGGATAAGAAACCCCTTAGAAAAAAGGATGTTGATTTTGATATTGAAATAAAGATTCCCTTGAAATATTCAGACATTGATTCAAACATGCATGTGAATAATGCTGTATATGGGGGCTGGGCAACAGAAACAATAAATTCCTTCGATCCGGAATTTCTCACAAAATACTACCATGAGGATATCAATGTGGTGTATAAAAAAGAAAAACAGCCCGGGGGGTATATCATTTCAAAGCTGAAGGTTGAAGAGGACAGAACCTATCATGAAATTTACGATGAAGAAGGCACTCTTTTAACTCTCATAGAGATGAAATGGGTGCCAAAGGCAGCGACAAACGGTGATTATTCCGACTACAGAATCGACGACTAAAAAGTAATATTTAAGTAAAACAGGATGACTGCCAAACATTAGGGCAATCATCCTGTTTAGTTTAGTAAAGCCAAAAACAGAAAGAGGGGAGTATCGGTTAATCAAATAATTTTACAACCCTGACTTCCTGATTATACTGTCAGCCACAGCCATTGCACTGCTCCATGCCCATTGAAGGTTATAGCCGCCGCAGGCACCGCAGACATCGAGGATCTCACCGGTGAAATAGCAGCCGGGAAGAATTTTGGACTCCAGGGTTTGAGGATCAACATCTTCAAGAGAAACTCCTCCGATTGTACTTTGAGAATTCGCAAAGCCGTTTGTATCCGTAATTCCCATTTCCCAGGAGGTCAGCAGACCTATTAAATCATCCTTGACAGCTTCAGGTATTTGAGCGGCGGGAGTGTTCATCTTCTCCAGGCCGGCCGTCTTGAACAATACGGGTATAAGCTTTTTATTCAATATGCCGTTTAAAAGATCCGAGGCATTTCTTCCGGGGAAGTTACTGATTTGTTTTTCAATAAGGTTTGTGACTTCGGTTTTATTAAGGTCGGGGAAGAGATTTATCCTTAGGATAGCTTCCTTACCTTTGTCATTCAATTCCGTGGAGAACCGGGATATCTGAAGTATGGGAGGTCCGGATACACCATAGTCGGTAAATAAAAGCTCTCCGGTTTCCTTGTATATTTCATTTCCTTCCGAGATCAGTGTCAATTCACTTTGGGCCTTTACTCCTGACAGGGCTTTTGATTGTTTGAAGTCGGTTTTAAGCTGCACAATTGCAGGCAGGGGTTTGACAACCCTATGGCCAAGAGCTTTGACGAGTTTGAACATTGAGCCGTCTGATCCGGTAGCAGGCAGTGCAAGACCGCCTGTGGATATGACCAGCATTTCTGAAATAAAGGAATCCTCCGAGGTCAGGATATTAAAAATCTTTCCGTCCCTGGATTGTTTTATCTCTTTTATTCTGGAATTTGTATAAGTGGGTATTTCAAGCTCTGCAAGCCTCAGCCTCAATAAATCCGATACAGAGGATGCCTGGAGTGACATGGGATATATTTTACCTTCCTCCAGGGTTACAACTGGAAGCCCAAGATTTTCAAAAACCGAAAGAGCTTTAATTGCACCGAAGTTATGAAGGGGTTCCCACTTGAATGACTTATCCGAAGTTGAATAAAACTCAGAAAAATCAGTACAGTCCTTAAGCTTTTCGTTTGTCAGGTTACACCGGCCGTTTCCCGTAGTTAAAATTTTTTTCAGAATCCTGTCCTGTGAATCTATCAAGGCACAATCTATACCCTGCTCTTTGAGCTGTATTGCAGTTAACACACCGGAGGCTCCTGCCCCCGCGATAATTACTTTATGCTTTCTCATTGATTTGCTCCATATACCTTTATAAGAAAAATTGTGATAGTATTAATACCACAGATTAAATCTAAGCTTGTTAAATTCAATTATAGCAGGAAAAAAAGGAGGGTCACAATGTCGGAGAATCTTATGGAATATAAGGTATGGGTAGTTGCAGGGGATGTTAAAAATGAAAGCAAGTATGCATACAGGATATTAAAAGCCCTTAAGGCTGCCGGATATAAGGCATATGGCTATCATCCTTCCTCAAAGGATCCTGAAGTATATAATGATTTTAACCTTCTGCCTGAAAAGCCGGATGTATTGGATTTGGTAATAAATCCAATTAAAGGACTTTCAGTAGTGAAAATGGCTAAGGATGCAGGCATTATGAAGGTAATGGCACAACCCGGTGCAAGAAGCGAAGAGATAGAGAAGTTCTGTAAGGAAAATGGCATGGTTTATGTGGAATCCTGTGTGTTAGTCGAGCTGGAAAGATAGGTTTATCTAAAATAGCCCAAAATTATGACACAATTTCCCCATATTTACATAAAAATCAGTTGACACAAAGTCTGTAGTTAATGTATTATGGTTTAGTCAGCATTTTTCAAGAAACCTATGGATTCTTGATATACTGAGAATTGGTTGACATGGCCCCTTGGTCAAGCGGTTAAGACACCACCCTTTCACGGTGGTATCAGGAGTTCGATTCTCCTAGGGGTCACCATTTTAATTATTTTTCACAAACATGGGAGCATAGCTCAGCTGGGAGAGCATCTGCCTTACAAGCAGAGGGTCATAGGTTCGATCCCTATTGTTCCCACCATTTTTATTTGTGGCCCAGTGGCTCAGATGGTTAGAGTGCCGGCCTGTCACGCCGGAGGTCGAGGGTTCGAGTCCCTTCTGGGTCGCCACTATTTTGCTGGTGTGGCTCAATGGTAGAGCAGCTGACTTGTAATCAGCAGGTTGTCAGTT
>DAINSS010000011.1:41682-65341 GCA_036741195.1 Clostridiaceae bacterium | reverse complement strand
TTTGGATAAAAAATGATGCTGGTAAATATTTACCAACACCATTTAGTGTAGAGCTAAAAAACAATGGTAAGGCAGGAGCTCTGCGACCTTTTATGGGGTGATTCTCCAAGGGAGAATGTAAGGCTGAACTTAAGAAATGCTATTTATGTTATCAGCAAGGCAACAAGTAAAGAGCTTTTCGACAAAGGTACCAATAAAACCAAGATAGGCTTCTCGGACAATGTTGAGGTTATTACGGACTTAAAGTATTTTGACAGGCAAAAAAAGGGTAAAACATATCCAACAAAGGACATCCTCTCCTTCTATCAGAAAGAATTTTTAACCGCCCTGGACCTGTCGGATAAGGGAATTGAAGAATCCCTTGATTTAAATGAGCTACTACAATCAAACCGTGAAAAGTACAAAAATGAGTATAAAGAGCTCCTAAATACACTTTATGCTTCAATGTTAAAAGATAATAAAGAAAATCAAGATTTTCGCGGCGAAGGATCCATGGATGACAAAATGGTGATTCTCTCAAAAATACTGGAAGTTGATCCCACATCCGAAGCTACAGCCTTGGAACTTATTAAAATTTATACCGAAAAGAGAAGATTCACCGAAGCCACTGATATTTATAAACAATATCAGAAAAATCTTAAAAATATTCTGGATATGGAGTCGGGAAATCAATTTAAAGATACCTTTAAAAGGCTTCTGGATCAGAAACCCTTTGAATTAAAAACTGATGTCATTTATCCTCTGTTCTCCAGGGACGGAATCATGAATGTCATAAAAAAATCCATAACCATGTTTTCTTCCGAAGAATTAACTCCTTCCCTGCTTATAAAAGGTGTCCCCGGGACAGGTAAAACCAGATTAATCCACGAGATTGATGAAATCAGCGGTTTGGAGGATCAGGTTGCAAGACTTATTATGGTGAAGATTTACTGATTCAGACATGAAAAGGAATTGGAAAGATTTTCCGTATTCTTGATTTTAAAGAAACTATTAAGGCAGCTTGATGTTAGTAAGGGCGAAAATATCCTTCAAGCTATTTATAATAAGTATCCGGGGTTAAAGAACCCTACTCTCCTAGACTTTTTGAAAGCAAAAACAATGGAGGAACTTAAGGTTTGAATTCAGGACTGATGATTACTCAGTATACTCAGGCCGGAATATTGAACGATAGGAAACGGCTTGCACATCCGTCCGTTACAGATAATATCCCAACCTGTGCAAACCAGGAAGACTATGTAGCAATGGGATACAATGCATCGAAAAAAGCATTGGATTCATCAGAAAAGTTAAATCAGATTTTAGCAATAGAGCTTTTGGCAGCATATCAATCCTATCAGTATCTTCCAAAAGACTTAAAAAGAAGTAAAGTCACCCAGGGAATATTCAAAGAAATCAGTAAATCAGTCCCAGTAATAACCGAGGACGAACTTCTTTATCCCTATATAGAAAACCTGATTAAATTAAATAAAGACGGTACATTAATAAAAATTGCCGAGAAACACATCGGTTCCTGGAAATAAAAAAATGCTGAAGTCCGGTAATTATCAACCTTTCACAATACTTTGAGTGAAGGATATTACAGGACTTCAGCATATTAAATTTTCTTTTTGTTTATTAAACAGAAATCAGCTAGTCAAAACTTAACTCATACATGATAATCGATGCAGCAACGGCAGCATTAAGGCTTTCTGCACCGCCTTTCATCGGTATGATAAAGCTTTCATGAGGAAGTGAAAGAATAACTTCTGAAACTCCGTTTGCCTCATTTCCGATTACAATTACCAGTTTCTTCGACTTTGTAAGTTCTTTAATAGTTTTAGAGCCGTTTAAATCAGAAATAAGCACATTAAAACCTGCTTTGATTAATTCATCCAGTGTAATAACGGAGGAATCAACGATGGGTACCTTGAATATGGACCCCATGGTTGACCTTAAAACCTTGTCTGAATATGGATCCGCTGTCCCCTTTCCCATAATTATTCCATCAAAGGAAAAAGCATGGGCAGACCTGATTATTGTTCCCAGGTTTCCGGGATCCTGAATTCTGTCCAAATAAAGTAGTTTTTTCCCCGATTCCAAAAGCTCAGCCGAATTACTCACAGGGATAGAAACTTCGGCAACAATACCCTGGGGAGTTACAGTATCAGTAAGTTCCTTAATGATTTCCCCGTTTACTTTTAAAAGTTGAAATGAACTGTTATCACTTGAAATCATCTTTAATACGGAATCTTCCGTTTCTTCCGTAAAGAGAATTTGTTTTACATCTGCTCCCTGAATGAGGGCTTCTTTTATGAATCTTTCCCCTTCAATGAGAAAGGAACCTGATAGTTTTCTGTATTTTTTATCTTTAAGTTTCTTCAGTTCAATTATTGTCTTATTTGAAAGCGAATCTACTGTTTTAATATTCAATCCTTAATCCCTCAAAACATACTTTTCCAGGGTTTCCAAGGTCTCATTGCTTCCGATGCACACTAAGACGGAATCTTCCTTGATGATATCATCTGCTCCTGGAGCAATGTTGATTTCATTCCCTTCTTTTATCGCCATTATATTGATGCCGTAAGTGGCTCTGACATGAAGATCCTTTAAGGATTTCCCTACCCATGCTGCAGGTGCCTGAATTTCCATAACTGAATAATCAGGAGACAGCTCAATGAAGTCTAAGAGGTTACTTGAAACCAGGTTATGTGCCACTCTTATTCCCATATCCTTTTCAGGTAATATGACCCTGTCTGCTCCTATTTTTTCAAGAACCTTTTTATGCAATTCAGATTGTCCCTTACATATTATGTATTTTACTCCTGCTTCTCTTAACAGCAGTGTAACCATTATGGATGATTGAATGTTAGACCCTATTGTAACTATTGCCACATCAAAGTTTCTTACTCCGAGAGTCCTTAAGGCGTATTCATCGGTAGCATCCATTTGAACGGCATGAGTAACTTTATCCGATATATCCTGGATGAGCTGTTCATCCTTGTCAATTGCCAATACATCATGGCCTAATTGGGTCAGTGTTTCTGCCACGGTTGTTCCGAATCTTCCCAGACCGACAACTATAAATTGTTTCTTTTCCATTTATTTTCTCCTACCAATTTTATCCGATTAAAATTTTTCCTTCTGGATATGTTATTTTCGCTGGATTTTTCTGTCTGGACAATGCAAGCATTACTGTCAAAGGACCTACCCTTCCAAGATACATACCGCCAATCAGTGCTGCTTTACTTATAAAGTGAAGATTAGGTGTTATACCCTCCGTTAGTCCTACCGTTGCAAAGGCAGAAATAGCCTCATAAATGATATTTTCAAAGGTTACATTTGTTCCTGCTTCTCCGAAGCTCATTATAAAGCTTACGGTAAAAACTATAACCAATCCTATTGTGAATACGGCAAAGGCCTTATAAACTGTATCTTTTGCTATCCTTCTGTTAAATGCTTCCGGATCTTCCTTACCCTTTAACACACAAATAATTGTAAGCACCAATATACCCAGTGCAGTAGTTTAGATACCGCCTGCCGTAGACCCGGGAGAACCTCCGATAAACATGAGAATCATTGTCAGAATCCTTCCTCCCATTGTCATTCCGCTTGTGGATATACTGTTAAACCCTGCTGTTCTTGGAGTTATTGAAGTGAATACGGAGTTTACAATCTTATCTACCAACCCCATGTTCTTCATTGTTTCAGGATTGTTGAATTCAAAGAGAAACATTAAGAATGCTCCACCGAATATCAAAATCAAAGTTGTCCTGATAACAAGATTTGCATGGAAGGATAAGTGTTTTCTCTTATTGAAATACCAGATTTCCATCCAGACTGAGAAACCTAAACCTCCGATGGCTATCAATGACATTATTGTAATAAGGATTATTTTATTATCATTGTAAATCGTAACTGATCTGAAACCGCCGATTAAGTCTATACCGGCATTACAAAAGGCTGAAATAGAGTGGAAAATACCAAAATAAATACCTTTACCGATACCGTATATGGGTATAAACTGAGTCATTAACAGCAAAGCACCGATAATTTCAACACCGAAGGTAAAAAACACCACGTATTTGACCATCTTAATGATCCCTTGGAGATTAAAGGCATTATAGGCCTCCTGCATGACAAGTCTGTCCTTCAAACCAAGTTTCTTACCGAGAAATACTGCAGTAAGGGTTGCAAAAGACATAAAACCCAAACCGCCTATTTGAATCAAAATCAGAATTACCGTGGTTCCGAAATAATTCCAGTGAGTTCCTGTATCCATCGTTACCAGTCCCGTTACACAGACTGAAGTAGTTGCAGTGAACAAGGAATCTATAAAAGGCGTAAATTCACCGCTTTTTGAAGATATGGGCAAAGATAACAGTATTCCCCCGGTCAATATAACCAAGGCAAAACCTATGGCCAAAATTCTCACCGGATTCATATCCAAATGGGGTAAATGTTTAAATTTAGATTTGTTGAAAATTCTCATATATGTCCCTACTTTGTTTTCGATATCTGAAATATACTCCATTATACACTAATAAACTAATGTTAAAGTCACTGAAATTATTAATATTTATATTAAAACAAATCTCGGATAAAACCTTTTATGTAAGATTTCATCCGAGATATAAAACTAAAAAATGAAAATGATTGAAAACTTCAGTTAATGAAATTTACACTGTTTTTAACGGCCTGATTTCAGTAAAACCTGCCTTTGATTCCCCTATAACATCAGTATTTCCATATACACTTAAATGGCTCTGTTTCATCAGTTCATCCATCATATCGGCATAACCCATAAGGTCTTCCTTTGTGACTGACAAAGCATTGTTCATATTTCTTTGAATGTCTTCCCTGGTTATATTAGAATATCTTCTGGTCAGCATAACCGAGTTAATATCGGAGGGTGCCATGGGAGGTGTAAATTTGGTCATTGTTCCGATGATATAGTTTTTAACATCATCCTCATCAAAGGATCCGCTTCTTAAATAGTCGCCAACTCTGTCATAAGCCTCTATTGTTTTATCCAGGTTCGGATCTCTGTAGCTGAAAGTTACACAATCACCTGACTGATCAATTGAAATTCCTGCTCCGTATGCCCCACCCCTTGCTCTGATGGAATTGTGCAGATAATCTTTGGAAAGAAGGCTGGTTAAAACAACCATTGCTCCGCTGTACTTGTACCCCGAATCAACTATATTGAATCCTTTCGACACATACTGAACTCCTGATGCTGAAGTAATTGCTTCCTTCAACTCACCCATTGGGAATTCCAGGACGGCTTCCTCGTTTGTAACAACAGGAAGATTATCAGCTAAGGCCGTGGATTCGGCAATTAGTTCTGACTTATCAACCTTTTCGGCGGTAATGAATATCTCCATGCCATTTCTGGATACCAAGCTTAAAAGCATGGTTTCCAGCTTTTCAATCAATGAATCGGATTTTGAATCAAAGTTCTGAAGAAGGTCATTCAGATAATCATAGTAAGATAAACCATTCAGCTTCTCCCTGTACGCATCTGCAGCACTGAAGGAAGCCTTTACCCTTTGTGTTACAAATTCGTCTCCCCTGGAGTCTATGTGCATTTCCATGGAGGATTTCTCCATATTAAGAATCTCTTTCAACCTTGTTTTATTGTTAAGCTTTGATCCCTTTATTACCTCCAAAATCAACTCAAACATCTTTTTAGAATTTTCACCGATTGCAGAAGATGATACCAGGAATCTTGATTCGTATTTATTCCTTTTTCCGGGTATTTTGAAAATAGCAGGAGAAGTTCTGATTCCTGAAGTATATTTCAAAATTTCATTATTCAAATCTATATAGGAATAATTCTCAGTATCCACAATCCCCAGGAATTTAGCCAATGTAGATACAATGAATATATCTTCTATACTCTTCAGATGGTTCATTTCAAATGACAAAGTAACATAAGAAATTCCTGAAGAATTTTGCTCATGGAAATAAACGGAATAATCTCCGTAATTTAATACGTCCTGGTGTATCTCCGGTATTTCTTTTTTAATATCCGTCAGTTCGAGATGAGGAATTGTTGCCTTTCCTTCCTTACTGTCCTCAGTAGTTTGGAATTTTATAAGCTCTTGGTTTGTTCTTATTAGTTCCTCTATTTCGTTTTGAGTCAGTGATTCCTTATATTCCTTAAGTTCCAGCTCAGCTTTTTCATCTGCCTCGGCAAACAACCCAAACTTTGGCCTGTGGGTAGTTATAAGCTTATTATCAGAACCCAGAATTTTTTCTTTTATATAGTTCTCAAAATATCCTGTTTCAAGATTATCCCTTAACTCTTTAAAGATTGAATTGAAATTTAAACCCAAAAGAGGATCTTCACCGTATCTCCAAGAGCTCATGGCATTTATAAAGTAGATTATCCCTTTTAATGTACCCTGGGCTTCCCTCATGGCAAACTCGGTCCTGTTTATTGATGCTAGCAAAAGGTCCTTATTAAAACCATTTTCTACAATGTCCTCCAGGGTTTTGTCTACCAAGGTCAAGAATTCATCTTTTCTTCCTATATCAGTATTTTTTACAACAATACCAAAATCCTGGAAGTAGCTTCCGCTGTCAATTCCGAATACATCCTCACCCAGTCCTTTTTCCAAAAGAGCCAGTTTAATCGGGGCAGATTCAGAATTAACAAGAATTTCCCCTAACAAAGCATTCATGAAGACATCTTTGGAATCCTCAGTGGTTCCGTGATTTACACTGTAGGAGAAATATGTATTGTTTTCATCATCTGCGGACTCATCGGCAGCGTAATAAAAATCCATTTCCCTTACTTTTTTGTTTGTGTCCGAAAGATTCATTTCTACTTGAGTATCTCTTCTGTCGAAGTTCTCCAAATACTCACCGTTAATCATATTCAGCACAGTATCTATATCTACGTTACCATAGAGGAATATAAAGCTGTTTGATGGATGATAATATCTTTTATGGAAATCAACAAAATTCTCAAAGGATAGCTTTGGAATATCGTAGGGGTACCCTCCCGATTCATGGGAATATGTTGAACCCGGATGGAGATTTCTCATAATATCGCCGAATACCTGTCTTTCAGGCGATGAATAGGCACCTCTCATTTCATTGTAAACAACGCCCTTGTAAGTAATTGGGTCATTTGAATTTAAAAGCTCATGATGCCACCCTTCCTGCATGAATACTTCCTTTTTCTCATACATAGCAGGATAGAATACTGAATCTAAATAAACATCGGTAAGATTTAAAAAATCCTTGTCATTCATTGAAGAGATGGGATAAATGGTCATATCGGAGAAGGTCATTGCATTTAAAAAAGTCTGCATAGATCCCTTCAGTAATTCCATGAAAGGTTCTCTGACCTTGAACTTTCGGGAACCGGACAATACCGAGTGTTCAACTATATGTGCTACACCTGTAGAATCAGTTGGAGGTGTTTTAAACCCAATCCCGAATGTTTTATTTTCATCTTCATTCTTTAAAAACAACAATTCCGCACCGGTTTTATTATGGGTCATATAATACGCAGTAGACCCCGTCTCCTCTGATTCAACAATCCTGTCAATTTTAAAACCAAATTTTATATCATTTAATGTCATATATACTCCTTTACGAAATAAATTTTCGACTATGTCAATCTTTACATTCATACTCAATTGTATCATAAACAATGTTTTTCTGGCCTATCAATATCTTTTCTGCATATCTTTTGAATTCAGAACAAAAAACGATAAAGAATGAGTTTTCCCATTCTTTATCGTTTAAATAAAATATTAATTTAATGTATTAAGCTAATTTTTCTTTTGCTTTTTCAGTTAAAGCTGTGAATGACTTAGGATCATGTATAGCTATCTCTGAAAGCATCTTTCTGTTTATATCGATACCGGCCTTCTTTAATCCGTTCATGAATGTAGAATAGCTCATACCGTTTAGTCTTGCCGCTGCATTTATTCTGGCAATCCAAAGTCTTCTGAAATCTCTCTTCTTGAGCTTTCTTCCAACATATGCATTTCTTAATGCTCTTATAACTGTTTCATTAGCTGTACGGAAAAGCTTGCTTTTTCCCTGGTAGTAACCCTTAGCTAACTTCAATACTTTTCTATGATTTTTCTTAGCGTTCACCGCTCTTTTAACTCTTGCCATTTATATATCCTCCTTAAGTGCTACTTATATCCAAACCAGACGGTTTAGATGTAAGGAAGCAGTCTCCTTATTACTTTTTCCTGTGCAGTTGAAACATAGCCAGCTTTTCTTAAGTTTCTCTTTCTCTTTGCTGACTTCTTAGTCAGGATATGGCTCTTAAAAGCTTTTGATCTTTTGAATCTACCGGTTCCGGTCTTAGAGAATCTTTTTGCAGATGCTCTGTGTGTTTTCATTTTAGGCATTTTACTATTCCTCCGTTATTTAACTTTCGATGCTATAACCATGGTCATATTCCTGCCTTCAAGTTTTGCAGGTTTCTCAATCGTTCCGAATTCCTCAACCTTTTTAAAGAATACTTCAAGCGTGGCGATACCCTTATGGGCATGCTCCGCTTCCCTTCCTCTGAATCTGATAGTTACTTTGACCTTGTCTCCATCCTTGAGGAACTTCGTAGCGTTATTGGCTTTGATAGTGATATCGTGCTCTTCGATAGTTGGACTGAATCTGATTTCTTTAATCTCAACTACCTTCTGCTTTTTCTTAGCTTCTTTCTCTTTCTTGGACTGCTCATAAATAAACTTCCCGTAATCCATGATTCTGCATACGGGGGGAGTTGCGGTCGGAGAAATCATAACTAAATCCATTTCTCTTTCATCAGCAATTTTTTGAGCTTCCTTAGATGACATGATCCCCAGTTGTTCACCGCTATCAGATACTACTCTAACTTCTTTTTCTCTGATTTCGTTGTTTAAAGGATGATTCTTACTTATAGTGTTCCACCTCCATAGTGAATAAAAATAGGACGGCAAAATGCCGTCCTTAATATATAAATCAATATCGTAATACGAATCTAATTTATGACTACCCTAAAAGAACATTATCCATAAGGTGAGAAACGGCGGTTTCTGCTTGCACTAGTACATAATATACAATTTATGTTTGCTTGTCAATAGCAATAAATAATATTACTAAAGCAACCTAGTCAATTAAACTACTTATTTCAATAAAATGCAACCCATATTCGGGAATAAAGTTACCTTTTTCAACCGATGTTTCGGGGTTAATGTTCTCAAGTTCATACCATATTATATATTTATCTGAAGATATTGAGAAATTTCCTCCCGGTGAATCAGTCAATAAAACAATGTACCCTTTTAAAATGTCATAGAGATATATAGGTCCTTTCTCATAGGAGGCAGTGATATATCTGCCGTTTGTTCTGTAATCCCAGGCTGTTGAACCTTCCGGTTGGGAAAAAACAAATTCGGATGTTTCTCCGTTATATAAATAAACTATATTGTTATCCCTGTCTGGGGTGTGATAAATTTTGTCTTCATGAA
Source organism: Clostridiaceae bacterium (assembly GCA_036741195.1). Taxonomy (GTDB): domain Bacteria; phylum Bacillota; class Clostridia; order Clostridiales; family Clostridiaceae; genus JG1575. Next base: position 55,883 of record DAINSS010000011.1, on the reverse strand, counting down.
TGAAGTATTCTCCGCAGTTTTTGACGATTTCTTTGGATATTGCATTCTTATCTATCATCTTGGATGCTTCAATAAAGTAAAGTGATCCTGAATCGCCGTCAGTTCCAAAATCCTTAAAATAAAGCCCGTTTTTATTGACCGTCGGTGATGAACAGTTATCTCTGATTTTAACCAATGATTTACCGGCAATATCATAGGAGTATATTGATTCCCCGTACTTAATGACTAAACCATTGTCATTTCTTGCTATTCCCTTGTCTTGGATCTCGAAATATATCTTCCCGTCAAAAACAGAGACATAGGAATGTATATATCCTGCACCGCTTGCTTTTTGAATGTCGGATATGTCAATATTCTGCATTTCCCCCGATACCCTATCATAAATTATATACATTATGGGAACCGGATACGCATTTATATCCAAAGAATATTTATATGCAATGATATACCTGTTATCACTACCTGAGTACATATAAGAATACCCCTGTTCTCCCTCGACAATTATCTTTATATCAGAAGTCTTAATATTCAGGAGTCCTAAGGATGATCCTGCCGAACTTGGATTAAGCACTAAAATTTCATCACTACCGTTTATAGGAGAATACCCTGCCGGTTTATATAAATCGGAAAATCCGGAAAATGAGTCAATGGCAGGACTTCCGACAGAATTATCAAGATCAATTAAATCTTTAATATCGATTATCTTTGTTTCCTTAACTCCCGGAATGCCATCTTTTTCATTATTGACAACAGTACCGGTAATACTCTGCCCAAAAGTGGTAGTTGTTGTGGATTCTATCCCGGGTACTTCTTTTGTAAGAGATTCGGTTTGTGAGTTTAAAGAAGGAATTTCTGTAGAACAGGCTGTAATTAATAATACAGTGAATAGTACTATCAAATATCTCATTCTGTTTTTCATTTAATACCCCTCCTTAACATAATAAAGTAAGTGTTTATTGACTGTAAAACCAAGGCCTATGTTTGATATCTAAATTGATATCAAATTAATGTCAATTAATCCTTGATCCCCCTATATTGAGATCCATGAGTACTTCAGAATCTATTTCCAATTCATCAGGTTCGCCTTTGAATTTATTTGAAAAGCTATAGACAGGATCCCTGTATAGAATATTTACTTTGTCCTTAGAATTAGCCTTTGTCAAACCGGTAATTGGTATGAAGTGCCGCAATTCATAATTTCCGAAGGGATAGTTAACCACCCTGGAGCTTGAGTATCCTGTTTGCCATATTGCAAATATCGGTATTTTACTATTGGATAATGAGTTGAAAACCGTTGATTCAAGAATAGAAGTATTTTTGTCTTCGACCAACTCATATTGATATGGATTATTCTTGACGAAATCATTCAATACATTACAAATGTCGATCCCTGAAGAATAGTTTAAGTTTCTTGTATTCAAATAGTCCGGACCGGATAAAAGATCCTGATTAACTAATGTTCCGTCATTCAGCACATGAATATCATGAGCACCCAGTACCATCTGAAGCGCTGCAGGACCGCAATAAGGTCCCTCCTCCTGCGGTTGGTAAGGTATCTTTATTTCGATAGAATTGTCTGTCATATTACCCGATGGCTTTGAAGCCAATGCAATGTTAGAGGTGGATACGATAGATATGACTGTTATCATTCCAAATTTTAAGGCTGAATATATGTATTTAGCGATATTAGACATAAATACCCCCATTAAAAAATCAGCACCTGATTTAAAACCAGGTGCAAAAATGTTTTATAACTGAGCGAAGTTAAGCTCGAGCATTTGATCATGGCGATAAATGGTACCACCCATCAGATAGAAAATTATGTCATTCCTGTCATAACCTTCTTTATGTAATCTGTTGGTGCCCATGAATTTCTTCAAATTGGAAATAGATAATTCACTTATGGATTTAACTTCCATAGCTGTATAGTACTTCTTAGGGAATAAGGATTCTAAAACTTCCTGCATTCCTATTTTGTAGTACAGATCTACCTCTGAGTTCCTGTGGGGCCCCATGGGACCTCTGTGATGTTCGGGACACAGATAGATATAGTTCAGCGGTGTATCCAAACCACCCTCAGCTTTGTGAATAACATGATGCCTGTCTCCGGGTTTTCCACATACCATGCACTTTGTCAACAAGCAGAACCTCCTAACGTTTTTTTAATTATATCATATTTTGCTTATTAGTAAATTAGCCCTGTGTTTTTCGCTATAAATTAATGTTTATAGCCTGTTTTACTCTGTAAATCTATATTTATAGTACCATGTCCATATTAATTCAATGTTAAGAATTTCTGTTTTAAAGCCCAACCCGGAGTGGATATTTTATTAATTGCGCATTTATAAGACAAATTCTAAAAACTGAGGTAGCAATATCTTTTTAAGTAAAAAAGAAGAAACCACATGAGTGGTTTCTTGAAATGTTTTATGCTTCGCTTGATTCTTCTATTTCCATGAACTTATGGTAATTATATTTTTCATCTATTTCTTTGACTACTCTGTTTAAGAATTCATTGAAATCAACCTGACCTTCGTCACCTTTTTGTCTTGATCTTACAGCAACAGTACCGTTCTTTTCTTCCTGCTCGCCGATTATAAGCATATAAGGTGATCTGTCAATTCTTGCTTCTCTGATTTTATAACCTATCTTTTCTCCCCTGTAGTCCGCTTCTACTCTAATGCCCTTGTCCTTAAGCGCTTTTTCAAGTTTCTCAACATAGTCATGATACTTCTCTGAAATTGGAAGCAGTTTGACTTGGATCGGAGCCAGCCATAATGGGAATGCACCTGCATATTTTTCAATTAACATAGCCAGAGTTCTTTCATAACAACCGATGGATGTTCTGTGAAGTACATATGGTCTCTTTTTCTGACCGTCCTTGTCTATGAAATACATGTCAAATCTTTCGGGAAGTGCAAAGTCGATTTGGTTTGTGATTATTGTGTCTTCCTTTCCATGGACATTCTTGTACTGGATATCCAGTTTAGGTCCGTAGAATGCTGCCTCACCCTTAGCAGAAGTGTATTTTATAGGCATAGAATCCAATATACGTTTCATCTGGCCTTCAGTGTCATCCCAAGCCTGTGGATTATCTATGTACTTTTCCTTGTCATCCCTGTCACCCATGGAGAATCTGTAGGATATTCCCTCATCAAGTCCGAGAACTCCGAGAATATACTGCTGTAATTCCATGACACCCTTGAATTCTTCTTCAACCTGATCCGGTCTTACTATTAAATGACCCTCTGAGATTGTAAACTGTCTTACTCTTATCAATCCATGCATTTCACCTGATGATTCATTTCTGAATAATGTAGATGTTTCACCCATTCTGATTGGAAGTTCTCTGTAGGAGTGCTGATCGGAGTTGTATATTGTGAACTGGAACGGGCAAGTCATCGGTCTTAATGACATTACAGAGCTCTCATCCTTCAAGTCGCCCATATGGAACATTCCACCCCTGTAGTGGTCCCAGTGACCTGAAATCTTATAAAGCTCAGGTTTTGAGAAGAACGGAGTTTTTGTAATTACATAACCCCTCTTTTCTTCCTCGTCTTCTACCCATCTTTGAAGAAGCTGAATTATCTTTGCTCCCTTTGGTTTGAATAAAGGAAGACCCTGGCCGATTTCTTCTGCCTGAGTAAATATTCCAAGCTCACGTCCTAATATAATGTGATCTCTCTTTTTAGCTTCCTCCAGCATATTCAAATGATCTTCAAGTTCCTTAGCCTTAGGGAAAGAAACTCCGTATATTCTTGTGAGCATCTTGTTCTTTTCACTGCCTCTCCAATAAGCGCCGGCTATCTGAAGAAGTTTGATTGCTTTGACAGGTTTAACATTCATAAGATGTGGTCCTGCACAAAGATCTGTAAACTCAGCTAACTCATAGAATGAGATTACCTCGTCTTCTGGAAGATCGTTGATTAATTCTACCTTGTATGGTTCATCTGCCACCTTTTCAAGGGCTTCATTTCTTGGAAGTGTGTAGGATTTAACCTCATAACCTTCCTTGACGATTTTTTTCATCTCAGCTTCAATTTTGACCAGATCTTCCTCACTGAAGGATCCTTCCTTATCAAAATCGTAATAGAAACCATCATCAATGGCTGGCCCGATTGCAAGTTTTACTCCGGGGAATAATCTTTTTACTGCCAATGCCAGAATATGGGAGGAAGTGTGCCAGAATGCATGCTTACCCTCTTCCGAATCAAAGGTTTTGATATCCAGGCTTATATCCTTTTGTATAGGATATCTTAAATCTTCCAATTGTCCGTCTACAACTGCTGTACAGGCATTTCTTGCCAAACCTTCCGACAAGCCGTAAGCTACGTCAATAACTCTTTTTCCTTCTTCGACCTCAATGACCGAACCATCTTTCAATGTTACTTTATACATATTAATACCTCCTTGAGTTCTGTTTTAAAATAAAAAAACCGTTCCTAACAAATATTAGGGACGATTATAACCGCGGTTCCACCTTAATTAGACATAATACATGTCTCACTTAAATAATTAACGCTTAGGGACGTCGGTAAATACTTTGTTTTCTTCACCGAGATTCAAAGGTGGTCTTCATATAGTCATTCAACAGCATCTCACACCTTACACGCCTCTCTTTGATGAATATAAAATACTACTTTCCTTATCTTAATCTTTTTAATATTTAACTTTAAATGATACTATAAGACTAATTATAGATATTGTCAATTGTTTGGTCAAGTGACTGAGCAAATACTTAATAATAAAATTACAATCATATGTATAAAAATATTGATTGATTATGGTGAAATATGATTTTGATCGTTGATTACAGAACTCCGCAAAATGAAATAATTAAACTTGGTAAATTAGGCCGTGTTCTTTTATCGGACAAAGTAAATGCCCTGCCTCCCATTAACGGTCATCCTGATATGCAGGTTCATGTCCTGGGTGACAGTATATTTGTTCATAAAAATATTTCAACCAGATTACTAAGTGAAATAAGTGGGTATACAAATAAAAATATCATTGTATCAAATTATGAGATTAGACCTGAATATCCCCTGGATATCGGTTTAAACTGCGTGTCTACAGAGTATTTCCTTATACATAATATAATTCATACTGCACAGGAAGTCCTGGACTATACAGAAAAGAAAAGAATTGTTAAATTGCACGTTAAACAGGGTTATACCGGGTGCAGCACCCTGGTTCTCGGTTCTGAATCTTTTATTACTTCTGACAAAGGGATTTTCAAAACTCTTAAAAATAATAACATCGATGCAATGTATATTGACTCATCGGATATAGTTTTGAATGGCATGAGTAACGGATTTATAGGAGGGGCAATGAAATTAATCGAGAGAGAAAGTTCGAAATATCTTGTATCCTTCGGTGATATTTCCAATCTTAAAGAGTCAAATGAGATCAAAAGATTCATTGAATCAAAAACCGGAGATATCATCCTGTATCCTTTGTCCGATGGACCGATACATGACAGAGGCGGCATAGTTGTTATTCCTGATTAATTTTAAAGGGGTATGGTTAAATTCATTCTTCCTTTTTGTGAAATAAAAAAAGGAAGAATAATCTCCCTTTAGTTTTTGTTAACCATGTCCTTTAAATCGGATGATGGTTTGAATACCGGCTTCTTGAAAGCGTCAATCTTAACTTCTTCATTAGTTTTAGGATTCCTGCCTATTCTCGGAGCCATTGATTTTATCTCAAATGTTCCGAATCCTGTGATTTGCACCTTTTCTCCGGAAATCAAAGTCTCTTTCATAAGATCGATTATCAAAATAACAATCTCTTCTGCTTTTTTCTTAGTAATGCCGTTTGCTTCTGCTACGTGTCTTATAACGTCTGATCTGTTCATCATTAGCCCCCTGGAAATAATATATATTTATTATATCCATCTCATAAGTATTTTGATGACGATTTGGTTACAATTACGCTATTGCTTTGCTTCTTCAATCAATCTCCCAATATCTTCATGGGAAAAATCATATTTTTTATTACAAAAATGACATGTCAAAGTTTCTGTTTTATTGTCTTCATACAATTCGGTCAAATCCGTAAATCCTATAGACATCAATGCTTTTTCGACTTTTCCCCTTGAACAGTCGCAATGATAGTCAGTGGAGAGAGTTTCGTTAATTTTTAAATCGAAATCCTGAAAAATATTTTTTAAAATTTCGGTTAAATCATTGTATTCATTTAAAAGAGTTGTAATTGGCGGCAGTTTCTCAATTTTTTCAGAAAGACTGTCAGCCAAAGCATCTGAATGGCCCGGCATCATTTGGATTAAAAACCCGCCTGATTGGATAACCTTGCCGTCTCCGCCTACAAGGACTCCCAAAGATACTGCTGAAGGTAGTTGTTCCGAGACGGTATAATAATAAGCGAAATCTTCGGCTATTTCTCCTGTTTGTATGGGAATGGATGAAACATATGGTTCCTTTAATCCCATGTCCATAATTACAGTTAAATTACCATCCGTGCCGAGTGCACCGGAGACATCTATTTTTCCGTTGGCTTTTCTACCTATCTCAACATCCGGATTTCCCAGATATCCTTTGATTCTAAGATCTCCCGATCCTGTTACCAATACTCCTCCGGCAGGGCCTTTTCCGTTCATTTGTATTGTTAACAGGTCTTTTTTATTCTTGAGCATGGAGCTCATCATTACACCGGCAGTCAATACACGCCCTAATAACGCCGCCCCCGTGGGTTTTAATCCATGCAATCTGACAGCCTCATTAACTAAGTCTTTACTGTCGCAGGCAAAGATTCTAATCATTCCTTCAGCTGCAGTCGCTTTAATCAATTTATCCAATTTCATCTTCCTTTCTTAACACAAGCACGGTTCTCATGGTTTCTACCGTGTTCTTTAATTCTGTATAATCATCAAGTATATCAAGTACTTTAAATCCGGTTTGATTTGCTTTACCAACAACTTTATTTAAATCCACAAACCTCATTTTTTGCTCTTCGGTAATCCTTTTATATAAATTGCCTGCCTTCTTAAAGGCATTGATCGTTATATTTATTCCCTCTTCATCTGCATGGTTTTCCCACACGTGGAAATAGTCGTTATCGTCATAAACAAAGGTTCCGTCACCAAAGGCGGTTTCCAGTTTATACCTTGTTGAAAAATCGAAGATGAATAAACCACCCGGTTTTAATTCCTTAAATACTGTATTCAAAACTTCTGTGGTTGTGTCCTCATCTAAATAATTGAAAACATCATAAGCTGCAATGGCAATATCAAAAAAATCTTTTTTAATCAGTGTTTCGGCACCGGTGTTAATAAATTCCGGAACATAAGGTGGTTGGAATCTTTCTCTGGCCAACATCAGCATTTCTTCTGAGGGTTCTGCAAGAGTCATCTTTTTGAATGATTTTCTTAAATTGTAAGATGCCAGTCCCGTCCCGGCACCTATATCCAACAGATTATTCTTTTGTATGCCATATTTGGCTGTTGTTTTATCTATAAAATCAGCATATTTAAGATAATCAATATCTTCCTTTATCTTTTCTTCGTATATGGATGTAAAATCAGTGTACATTTCAAACTCCGTTCTTTTAAAAACTAAACTTACCAATAAATAATACCCTTGAATATAAAAAAAATAAAGCAAGGTCGGGTTTCCTTGCTTTAAAGGAGAAAAAAACAATGCTATTTATGAACTAACTGCATTTTCAGATATTATACTGGAGCCTTCTTCCTCATTATTTTTAACAGTATCTTCTAAAGACTCTGCAACTTTTGAAAGATTGGAAACGGATACCTCATAGGCAATTAAGTTTACTTTTTCATCATCTATTTGTTTTTCATAAATTCTCGACTGGAACCTGCCTTCAATTAATACCTTGTCCCCTACATTAAAGGATATGGCATACCTTGCATTTCTACCCCAGCATATGACGGGTATGTAATCAGATTTATTGAAATTCCTGTTAACCGCAATCAGAACATCTGCTATCTCTCTACCCAAAGGTGTAGTTCTGAATGTAGGTATCCTGCATACATGACCTTCAAGAATGACTACGTTAGGATCATCGGCAAACTCAATTATGTTTGAACAGGATCTTGCAAATGCAGTCAATACTAGTTTATTTTTTCCACCGGAATATTTATTATAACTTCTCAACTGAGCAAGAACCTGAAGCTTAACACCTTTCTTGAATGTAAATTCACCAAGTAGTTTTTCTGAAAGAGTTATTTTAATAGTGTCATCCTTTCCGCTCAATCTTGCGACGGATAAATCAAATGTATAAAATTTCTCCGAATAAAGCTCATGACTGAATTCAAGCTCAGATATTATTTTACCCTCCAGATGCATATTATTAGTTGTCTTAGTGTTTTCCATGTTTAGATTCCTTCTTTTGAATAATACGATTGTACCAAATTTATTATACAATGTTATGTATTCGGTTACAACCAAAAGACCCTGAAATATCGGGAAAAATGAATTTATGCTATTATTAAATCATTATATTTGTGATTGGAGATAAGACAGTGGAATCATTACATAGTGCTGAAAACAGGATACTAATACTTTATGCTTTGGCTAAAGCCGGATACTCAATGACTAAACATGACTTGTCTTTGATTATGATGGAAAACTTGCTAATGAATTATTACAACTTCTCTGATGCCATATATGGATTGAAGGACGGTCGTTTTATTCTTAATGACAAAAAAAGAAATGATGAATTCATTGAAATAACGGAATCGGGTAAAAAGATGCTGGAACTCTTTCTGCCTAACCAGGATAAACATAAGCTCTCAATGATTGACAGTTACATGACTGATTTTAAGAATGATCTTTTGACGAAAAATACTGTTTTAGGTTCTTATACTCCCAAGGATATCGGGAAATATACCGTTGAATTAAGACTGCGTGAAGGAAGATACGATATTTTTGACATCTCATTGGAGGTTTCAACTGAAGAGGATGCCGAGGAAATTGTTAAAAATTGGAAAGCCTCCCCACAAAAAATTTACGGGGAAATAATCAGACTGCTTTCAAAACGAGATTAATATTTAATATTAAAGAACTATAAAAATTGTACCTCCTTCACTGTACGGACAGTATTGGGAGGTACATTTTTTATACCAGGATAATTTATTGTTTATTGTATTTTTTAACCAGGATGGTCCTCATGCTTCCGATCATATAAAGGGACCCTGAAATTATAATAAGGTCATCCCCTTCCGCGTGGTCTTCGGCATCCTTAATAGCATCCTCATAGTCTTCCTTCCAGGTTGTGTTATCGTTGAAGGAAACAATGTATTCATAGAGGTCTTTTGCCAATGAAGCTCTGATGGAGTGCGGAGTCACACAAATGACTCGTTTTGCATCCTTGGCAATTATGTCGGCCATTTTATGTGTCTCTTTATCGGCCAGGATCCCTAAAATCAAAATATAGTTTCTTCCTGGATAATATTTATCCAAGGATTCCTTCAGCTTTTTTATTCCGTCTTCATTATGTGCCCCGTCAATTAAGATGAGGGGATTCTTATGCATGACTTCCATTCTGCCTACCCAAAAAACATTTTTAAGGGTTTTCTTTATTATAGCTTCATCCAGTCCAAGGTCTTCCTCTTTATTAAGTACATCCAAGGCAGTAACTGCCAGAAGTGAATTTTGAACCTGATGAACACCGATCAGATTTAGTTCCGAGGTAAAATCCCAGTTTTCCGTTTTATAACTTACAACCTGTTTGTCAGTATTCTCATTGAAGCTGATATACTTTGCATCCTTTGGATTTATGTACTTAAGAAGGACATTCTTATCCTTCGCGGTTTTATCAATGACAATTCTTGCTTCATCCGGCTGGTCATAGGAAACAACGGGGGCCTGTTTAATAATGCCTGCTTTTGCTCTGGCAATATCAGACATAGTGTTACCCAGTACCTGCATATGGTCCATACTGAGGGATGTTATTACTGAGATTACAGGTATAAGTACATTTGTTGAATCAAGATCTCCCCCTAACCCAACCTCTATTACTGCATAATCAATATCCTTTTCTGCAAAGTAAAGAAACATGACAGAGGTTATGATTTCAAACTCCGTAGGATGATCGCATCCCTTTTCTATGCAAGCTGAAACTGCTTTACTTACCCTTTCTGTATATTTGCCAATATCTTCTTTGGAAATATATTCCCTGTTAATCTGTATTCTTTCTTCAAAAACTTCAATGTACGGAGATGTGTAAAGTCCGGTTCTATACCCGGCATTTTGTAATGCATCAGCCATTATTGCTGCAACGGATCCTTTACCGTTGGTGCCTGCTATATGTATGCACTTAAGCTTCTTTTCGGGATTACCGAGTTCTGCCATTATACATTCCATACGCTGTAGGCCCAGTTTTGATCCAAACTTAGCCGTACTTGAAATATAGTCCATGGCTTCTTGATAATTCATGTTATACCTCACTGATCCTTACTTTTATTTAAATTATAGTCTTTTAGTCTGCTCTAAGGTTGCAGTTACTTTTTCCAACATCTCAGAGTACTTGGAAAGTTTTTCCTTCTCTTCTAATACTACTTTCTCAGGAGCTTTAGAAATAAACTTTTCGTTATTCAGCTTTGCTTCAAGCCTTGAGACTTCGGTGTTGAGCTTGGTTATTTCCTTATTAAGCCTTTCGAGTTCTTTTTCTTTGTCAATTAGCTGTCCTAATGGGAGAAGAATCTCACCGCCTGAGGTTACAATGCTAACGGCATCGGTAATATCTGATTTATCCTTTAGTATTTCAATTCCTGAAGCAAATCCTAATTTACCCATGTACTTTTCGGAATTTCTGAATGCATTTTCTGCTTCACTTGTCGGAATTATATAGGTCATCGCCTTTTTTGAAGGATGAATGTTCATTTCCTGTCTTATGTTTCTGATGCTCTTAATTGCTTCTATGATATGATCCATTTCCTTTTCTGCAGACGTAAAATTATATTTATCCTCTGGTACCGGCCATTGGGACAGGGTTATTGTTTCTTCATCCGTCAAATGAGTAAATATTTCCTCTGTAATAAAGGGCATTACCGGATGAAGGAGCTTCAGCCCGTCAACCAATACTTTCAAAAGTACCCTTTGAGAAATTCCTTTGGCTTTTTCGTCTGTACCGTATAAATCAATTTTTATAAGTTCAATATACCAGTCACAAACCTTAGTCCATAAATAGTCATATACTTTTGTAAGAGCTATTCCGATGTCAAAATTCTCGAAATTCTCAGTAACTTCTTTTATAACCTGATTATTTAATGACAAAATCCATTTATCGGCCGGTGAATAATCCTCTGAATCCTTGTACTTAGCAATAAGATTTAAATCAAGGTTCATCATTGCAAATCTTGAAGCATTCCAAATCTTATTAGCAAAATTTCTTGCCGATTCAACCTTGTCATCATTGTATCTGATATCATTTCCCGGTGAATTGCCTGTTGAAAGCATAAATCTTAAAGCATCTGCACCGTAATTATCTATCACATCAAGGGGATCGACTCCGTTACCCAGGGATTTACTCATTTTCCTGCCGAATTCATCCCTTACTATGCCATGGTAAAGAACTGATTTAAATGGTATCTTCCCTGTATTATGTATGCCTGAGAATATCATTCTTGCAACCCAGAGGAAAATTATGTCATACCCTGTTACAAGAGTACTTGTAGGGTAAAAATATTTAAAATCTTCAGTTTCATCCGGCCATCCAAGTGTGGAGAAAGGCCATAGTGCAGATGAGAACCAGGTATCCAAAACATCATTATCCTGTCTTAATCTTGAAGAACCACAGGTTGGACATACATCAGGCGTATCTACGCTTGAAATTACTTCATGACACTCATCACAATACCATACGGGAATCTGATGTCCCCACCAAGAAATACACCAGTCCTGAATGTTCTCCATCCAGTTATAATATGTCTTCTCAAATCTTTCGGGAACAAATTTAATTTCCTTTGATTTTACCGCTTCTATTGCAGGTTCAGCCAAAGGTTTCATCTTGACAAACCACTGCTCGGAAAGTCTTGGTTCAATTACCGTTGAACACCTGTCATGGGTGGAAACATTATGGGTAATTTCCTTTATTCCTGCTAAGTAACCCTGCTCTTCCAGATCCTTAACTATTTGAGCTCTGGCTTCATATCTGTCCAAACCGGCATATTTGCCTCCGGCTTCATTGATAGTGCCGTTTTCATTCATTATGTTGAGCTCTTCCAAATCATGTCTTTTACCTACTAAGTAATCGTTGGGATCATGGGCAGGTGTAATTTTAACACAGCCCGTACCAAAATCCATATCAACATAGTCATCCAATACAATTGGGATCTGTCTTCCCGTAAGCGGAAGTATAAGCATTTTCCCTTCCAAGTGCCTGAATCTATCATCCTTTGGATTAACAGCGACAGCCGTATCTCCCAACATAGTTTCAGGTCTTGTTGTGGCAATTTCTACTGAACCAGTACCGTCTGCAAATGGATATGTAATATGCCAGAAATGACCCTTTGATTCTACATATTCAATCTCCGAGTCGGAAATAGCAGTCAAACATTTGGGACACCAGTTAATTATCCTGTTTCCCCTGTAGATGAGACCTTCGTTGTATAAAGTAACAAAAACCTGTCTTACGGCTCTTGAAACATTATCGTCCATGGTAAATGCTTCCCTGGTGTAATCGCAGGAACAACCGAGTTTGGATATCTGTTCCCTGATTTTTCCCCTGTATTCATTTGCCCAAGCCCAGGTATGTTCCAGGAATTTATCCCTTCCCAGTTCTTTTTTCTTCAATCCCTTACTTAAAAGTTCATTTTCTACTTTAACCTCTGTAGCAATTGAAGCATGGTCCTGTCCGGGAAGCCATAATGCGTTATAACCCTGCATCCTTTTAAATCTGATGATGATATCCTGCAAAGTATTATCCAAAGCATGCCCCATGTGAAGCTTACCGGTTATATTAGGAGGTGGCATGATTATGGAATAGGGTTCCTTTGAAGGATCTATGTCCGGAGTGAAAAATTTGCCTTCCTCCCATTTTTTTAATAGCTTTTCTTCAAAAGCCTTGGGATCATAAGTTGTAGAAAGTATTTTAGTTTGTTCGTTCATATGGATTCCTCCTGTATTCTGATTCTTGTATTTTGCGTTTTACAATTAATAAATGTATTTTTCTATTATTTTAACTGTCTTGTTTAAGACTTCCTCTTGGAGTTCAAGGGATCTTTCATGGCTTTTATATTCAAGGTAATGGTTAATTTTGTCTAAAAATTCAATATTCTTATATTTCTTTTTCAAGTGAAGTTTAGCAAGCTCATTAGTAAACCTGGAATCTTCAGTCCCTGAGAAGGCTATAAAATTAATATCTTTCATTGAGTTTAATGCTCCGTCTATGGGAGACAGTAATATATTATAAGCTTCATCATATTTCTGTTTCGTCAGGTCTGAGGAAAAAATTGTACCTACACTGAAAGACAGAAATAGTATCTTTTTATATTCAGCAGTCTGAACATCGTCCAGTATCTTTAAGATAAGGTCCTCTGCCAATTCCCTGGAATCCTGATCCCAAGGAAGGTTTCCATAATCCAAGTCAAGTAAATCCACAGTTTTATCAAAAATAGCAGTTCTGATATTTTTGAAGAAATCCGGTTCCCTGTCCCTTCCGGGAAATATAACCAAAAGTGATTTTTCGTCTTTGTTAATTCTTTCTGTGTCATTAATGCCTGTCAGTTTTCCCTTGATTACAATATCATCTCCTGCAGTAAAAACATTGGTGACAATATTGCCAGTTAAATTTTCCATAATCCTTCCTCTTTTTAAATTCTTTAATTCAGGCAATAGGCAAAAGTTATTTAAAATATACAAAAAGGGCCTTCATCCATAAGGACGAAGACCCGCGGTACCACCTTAAATTCCCACAAAAATGGGCTCTCATTATATAACGGTCATCAGGACCGTCCCCGGTTACTTTAATATTTTCTCCGGGAATGCTCAAAAGCTACCTTCGACTATTCCATATACGGGATTCACACCATCCCCCGCTCTCTTTAATACTTATATAGCCTACTCCTCTTCTTCATAGCAGGTATTTTCTTGAATTATTGTTTTAATTATATCTGATTCTCAGATAGAGTCAAGGTTCTGCGTTTCTTAACGGAATTTAAATCTGTCATTTCCACCAGGTTCTTTCCCTTGAGGTTTCTGAACGCCACAGACATCATA
>DAINSS010000011.1:39103-41615 GCA_036741195.1 Clostridiaceae bacterium | reverse complement strand
TGGAGCTCCCTTAATTTCTTTATCATACCTTTTCCTGTAACGTGGTTTGGCAGACAAGCGAAGGGTTGCATACATATGATGTTGTTTACTCCGTCCTCCATCAACTCAAGCATTTCCCCTGTCAGGAACCAGCCCTCACCTGTCATATTACCGAGCTGAAGAATCGGCTCAGTAAGTTTTTGCAGGTTGTAGATATTTGGCGGAGGTGAGAATCTCTTACTGTTCTTAAGTGCTTTTCTCATGGCCTTTCTGTAGAATTCTATACCCATGACTCCAACTTTTCCCGTAATTCTCTTCATGAAGTCCGCACCGAGATATTTCACCTTGAAATCGGCATTTGCTGAAGAATACAGGAAGAAATCCACCATATCAGGCATAACTGCTTCTGCCCCTTCTTTTTCAACTACATCCACCACTGAATTATTTGCAGTGGGGTGGAATTTTACCAAAATCTCTCCTACTAGACCTACTCTTGGTTTTACAATGTTCTTGATGGGCAGATTATCAAAATCTTTGACAATTTCTCTACAGTTTCTCTCATACTCTGAGAATTTACCGTTTTCCAAAGATTTAAGACATTTATTTGTCCATTCCCTGTAAAGTGCATTTGCCGATCCCGGTTCCTCTTCATAAGGTCGAACTCTGTAAAGTACTCTCATTAAGAGATCCCCGTAAATCAATCCTTGGAACGCCCGAAGTATTGTCTGGGTGTCGAATTTCATTCCCGGGTGGTCCTCAAATCCCTGAACAGAAAGCGGAACGCAAGGTACCTGTGGGAATCCGGCATCTTTCAATGCTTTTCTTATGAATGCCACATAGTTGGTAGCTCTGCAACCACCACCGGTTTGTGTGATTAATACAGTTGTGTTATTAACATCATATTTACCGCTTTGGAGGGCATTTATAAGCTGTCCTGTTACCAGTATGGTGGGATAGCACGCATCGTTATTTACATATTTAAGTCCTGCATCCACAGCACCGGTGTCAACATCAGGAAGAAGTTCAACATTGAATCCTGAATGTCTGAATGCTGCTTCAACAAACTGCATGTGTATCGGAGACAGCTGAGGAGAGAGCAAAGTGTGCTTTTCCTTCATTTCTTTTGTGAAAAGAATTGGTTTATTATTAACCGGAGATTTGACCGGTACATAATTATTGCTGACTCTTTCTTCCATTGCAGCTTTTAAGGATCTTATTCTGATTCTTGCTGCACCCAGGTTATTTCCCTCGTCTATTTTAAGACAAGTGTAAATTTTGCCTTCTGCACTCAATATTTCCTGTACCTGATCAGTGGTTACTGCGTCAAGTCCGCATCCGAAGGAATTTAACTGAACCAGTTCCAAGTCATCTCTTGTTGTTACGAATCTTGCTGAGTGGTAAAGCCTTGAATGGTATGCCCACTGGTCTATTACCCTTAAATCCTTTTCCTTAACTTCATCAAGATGGCAAATTGAATCTTCAGTCAGTACTGCCATGTTGAAGGAATTGATAACATGCGGTATTCCGTGGTTAATTTCGGGATCTATATGATAAGGTCTTCCTGCCAAAACTATTCCTTTGACATTGTTTTCCTCCATGTATTTCAGAGTTTCATAACCGTATTGCCTGATATCATCCTTGTATTTATCTCTTTCCTTCAATCCCTTGTCAACGGCGCTCTGCCATTCTCCCATGGATATGTATGAAATAGGCTTAAAGATTGCATGAAGTCTTTTTGCAAGGCCTTTTTCGTGATCCAGGTTGATAAAAGGATTCATGTATTTGACTTTTTTTACCTTCAAACCATCCACATTGTTTTTGATAACCTCCGGATAGGAAGTTACAATCGGGCAGTTGTAGTTGTTGTCTGAGCTTTCAAACTCTTTGTGTTCATATGGAATACAAGGATAGAATATAATATCCGGATCCTTTTTTAGTAACCATTCAATATGTCCGTGGACTAGCTTTGCTGGGTAACAAACGGATTCTGAAGGAATTGTTTCCATTCCCATTTCATAAACAGCTTTAGATGAAGTCGGTGATAATACTACACTGAATCCTAAATCTGTTAATACTGTATGCCAGAAGGGATAGTTTTCATATAGATTCAGAACCCTTGGTATACCTATGACGCCTCTTTTAGCCTCTTCTTTCTTTAAGGATTTATATGCAAATGTCCTTTTAAGCTTATAATCGAAGGCATTGGGAATTAAGCTCTTGTCGAGCTTTCCAAGCGGTCTGTCACATCTGTTTCCTGATATGAATTTCTTTCCGTCACCAAAGTTACTGATTGTCAGTTGACAGTTATTCGTACAAAGTCCGCACCTCCTGAGTTCCACATCATAGGAGAAGTTTTTAAGTTCTTCTTTTGAACGTAATGTGCTTGTCTGTCCCGGAGTACTTCTTTCCAAGGCAATTAATGCGGAACCATAGGCACCCATGAGGCCGGCTATATCCGGTCTTACGGCTTTAACACCTGATACATGCTCAAAGGCTCTTAAAACCGCATCATTATGGAAGGTACCGCCTTGAA
>DAINSS010000011.1:12362-38960 GCA_036741195.1 Clostridiaceae bacterium | reverse complement strand
AACAGGAGCCTGAGAAGTGACAGCTTCCTTTGCAAATTCCGGAGGTGTTGAATTCAAACCCTTCGCAAAGGTTTCAATGAAAGATCCACAGCCTGATGAACATGCCTCGTTTAGCAGAATGGAATCTATTACCCCATTCTTTATTCTCAAACATTTCATATCCTGACCGCCGATATCGAGGATAAAATCGACACCGTTGAGGAAGTGATTTGACGCTTTATAATGAGCTATTGTTTCAATCTCTCCCAAATCAACATTCAATGCTTCCTTGATCAAATTTTCGCCGTAACCTGTGACACAGGCATTTGCTATATAGATATCATCATGCATTGCAGAATAAACCTTACTTAATTCCTCCACTACTTTATCCAGAGGTTTTCCCTCATTGGATCCATAGTAGGAATATATTAAGTTCTTATCCCTGTCAATCAATGCAACTTTACTTGTTGTAGAACCCGCATCAATTCCCAGGTATACAGGTCCTGAAACATCAGATATATCTTTTCTTTTGACCTTTTCCTTGTCATGCCTGTCGGTGAATTCCTTATAGTCTGCTTCATCCTTGAACAATGGCTCAAGTCTGTTTACTTCGCTTAATACTATTTCCTTTTTACGCCTTAATTTATCTATAACAGAGTGGAATGCAACAGGCACTGATTCCTCTGAAATGAGTGCCGCACCTATGGCAACAAACAAATTTGAATTGTCGGGTGCTATAATTTGCTCCCCCGTCAGATTCAAAGTTTCAATGAACCTTTGACGTAATTCAGGAAGGAAGTATAAAGGTCCGCCTATGAAGGCAACATTCCCTCTGATCGGTCTGCCGCAGGCAAGACCTGAAATAGTCTGATTTACTACTGCTTGGAATATTGATGCGGCAATATCTTCCGGCGATGCACCTTCGTTTATCAATGGCTGAACATCGGTTTTAGCAAATACTCCGCATCTGGCTGCTATGGGGTAAATATTTTTATGGTTTGCGGCAAGATCATTCAAACCCTTTGCATCTGTTTTTAAAAGTGTTGCCATCTGGTCAATGAACGCACCTGTACCACCTGCACAGGTACCATTCATTCTCTGGTCCATGGCAGATCCGAAATAGGTTATTTTTGCATCCTCTCCACCAAGTTCTATTGCAACATCAGTCTTCGGAATAAGTGTTTCAACAGCCTTTGTACAGGCAATAACTTCCTGCGAAAAAGATATTCCGATTAATTCGGCTATACCCAGTCCGCCTGATCCTGCAGCATTTATAGTCACATATTTATCGCCTATGATTTTATAAACATCTTCGATAATATCCTGGACTGTACTCCTAACATCAGAGTAATGCCTTCTGTAAGTGGAATATATTAAATTTCTTTCTTCGTCTAAAACTACGATTTTTACGGTGGTTGAACCTACGTCCAACCCCATGCTTATTTTATCTCCCAAAATATCACCTCTGATTACATACAATATCCATTCTAATCTACCATCGTTAATTTAAGGTTAATTTAAGCTTGATTTCTGATTTCATCAACCACAGTCTCATATGCACGCTTTATTATGTCATATCCGTATCCCCTTGATATTAGGAAGCGGTACATTTTATCACGCAACATGTTTTCATCCGGCACTCGATTTTGCAAATTCGGGTATTTTTTTAACGCTGCATTCAAACAGGCATTATATTCTTCTTCTTCTACGTCACTGTCCATAAGATTACTGATTAATTCGCGGCTGATTCCTTTTCCCACTAAATCACAAACAATCTTATGTTTTCCTGAAATCTTAATTTTTTCATTAATATATTTTTTAGTATAGTCCTCATCATCCAGATAGCCATATCCGGTTAAATCAAGTATGACCTTGTCAATGATGCTCTTTTCAAAATCCAGGGATATCAGTTTATCAGTAACTTCTTTGATTGTCCTCATCTTAATATCCAGCATTCCCAAAGCTTTATTTTTAGCTTTAATCAATTGATCTTCGAAGATTAATTCCTTAAGAACATCTATATCCATATCAGGCTTTAGGTTTCTCTTGAAATAAACTTCAGCTGAAATTTTATGGGTATCTCCTGAATCATCAGTTATTATATAGGATTTTCCCTTCTTATCTTCCTGTTCAATTTTAATTATTTTCAATTTTTTCCCTCACTTACCGAGGCAGAATGATTTGCTCCGTCGGGTTTTTAAAAATATTCAAGGCTGCACCATAGATATCATCCGAGGTTATTGTATCCATCAATACAGCATCATCGATATATTTCAATAGTTTTTTCTCTTCTAAAGCATTTCCAAGTATGTAGTGGGCTAAGGACTCTGTATCATCCAAAAGATGTGCCACATGGGTCCTGGTGACTTTCTTCATAATCTCCAAAGATTGTTCCGGAAAGTAGTAACTGCCGTTGGTAATTGATTCAATGGTATCAAATATCAGGTTTTTAACTTCCTGAATATTATCGGGATCTGTAGCACAGTAAATCTCCAGTGTATTTACATTCTCGGTTGTATCTAAAGTGCTGTATATGTCATAGGCTAATCCCCTGTTCAACCTTACTTCTTTAAACAGAAGTGAGTTGTCGGAATCTCCCAACCTATGATTTAAAATTTTCAATGCCATTTCAGCTTTTTCATCAAGCTTTTCAAATTTATACAGAATGGCTATTGTTGCCATTTCGCTGTTGTCTCTGTAATGAATGAAGCTGCCGTGTCTGTTGTCTATATTTAAAGGTA
Organism: Clostridiaceae bacterium; assembly: GCA_036741195.1. Taxonomy (GTDB): domain Bacteria; phylum Bacillota; class Clostridia; order Clostridiales; family Clostridiaceae; genus JG1575. Next base: position 36,240 of record DAINSS010000011.1, on the reverse strand, counting down.
TTTCCTGTTCTTTATGATTGCTTTCCCAGGAACCAAAGTAATTTAATATCAAGTCTTCCACATATTCATGTTCGAAGGGTGAAACAACAGTAATTATTGAATTGGAAGGAACAACCGTGTTTTTATAATGTTTTCTGATCGCACTTGCAGTTATTGTTTTTATCGTTACATCAGTACCGATGACATCGTATCTTAAAGGAAAAGCAGGATATGCATTTTCATAAAGATGGTCATAAGTAATTGTTTCTATATCTTCCTTCCCTTCTTTATATTCAGAGAGGATAACTCCTCTTTCTCTTTCGCATTCAATTTCGGATATAACTGAATTTCTTACAATATCAGCCACAAGCTCCATTGCTTTTTCAAGTTCGGTTGATAATGCGGATGCCGATATGACTGTAGAAATCAAATCGGTATAGGCGTTGAAATCCCCACCCAATGCTTCAATTTCTTCATTAAGCTCAGCATGGGATCTGTTTTTTGTACCGGTGAAGAGCATATGTTCGAGAAAGTGAGAAATACCCTTTTCATTCTCTTTCTCATATAGTGCACCGGATTTTATTCCCAGGTTAATTGCCATTAAGGTACCCGGTTTTTTTACAGTAATTATTCTAAGACCGTTTTTTAATTTACGATCATTTATTCCAATCATTAAAACTCCATTTTGTCTTGGTATACCAAGATATATTTTTCTCTACGATTCTTTTTGCCTTTTAAAAATAGTATTTAAAGGCATAATTAGTAAATGAATCCACTCATTATATCATTTATTCAACACTTTTTCCATATTAACAATATTCTTACACAACTTTGGCATTATTTATTAAAAATGGCAATATAATTTTAAGGATTTGAATTATTTAATATTAAACCAGACTTTTATTCATATTATTTCATGGAAATCGTTTATATTGTTATAATAGTATAGGAATATAAGATTCATTCACTATGGAGGTAAATTGAATTGACAGAAAAATTAGTCATGACGGGAAATGAAGCAGTTGCCAGAGGATTCTGGGAAGCAGGCGGAAAAGTTTCTGCAGCGTATCCGGGTTCTCCCACGGTTTCTATCACTGATACTTTGATGGGGTTTAAAGAAATAGATGCCAATTGGGCTACAAATGAGAAAGTTGCAATGGAAATGGCCATGGGAGCTTCAATAACCGGAGCAAGATCCATGGTAATAATGAAGCATGTAGGATTGAACATTGCTTTGGACCCATTTATGACATTTACACAGACCAAAACCGTCGGCGGTTTTGTCATTGCCATAGGAGACGATCCCGGACTTACTTCTTCACAAAATGAACAGGATTCCAGGGTGCTCGCACAGTTTGCAAATATTCCGGTTTTAGACCCTTCTACTCCCATGGAGGCAAAAACCTATACTGCAGAAGCTCTTAAGTTATCGGAAAAATTTAAAACACCGGTTATGCTGAGAATAATGTCAAGACTTTGCCATGCCAGAGGAATAGTTGAAACCGATAAAAGAAAAGACTCGGTAATTACAGGTTTTACAGAGGATCAGGCAAATTTCTGCATGCTCCCTCCCCATTCAAACAAACAGCAGTATTTTATGAAGGAAAGAATGGAAGAACTCTCTAAATTCAACGAGTCCTACAGTCTTAATTCTCTTGATAAAAAAGGTTCTGACACTTTAATAATAACATCAGGCATGGTATACGGTGTATTAAAAGAAATAGATCCTAATGCCGATGTTTATAAGTTAGGAATGATTTGGCCCCTTCCCGTTGAAAAAATCAAGGAGCTTTCTAAATCCTATAAGAAAATCATCGTTCTGGAAGAACTTATGCCGGTTATGGAAAAAGAACTAAAAAGCCACGGTATTGACTGTGAAGGGAAAAAATATTTCTCCTTCACCGGTGAACTCAATTTTGAAGATGTTAAAAAAGGCTTATCGGAAGCCGGAGTAATTCTAAAAGACGATAAAACTCCTGACTTGAATTCCTCTGAGGAAGTTGATTCTTTTAAAGTAACGGAAAGATCACCTATGCTTTGCGCCGGATGCCCTCACAGACCGGTGTTTGATGCTTTAAAGAAAGCGAAAGCTACAGTTGTCGGAGATATTGGATGTTATTCACTTGGATTCCTACCTCCTTTTGAAGTTCATAAAACAAACATTTCCATGGGTGCATCCATTGGAATGGTTATAGGAATGGCAAAGGCAAACAGATTGGCAGGGATAGAAAAACCATTGGTATGCACCATAGGAGACGGTACGTTCTTCCATTCCGGATTATCAGGGGTTGTTCAATTATCCGAGGTTGAAGAAAATATTACGGTTGTATGCATGGATAACAGAACCACGGCAATGACCGGCGGACAGAAGACCGTGACTACAAATGAGCTTTATAAAGATGAAAACAAGGAAGAACCTCAACATTACGTATCCATTAAGAATATTGTTGAAGCCTGTGGTATCAAAGATGTGGAAGTAATTGACCAATTCCAGGTAAAAGCAATGCAGAAAACCTTGAAGGAAGCCATGAGAAGACCAGGTATCTCTGTATTGATAATGACAAGGCCTTGTGCTTTGAACTTTAAAATAGTAAATCCGCCTTTCGCTGTTGATCCTTCAATTTGTATAGGCTGCAGAAACTGTGTCAATACAAACTGCCCACCGATCAACATGCATAAATACAAGGAAATTGACGCCTTAAAGAGTCACATTGATGCAGATATGTGTGTTGGATGTTCTGTGTGCTCTCAGGTTTGTCCTGTAAACGCAATAAAGCCATTAAAGGAGATGACAAAAGTATGGAAATAGTAAATATTATGATCGGCGGCGTCGGCGGCCAGGGATTGGTATTAACAACTGATATAATCTCCAATGCAGCTTTCTTGGACGGTTATGAGATTGCCAGCAATGACGTCATCGGTTTATCCCAAAGAGGCGGAAAAATATTCGGTTCGGTGAGATTCGGAAAAAAAGTAACCACACCAAATTTTTCTAAAAAATCAGTGGATGTGTTGCTCGGTTTGGAAGAATTGGAAACTTTAAGATATGTTGACGAAGTTAAAGACGGCGGCACTGTCATTATGAACAAGAAAAGGATTATGCCGAACTTAGTTATCATGGAAAAAGAAGCCTATCCTACAGATATTGAAGAAAAAATTGAAAAAACAAATAAGAAACTCATGGTAATAGATACCGAGGCTGAAGCTAAGAAACTCGGAAATATCAGAGTTGCAAATACAATACTCCTAGGAGTTTTGTCAAAACTTGTTTCCATTTCAGAGGATAGTTTCAAAAAAGCAATCACTGCAAAGGTTCCTCCCAAGACAGTGGATGCAAATATAGCAGCTTTCGATTACGGAAGATCACTGTTATAGCTATAACACTAAAAAAGCGGTATTCTGCCGCTTTTTTTAATGCCAAAAATTTCCAGAAATAAATATATCAATGAGAATACGTTATCTCATATCTATAACTGTATAGTTGAGCTATGAGTACAATTCTAATTTAAACCTCAACTGTTATCTAAAATTTAAAACTGTATGGTATAATTTTCAAAAGACAGTGTTGTCTGTTTACTTATTAAGCAGTTAAAGGATTAGAGGAGATAATATGGAATTTAAATATATGGAAATAATGGAATATATAAAATCTGAGATTAACAAAGGTACCTTCAAGAATAAGCTGCCTTCAATCCGTGGGCTTGCAATTAAATTTTCCTGTTCAAATTCCACAGTCATAAAAGCCTACTCCGAACTGGAAGCTGCCGGTATTATTTATTCCGCTCCAAAATCCGGTTACTATATAAACCCAAACAGAAAAGAAGGCGAAAATGAATTTGACTTTTACTCAGGAATCCCCCTCTCTTCCTATTTGCCCTTTGATTCAATGGAGAAGGCTTATGCCAGCAGTTTCAAAGATAACAATATAGGTATCTTAAACTACAGCTATTCCAGAGGTTATGAAAAACTAAGGGAAAATATTGCTGATTCCTTTGATTTAAATATCGATAAATCAAGGGTTTTCATATTATCGGGTACTCAAAATTTTATTAATCTCATGATTGCAATATCAATAAGAGAAAATGAAAACATCCTCCTTGAGAACCCCACCTATAATCTACTAGTAGGTGCAATGGAAGCATACGGAAAGAATATTCAATATATAAACAGGGATTTAAACGGGTTAGATTTGAATGAGCTTGAAAAGAAGGCAAAGAACAAGGATTTCAAGTATTTTTATACCATGACGAGAAATCATAATCCCCTGGGTACTTCATTAGACAGGGAAACAAGAAAAAAGGTCATTGAACTCGCTGGAGAGTACGATTTTTATATAATCGAGGATGACTATTTAAATGAATTATCCGAAGGTGATCCGCTTTTCAATGAAAATCCGGACAGAGTGATTTATGTAAGAAGTTTTTCCAAAACCATATCCCCTTCCCTAAGGCTTTGTTCTATGATTGTCCCGGATAATTTAAAAGATCAGATTTCAAAAACAAATAACTTTATGAATACAGGTGCATCCTTGATTTCCCAGGATGTATTGGACAGATACCTAAATTCTAAGGAATATGAGAAAAATATAAAAGCACTTAAAGAGAAAATGACTGAAAAATGTAACATCCTAAGGAGCATACTGGAAAAAACCTGCCCCTATCCATTCTTTGTGCCTAAATCCGGAATGTATGCTTACATTGAACTCCCTCAGTCCTTCAGAACAATGGAGCTACTGGATTCCCTGGACCAAAAAGGTTACAGGTTCAGATCCGATGTTGAATTCTCCATAACAAGAGAAATAAAAGGGCTTCGAATTTCTTTATCAAGAATAGATGCAAAATCCATAGAAAAGCCAATAAACGAGCTGATAAAAGAAATGAATGCCATTTTCGACTTTAAATCGGAAGCCAAGGATATATATATCTAGGAAAAACAAGGGAGCTAAAATAAGATTTTTAGCTCCTTTGCTCATTTAGCGTTGTTTCGATAATTTAATATATTTCTGATAGTTTTTCGCCAATGAAATCCTTGATTGGCTTATCTTCAATTGTTATGACGGTTTCGTCAAACATATCTGTTTTAACTGAAAAAAAGTTGATGAACAGCTTGTTACCCACGATTTTATAGGTATCCATGTGTCCCGGGAAGAAAATTACTTCAATATCTTCTTGGTCAGGCTTTGCCAGTGCATCAATATTAAGCTGCTTTACCGGTGTCAGCATCATTTTAGTCATTTCAGGATCTTCCAACATCCACATATTGTAATTCCAGAACCTGGATTCTTTTTTATTGCAATTATTCAGTCTTTCTCTGTTTGATATGGCAGACAATACTTTTATGACCGACTGTCTTGTAAATTCACTGTCATAGCTGCCTTCCATTTCAGCAGATTCAGCAAAATCCGAAAGGAATATGTCTGATATTTTTTCCTTGTCCTTAATTGCTGCCCAGATATAGAGCATTGTTTCCAAAGCATTTTCATTAACTGTTATTTTACCCATTTCTAATCCCCTCTTTTGTTAAATATATCCGCCATCAACCGTTATTATCTGACCGTTAATGTACTGTGCTTCATCGCTTAATAAGAAAGCCGCAAGATTTGCTATATCTATCGGTGTTCCTATTCGTTTAGAAGCAAGATAAGCTGTAATTTCATTTTTTTCTGTTTCACTGAGATTATTATTCATATCTGTATCTATGAGACCCGGCGCAATTGAGTTTACCCTGACACCGCTTGTGGCTACTTCCTTGGCCAGGGACTTTGTGAACATGTTAATCCCTGCTTTTGTCATTGAATAAACTACTTCATTTGAAGCCCCGGCTTCAGACCAGATACTGGACATATTCAAGATTGAACCCTGGGTTTTCAAAAGGTGTGGCAAAGCATGTCTCGTCATATTAAATGCACCCTTTAAATTTATATCCATTAACCGATCATAATCATCCTCGTTCATATCAAGAAGAAGTCCATGGAAGCTTATTCCGGCATTATTTACCAAGATATCCAACCTGCCGCACTTTTCTATAGTATGGTTTACCAAAGACTTTGATTCTTTATAATTGCTTACGTCCGCACAAAAAATATCTGCATACCCGCCGTCCTGATTTATCTCTTCTTTAACGGCCAATGCAAGATCCTTATTATTAAGATAATTAATTACTACATATATCCCTTCTTTTGCGAGTCTCTTTGCAATTGTACTTCCGATTCCCTTGCTGGAACCGGTAATTATAGCTACTTTGTTCATTCCCTATCCCCGTATAAATTTTTAACAATCCTATTATACATCAAAACAGCAGGTTAATCCCATATTGGATAACCTGCCGTTTATAAAAACTTTATTATCTTTTATTAACCTTGTTTTGTTCCCTTTAGAACCTCTGCCATTGCAGCAATTGATCCTAAACTTGAAACTGAATCTGAAGGAAGTATAAGCTTGTTTGCCGGAGAAGTAGCAAGTTCTTTTAAAGCTTCAACCTGCTTTAATGCGATTACTCTCTCGTCTGTGCCGGAATCAATGATTGCTTTATTAACCTTCATGATAGCTTCTGCATCTGCCATAGCTATAAGCTCAATAGCCTTTGCCTTACCTTCTGCTTCCAGTAACTGAGATTCTCTTAAACCTTCAGCTCTTCTGATGTTAGATTCCTTCTCAGCTTCAGCTCTAAGAATGTTAGACTGCTTTTCACCTTCTGCTCTTGCAATTGATGAGTTTCTGTCACCTTCTGCAATAAGGATTGCTGCTCTTTTTTCTCTTTCTGCTTTCATCTGTTTTTCCATGGCATTCTGGATCTCTTCAGGAGGAACGATGTTTTTGATTTCAACTGAAAGGATCTTTATTCCATAGGCATCAGTGATGGCATCTACTATGTCCAAAAGCTTGGCATTGATCTTGTCTCTTCCTGCCAATACTTCATCAAGGGTCATGTCACCTATGATATTTCTCATATTGGTTATTGTTGAATACATAATACCCGAAACATAGTTTTCAATGTTATATACTGCATCCTTTGCATTCAGTACCTGATAGAATATAACATTATCAACTGAAATTTTAACGTTATCCTTTGTAATAACGTTCTGTGGCTGGACATCGAGAATCTGCTGCTTCATTGATATCTTTTTTCTTACGAAATCCATGAAAGGAAGAATGATATGAAGTCCCGGTTGAAGAACCTTATAAAACTGTCCTAACCTCTCCACAACATAAACATAACCGGTGTTGACGATTTTAACTGATGAAAGAATGACTGCCAGTACTAGTACTACTAGAATGATTGGTATGAAAGGTATGTTTCCCATTAATCTCTCTCCTTTGTGATATAAAGTTTATTGCTCTTAATTCCAACTATACGAAATTTTTCACCAATTTCCAAGTCCGGACCTTCATTCTTAAGGGTCCAGTATATCCCATTTATCTTATATTGAGTTTCTTCACCTATAATTTTGTTTGCTGTATGTGTTGTTCCGATAATTTTGTCTATAAGTATGGGACTCGGATCAATCGTGGTTTTGATATACTTATTGCTTATATATGAACCCACTATAAAAGAAAGTGCTCCGACGATACATGCTGTCATAATTTGAGCCGAACTGCCGAATCCGAAGCTCTGCACCAACAGTGCCGCAACAAATCCAAGTGACATCCATGAATAAAGTATATTGCTGGTAGTCATATCAAGTATTATTACCACTGCGATAAGAATTATCCATAATAGCGTCATATTGTTAACCTCCTTTCATAAAATCCGTAAACCTTAATTGTGATTACTCATTAATCACATAATATCCATGAAAAATTAAAGCTTCATTAAGAAAATATCTAATTTTTATTTATTCACAATAAAATACTTCAGTAATAACGAAATGGTGCTATACCCTTATTTCCGGGTTAAGCACCATTTCCTTTCAAACTCTGTTTTATTAATATGTCTTAAACTTTTTATTTATATGTGTTAAACTTTCTTTCTTATACTTTATAAAGAAAATAAAGTTGGGATCATACATTTCCTATGTCTTTTCGATACTGTATGTTTTTGGGGACATTCCTCTCGAAATAGTCAAGGATTTTCTCCCTAACGGAGATTTTATCTTCTCCGGCTGATGTTACTCCGAATATTCTTCCGCCTGCCGATACCATGTTTTCATCTGAACCGCCGACGCCTGCATAGAATACTTTTATTCCTTCCTCATCAGTTAATTTAATAGGTATTCCCTTTTCGATTTTTCCGGGATAACCGGGAGCTGCTCCGATAACACAAAGTGAGACAGAATCGGTGAAGGTAAGTTCTTGGGAAATTGCTTTACCTTTGGATGCAGAATTCAATATTTCAGCCAAATCCCCTTTGAGTCTGGGCAGCACAACCTGAGTTTCCGGATCTCCGAATCTCATGTTGTATTCTAAAAGTTTTACTCCTTTGTCAGTCAACATCAACCCAAAGAATATGCATGCCGGATCATTCATATTTTCATATTTTAAACCCTTTAATGTTGGATTTAAAATATTATTTATGAAATCTCTCTCTGCAGCTTCATCAAAGTATGGTGACGGGGAAATAGTACCCATTCCACCGGTGTTAGGACCTTTTTCTCCTTCAAAGATTTTTTTATGATCCATGGCTGAGGTCATGGGGTAAATATTATCTCCGTCGTATACCGAAAGAATACTGGTTTCTTTACCCTTTAAATACTCTTCTATAACTATGGTGTCTCCGGCTGATTTAAATATCTTGTCATCCATGATGGATTTTATTGCATCAACGGCTTCTTCCCTGGATTCTGCAATTATTACACCCTTGCCTGCACAAAGCCCTGAAGCTTTTATAACTATGGGATATGTGTTTTGCATATCCAGATAATGAACGGCTGAAACCGCATCCGTAAAGACTTCATAGGATGCTGTAGAAACGCCATATTTCTTCATGAACGCTTTAGAGAAAGACTTGCTGCCTTCCAGCATAGCCTCTTTAACACCGGGTCCGAATACATTAATTCCCTCTGCTCTGAACTTATCACCCCAACCGTCCATTAAATCCTGTTCAGGGCCGATTACTACAAGTTCAATATTGTTTGACTTTGCAAAGGAAACCAGTTCATCAGATGATATGTTGCTTACGGTAATACATTTATCTTCTTTGTTTATACCGGGATTCCCCGGATATATATAGATATTTTCAACTGAAGCAGATTTTGACAGATAATAGCTTAAAGCATGTTCTCTTCCGCCACTGCCCATGACTAAAATATTCATTTAATCTCCTTTTGAAAGTAACAAAAATTAATGTCTGAAGTGTCTCATTCCTGTTATTACCATTGAAATTCCGAGTTCATCGCATTTATCTACTGAGAGTTTGTCATTGACTGATCCACCCGGCTGGACTATGGAAGTTACTCCCATTTTTCCTGCCAGAGTAACAACATCGTCAAAGGGGAAGAATGCATCCGAAGCCATGACAAGGGGACCTTCATTCCCTTTTAAAGCATATTCGGCAGCATCAATCCTGTTTACAAAGCCGCCTCCTATACCGACAGCCATTTTGTTTCTGCTGACTACAATAGCATTGCTCTTTACAAACTTGACAACCTGCATTGCAAATTTCATTTCTTCCAGTTCGTCAGCCGTAGGAGCTTTTTTTGTAACTACTTCGGTTTTTTCAAACAACTCGATGTCATCGTCCTGAATCAACAAGCCTCCGTCACAGGAAACTATCGTTTTATTTCCCGAAGGTTGTGAATTCATTTTAATTACAATTAAATTCTTTTTCTTGTTTAGAATTTCTAAAGCTTCATCAGTAAAACCCGGTGCAGCTACAATATGCAGCATTATTTCCGCCATTTTAGAAGCACACTTTCCGTCTATTTCTCTGTTTACAGCGACAATTCCGCCGAATATGGATACCGGATCGCACAAGAAAGCTTTGCTGTATGCATCCAGCGGGTCATCACCTAAAGCTACTCCGCAGGGTGTATTATGCTTTATTGCAGCACAGGCGATTTCATCAAAATCGCATACTATTCTCCAAGCAGATTCCAAATCCTTGTAGTTTATATATCCCAGTTCATTTCCTTTAAGCTGCTCAAAATCTGTCATGAAACCTTTCACGCCTTCAATCTTATAGAATGCTCCTTTTTGGTGTGGGTTTTCTCCGTATTTTAAGTTTTTTACCTTATCCAAGCTTAAGGTGATGGAATCTTCAGAAATATCTATAAGGGTTTCTTCCTCATATTCTGATTTCTTAGAAAGTATTTCCGTATTTTTTAAATACTTTGAAATCTCATTATCATAATGAGAGGTTTTTGAAAATACATCCAAAGCCAGCTTTCCCCTGTATTCAATATCAAGGGTGCCTTTTTTTGATTTTTCTATGAAGGACTCATACTGATTTGGATCTGACAGTACTATGACATCCTTGAAGTTTTTAGCAGCAGATCTTAACATTGACGGACCGCCGATATCTATGAACTCAATCATTTCATCAAAGGATAGATTCTCTTTTGCCTTCATTTCGAAAGGATATAAATTTACACAAACAAGATCAATGGTTCCGATATCATGCTTCTCAAGGGTTTCCATGTGTTCCTTGTTCCCGCGGACTGCAAGTATTCCTCCGTGGATTCTGGGATGTAGAGTTTTTACTCTGCCATTCAGAATTTCAGGGGATCCTGTAACATCTTCAACCATTTTTACTTTAAATCCGCAGTCTTTCAGAAATTTATAAGTGCCCCCTGAGGAAATTATATTCCAACCGGTACTTGATAAGTATTCAGCTAATTCCTTGACCCCGGTTTTATCATAAACAGAAATCAGTGCATTTTTTGAATTCATTTCACCCTCCAAATTTTTGATTAGTTTTAGCAACCCTTCCACTATGGCAACATGTTCTTGTACCAATATTCTTTTTTGTAAAGTTTCTGCTGTGTCAGATTTTTCGACCTGAACTATTTTACGGACTAAGATATCTCCCCCGTCCACTTCATCCGTTACAAGGTGTACCGTACAGCCTGATTCTTTGTCTTTGTTATCAATGACTTTTTCATGAACTTTGATTCCGTACATGCCGATACCGCCGTATTTAGGCAGCAGTGACGGATGGATATTAATAATCCGTCCTTTGAAAAGTTCTATGATTTCACTGGGAACTATTGATAAAAAGCCGGCAAGAACGAGGATATCCAGATTTTTAACTTCATTTGTTAAATCAGTTGTAAAATTTTTGTCCTTTCTGTCTAACAAAGCCGTTTTTATTCCATAACTTTTTGCAGTTTCCAGACCCTTCGCATCCCTGTCGGAAATTACCTTTTGAACCGAATATACGGGATTCTTAGAATTTAATTCTGACAGTGAGTAATCAATGAGACTTTTCATATTTGATCCGGTACCGGAAATCAGGATGCCTATTTTATACATATGGCTTCAGTTCCTTTACCCATGTAGCCAATTTCAATAGGATCCTCACCGTTTGCCCTTAAAACGGCAATGGTCTCTTCCTTATCCTTTTCCGATACGGCAATGACAAATCCGATACCCATATTAAAGGTATTATAAATAGTTTCCGGATCGGCACCTCTTTTTATTGCTTCCGTAAAAATAGAAGGTAATTCATAACTTGATTTATTTATATATGCAGTTAAATTTTTATCGGAAAACATTCTGGGAATATTTTCGATAAAACCGCCGCCTGTAATATGAGCCATGGCATGGACATCAACCTTCTCCAGCAAAGCTCTGACTGATTTTACATAAATTCTGGTTGGTTCAATAAGATGTTCACCAATGGTTTTACCTTCGAAAACTTCGCCGTAATCAGTGAAAAGTTTTCTTATCAATGAATAACCGTTTGAGTGAAAACCGCTGGATTTCAATCCTATAAGAACATCTCCTTCTTTTACCTTACTTCCGTCAATTATTCTGTCCTCTTCCACTACTCCCACTGCAAAACCGGCAATATCATATTCTCCCGGTTCGTAGAAACCAGGCATTTCGGCAGTTTCGCCGCCTATCAATGCAAGTTCTCCAAGCAGGCAGCCATCGGTTACCCCTTTAACAATTTGGGCAGAAATTTCCGAATCAAGCTTTCCGCAGGCTAAATAGTCCAAGAAAAACAACGGCTGTGCTCCATGGCAGAGAATATCATTAACACACATCGCCACGGCGTCAATACCGAAGGTATCATACTTACCCATGGCAAAGGCAATTTTTAGTTTTGTTCCAACGCCGTCTGTACCGGAAACCAATACGGGTTTTTTATAACCTTCCGGTAATCTCATCAAAGCTCCAAAGGATCCGATCATTGAAAGTACATTGGAATTAAGTGTTTTGGAAGCAAGGTTTTTAATTTTTTCCACAGATTTATATCCTTCATGAATATCAACACCTGAGGCTTTATAATCTATTTTCATAAAATCTCCATCCATTTTATATTTTTCTTAAAGTCGTTCGTTGAGAGTTAAGATTAAACTAATCCTGCAGAATAGACATGGGGTATACTCCGAAGAAGCAACCTGTACAGTATCCATTTGTTTCTCCCAGGGACTTCTGAAGGCCATTCCTTGAAATAAATTCCAATGAATCCGCCCCAATTTCTTCTCTTATCTCGTCTTTTGACATTCTTGCCGCGATCAAGCTTTCCCTGTAAGGTGTATCAATTCCGAAGAAACATGGATGTTTTACCATGGGTGATGAAACTCTGAAGTGAATTTCTTTTGCACCTGCAAACCTTAGTGTTTCGATCAGTTTCCTTGAGGTTGTCCCCCTGACAATGGAGTCATCGATAAGTACGATTCTCTTGCCTTCAACAACGTTTCTTATTGCATTAAGCTTTATATTTACGTTTCTTTCCCTGATTTCCTGTGAAGGAGCAATGAAAGTTCTGCCGATATATTTGTTTTTATTGAATCCTAAATCAAAAGGTATTCCTGAAGCTCTGGAGTAACCGAGTGCCGCTGCAAGTCCTGAATCCGGAACTCCTATAACCAAATCTGCTTCAACCGGGAACTCTTCATAAAGCATTTTTCCCAGATTAACCCTGGCGGTATGAACGGCAAGGCCGTCAATAACTGAATCAGGTCTAGCAAAATAAATATATTCAAAGGAACATAAATTATTTTCTGTTTTCTCAGAATATTTTATTGATTCAATTTCCTGGCCTCTTATTATAACCATTTCTCCGGCTTCAATATCCCTTTCAATAGTTGCGCCGATTGCATCAAGAGCACAGGATTCACTTGCAAGGATATAGTTGTCATCTGTTTTTCCAAGAATCAGCGGTCTTATTCCATATGGATCACGGATACCGATTAACATATCATCCTTGGCCAAAGTTAAAGCGTAGGCTCCCTTGATTAAATTAAGAGCGGTTTTTAATCCCTTCTCTACCCCTTTGGCTGCATTTCTGACAACTAAATTAAGAATTACTTCTGAATCTATATTGGTTTGGAACAGAACCCCGGAGTCGACAAGTAGTTCTTTTAAACTGTTTCCGTTAACCAATGCTCCGTTATGAGCTATGGAAATCTGTCCGTATTTAGTTTTTCCGACAAGGGGCTGTGCATTTATGACATCAAGATCTGCATTGTTTGTATATCTTACGTGTCCGATTGCCACGGGTCCCTTCAGTGCATTAAGATCCTCTTCAGATAATGCGTCTTCAACCAATCCCATACTTTTTCTTAATATAATCTCTCCGTTGTAGTTAGAGGCTATCCCGGCTGATTCCTGTCCCCTGTGTTGCAATGCATATAGTCCTAAATAAGCCAGTTTAGATACATCCTGTCCCGAGAAGGAATTGATCCCTATTACTCCGCATTCATCCTTAAGTTTGTCATCATCTTCAATAAAGCACATAATATTACCCCTTTTGATTTATAGGAATTCTACCCTTCCTGAATTTTCACCTAGAATATCTTTTTTCATTTTCAATCTGGACATTTTTAATTTTTCTTCCAACTCCGGATATTTCAGAGCAAGTATTTGAACAGCCAGAAGCCCGGCATTCTCTGCGTTGTTTATTCCGACAGTTGCAACCGGTACCCTTTTGGGCATTTGTACAATGGACAGGAGTGCATCCAGACCTTCCAAAGCTCCTTTTAAAGGAACTCCGATTACCGGTTTGACTGTCATTGAAGCTAAAACGCCCGGTAAATGAGCAGCCAAACCTGCCCCGGCAATGAATACTTCGAATCCTCTGTCTTCCATATCCATGACTCTTTCCTTCAATTCCTCAGGAACACGATGTGCCGATAAAGCATAGCTTTCAGTCTCAATCCCGAATTCAGTCAAAACGTTGTATGCCTTCCTCATGACTTCCATATCACTCATTGAACCGAATATTATCCCGACTTTCATAAATCATTTCTCCTATTTTTTAAAGTAATCAACGCCTGCTTTGAATATCTGCATGTCAAATTCATCTATGTAGTTTCTCATCAATCCTTTTTCCCATCTTTCATTGTGCCCCATTTTACCAAGTATTCTGCCGCATGGAGATACAATACCTTCAACTGCGTTCATCGATCCGTTTGGATTAAAAGGAGCATCCATGGTAGCATTATTATCCATGTCACAATATTGGGTGATGACCTGTCCCTTTGACAAAAGAATTTCCATCTCGGCATCACTTGCCATGAATCTGCCCTCACCGTGTGATATCGGTACTGAGTAAGCCTCGCCTGCTTCAACATACTTCATCCATGGGGAATTAACAGATGAAACCCTTACTCTGGAAATTATGTCCATATGTTTGCCGGCTTTGTTGTTCGTAAGTAACGGCATATCAGTTTTAGGTTCAATAATTTCACCGTAGGGTACGAGTCCTGTTTTTATCAATGCCTGGAAGCCGTTGCAAATTCCTATAACAAGTCCGTCCCTGACTTTGGTTAAATCATTCACTGCAGCTTTAATCTTTTCGTTTCTTAAAACATTGGCAATGAACTTTCCGGAACCATCGGGCTCATCACCTGCTGAGAAGCCCCCGGGTAAAACCAGAATTTGAGCTTTATTAATTTCCTTGGCAAGTTCATCTGAGGACCAGATAAGATCTTCTTTGTTCCTGTTTCTTAAAACAAAGGTTTTTGTCTTAGCACCGGCTTTTTCGAAAGCTCTTTCCAAGTCGTATTCACAGTTTGAACCCGGCATTACGACAATCAAGGCTACCGGTTCCGAATCTAAAACCGGACCGCTGTAGGGTTTATAGTTTCTTTCATTGAAATTGATGTTTTCAACCGCTTCTCCCATTGTCTTATTCAAACTGAATATTTGGCCGAGTCTGCTTTCATTTAATTTCAAAACATCCCTGATGTCAGCTTTATATTCTCCTATTTCAACAATTCCCGATTCATCAAAAGTTCCCAGTTCAATCAAATTGATTCCTTTAAATTCAGCCGATAAACTTTCCGGTATCCCCATTTTGTCCGTAGCAACAATGAAATCCTGGGGATTCCTCTTAAAACCGTCAAGTCCGGAAACTGTTGTTTTATCAAGTTTAAAGCCTGTTCTTTCTCCGAAGGACATATTGAAAAGTGTCATGTATATGCCTTTGAAAGTTGAGTCAGAAGCTTTAATCACACCTTTTTCATTTAAAGCTCTGATGAATGTTGCATTTTGTATGAAAGACTCTTTCCCGGGCAATTCTTTGCCGTTTTTCTTTTCAATTTTTGTTTTTAGTAAATACAGCTTTCCTGAGCCTTTTAAGTTATTGGTAATAAGCTTATCGGTTTTCTCAGTGTTAACTGCAAAACTTATCAATGTAGGCGGTACACTGATATCTTCGAAGGTTCCGCTCATTGAATCCTTTCCGCCTATGGCCGGGATTTCCAAATCCAACTGGGCTTTTAAAGCACCGAGTAAGGATTTAAAGGGTTTACCCCACTTTTCTTTATCTGATCCAAGCTTCTCAAAATATTCCTGGAAGGATAATCTGATGTTTTCAATAGGTGCTCCTGATGCCGCAATTTTTGCCGCAGACTCAATCACAGCCATGTATGCTCCTTTAAACTGGTCTGTTTCTGACAGGTACGGGTCAAATCCATAAGCCATTATGCTGCTGTCAGAAGAAATACCCTTGTTCACAGGGATTGATGCAGCCATATATGCGCTTTCCGTATCCTGGTAAATACCTCCGAAGGGAAGAATACTTGTAGCACATCCGTTGGTTGAATCAAAATACTCATTCAATCCTCTCTGACTCTGGTTGTTTAAATCGAGAAGCATTTCGTTTATAGCTTTATCTAAATTTTCTATCTTTGTATTTTTATCATCGGCTTTTTCAGTTGTGACCTGAACTTCCTGATATTGTTTGGCACCTGCAGAATCCAAAAACTCCCTGTCCAAATCACAGACGGTTTCTCCGTGCCATTTCATGACTAATCTTTTTTCGTCAGTTACCCTTGCGATAACAGTACCATCCAGGTTCTCTTCATCAAGATAAGCCATGAATTGATTTAAATCTTTTTCATGGATAACCACAGCCATTCTTTCCTGGGATTCCGATATGGCAGTTTCTGTGGCGTTTAGACCCTTATATTTAGTAGGAACCTCAGAAAGATCAATGTCCAATCCTTCTGCCAGTTCACCAACTGCCACACTTACTCCGCCTGCTCCGAAGTCATTGCATCTTATGATAAGCTCTTTAACTTTATTCTTTCTGAAGAGCCTTTGAATTTTTCTTTCCGTCGGAGCATTTCCTTTTTGAACCTCTGCTCCTGATTTTTCTATAGACATTACATCATGGCTTCTTGATGAACCTACTGCCCCGCCTATACCGTCACGACCTGTTTCTCCTCCGAGCAGAAGGACAATATCTCCTGCAACCGGTCTTTTTCTTATGACATACTTTGCCGGAGCAGAACCTATTACTGCTCCCACTTCCATTCTTTTAGCCTTATAACCGGGATGATATATTTCGTGAACAACTCCCGCTGCAAGTCCTATCTGGTTACCGTAGCTTGAGTAACCTTTCGCAGCCGTTGTAGTTATTTTCTTCTGTGGAAGCTTACCTTTTAAAGTTTTGTCAGTGCTTTCCGTCGGGTCTGCAGAACCCGTAAATCTCATGGCTTGGTAAACATAGCTTCTACCGGACAGGGGATCTCTGATTGCTCCGCCAAGACATGTTGCAGCCCCTCCGAAGGGTTCTATTTCAGTCGGATGGTTATGGGTTTCGTTCTTGAACATTATTAAATGCTCCTCATCTCCATTCGGTGTTCCTATTGTTCTTTTAATCGAACAGGCATTTATTTCTTCTGATACATCAATATCCTCTGCTTTTCCAATGGCTCTTAAATATCTTGAACCGATGGTGGCAAGATCCATGAGTGAATCCGGTTTACCTTCCCTTCGAAGTTCCTTCTTAAGGTCCTTGTAAACTAAATAAGTCTTATATTCCAAAGAATCTGTATCTTCAAAGGTAATTTTATTCAGTACTGTATTAAAAGTCGTATGGCGGCAATGATCCGACCAATAGGTATCAAGTACTTTCATTTCGGTTTCTGAAGGATCTCTATTTTCAGTAATAAAATAATCTCTTACAACTTTTAAGTCATTTATATTCATGGCAAGAGAATGTTCCTCAATTAAATTTATAAGCTCATTGTCGTTAAACGAAATAAAACCCCTGTATACTGGCGGCAAGCTCTTATCCTCATTGCTTTCATCAAAGCGTACAGATAAAGAACCCTCCCTCATTTCAACTGGGTTTATCAAATAATTTTTTATTTTTTCAATTTCCGGCTCTGTCAAGGAATTAGCTGCATTTTTAAAAATATATAGTTTCTGAGCCTTGACCTTCAGATCAAATTTTTCATATACAAATTCCAGACATTCTCTAGCTGCGTCTTCACGGATATTAAACTGTCCGGGAAGGAACTCAGTAATTATAACTACATCCTTTTGGTTAAATAATGAAGCACTGTCATAATAAACAGTATCAGCATTCTTTTCTGCAAAAACCTTGAAAATAGAATCCTGGAATTCTTCTTCACTTAAATTCTCAACAATATACCTGTTTGCAACCTTTAATTTACCAGGATGGATCCCAAGATCACCGGCAATACTTTTTGATGAAATTCCCGATTCAACATCAAGCTCATCATTTTTAAGTACGTATAACTCTCTCATAACATCCTCCGAACATTTATCATATTAATCTTAATAATTAATCGTATTATAGTCAATATTAAAAATATAAATAATGTTATTGTTCGTGTTTTCTGGAATGAAAATAATATTGTCACAATGAAAATGTTCCTTATCAATTGCTTCTATTTGGTTATTTAATAGGTTTAATTGTTATATAATGAAAGGGAAATCTTTGATTTTAATATATAAATACTTTGAAAATATTCAATCAAATTATTAAAATTCTTTAAAACTGGGTTATTACCCATTCAGGAGCTGAAAAATGAAATTTATAAAAGTAGCCTCTGTAAGCCCGAAGCTGAAAGTATGTGACACAGACTTCAATACGGCTGAAATTGTCCGTATTCTGAAAGAATTAAGTGAGAAAAATGTTAGTCTTGTAGTTTTCCCTGAGTTGTCAGTCTCAGGATATACCTGTGGTGACATTTTTCTTCAGGACAGACTTTTAGATAAGACTTTATCTTCTTTAAACGAGTTGAAGGAAGCATCAAAAACTCTTAAAACAGTGTTCGCCGTCGGCGCTCCTTTGAGAAACGAATCAAAACTTTATAATTGTGCAGTTTTAATCGGAAACGGAGAATATCTGGGAGTTGTTCCAAAGGAATATATCCCCAATTACAATGAATTCTACGAAGGAAGATGGTTTAAGAAATGGGATCCCACCGACAGGGATACAATTTTCATAAACAATGATGTCGTTCCCTTCGGACAGTTTGTTTTTTCAAGTAATTCCGTAAATGTGGGCATAGAAATCTGCGAAGATATGTGGGCGGTTAATATGCCTTCAAATTCTTCAGCATTGTCCGGAGCTGAAATTATTTTAAATCTATCCGCCAGCAATGAATTAGTAGCCAAATCCAGTTACAGAAGAAGCCTGGTTTCCATTCAAAGCGGTAAATTATTATCAGGCTATGTATATGCTTCCTGCGGTGTGAATGAATCAACCACCGATGTTGTCTACAGCGGCCATTTGATGATTTCTGATCTTGGAACAATTATAAAAGAGAACAAGAGATTCAGCATCGACTCGGAATATATTGTTTCATGGATTGACGTGGACAGAATCAGAAACGAAAGAATGAGAAACACAACTTTCAGGGATTCCAAACCAATGAGAAAATTGCCTCTGATTTCCATTGATATCTTTGAATCTGATATTAATGAATTTGACAGACTGGTCAATCCCCATCCGTTTATTCCCGATGAGAGTGAAATGACTGAAAGATGTACCGAAATTTTCAATATCCAAGCTCATGCCCTGGCTTCAAGACTCAGAGCAATCGGTCTTCATAAACTGGTTCTCGGCATATCCGGAGGATTGGATTCAACTCTTGCGTTGTTGGTATCCATAAAAGCATTGAAGTTAAATGGCTTTGGTCCGGGAAATATTATTACTGTAACAATGCCTGGATTCGGAACAACAGACAGAACCTATGTTAATGCCGTGAATCTGATGAAAGAAATAGGAACAGACTTCAGGGAGATTAATATTAGAGAAGCTACCCTGCTTCATTTTAAAGATATAGGTCACGATGAAAATATCCATGACTCAACTTATGAGAATACCCAAGCAAGGGAAAGAACTCAAATTCTGATGGATATCGCGAATAAAGAAAGTGCAATAGTTGTGGGTACAGGTGATTTGTCCGAACTTGCTTTGGGTTGGGCAACCTATAACGGAGATCATATGAGTATGTACGGTGTTAATGCATCAATTCCTAAAACCCTGGTCAGGTACCTCACCAGATATGCAGCTTTGAATGAATCAACGGATAAAGTAAGGGAAATTCTTTTGGATGTATTGGATACTCCGGTTTCTCCCGAGCTTCTTCCCCACTCCAAAGAAGGCAAAATAGTACAGAAAACCGAAGATATCATTGGACCTTATGAGCTTCATGATTTCTTCCTGTTTCATATGTTAAGGTACGGTGCTCCTCCAGAAAAAATTCTATTCCTTGCAAACCACGCCTTCAAAGGTGTTTATGATGAGGAAACGATTTTAAAATGGCTGAAGGTCTTCATAAAAAGATTTTTTACAAATCAATTTAAAAGGTCGGCACTTCCGGATGGTCCGAAGGTAGGTTCAATTTCTTTGTCGCCAAGAGGTGATTTGAAAATGCCTTCCGATGCTTCCTATATGTCATTCATAAATGTTTAATAATAGGGTTTGAATTTTCAACAATACTTATGTGGTATTTAATACTACATTGTGTTATACTTCGAAATGTTAAGTAAAATTAGATTTATATTATGAGGTGAGAATCATGTGGTACACGCAATCCACTGAAGAAGTCTTAAAGGAACTGCAAGTTGATCCGGTAAAAGGATTATCCAAGGAAGAAGCTGCAGAAAGACTTTTGAAGTACGGTAAAAATAAGCTGCCAGAAAAGAAGAGAAAGTCTGTTTTTAAAATGTTTTTAGAACAGCTTCAGGACACAATGATTTATATTCTGCTCATTGCAACCGCCTTGTCTGCATTTATGGGGGATGTTGCGGAAGCAATAATCATATTGGTGGTTGTTGTTTTGAATGCTGCAATTGGTGTTTTCCAAGAAAACAAAGCGGAAGCAGCCATGGAAGCACTTAAAAAAATGACTACTCCCCACGCTTTGGTAAGGCGCGGCGGCGAAGTCATTGAAATAAGTTCAGAAGACATAGTCGTTGGTGACATAGTTGAAATTGATGCGGGAAGATTTATACCTGCAGACTTAAGATTGATAGAGTCAATTAATCTTCAAATTGAAGAATCGGCTCTGACTGGAGAATCGGTACCATCTGAGAAATATGCAACCTTTATATCAGAAACTGAGGATACTCCCTTAGGAGACAGAAAAAACATGGCATTCATGTCCACCCTTGCAACCTACGGCAGAGGTGTGGGAGTTGTAGTTGCAAATGCAATCGGATCTGAAATAGGTAAAATCGCTAAAATTCTTGAAGAAGATAACCAAGAAATGACTCCGTTGCAGAAAAGACTTGATAATCTGGGGAAAACCCTTGGATATCTGTGTCTTGGTATTGCAGGTATCATGATGATTGTGGGTATTCTGCAGCAAAGAGATGCAAAAGACATGTTCATGACAGCAATTTCTTTAGCTGTTGCTGCAATTCCTGAAGGATTACCGGCAATAGTTGCAATAGTTCTGGCACTCGGCGTTACAAGAATGAGTAAAAACAACGCCATTGTAAAAAAGCTGCCGGCAGTTGAAACTCTTGGATCTGTTAATGTTATTTGTTCAGATAAGACCGGAACACTTACTCAGAATAAGATGACAGTCATAAAGACTTATGCGGATGAAGAATACCATGAACTTGATGCTGATCTTCAAAACGTTGATTCCTCCGATGCAGAAAAGCTGTTGTTGAAATCATTCATACTGTGTTCGGATGCTACCGCAAACGAAGAAAAAACCACGGGAGACCCAACCGAGATTGCATTCATAGTAGCAGGAAACAGAATGGGAATGACTAAGGAAGCTTTGAATGCAGAGTTCCCAAGGGCAAACGAAAAACCGTTTGATTCAGACAGAAAGCTCATGTCCACTGTTAATAAGGAAGGAAATGCTTACGCAGTTCACACAAAAGGAGCAACAGATAACCTGATTAACATTTCGAACAGAGCGTATATCGACGGTAAAGTAGTCCCAATGACCGAAAGCATCAGAAATGACTTTTTAAGAGAAGCCGAGAACATGTCAAATGAGGCATTAAGAGTACTCGGAGCTGCTTATAAGATAGTAGATAATGTTGTTTCAGTTGATGAAATGGAAAGTGATCTGATCTTCTTAGGTTTGGTGGGTATGATAGATCCTCCTAGACTGGAAGTAAAAGACTCCATTAAACTTGCTAAACATGCCGGTGTTAAAACAATCATGATAACCGGCGACCATAAGAATACTGCTTTTGCAATTGCAAAAGAGCTTGGAATTGCAAATACGGCAGATGAAGCATTGACAGGTTCTGAAATTGACACCTATACTGATGAAGAATTTGACAGAAACATTTCAAAATGGAGAGTTTTTGCCAGAGTTTCACCTGAACACAAGGTTAGAATTGTAAGATCCTTCAAAAACAACGGAAATATTGTTTCGATGACCGGAGACGGTGTAAATGACGCTCCTTCCCTGAAATTCGCAGATATCGGTGTTGCCATGGGTATAACAGGAACTGACGTATCCAAGGGTGCCGCAGATATGATTCTTACCGACGATAACTTCACTACCATAGTTAAAGCGATTGAAGAAGGCAGAAATATTTACTCCAACATCAAGAAAGCGGTAATATTCCTATTATCATGTAACTTGGGAGAAATTATTGCCATATTCTTCTCCGTACTGTTTAACTGGCCAATACCTCTGCTTGCTGCACAGATACTTTGGGTTAACCTGATTACAGATACACTTCCTGCTATTGCTTTAGGTGTTGACCCTGGTGACCCGGATGTTATGCTTAAAAAGCCAAGATCTCCAAAAGAAAGTTTCTTTGCAAAAGGTGCTGGAGTTAGAGCTGCAATAGGCGGAATCCTAATTGGATTGCTTACACTGGCCGCATTCTACTGGGGAATAAAGGAAAGAGGCGGAAATCTCCTAACCGGTGATTTCTCTGAAGAAGCATTGCTTTATGCAAGAACAATGGCATTTGTAGTTTTAGCAATGTCACAGCTCTTCTACTCACTATCAATAAGACATTCAATCAAGTCCATATTCCATATAGGAGTAATTTCAAACAAATACTTGATCGGTGCCATAATAGTCGGTGCTATCCTTCAATTTGTAGTTATCCAAATACCATTCTTCGCAAATGCTTTCGGAGTCCATGCACTTCCTTGGTATGACATGGTACTGGTTATTGGATTTGCTTTAGTACCTCTTGCTGTTAATGAAGTAATTAAATTCATCAACAGAATCTTTGATAAAGACCTTACAGACAACGAATAACAGTAAGAGAAATCTCCAATGACTATTAAAAAGTCATTGGAGATTTTAATTTAACCATATAAAAACAAAAAGATTTAACTATTCACTCTCTTCTCTATACTTCAGATCATATACAAATGGTGCAATGACATCACTTACCCTCTCGAAAGCTTTCAATTCAACCTCAGTAAATCTTGATAACTCCGGGCTGTCAATGTCAATAAGGCCTAATAATCTATCATTGAATCTAATAGGTACGGTTAGCTCTGATCTTGATTGGGAATCACATGCAATATGGCCGTCAAACTCAAGTACATTATCAACCAGGTAAGGCTTATCGTCCCTTATTGTTGCCCCGCATACCCCTTCTCCTGTTTCAATCACCATACAGGCAGGTTTCCCCTGAAAAGGTCCCAGATAAAGTGTTGATCCTTTCAACAGATAGAGACCGACCCAATTTATCCTGTCAAGATATACATTTATAATCGCCATGGCATTGCAAAGTATAGCCAAAGGTGAGTTTGACTCCTTGCTTAGATTTTTAATTACATTAACCATCGAATCAAGCTTTTGATTTTCCGAGAGTCCGTTCATTTCAGTCTTAATCATAGTTAGTTCCTTTATTTTTTATAAGCTTAGTGCCGGTTTCATCCTGAGTTATCAATCCTGCTTTCATTAAATTACCAAGGGCAATTTTAAAATAGTTCTTGGATATGTGGAATTCATTTCTGATCTCATCCGGTGTAGATTTATCATTGTAGGGTATAAAACCGTCATTATCCTTCAACTTCTTTAAAATCTCATCTTTAAGTTCCAATCTTTCGGTTTTAAAATCACTTCTTAAAGACAGTG
>DAINSS010000011.1:0-12352 GCA_036741195.1 Clostridiaceae bacterium | reverse complement strand
GAGGGTCTGCCGTCTTCAAGTATTTTGACTATCTTTGCATTTATAACATCACCGGGTTTAACTTCGGTAAAGAATTCGCTTTTCAGCATAACTCCCTTATAAATGTTATCAACCGCTACAAACAAAGAGCCGTTTGTCTGGTAACCATATACTATTGCTTCGACATCCTGGCCTTTTTCAAATTTATCAGGGGGAGGCAGTTCCAATGCACCGTTAACATCTGTGGTGGCTGCAAGTCTGTTGGTTTTATCTACATAAAGTTTGAACAGATACTCCTTTCCGACTTCCAAAGGATATTTTTGTTCCTTTTTCGGAACAAGAACGTCCCTTTCCAATCCCATGGAAACAAAAGCACCGGTATGGTTATTACCGACAACCTTTAATTTCTTTACTTCTCCCAGAGTAATAAGAGGTGTCTTGAGAGTTGCAATAATTCTGTCTTTTGAATCTCTATAAATAAATGCTTTTACAATATCACCTATTTTTACTTGATTTCCATCCAGACTTCCCTTAGGTAACAGCACATCATCGGAAGTGGAGCCTGTGGCAGCATCAAGATAAAAACCAAAGGCTGCCTCTCTTTTAACTGTCATTTCATTGAATTTTCCTAATTCATACATATTATCTATCCCCTTTATCCATTATGCTTTGACATAATATTAATACTTAATTTCTTCAAAATATTTACCATTACGATATTTAATAACATTTTATGAACTTTATTTTACATATTAAATATTAATCTAATCTTATTTCATAAATACACCCTGTTTCCTTAGATTTACACAGTGGATGTATCATGGAATTATTTAGTCTATTGTTGGATTATATCACATACATGTTTCATCATCTACATAAAGTAATTGCAGCGCTGTAATCTTCTCTCAGACACTGATAAAGCACAATTTTAAACAAGTTAAAATACCATACTATTAGATATATACCCTGTCTTAATATATTTTACATAATATATTTTTAACCCTCTGTGCTTCATCTTATTGATAAGTTTTAACGGAGGATTTAGACCACCTTTTTTTTGCATTTAAAAGCATTTATCAATATATATAGTATTTTTGGACTTCACAAAGCACAATATATAGGATTATAATAAAGCATGTCGAGTTGGTCCGGAAAAATCACGGACAAAATACAGTCACGTTTTTATGGCTAAATTTACTATGAGGAGTATGGAAATTGAAATCAATCAAAGAACTTGTAAAAAGACACTATACTAAAGAATTGGAAAATAATAAAAGTAAAACCGTATTTGATCTCTTTAAATGGGAAAAAAGAGATGTAGTACTTAAAGATTATAAATCAGGTAAAATCCTGACTGAAATGCATGACTTGGAGTTCCCTGATTTTTATTCTCAAAATTCAGTGGATATCATAGCTTCCAAGTACTTCAGGAAGGCCGGCGTAAACAATGAAGTTGGATATGAAAACTCAATGAAGATGGTTGCTGACAGAATGGTTTCATTCTGGAGGGATGCATTGGTTGAGGAAGGTTTATTAAAAACAGCAGCTGAAAAGAAAATTTTCTATGATGAACTTGTATATGCCCTTCTTAACCAAATGTTTGCACCTAACTCACCACAGTGGTTCAACACCGGATTAAAACAAAGCTACGGAATTACAGGTAATCCCAACAATACCTATTATTATGATCCTGTGAAGAAGGAAACCGTACTTTCAGAAGACGCTTATTCAAGAACACAGGCTTCTGCCTGCTTCATACTGTCAATAGAAGACAAGCTGTTAGGACCTCATTCCATATCTGAGCAATACGTATCAGAAACAAAGCTCTTTAAAGGTGGATCAGGAACCGGTACAAACTTCTCCACTTTAAGGGCTTCAGGTGAAAGACTTTCAGGGGGCGGAGTCTCCTCAGGTCTCATGAGCTTCTTAAAAGGCCTCGACAGAAATGCGGGAGCTATTAAATCCGGCGGTACTACCAGAAGAGCTGCAAAGATGGTTTGTCTCGATATAGATCATCCTGAAATAGAAGAATTTATCAACTGGAAGGCTAAGGAAGAAGACAAAGTTCGTGCACTTGCCAAAATGGGTTATGACGGTTCCTTTGAAGGAGAAGCATACGAAACAGTTTCAGGGCAGAATTCAAACAACTCATTAAGAATCTCAGACGACTTCATGCAGAAAGTTGTAGAGCTTGATAAAAATCCTGACGAAGTTATTACATTGAAAGGAAGAAGTGATTCCTCCGTTAACAGAGATGTGAAAGTTTCAAAACTATGGAATGAATTCAATGAAGCTGCATGGAAATGTGCCGATCCGGCACCTCAGTACACTGACACCTTCAATGCATGGCATACCTGCCCTGCAGGTGAAGACGGACAATACATGGCACCGCATAACAGATTGAATTCTACAAATCCTTGCGGTGAGTATGCATTCTTGGATGATACCTCATGTAACCTTGCATCAATTAACCTGTTCAGATTCTTTGATGTTAAAAAGGATCAGTTCGATGTTGAAGGATTCCTTCATATTGTTTCACTGGCACAGCTGCTCCTTGAGGCCTCCATTCATTGGGGACAGTTCCCTACTCCTGATATAGCAAGAAAAACTTACTTATTCAGGACTACAGGACTTGGTATAGCTAACCTGGCATCATTGTTGATGGCTTCCGGGATTCCTTATGATTCAGATGAAGCAAGATCTCTTGCAGGTGGTATTATGGGTCTTTTGACAGGCAGAAGCTATGCAGTTTCAGCTTTGATGGCAAAAGAGATAGGTACTTTTGATGCTTATGAGCTTAACAAGCCCTATATGTTAAGAGTTATCAAAAATCACGCAATAGTTGCTGGAGCTTACGAAGAACCGCTGGATAACATCGGTTATACCCCACTGTATGTTGATCATGAAATATTAAAATCACTAAATGAATCAGATATATCAGATGCTTTAAAGAACGAATGGAAGGAAGCATATACACTGGGTCAGGAATACGGGTACAGAAATGCCCAGGTATCTGTCATAGCACCTACGGGAACCATATCCTTTGCAATGGACTGTGCAGCAACTTCAATCGAGCCCTTCTTCTCACATGTGGTTTATAAGAAGCTCTCAGGCGGAGGCTTCATGACCATAGCAAACCCTGTTATTGAAGAAGCATTGGAAAATCTTGGTTATACAAAGAAGGAAACTAAGGATATCATCGACTACATTTCAAGAGAAAAGGACGGAATGATTATCGATGGTAGGATTGAAGGAGCACCTCATTTAAAGGAAGAACACTACCCTATTTTCGATACGGCTAACACCTGCGGAACCGGTAAGAGATTCATACACCACAATGGTCACGTTAAGATGGTCGCGGCATTGACTCCACTTGTTTCCGGAGCAATATCAAAAACAGTCAACCTTCCTAAAAATGCAACAGTGGAAGATTTCAAGGAAGTTGCAATTAACGCTTGGAGATTAGGTGTAAAGGGTATTTCCCTATACAGAGACGGTTCAAAATTCGCTCAGCCGTTGAACACATCATTGGATGAAGATCTGTCCAAAGTTGATTTAGATAACTTGGTATATCCTGAGTTACTGAAATATGCCAAGGAAGCAAAATCATCACTGGAGCAGAATATTTCAAGGAGAAGCAAACCGGTTGGAATAAGATCGGGAAACACACATCCGGCCCAGATTGAAGATGTCAAAATATATACCACCGTTAACAGAGATCCGGAAGGAAATATCACTGAAATCTATATAACCACAGACAGAGAAGGAACCTTGATAACAGGTTTATTGAACTCACTGTCCAAGACAATTTCAGTAATGCTGCAGTATAGAATTCCTGCAAAGGATATTTCAAAAATGCTTCGCGGTCAAAAATATGAACCATACGGATTCGTATCAAGACATCCTTACATCAAGCATGTTACTTCCATATCGGATTT
Organism: Clostridiaceae bacterium; assembly: GCA_036741195.1. Classification (GTDB taxonomy): domain Bacteria; phylum Bacillota; class Clostridia; order Clostridiales; family Clostridiaceae; genus JG1575. The sequence continues at coordinate 8,435 of DAINSS010000011.1, read as the reverse complement.
GATCTCAAAAATAATAGACATAGAAACAGGAGACTTCTCAAAATGTCAGGTAAAACCACAGGCTGATGAGTTGGACACCTTCCATACGGTTTCCTATGAGAAAAAACATAAAAGAGCTGAAGCTCCAAAGCTTCAGATGACAACCAGTTCAGCACCGGCTGCAGCTTCATACAGCGATACAAAAGCATTGATCAAAGAAGCTGAGCAAAACGGAGAGAAATTATATGGCTCCACTTGTCCAAACTGCTCATCAACAAGAATGGTTATGAACGGTACTTGCAAGGTATGTCTGGATTGCGGGACAACAACAGGATGCTCATAAAAAATAATAAATGACAAAATACAAAAGATCCATGGCTGAACTCAGTCATGGATCTTTTGTATTAGCTACTTACCTTTTTTACCGGTTTCCTGCTTCTTTTCATTGGCAGTAATTTTACTTTTTTTAGCTCTGCTTGGTTTAGCTTTAGCTTTCATAACTACTTTCTTTGAATCCTTTGGGCTTTTATCCTTTCTTCTTCTGACTTCAATAAACCACATGAAGCATGATAAAGAAATTACCAATGGAATGAGTTGCCACCAAGTGTTTGGATACATACTTGATAATGCAAAAGCGATTATGAACGTTACTATTGCAACACCAAGTAAAAGCCACTTATTAACATTTAACTTCTTAAGATAATAGATATTTGCCAGATTAAACCCGACAATTATTGCCAGGGCAATCAGTATCATGATTAAAATGTTAAGCACCGGAGATGATGTAAAAGTCAAAATAATTCCCCCTTTTCTGGACATAAATACATTGTATTTAATTAAATAACATTCTGCAACTATAAAATTCGAAAAAATATTCCTCAAAATATTCCTCCTTTAAAAAGGTGTGTCTCCATTCCTAATTGTTGATTTGATAAAAACAAATCGATTTACAGATGTATGTAATAACAATATTGTTACAAATCAAATTCACATTCTCTGTCTTTTAATCTAATCCTAATTTGAAGGCCTCAAAAAGAATCTATCCCGAATTGATACCCATTTTTTTTAAGAAATTAATAAAAAAAATACTTAAAACACTTTACATTAAATTGAAAATAGATATAATTAAGTCGTAACAGCATTAAAATATTTTAGTATTTTCCATTAATATTATATTTAAATACTCATTTAACGTTGTTTAATTTTCAAATTGTTATAATATTTAAATTTTCGGAGGGAAAATAATGTCAGCAAGCGTGCAATTGGATGATCTGGATCTTCAAATTTTGGATATCCTGATAAAGGATGCGAGAACACCATATCTTGAAATAGCAAGAATATGTCATGTCTCAGGTGGAACAATACATGTAAGAATGAAAAAGATGGAAGACTTAGGAATAATCAGAGGTACTAAAATACTTTTGGATATGTCCAAGCTCGGATATGATGTTTGTTGCTTCATCGGAGTTTACCTTGACAAGACTTCTTCATTCCAGGATGCAGTCGGTGAAATGGGCAAGATAAAAGAAATAGTTGAGCTTCACTACACAACAGGCGACTATACTCTATTCGCTAAAGTTGTTTGCAAAAATATTGCACACCTTCAGGAATTATTGTTGAACAGCATAAATCTTATCCCCGGAGTTCAGAGAACAGATACTTTCGTATCTCTTTCACAGCCACTTGATAGAAACGTAAGACTCTAATATATTATTTATAGTAAAAAAAGGATCTCCATTCGGAGGTCCTTTTTTTCTCTTATTATTTTACTTTCAAGTCGAGTCTTATTCTGCTCTTTCCTTATTGACCCTTTTCATTTCTTCTTCAATTTTATTCATAGTCACCGTATGTACAGACTTTTCTTCTTCCTTTGATAATTTCTGAATATCCACCGGCTCAAGAAATGATAGATAAACAGTTTCTCCGCTGTGGAAATGCCCGTCACTTTCAAATACCTTGAAAGAATTGTCTATCATTACCGGTACAAAGGGACATTGTGCTCTTTGAGGCAGCTTAAAGCTTCCCTTTTGAAACTCTCTCATTGTATGGCTTTTTGATCTTGTTCCCTCAGGATAAATGGCTGCATCCATCCCTTCTTCACTTACTCTTCTTGCTGCTTCGTTAATAACGGTAATAGCCTCTCTGGGATCTTCCCTATCCAAGAAAATACATCCCATATGTTCCATCCATTTTCCGAATACAGGCCATTTCTTCAATTCTACCTTTGCAACGAACAGTGTGGGTCTCAAAGTTTTAGTAAGCAGAACTACCACATCAAAAATTGATTGGTGATTCCCTATGTAAACAAAATTTGTATCCTTGGGTAAATTTTCTTCTCCCATAGTTACGACTTTTGTATCGGTTACCCTCAATATATCATAGCAATGCTTTTTTGTAGCTTTATAAGCATATTCCCTGGCTGCCTTAATACCTTCCTTCTTAAGAATGCGTCTGTAAGGAAGCTCTTTTAAAGCCAATTCCAGAAAATAAGGTGCATATTTCAAAACAGAAATTATTGTTCCCATATTTCTCCTAACCCATTAATTTATTTCCTTGTTTTCATCCCATGATGTTTAAAACAAACCATGGACTAAATAATTATATCATATGTAACACCGTATAATCATTTTTTAACAATCTGAGGTTTTTATTAACTGCCAATCGGCACTGATTTACAATTACCGAATAAATACAGTAAAGGACAGTGATTAAAGTGAATGACACAGGCCTAAAGAACAGCTTGATTTCCTTTATTAAAAAGAAATTTTACAGAGTAAAAATCAAAAATTCTGAGTATACCTCCCTGCTCATTATTAAGTGGAAGCTTAGTTCATTCATACAGAAAATTGTAATTTTAACGACGGTGGCACTGTTAATGTCATTTTCCATTCTATTAATAACTAAACCAAGAATCGGTAGAATACTGTTATCAGGAAATTACGGAGTTTATAAAAATTTAAGGCTCATCCTGAACAATGATCGGCTAAAGATACATATGATTGACTGCGATCAAGGTGATGCTATCCTGATAGAGGCTGACAATAAAATAATGTTAATAGATGCAGGTCCTGTAGGAATGGAAAACACCGTTACCAAGTATATTTCCGCTTTAACTGACAGAATAGATATTGTAATACTTACACATCCCCATAACGACCATCTGGCTGCTGCACCTAGTGTAATGAGGCAATTTAAACCAAAAGTTATATTTCTCAGCCATGATTACTTTAATGAACCCATAATGGAAGAAGTACACCAATTGGCAAAATCATCCCATATCCTGGTCAAAAATAATTTAAAAGGCACCATAATTAACCTAGGGGAAAATATTACATTGGAATGTCTTCATCCGGATCCGGTGACTTATTCAGAGGTCAATAATTACTCCGGGGTATATAAACTGAATTTTCTGGAAAAAACATTTCTCTTCCTCGGAGACTTGGAAAAAGATGTATTCTACAGCATTGATACTAAAAAAAATCTGGATATTGATTTTTTAAAAGCCGGTCATCACGGATCCGAAACATCCATGGATAAGGAGTTTTTACTTAAAACCAGTCCTGAATTTGTTGGAATAAGTGTTGGTTACAAAAATCTATTTAAACACCCTTCGGAGAAAGTCAAATTACTCCTCGAGTCAAATTTGATACCCTACTCCAGAACCGATTTACATGGCACAATAGTAATAACGAGCAACGGTAAAAGAATTTTACATAATTGAGAAAATTGGTTGTTTGACTAGATTTTTCAATAATGTATAATATTAATAATGAGATTCCGGTATGACCCGGAATTTTTTAACGAGGTGTAGAAAAATGAAGATCAGAACAAGATTCGCCCCAAGTCCTACGGGGTATATGCATATTGGAAACTTAAGAACTGCTTTATATGAGTATCTTATTGCCAAACACAGCGGCGGAGATTTCATATTGAGAATTGAAGATACTGATCAGGAAAGATTTGTAGAAGGTTCAATTGATATTATTTTACAATCACTTAAAGTAGCGGGCATGGATTATGATGAAGGTCCAGACAAGGATAAGGGTTTCGGTCCCTACGTTCAGTCGGAAAGACGTGATATTTATAAAAAATATGCTGAAGAACTGGTTGATAAGGGTGAAGCATATTACTGTTTCTGTGAAAAAGAAAGATTGGATCTATTAAGAGAGCATGCAGAAGCATTGAAGAGACCCTACAAGTATGATAAACACTGTTTGCATTTGTCCAAAGAAGAGATAGAAGAAAACATTAAGGCGGGCAAACCTTACGTTATCAGACAGAACAATCCCACAGAAGGTACCACAACTTTTGAGGATGCAATATACGGAAAAATATCCGTTGAGAACTCCGAACTTGAAGATATGGTACTGCTAAAGAGCGATGGATATCCAACATACAATTTTGCAAATGTAGTAGACGATCATTTAATGGAAATAAGCCATGTTGTCAGAGGATCGGAATATTTATCTTCATCACCAAAATACAACAGACTTTACGAGGCCTTTGGATGGGATGTTCCCGTTTATGTTCATTGTCCGCCGATAATGAAAGATTCACAGAATAAGCTTTCCAAAAGAAGCGGAGATGCATCATTCTTTGATTTAATCGACAAGGGCTATCTACCTGAGGCCATATTAAACTATATTGCCCTATTGGGATGGAGTCCCGGAACAAACGATGAGATATTCTCCAAGGAAAAGCTCATTGAAATATTCGATTATAACAAAATCAATAAATCCCCTGCAATTTTTGACCCTGAAAAGCTGAAATGGATGAATGGAGAATACTTAAAAGCAATGTCTCCTGAAAAATTCCATGAAACCGCCCTTCCGTTTATAAAACAAGTAACAGAAGGCACTGCTTTAGATACTGTGAAAATTGCTGACGTTTTGCATGACAGAACTACCGTATTAACTGATATCCCTGGGCAAATCTCATTCTTAAAGACACAGCCGGATTACAGTACTGATATGCACGTACATAAGAAGATGAAGACAACAAAGGAAATAGCTCTCAAATCACTGGAGGAAGCATTAGTTTCACTTTCAGCAATTGAAGATTGGAACTTCACAAACATCCAAACTGCACTGACCGCTTTAATTGCTAAAATGGAAATTAAGAATGGAATGATGCTGTGGCCGGTCAGAACTGCCCTATCGGGAGAACAATATACACCCGGTGGAGCTTTTGAGATAGCTGATATTCTGGGAAAAGAAGAATCGATAAAGCGTATTGAAAAAGGTATCGAAATGCTAAAATCTGATTTATCCTAAACAACAATATATACTTTTGATAAAGCAGAATATTAAGCAATAAATATAGTTGAAACATTAAGGAGGTGGCTGTATTGAGCGTTAAACATAAATTTGAAAAAGATAAGGCTGTTAAACTTATCAAGAATGCAAATAATATTATGGTACTCAGCGGCGCAGGATTATCCACTGAAGCAGGTATTCCCGACTTCAGATCCAAAAATGGTCTTTATTCCCACAACTTTCATGGATACAGACCTGAAACAGTATTGTCACACTCTTTCTACAATGAAAACCCGGATCTTTTCTGGGAATATATGAGAACAAAGCTAAACTATACCGATATAGGTCCTGATGATTCTTATAAACTTCTTGCGGAACTAGAAAAATCGGGGAAAATAAAGGCAGTTCTCACCCAGAACATTGATTCGTTGCATTATGAAGCAGGCTCGAAAAACGTAATTGAGGTCCACGGTACATTGAAAAGATGTTACTGCGATACCTGCAATAAAGAGTATTCTTATCCCGACCTGGTAAATGGACTAATCAGTTACAAATGCGACTGTGGCGGAATTATTAGACCGGATGTAGTTCTATTTGACGAAGATGTACCGAAAATATATGATGCGGTAATTGAAGCTGACAAGTGTGATTTACTGCTTGTTTTAGGTACCTCCTTAGTTGTTTATCCGGTAGCATCCATTCCAAGGATATTCCTGGAAAAAAACTTACCTGTCGTTATTATAAACAGAGATGAAACACCCTACCACGGAGTAGGTAATGTCACTGAAATAAATGACTCTCTTTGCAGTACCTTAAAATATTTGTTCTCAAATCTTGATAAATAACCTATTAATTAACCTAAAGATTATTCAAAAAAAACAACCGAGTACATATCACAACACTGTCAAATGTACTCGGTTGCTTTTTATTATGAAAAATTCGGGTTTAAGTTCATAGTATTATATATTATGTAAGCTTAATACTTCTATATTGAAGTTTTTTCCCTTTTCTAACCCCATCATGTAGTTGTATCTCAAAAATTCTTTACTGAAATCATAGGTATCCGTAACATTGAAATCCTTGTCTCTGGAAATATAAACTATTTTATTTTTATCTTCTTCGGATAAGAATGTCAGGTCTTTTAAGTATTCATCCAATGTACCGTTATATCCGATTATCAAGAGTTTATCCAAACCATAATTGAAAATCTCTTTGATTAGAAAATTATTAATCATACCTCCGTCCAGATTTATTCCGTCGTAAATTCCGTTACTGAGATCATCAATGAAACTTTGAGAAATGTCATTGTTTTTTATAAATTCAATAAATTCCGGGAAAGTCATTGGTTTTTGATTGTATGGGAGAAGTGAACTCCATTTTATCCTTTGAATTGACTCATCTGAGCTTAAATTTAATATATCCTCAGTTCTTTCAACTAACTTGCCTTCAATAACTTCCACGTAGTTTACAAGGAAAGCTTCGATGGATGTTTTTTCAATTTTCAGTACTGACTCTAATTTATCCAATATGTACTTATTTTCAATTGTTTTTCCGCTTAAAACAGTTTCCGAGAATATGCTGTCATCACTGTTTAGATATAACTCTTCCATTTTGTTTAAAGCATTGTTTGCCAAGAAGTATCCATTTACTGCACCGATTGAAGTACCGGAAATCACATTGAAATTGACTCCCCTGTCGGATAGACCTTTTAGTACACCCGCTTGAAAAGCACCTTTCGCTCCTCCGCCCTTAAGATATAATCCCAGTTTCATCTTTCTTTTTCCTTTTTGATTTGTAAATTATTGGGAGTAACAGTTCAGATTCAGATTCGATTTTATCTTTATTTATAAGATCCGCCCCATTGAATAAAATCTCTAATTCACTATCCGAATCAATTTTCCCTAATATATCCTTATCTGATTCTTCATTAATTCCTATATTGAAAATTCCCGTATACCAATTATTCTTGTATTCATAGTTGATTTCTGCCGTGTCAGCTGTCAAAGATTTAAGGAACAGATTACCCTCTCTCATGAAATCCATTTTTTTAATTTGATTAAGAGCTTTAGTCAATTCAACAATTTCATTGTCTATTTCCCACTCAATCAGGTCTTTGTCAAAAAGACTCGGAGTATGATCACTCATAGTCTCTTGTCCGTTATAGAATAAATATGCTCCTTTTAAAAACATCATGAATGCAGTGAAGTTAATCAATCTTCTCCTGTCTTTAATAAGTTCCTTAGCTCTTGGATTATCGTGATTTTCCATATAACGCATTTTTACATATCTTTTGGGATAGATATACTCCTGCCTAAATATGGATTCCAAGTAATCCTTGATATCTCCCCCATTAACAAAGTTCATGAAATTGTTCTTTATATCATAGTCATACAGAATATCAAAGACAGCGTAGACTTCTGAATCAGAATGGACATTGAATCCATTATGTCTCAAATAAGTAATAAAGCTTGGTTCAACGGATTCACTGAGCCATATTAGCTCATAACCGTTACTTTCAATTTTATTTCTGGCATATTTCCAAAACTCTATTGGAATCAATGGTGCAACATCGCATCTGAAACCATCCACCCCCATGGATGCCCATTTCTCCAAAGCATCGTACAAATAATGCCAGAGTTCTGAATGACGGAAATCCAGGTCAGCTATATCCGACCAATCTCCCACCTTATTTCCTATTGTTCCATCCTCTTTATGGTAAAACCACTCAGGTTTTTCATCCATTAATCGACTGTCCCAGGAAGTGTGGTGATAGACGACGTCAATAATAACTTTTAAACCCAGTTCATGAGATCTTTGAAGAAATGACTTAAAATCATTTTCTGTGCCATACTCAGGATTAATTTTAAAGAAATCTGAAATTGAATAAGGAGAACCTAAACTGCCTTTCCTGTTTTTAGCACCAATTGGATGTATTGGCATGAGCCAAATGATATCAAAACCCATATCTTTGATTCTTTGCAAATCCGGCAGTATTTCGTGAAAGGTTCCTTCTTCGCTGTAATTGCGTACAAATATAGAGTAAATTGAAGAGTTTCTGTATTTTTCCGGTGATGTAAACATAGTATCTCCTTTGGCTGTAATGAGTTAAATAAACAAACTTAAATCCTCTTAATTACATTTTATCCTATTAATCGGAGATTATCATTTTTATGGAACATATTTCCTTATTTTACCTTAATG
>DAINSS010000010.1:26530-67214 GCA_036741195.1 Clostridiaceae bacterium | reverse complement strand
AAAAAAGTAAAAGTAAACACTTTTTTATGTGTCTACTTTTACTTTACTAGTTCACCTTACTTAAAAGTGTACTGATTTTTTATGGAGCTATTTCCCTATAGTCCCTTCTTGTAATTGTATTATTTTCTTATGACAAACTTGATATATCTGCATACAAAATTATTTTTTAAAATTAGGGTGTGGTATTTTTTCAACATCAAAAGTTTCATTTCTGTATTCTTCGTTAAAATAAGGAAAACGTGCAACTGTTACTTTGATTGGCATGGCTGTATTAGAATCTGTTCCCCAAAGCACACTCAGTTCTTCACCTTCATTTGCATATTTCCGGTCAATAAACGCAAGGGAAATCATCTTCTGATGATAAAAATCCTTTAAGCGGCCTGATGCAACACCAATCATACTTCCATCTTTAATAACTTTGCTAATTACAAATGGATCAGTTAATGCTCCATCTGCGACACCAGAGATATCATCACAAGGGGCAATGTCCTTTCCCATAAATTGGGAGGCAAAGACCTTTGCGACATCCTCGGCATCCCACTCTAATGTCACTACAGTACGTGGAGGATTTTCTTTTAACTTTAACAGCGCTTCCTTACCGATAAAGTCATGATCGTAGTTAATCAGATAGTCCCATTTTACATCAAACGGTGTAACAAAAGCATTTTGAATATCATCAGATGCACTTCCGTAGAATTTATACTGCCCAAACTGAACATTATAACCCATATGATCGAGAACGTACTGTTTCATACCTTCACCATTAATAAGGAATGGATAGTAAAAATGGATATACTGGTTCGGGTAGCCACCTTGCGTATGATTTCTGCAATAATTTACAAGACCGAGGCGCTTAATACCAAATTCTTGGCCTGCTTCTACAATCGCATTATATACAGTATCGATATCTTTCATTGCACCATGCATTTCATATGCAAGGCTGCCCGACATACCAAGACGATGTATAGATGTAGGAATCCCCTTTATTTCAATAAATTTATGTTGAGCGAACTTCAAATCATGAATATTTGTTTCAGAAACCTTCTCCATGATTTCAAGAGAACGCGGTCCATCAATCTGTAAAAAGAATTCATCATACACCCATTTTCCTTGAACATTGAACCCTAGTGTTTCTACATAATAAGCCAATACAGGTGCAAGCCAATATGAACGGTATAGATCTTCCTCAAGTCTCATCAGGACACCATCTGCAAGCATCTGCCCTTTTTCATTACACAGAATAGTATGTCTGGAACCTCCAACCTTCAGTTTTGCATAATCCCGATTTACACTCACATAGTTCATTAATTTTACGACATCTGGTCCAGAGATATCATAAACTGGAGAAAGGGTGAGAAAACATCCAAGCCAGGCTCCATTACGACATGCGAGCAGTTCATCTTGGGGAGAAGTAAACATAAGTGGTGCGCATGTAGAATTACCAAAATTGAAAAGCAACGGTGCACCTTGATTGATACTACTATCAATACTAAACATAGAAATAAAACCTCCTTCAAATATTGTGATGTGCTTTCACTATTACCGTACCATAATTTCATTTTTTGAGAAATGCTACATTTGATAGTGATTTATAACGTTGCGTTATAAATCACTTTATTATATAATCGTATATAAATGTAGATTTGGTGGAGGTAGTTATGATTAAATGGAGCTTTATAAAAGAGTATGTTACTTTGGCGGAAACGCTGAGTTTTACAAAGGCAGCAGAGCTATCATATATTACCCAGCCTGCACTCAGCCGACATATTGCTATTCTAGAGGAAGAATTTGATTGCCGATTGTTTGAGCGCTCTACCAGAGATGTTAAATTGACACCATCAGGAGAGGTTGTTTATGAAGCATTTCGCAGTATTCTTAATCTATATGAAACAACACGTTGGCAGGCAAAATCTCTTGCAGTTAATCCTATAGAAAACATAATAATAAACAGCCCATATTATTGGACTGGAGATTACACAGAACCATTGATAAACCGGTTTGTGGAAGATTATCCTTCATGTAATGTATCAGTTAATTCATGCCAACCAATTGATGGCCTTATGGGGTTGGAGAATGGGGAATGTGACATTTTCATATCAATGGAAATGAAAGACATATCTACGCTAATATCCGGTGTACCCTTTGCAAAAGAGGAATTACATGTCTTTATGGATAATGAACACTGTTATACTCAAAAGAAAGTTATATCTTTAAATGATTTTAATAATCAGCCCTACATATATATGAAAGGGTTCGAGAGATGGAAAAGGGAATATCTCCAAGGTATGGCTCAAAAATTAATATTTCCGAGTATTGTAGAATGCTGCGAACAGATAGATATCATCGGCTTAACATTAAAACAAACAAAAGGTCTATGTATACTTCCATATAGTGTAAAATACATGAATCGTTCATACCTAATAAATAAACCATTTGCAGAAGCACAATTCGTGGATATGTGGGTTTATTATCGAATAGATAATCACAATCCCATGATAGAAAAATTTCTTAAAGCCAATAATTTACTTTCGTATCAAAAATAAACACTTCAATACATAAAACATCAATAATCTTTCCAATGTGGCAATGGCTTTATTTCAAGAATATCTATAGGAGGTATTTGCACATGGTTCTTAATCAGAAGTACCTCTTCAGTCGGTTCTCCAAAGGCTGTAAAATATGCTTTCGTCAAATAGTTTAGGACCTTATCCTTATCACTTTGATTGTCATCACTGTCATAGATGATTTTTTCACCACTTACCTTTGCAACTATCTCATAAGGATCGTTAATAGACGCCCACTCTTGGGATAAATTCAATCCAAGAAGATTATCGATATCCATCAATATTTCTGGTCTATGATGAACTTGTCCTCCGTAAGGACTTCTCTCCCACACTGATAAAAACCCACACGTAGTATAATCATAGTAAAACTTTCTCCCTATGGACCAACATTTATAAGCCTCTGTATCTTGTCTTGGGCAAGCCCCAAAAGTAATATCAAATCTTTTTCCTCGATATATCAGTATCCGCTCATCTAGATTGATATCAATACCGTGTTTTTCCAAGAACTGTCTTAACTCAGAGTCTTGACACAAATATGATTGTTTTAGATCTAATACTCCATGTTTCTGAAAGGAAGTGCACCCGTTTGCACTTGTTGTCACATGAAAATAGATAAATTCAAAATCTTTGTAGCTTCGTGGAAAATGCCCATAAGAACTAATCACGTCTTCCACAAGATAGTCTGTATATTTATACTCGTGTTGGCGACCAAGATATTTTTCCCACTTTGAGATTGGAACACCTGTGAGATTCATCAATGTCTGTTGAGCATATTCAGTTGTTCTAATATCGTAAGTCATATTAACCATAATCATCTTTTCCTCCTCATCCAGCTTCACATAAATAAATTTGAATCTATATATTTAATAATACCCCTGCACCAATTATAAAACTATTAGGAAATAAAAATAGCCGAGCAACCTCGACTTCTACCACTGCACACCCATTTTTGAGTTTGCACACCCCTAACCATAGCATCTTTTAGGATAATTAAATTGTATCAATTTCTGAATGATTATATCATAGATTGTTTTCGCCACATTATTACCGGATAAAATGTCATTATCATCATAAAAAAGAACATTTACCATTAACTTGATAACTTCTCGAGGGGTATAGTGCTGTCCGGCATCCTCGTTGTGAGACTCAGAAAACCTGCGGATTATTTCTTCAAATATATAACCCATTTCAAGGTTGGAGATGAATGTTGGATGCAGATTTGCCTTCGATGAAGTAAACTCTTTTAGCACAATATATAAAATGCCTTTGTTCGCCATCGTATTAATGTGTCCATCAAATTTGAACTTTTCAATAATATCGTGAACATTTTCGGAAAAGCCGTTTAGGTAGTCTCTGAAGTTTGCTTCAATATTGTCGGGATCGTCCAACAACTTTTCAAAGGTAAATTTGCTGGTATTGTAAAAAGGTTGTCCTGATGCTTTGCGGAGCAGCACATCTCTCATTGGTAGTGCTTTGACGCTTTCATATTTCTCCAATACAGAATCTTTCGTATCCGACAAGATACAATCGAAACGGCGAATAACTGTCAGTGGTAAAATAACCTCGCCATATTCATGGGGTTTGTACACCCCGGTCAATTTATCTGCAATCGCCCAAATCAGAGCAGCTTTTTCACTTATATTTGCACTCAAACTCATTTTATTTGTCCTCCGATTTATTTTCTGGTATGAATTCCATAATGTCGCAGATATCGCACTGCAAAGCGGTGCATATTTTTTGAAGTATTTCTGTATTTACATTTTCATTTCTTCCGAGCTTAGTAATAGTAGCCGAACTAATTCCAGAAAGCCTTTGCAGGTCTTTCTTTTTCATATTTTTATCTATAAGTAGCTTCCATAGCTTGTTGAAACTGATCGCCATTAATTTGCACCTCCCGCAAAATATATACCATTATATAACAGAATAGAGTAAATAACAATAATATTTAATATCACATTATTTTTACTGCATATTCATATTTAACTCGCATTGTTTTATGTGTTTTCAAATACATACTTTTAGACAAAAGTGTCGGAAAGTCAATTGGCACATAAATAATAGTAAACGCGCTATTTCAACTAAATAGTACTTTCGCTCAAATTTGAGCATAACCATTGCAACCGTCTTCTCAGAAGGAGGACCGGTTGTTTTTTTATTTTAAGAAATGAAAATTTTTTACCAACCGTCCGAATTGCTCCGATTTCATGGCATACAGTGAGGGGCAAAAATATTTTTCTATCCTGAGGTACTCAACTATCAATTTTGTGTCCTGTGGATGGTGAGGGAGTTAAAAAAGTATTTCTGAAATCCTCAACTTATCTTCACTCTCGTGGCTAATAGGTAGAGGGAAAGAAATCTCCCCTCGGAATGGAGGTGAAAAAATGCAATATGATAATCTGCCGAAAGAACTGCGGGAAAACGGCAAATTCTGCGTCTGGAAATTCGAGAAACGAAAAGATCAAGCGAAGCCTGCAAAGGTTCCATATCAAATCAGCGGAAAAAGAGCACAGCCAAACAACATAAAAACTTTCACTGATTATGCCACTGCCATTGCTGTTGTAAGCCAGAATGACGGCATCGGACTTGGTATCTTCAATAACTTCTCAGGTATAGATATCGACCACTGTATCAACGAAGATGGCACACTGACGCTCTTAGCTCAAAGCATTGTAGATTTGTTCGACGGCTGCTATATCGAAAAAAGTCCATCCGGCACAGGCTTGCATATCTATTTTAAGGCAAGCGACTTTGATTACAGTGTTCAAAAATACTATGTCAACAATCAGAGCGTCGGTGTTGAGGTGTATGTATATGGAGCCACAAACAGGTTTTTGACTGTAACGGGCAATGTGTATAGGGACGGTGACATCTTGGAGGCTGGTGACAAACTGCAGACCCTGTTGGATAAGTTCATGCTCAAGCCAGTGAAACCAAAACGCAAGAATCAAAAACCTGCAATATCATACCTTTCAGATGAAGAAGTCCTCGGCCGAGCAAAGGCAGCTAAAAACGGCGAGTCTTTCATTGGGCTGTGGAACGGTGAAATCCCCGAAGGAAAAGCCCATAGTGAAGCAGACCTTGCTTTGTGTGGGCATCTCGCATTCTGGTGCGGCAAGGACTTAAGCCAAATGGACAGGCTGTTCCGGCAAAGTGGACTATACCGGTATAAATGGGATCGGGCGCAGAGCGGCACCACCTATGGGCAAATTACTCTTGAGAAAGCAGCGGAAAATGCATCGGAAACATATAACCCTATCGGAAGGCTAGTTCAAATCGAGTCGGAGTTTGAGGTTCCCGGCTGCAAACCGCTTGAGGAACTGAACCCGCACCGCAATCCACGCTACGGCAGAAATGACATCGGCAACAGCAACCTGTTCGCCGACCACTACAGCAGCATTGCTCGGTATGTACCAGAGCGAAAACAGTGGTTTATCTATGACGGAAAGGCTTGGCGAAGCGATACAGGCAATCTCAAGGTTATGAACCTTTGTAAAAAGCTTGCCAACAAGCTGATGGTTTATGCCCTATCTATTGAAGAAGAACTTCTTCGCAAGCAGTACATCGAGTCTGTCGGTAAGTGGCAGATGCGCAGGCAACGTGAAGTCATCCTGAAAGATGCGCAGGACGTGCATCCATTGTCCATCAGTGCCTTTGATGCGGACATCTATCTGCTCAACTGCCAGAACGGAACGCTGAATCTGCAAACCGGAGAGTTCCATGAACACAGAGCCGAGGACTACATTACCAAGATTGCGGGTGTGCACTACGATCCAAAGGCTAAATGCACTCGCTGGGAGCAGTTCATTGACGAGGTCATGAGCGGTGACCGGGAGAAGGCGGAGTTCTTTCAGAAGAGCCTTGGATATGCCCTGACAGGAGATACCCGCTTTGAAGCGATGTTCATCCTATTCGGTGCGACTACCCGAAATGGCAAGGGAACCTCAATGGAAACCTTCCTGCGTATCTGCGGGGACTATGGCAGGACCTGCAGACCGGAAACTATCGGCATGAAAGCCAACAACAGCGGCTCCGCTCCTTCCGAGGACGTGGCGAGGCTGGCGGGAGCAAGGTTTGTGAACATCAGCGAGCCGGACAAAAGGCTTACTCTCAGTGCGGCGTTGCTTAAAACGCTGACAGGCAGCGATACCATTAATGCCCGGTTCCTGCATGAGAACAGCTTTGACTTCAAGCCGCAGTTCAAAATCTTTACCAATACCAACTATCTGCCAATGGTGACTGACTTGACCCTGCTGACCAGTGGACGTGTGAAGATCATTCCCTTTGAACGCCACTTCGAGGAGTTCGAGCGGGATTTAGGTTTGAAAGGCGAGTTCTCCCGGCAGGAAAACCTCAGCGGCATTCTCAACTGGGCCTTGGAAGGCTATGCGAAACTACGCAAAAGCGGTCTGGATATGCCGCAGTCGGTCAAGGACGCAACCCTTGCCTACCATAAGGAAAACGACAAGGTCGGCTTGTTCTTCGAAGAATGCTTAGTCGAGGATGGCAACTGTGAGGAACGCACCGCGGATATCTATTACGCCTATCAAGGCTGGTGTCAGGACAACGGCTACTACCCGGAAAACGCCCGGAACTTCAAAGCCGCATTGTCCAACGTGGGAAGAATCGTCCGAAAGCGTCCTCGTAGCGGCGGTGAAAAGACCACTGTGTTCATCGGCTACAAACTGCTCCGGGGAACTGAATTTCTTGATTAATCAACACAGGGGCAATCTGTGGCAGGAATTTAGGTAGGTTTTAAATTCTATAGTCACATGAGAAAGTACCTAAAATACCCGCCACAATATGCCCCCATGTGAGAAAGGAGAAAAACAAAATGAAAAATGTAGTATTTCCACTCTATTTCAGCAAGGTACGAAACGCTTATTACAACTGCTATGGCGAGTTCAAGCTTGAAACCTTGAAAAAATATCCTTCTATTGAATTTGCCATGAGTGAAGAACGAAGTGGTGTATTTACGCTGGCAAGAGTTACGGACGGCAAAGCGCCCAATGCCAAACGCATGAAAGTTCTCTGTCCATACCATGACCAGCATCTGCTCCAGGCAATCGATAGCACAACACTTGTCTGCACGAAATGCGATCCCCGGCTTGGAAAGTAATGACCCTGGGGGTATCGCAATCTCAACAGCTTTTTGTCTGGACAACGGGCATGGGGTAACGCGCGAAAAAACGCGAATTCAAACGGGGTATTAACCCCTAAATCTAAAATCTAACTTTATGGAGGAATTTATCATGAAAACATCAGCTACTTACAACAAAGCATTCTGGAATGTCATGCGAGGGAACAACGAATCCTATCAGAATTTGGTTGAGGGCTTTGACGATTCCGGCTCGTATATCGCGCCTAGCGAATTCAGCGAAAATCTCAATCTTGCACTGGCAAAGGAGAATCTGTTCCGCAGATATGGTACTGTCATTAATCTATCTTCACCTGATGGCACCATTCAAGCAACAACTTCGACAGGCACTGCCGAATGGGTCGCAGACGGAGAACCAATCCCTGAAAGCGTGGATGCCTTTACACAATTTCCTGTTAAGTCATATAAACTCGCTTCACTTGCTAAATTAGGACGTTCCTTTATAGCCGATATGAACTTTGACCTGGAAAAGTACCTAACCGGAGATTTTGCCAGACGTTTCGGAAGAAGCGAAGAAAATGCTTTCATAAACGGCAACGGTACAACGCAGCCAACAGGCATTCTCACATCAGATGCCGCTATCACAACTGCTGACAATGCAGCCGTTTCCTTTGATGAAGTGATTGCACTGTATTTTGCTCTGAAAGATGAATACCGAAAAAACGCCATCTTCATCATGCATGACCAAACAGCTATGGCACTAAGAACCCTTAAGGATTCAAGCGGCAGATACCTTTGGAATGATGTTGATAATACGATTTTCGGAAAGCCGGTAATAACATCACAATTTATGCCTCTTATATCGGCAGGAGCAAAAAGTATTGCCTTCGCTGATTTATCTTACTATTGGCTGATTGAGCGCCAAGCACTGAGCCTAAAGATTCTACGTGAAATTTACTCTTTGCAGGGACAGATTGGCTTTCAAGCCAATGAGAGATTAGACGGCAAGCTAATACAGCCTGATGCAGTTAAAATTATGCAGATAAGTGCCTAAGACAGACTAAGGAGGTAAACCTTATGAGCGAAACTTCTGAAACCAGAACCATCAGTATTACCGAAAAGATGATAGGCGGCACCTTGTATATAGTTGAGTCAGTCATTAGCGAATCTGCAGCTGAAACCGCCTATGACAAGGTGAAACGGTTGATTCTAAACAACTTACAAAGCCTTGATATTCCAAAGGTTTCATAACCCTAAATAACTTGACTTCTTCGCAGTAGTACGGGAACATACAGTACCCGCTTGAAGATTGTCGGAAAGGAGGAAAAAATGAATAACAGACAATCTTCAACTACTGTGAAGAATATAGATAAAATCACAGCCTTATACTGCAGGCTCTCTCGCGATGACGAGCTTCAGGGTGACAGCAACAGCATTAAAAACCAGAAAGCCATGCTGCAGAAATTTGCAAATGAGAACGGATTCGATAATACGCAGCTCTTCGTGGACGATGGATATAGCGGCACAAACTTTGACCGCCCCGATTGGCAGCGGCTTTTAGCAATGCTTGATGATGGTAAGGTCGGAACAGTTATCGTCAAGGATATGAGCCGCCTTGGTAGAGATTACCTTAAAGTTGGCTATTATACCGAGGTACTGTTTCCCGGCTTTGATATCCGATTTATTGCCATTAACAACAATGTAGACAGCGCCAATCAGCAAGACAGCGATTTCACACCGTTCCTCAACATCATCAACGAGTGGTATGCCAAGGACACCAGCAAGAAAATCCGCGCGGTGTTTAAAGCTAAAGGGCAATCCGGCAAGCCGCTCTGCACCAATCCGCCTTACGGTTACATCAAAGACCCAGAAGATAAGACCCATTGGATTATTGATGAAGAAGCAGCCAAAGTGATAAAAGAGGCATTTCATTTGTGTATGAAAGGTTATGGTCCCACACAGATAGCCAAGGAGTTCACCAAACGCAAGATTATGAATCCCTCGGCTCACGCAAAAGCGAACGGTATCAATATTCCAGACAATCGAGGACATAACGATGATTATATCTGGCGAGGCAGCACAATTGTCCATATGCTTTCAAGGCAGGAATATTTAGGACATACGGTAAACTTTAAAACCTATCGCAAGTCCTATAAGCAGAAAAAACAGATGAAGAATGACCCGTCAGAATGGCAGATTTTCGAGAATACGCACGATGCAATCATTGAGGAGCCTGTGTTCGAAGTAGTTCAGAAAATCCGAGATGGCAGACGCAGGCTTACACCGATGGGCGAAATGCCAATTCTCTCCGGTATGCTATTTTGCGCTGACTGTGGAGCCAAGCTATACCAAGTACGCCATCGTGGTTGGGAGCATGACAAAGAGCATTTTGTATGCGCTACCTATCGCAAGATTAAAGGCGGCTGTAGTTCTCACCAGATCCGCAATGTGGTTGTTGAAGAGCTACTCCTTGACGGCATTCAACAGGTAACCGCTTTTGCTCGAGAACATGAGGATGACTTTGTAAAGATAATCACGAAAAAGACAAGACTGGAAGTTGAGCGAGCACAACGTGACCGCAAGAAAGAACTAGAGCAAATTATTGCTCGCAATATCAAGCTTGATGATATTATCCAAAGGCTTTATGAAGATAATATTGAAGGAAAGATTTCTGATGAGCGTTTTGCCAAAATGTCTACAACCTACGAAAATGAACAGACGCATATTAAAAGACGTGTATTTGAACTAAAGTCTGCTGTGACAACAGAAAAAGAGAGTTCCCTCAATGTTGAGCATTTCCTTTCCTTGGTACGGAAATACACAGAAATACAGGAACTCGATGCCGAAATAATACGAGAATTCGTTCAGAAAGTTTATGTTTATAAGGCTGAGGAAATTAACGGACAAAGAGTGCAGCGCGTTAAAATCATTTACAACTGCATTGGAGAATTTCACCCACCAGAACAAACAGAAGATAAAAAAACGGCATAGCCGCTTAATTACGATTATGCCGAATTTCTTAAGATTTATAATCCCTAGTGACGCCCCACTAAAACCGGCAGTTTTTTATACTTATCCATGGGGATAGCTTTTATCGAATATTCCTTTTGAGAGCAACGTCTTTTCAACAAGTTCATGGGATAGATATTTATCTACGATTTCTCTTGTTTCAATGGATAATCCTCCTGCAATGGAGGCGTACATAAGGCTTCTTTCTATATTTCCTTTTTTCAGGTATTCACTTAAAAAACCTGAAAAGAAGCTGTCACCGGCACCTGTTGAATCAACGGGTACAAAATCGTAGGCACTTTGTTCATAGAACCTGTCCTTGTAGTAAGCAGTAGAGCCGCCCTTGCCATGGGTACAAACCACAAGCTTACCCGTATTACCCAAAGCTTTTATCGTTTCCCTGTAACCCATGAGCCTGTCACTGGACATGAATATATAGTCTGAAACCTTGATGAATGCATCATAGTGGGGATCATTCTCCAGATAATCGTGAAGATCGCACCAAACCGGTCTTTCCGATGCACCTACAAGATCCAGAATGTCCCTGTTATAACCAACCAAGTTAAGAACAATGACATCGCATTCCTTCATCAATTTCTTTATAACATCCCGGGATAAGGTAATTGGATTGTCAAAATGCGGGAGATGGATAGAAATTTTATTACCGCTGTCATCAATAATTTTAAGCTTCAGGTTTGTACCCATTGGATCCAGGTCATAGCTCAGGGAGATACCATTTTCTTCAATGAAATCACGGACCTTTTTCCCGGCTTCATCATCACCCAGGACGGTATGAAAATGTACTGATTCACCCAGCTTGGTCAAGGCAAGAGCCTTGGCGGTCCCTGAAGAACCTGCGGACTCAATGTAAGCTTTTGCATCAGTGGTACCATATAAGCTTGGATTCTTCTCAACATATGCGACCCTGTCGAAGGAAGAGCCGCCTATAACCAGTATTTTTGACATTATAGTTCCTCCCAATTGGATTATTCAGCTGCGATGGTTGTCAATTCTTCAGTGTCCAAGATTGATATATGTGTTCTGCTGGCTTTAATCAAGCCAAGATCCTCCATTTTTTTAATTTCTCTCTGTAATGAGGTTCTTTGAACCCCCAATTTATCCGCCCATTCCTTTTTAGTGAAGGGGAGCAGGATATTTTTGTCCCCGGATTTCTCAAATTCACACAGTAGGAACCTTGAAATG
Source organism: Clostridiaceae bacterium (assembly GCA_036741195.1). GTDB lineage: Bacteria > Bacillota > Clostridia > Clostridiales > Clostridiaceae > JG1575. The sequence continues at coordinate 55,343 of DAINSS010000010.1, read as the reverse complement.
TTCTGCTTTAATGTCTGAACCGTTACTTCATCAAGCCTTTTTGTCAACATGAAGGCTTTTCCGGAGCTTACCCTTAATAGGGTTTCAAGGAAGTTTAGGTTGATCTGACAAAGCTTCAGGACTAATTCCTTCGAAAGGGTAAGTACTGCAACCTGTGTGACAGCATCCGTTGAAAGTGGGTAGACAGAATTATCGGAAAACAGTACGTTAGGTCCTATCATTTCTCCGGGGCCTGCCTCACCGATTGTGAGATACCTTCCCGATGAATCTATTTTCTGTATTCTGATTGTGCCTTCAAGTATTACAAATATTGAGCTGCAGACCTCTCCCTCATTGAATATGGTCTCGCCCTTGTCGAATTTCTGTATGCTATAATTGTATAGGTTCAAAATGCTTTTAAGATAATCTCTGGTAAAAGTTTTAAAGAGGGGAAGCTTAATTATCTCCTCTATATAGTTTGAAATCATAGATGCCTCCTTTGATTACTCTTAGTCATATAATATCAGAAAAAACAATTTAACAGATAATTATATTAATATCCAAAGGAACATATTAATAAGTATATTTTGAGTCCGAAATTTGCCGGATTAAAGGTTCCCTGCAAAATTAACAGCTGTGAAGTTTTCTTCATAACTCTCAAAATGGCTCAGGGAGCGGGTTTGAAATAAAATATGAATAAATAGTGAATGGAATGAAGAATATATTTACAGTTCGTTCATTTATATAAAGGAGAATTAATGAAAATCATTGATACCCATGCACATTACGATGATGAGCAGTATGATTTAGACAGGGATGAGATCCTTTCGGATATAAACAGCAAGGGAGTTACACACATAATAAACTGCGGATCCTCACTCCAGGGCATGAGAGACAGTATAAAACTTGCCGAGAAATACAGCTTTGTTTATGCAGCCGTCGGGATCCATCCGTCAAACGGAGCCGACTGGAGTGATGAGGTTGAATCTGAGATAAAGAATCTTATGAGCCATGACAAGGTAGCGGCAGTGGGAGAAATAGGCTTGGATTATTATTGGGAGGACTTGAATCCGTCCCATGAGTTTCAAAAGGAAATACTGGAGAAACAGTATGCAATAGCAAGGGAATATAAAAAGCCTGCGATTCTGCATATCAGAGACTCCTACGGTGATATGGCTGATTTTTTAAGAAAAAATACGGATGTTCCCGCTGTCCTGCACAGCTATTCAGGATCATTGGAAATAGCAAAGGAAATGACAGGTTTGGGCTATATGCTTGGAATCGGCGGCGTAGTTACCTTTAAAAATGCAAGAAAGCTCATTGATGTAGTAAGAGAAATACCAATTGAGTTTTTGATGACTGAAACAGATGCACCGTTTCTTACTGCGGATCCTTTCAGAGGAAAAAGGAACAGGTCCGATTTAATTAAATATGTCATTGAGAAAATAGCTGAAATTAAAAAGCTTGATCCGGAAGAAACCTCGGAGATTCTTTACAATAATGCCCTAAGGTTCTTCAGTTTAAAAGACAAAGGCGACAACTTGTAAAGAAAAAAGAAGTTTTTCGTTAACAAAAAATTCATATATTTTCGGAAAAACCCTTGATTATCATTGGTAATCAAGGGTTTTCTGCGTTTTTTTGACTAAATATATTGAGAACAATATAATTTTCAATTGTGGTAACTGTTAAACGGGTTTTCCACCATAGCGTCAGTATTAAAATAATCCTTGAAATACAAGGGAAAATACAATTAATATCTGACTCAACGGATGAGGTAAATATGAAAACATTTATGAAAGTAACTGCTCCGATTCTTTTGTCTGCAACCATGATTCTGGCTGTAAACAGAGTAAACGAAAACCTTACTAACTATGTAACGGTTGATGTTGACGGAGTAAAAACAGAGTATAAAACACTGCAGACAAACGTAGGTGCATTCCTGAAGGAGAAGGGTATTGAACTGGATATCCAGGATTATCTGGATAAGCCTTTTACTACGGCTCTTAATAAAGAAGACACCGTTAAAATCAAAAGAAAAATGGAAGTTGCTGTAACTGCCGACGGCAGAACAGTTACATACATAACTACAGGAGATACTGTAAGGGATCTGTTGGCCAAGGAATATATCAACGTCGGACCTATGGATAAAATGTCACTGTCAACTGAGACAGAGCTTACAAACGGACTTGCTCTTAAAATAGTCAGAGTAACTCAGAATGAGGAAATCAAGAAAACTGAAATTCCTTTTGAAACAGTTGAAGAGCTAGATAAAACCCTGGATAAGGGAATTGAAAAAATCGGAACTGAAGGCGTAAAGGGTGAGAACACAATAGTATTAAAGCATACCTATGAGGACGGTGTTCTTGTAAATACGGAGACTCTGTCAGACTCAGTAACCAAGGAACCGGTAAACCAAGTTGTTCTGATAGGTGACAAACCTGAGTATATCTTTGTAAGAGGTCAGGAAACCAATGTTTCTGCGTCAAGGTCCGGAAGTTATGTTAACTTCACACTTTCCTTCTATACAGATCTTCCGGAGGAAAACGGCGGCTATTCGGTAACTGCAATGGGTGATCCGCTGCGTTACGGTTGTGTTGCATCAAACGTTTATCCTTTGGGAACAAAGATTTATCTTGAAGGATGGGGTTCATTCTTCGTAGGTGACAGAGGCGGTTCAGATTTCTACTCAAGCAACAGACTTGATGTATTCATTCCGAGAAACGGCGGAGAATCAAACTCTGAGTACCGTTCAAGAGTACTGGCAATGGGTAAACCCACAGTGGGCGGTTACGTAAACTAAGATGGTTCAATTAAACAATATAATTTGATACGAAATAAAAACAGAAGCTTTGCCTGCGGGTTAGAGCTTCTGTTCTTATTTATACGCTTTGATTGAATGAGCAATTTAGCGGAGAAAGGATTAAGTGCCGGACATGGAAACAGCAACAATCTGTTATAATTAAATAGGTCGGAGGGTAATTATGATAAAGGAAATTATAATAGTTGAAGGTAAGGATGATGTGGCTGCTGTAAAGGCTGCAGTGGAAGCTGAGGTTATTTCAACCCATGGCTATGGGATTACGGGGGAAACCTTTGAAATGATTGTTAAAGCTTCTAAAGAAAGAGGAATAATCATACTTACGGATCCCGACTATGCCGGTGAATTGATCAGAAAAAGAATAAACGAATTGGTACCGGAGGCAAAGCATGCTTATATAGCAAGGCAGGACGGTGAAAAATCAGGGGATATCGGTGTTGAAAATGCCAAGCCCGAGGTCATACGTAAAGCCATCGAGAATGCGCATGCCACAATTACCGTAAAAAGGGAAGTATTCGGAACGGAAGATCTTTTAAAATACGGACTTTTGGGTGATCCTGCCTCGAGAAAAAGAAGATCGGGGCTTGGCAAGCTTTTGAACATAGGCTATGCAAACGGAAACCAGCTTCTACAAAGACTTAATAATTATGGAATAGAAAGAGAGGAATTCGAAAGGGCTGTTGCCACTCTCGATGAGACTGATGAATGATTTAAAAACCAGGGAACTGGTAAAGGAATGGGGATTTAAGTTTACTAAATCACTGGGGCAGAATTTCCTGACTGATAAACAGGTGGTAGCAGATATCATAAAAGGATCGGGGATTTCTTCGGAGGATCATGTCATAGAAATAGGACCGGGTTCCGGAGCCTTGACCGGTGAGCTGTTAAAGGCAGCAAAGCACGTCACCTCAGTGGAAATAGACAAGGACTTAATTCCCATGCTGGATACAGAGTTCAAAAACTATGAAAATTTCACATTGATAAACGAGGATGTCTTGGATATAGATTTCAAGGACCTCCTTTTAGATATGCCCGTAAAAATAGTGGCAAACCTGCCCTATTATGTTACAACACCGATTCTCCTGAAGCTTTTGACCGAGGATTTTGATTTTGAGTCCATAACGGTGATGATTCAAAAAGAAGTGGCTGAAAGGATATGTGCTGAGCCCGGAGGAAAGGACTACGGTGCCCTCTCACTGTTGGTTCAGTATCACACAATCCCTGAGATCATAAGGGTAGCTAAACCTGAATCCTTTATGCCGAAGCCGAAGGTGGATTCTATTGTCATAAAACTTATCGGAAGAAAGGAAAAGAAAGTACATCCTAAGGATGAGGAGCTGTTCTTCAAGGTGATAAGACAATCCTTTGCAATGAGAAGAAAAACTCTTAATAATACCTTAAAGCCCTTGGGTTATTCCCCGGAAGTCATGGCTGAAGCCTTTGGTAAGGCCGGAATTGACCCGGTGAGAAGAGGGGAGACATTATCCATGGAGGAGTTCTGCAAGCTGTCGGACGCTCTGTTAACAGGAACAAGAGGTGGAAATGATGAGAAAAACAGGTAAGCTTATTTCAGTCTTGATCCTTGTTATGGTTATGGTTTCAGGCTGCAAATCCATATTGAAGCTGACCTATAAAAACAATGATTTTGAGTGGGTAAACAAGGATAACATTGCGAAGATAATCATTCAAAGTACCAGGGACAAGGGCTTCAGATTCGTGGTAACGGATGAGGGGACAATAAAGGAGCTATATGACTCCCTATCCTCCGCAATGCCTGTTGACGGGAAGAATCCTCTGGCTCCCGACTATATTTTTGAATTCAATACCTATAAAAACGAGGTTATAAAGTACTACTATACTGCAGGAGTAACTGCGGAAGAAACCCTGGGAAACCTGTACAACGATACTGATACATATATTGTCATGAACAGAATTGACAATAACATCATTAAAAACCTGTTTGCTTTAAGAAAGCCCGTTGATTTTAAAACCGGTTATTACGGAGCGCTTATAGAGGCAATTAAAGCAATAAGGGCAGATTATCCCGAAGGAACCATAGGCATACTTTTGGCTGATGACAAAGAAATGCTGAAGTATCAGCTTTCCTTTGAAATTGAAGAATTCATCGCAAAGCTGGCTGAGCTCAATGCAAAAATAGTCACCAAAAATTCCGAGGCTGATATTATTGCGGCACCGGTTACCTGGGGTTATAAGACAAATCTTTACAAGGCAGTTTTGGAGGTCAAAAGTGCTGATTCAAAAACAAGCAAAAACTACTACATAGTCAATAAATATACCAATGAGGCCTGGACACCTGAAATTTCAGGGACAAGGCCTGACGGGTTCTAAGAAAGGATATGGGAATGGCCATAAAATGTAATTCATGTGCATTGAAACCTAAATGCAGAAAAGATAAAAAATGCGATCTGTTAAAACCTAAATATGGAAAGATTACACATATTGTGGGAGTTATATCCGGCAAGGGCGGGGTTGGTAAATCCACAGTAACGGGATTAATGGCGGTGATGTTGAGAAAGCTGGGGAAAAAAGTAGGAGTTCTTGACGCAGATATAACCGGTCCATCAATGCCTAGGTTTTTTGGAATAGAGGAAGAAAGATCGGGATACAGACCAACAGAAGATCCAAATGAAATAAGACTCATGCCCAGGACCTCTGATCTTGGAATAACCGTGCAATCCATGAATCTTATGATTGACGAAGAGGAGCCCGTAATGTGGAAGGGGCCCATACTCTCCAATGTTTTAACCCAGCTTTATACGGATACCGACTGGGGTGACCTGGATTATCTCCTAATCGATATGCCTCCGGGAACCGGTGATGTTGCCATAACTATTATGGATAAATTCCCCGTTGATTACCTGGTAATTGTCTCCACTCCTCAAAACCTTGTAACCATGATAGTCAATAAGATAGTCAACATGGCTAAAAAGCAGGAAATTCCCATAAAGGGTGTCATCCAGAATATGAGCTATTTAATTTGTGATGAATGCGGCAAAAAACACAATGTATTCACAAAGAACAGCGCTGCCGAAATAAGCGGGAAAATGGGACTTCCCATGATTTGTGAGCTGCCCATAGATCCGCTGTTCACAGAATATCTTGAAATGGGTCAGGCTGAGAGGTATGCAGCAATCAACAAGGATTACGATGCACTGATGGAAGCCTTCAAGGATGATGAAGAGGAAGTATTTGAAAGAAATAAAGCCAATAAGAAAAGAAATTTACCGATAATGGGAATGGGGTTGAATTGATATGGACAAGATTGATTTAAGAAAATATGCTGAACTCATAGTAAAGGTGGGAGCTAATATACAAAAAGAAGACGGAGCAATAATTACCTTCTCTTCAGAGGCTTTGCCCCTTGTCCGTGAGCTGGTCAAGGTACTTTATGAGGTCGGTGCAAAGGATGTAATATTAAGGATGAACGATGATGAAATAACACTGGCTAAATACAATTTGGGTCACGACTATATTTTTGATTTATATCCCGATTTTGACGTAGATTTCATAGATGCGGCATACTCATCTAATTATCACAGAATTGCGATAGCATCACCGAATCCTGAGCTTTTGAAGGACGTTGACAAGGACAAACAAAAAAGAAGCCAGAGGGTAATGCTAAAGGCGACAGAAAAGCTGGACAAGCATATGGACGCCGGTACCTTAAAATGGATTGTGGCCGCATATCCGACAGTCGCCTGGGCAAAGAAGGTGTTCCCCGGTGCAACTGATGAAGAAGCAGTGGAAAAGCTCTGGGGGAAAATGAAAAAAATAGTGAGACTGGATACAGAAGATCCGGTTAAGGCGTGGGAAAAACACGAATCAGAGCTTAAAAGGCGTGAGTCCTGGCTTGATGAACAGAATTTTAAAAGAATCAGGTTTGAGGGACCCGGTACCGATATTTCAGTCCACCTTGCAGAAGGGCATAAATGGATAGGAGGAGCTTCGGTTACACCAAAGGGAGAAAAGTACATAGCAAACATCCCCACTGAAGAAATCTTCACCGCACCGCATTCTCACAGAGTTAACGGATATTTAAGAGCAACGAAGCCACTTTCGGTCATGGGTAACCTGGTCGAGGATTTCAGCTTTGTATTCAAGGACGGCAAGGTCATTGAGTTTAAGGCAGGGAAGAATCAAGAGGTTTTGGAAGGACTAATGGAAATGGATGAAGGTGCATCAAGACTGGGAGAGGTTGCTCTTGTTCCCGATTCATCACCCATTGCAGAATCAGGGCTATTGTTCATGAATACATTGTTTGATGAAAATGCATCCTGCCACTTTGCTTTAGGTAATTCCTACACTGAGACAATAATCGGCGGGGCTGAAATGTCGGAGGACGAAAAAGCCGCAAAGGGTGCAAATAAATCAATGATTCATATAGATTTCATGGTGGGCGGTCCGGATGTACATGTGACAGGGTATACCTTCGCAGGAGATGAGGTTGCAATTTTAAGAAACGGTGAGTGGGTAATCTGATTCTGACATAAAAAGGAGACCAAATGACAAAGAAACCAGGTACTAAACGAGCTCTGATTGCCATCCTGATTTTAACGGCTTCCTTTATTTTGTACTCCATTGAAACATATATCACTTTGGATGGAAATGTTTCAGTAGGGGATAAATCCCCCGTTTATCCGTCAGTCGAAATGGATATAAGAAACATCACTCCGGAACAAATCAGAAGTGACCTGGAAACCCTTGATGAGGTTTTAATGGAATCCAGTACTGATGCCATAAGGTATGAAAAGGAATATTCGAATTACTATCAAAAAAGGTTTGATAATCTTCCGGGCGATATAATCCCTAACCTTTTAACCATGCATGACATAATAAGCAAATTTCCGGTGGGAAAGGCTACTCATACTTTCTACTACAGCCCATTGGATGTGGTTGCAAAAGCAAATATAGGTACAGGTTTTTCCTTTTCACAGTTAAATGATCCCCTTAATATCAAAAAGAACAAGGATCTTATTGAAATACTCGGTTTGGAGCCCGTAAAAGCGCGAGCGGACAACAGCATTTTATTCTCAAATTCGGAGAATAAACCTGCACAACCGGAAACCAAAATAATTGAAGAGGGTAAAACAGCCTATCTAAGGTTTCCGTCCTTTGTTTTGGGCTCAGGATATGATAAAATCCTGTCTGATTTTGCGGGGGAAATTAAAGACTACAAATATTTAATTGTGGATGTCAGAGGAAACCTGGGAGGATATGCCGACCCATGGAAGACCTTCTTAAAGTACTTCATAGGCGGAAATCATGAAGTAACCATATACTACGGTTTCAGGGATTCTGAAATTTCAAAAAGAGTATTTGAAGAATTGGCCGGATCGGATACGATCAGAAGGCTGAGCATGTTCCCCGATTTAAAAGCGGAAAAAGTGGACAGGCTTCCTGAGGTCATGACTGAAACAGACTCAAAAGATATGAGCAAGCTGAAGTATTTACTGAAATTCACGGATAAAATAGACTATAAGCCGAAGTATCCCTTCAAGGGAAAGATTTTTCTACTGACCAACTATAAGAGCTTTTCCTCATCGGATATGTTCGCACAGTATTTGAAAAAGTCCAGAACCGCTGTTATTGTCGGCAGCAATACCTCCGGAGGAGGCAATATAACCGGTGACTATTACCACGCTATGCCTCACAGCGGATTCATTTACAGAGTCGAGGTGGCATATTTGTTTAATGAGGACGGAAGCTCAAACAGCCGTTGGGGAACGGAGCCTGATGTAAAAGCACCTGTGGGACTTGAACTTGACTACGTATTAAAGAATTTAATAAAGGAATAAAGATACGGAAGAATCCCGGATGAGTCATAACTTATCCGGGATTTTTTGCTACACTATTTCATTATAGATTTCCCTGGTGATTATTTTGAAAACATCCATTGCTTCAAAGATTTTGTCATGGAGAAGATCCTTTTTTCTCAAATATTCTTCATGACCTGTCTCGGTCAGGGTATATATTTTCTGAAGTCTTCCCTCATCTGAAACCTCACCGGTTACAAAGCCTTCCTTTTCCATCTTCTTTAAAATGGGATATATTCCGCCCGTTGACGGAAACCATCTTCCGTTGGTGTGGGTCTCTATTTGGTTTGCTATGCCGTTTCCGTTGGAGGGACCAAGGGTCAGAATATAGTACACATAAAGGGGAAGAATACCGTTGGTAAATACCTGTCCCACTGATTCCTTTTCAGCTTTGACCTTTTTTAATGCATTTAGTTTTCTCTTATATTCGTCATGGAGTTCTTTTTCCATATCCTTGAATGACTTTTCCATAATCTCTCCCGATTGTCAGCTGTCTTTTCTCACCTTTTCAATCATAAGACCGACAAGGCCCGGACCTGTATGTACTGCAAGGGAAGGGGTGATTTGTCGGATTTTTGTTGAATTGACTCCCTTGATGTTTTTGACTGCTTCTTCCATTTCCTTAGCTTCACTCAAAGTACCGCCGTGCATTACAAAGACATTATAGTCATCCTGGCTGAGATACTGTTCCTTCAGGATGCCGATAAGCTTTGCAACAGCCTGTTTTTTACCCCTTGCCTTATCAACGGAGTGGTAAATTCCGTCAGTATTAACATGGATGATTGGCTTGATATTCAAAAGCTGTCCGATTGTTCCAGAAACCTTGCCGATTCTTCCGCCCTTAATAAGGTATTCCAAGGTATCCAATACAAAGTAGGTCTGGATTTCCTTTCTTCTGACTTCAATTTTTTCAAGAATCTCATCAAGATTCAACCCCTCTTTAACCAGTTCCTGTGTATAAAGTACAAGGGCTCCCTCGGCCATGGATAGATTTTTTGTATCAATGGCAACAATATTCAAATCATGATAATCATTGGCTATATTGACGAAGGCATTGTAGGTTCCGGACAGTCCCGAAGAAATCATAACAGCGATGACATCGGTACAGCCCATGGCTTTTAATTCGTCAAGACTTCTGACTATGTCCTCTCCGTCAGGCAAAGAGGTCTTTGGAATTTCCGTTGCCATCCTTGCATAGGTTTCATCCGGAGTAATGGTGACTCCGTCCTTGTATTCCCCGTCGCTGAACAATATCTTAAGCGGCAGGACTCTTGTGAACTCCGCAAATTCTGACCTGTCGAGATCACAGGCACTGTCGGTAATAACACCAATCTTTCTCATAAACTTCTCCTCTAAAATTTGATCCTTAGTTTCCGTTCTTCATTAATTGTTAGTTTTTAAATTTGTAACGCTTTAATTCATTATTGTTTATTTCAATAAAAGTGTACCCTAAAAATAAATTGGTAGCAATAGTGATAACAAGCAACCATGAGATATAATATTAACAATCGAAGGGATTTTACAAAAATAGTTCATTTAAGGAGGATAACATGTTATTAGCAGCTTTCTTAAGGGGAATAAACACAGGAAAACAAAACCTAAAAATGCAGGATTTAGTCACTAAAATGAATGAAGCAGGATTCATCGACACCAAGAGCTATCTGGCATCCGGAAACCTGGTGTTCGGAATAGAGGAGGGAAGTGACTTCCCAAAAGACGATGATGTATCTGCAGTTAAAAGGACAGTTGAGGGGAAAATAAACAAGCTGATATTGGAAATGACAGGCTGGGACATTGGAATATTCGTAAGGGACAAGGCAGAGCTGGAGAAATTGGTCAGTGATTGTGCCGATATTACCCATCCTGCAGATTCCGATGAATATCATATGTACGCCATGTTTGCCAATGATGGAGAAGTTTTTAAAGAAATATCAGATTTATTCAAAGAGTACCCCCACGGTGAAGGTGAAGGGATATTCGGATCAGGGGATGACTTTTTCTGGAGGGTGAAAAAGGGAGATACCTTGGGAGCCTTCGGAAGCAAAGTATTGGGCAGCAAGAAATATAAGGAGAGGCTTACCTCCAGAAATATGAACACCGTAAGAAAGGTTTTGGAGATTATGGGCAATGATTGATTTTGTGAATTAGTAAGAGCTCATAGTGAATATGCATATTTCAAATATAGATTATGCAACTGTATGGTTTTAAAAAAATTATATTCAACATAAAATGGTAATACAGGTTAAAAAGAATGAAGCATCAAGGTATGGCTTCAACAATATAAAAGGAGATTTTATGGACTATAAGTTAGGCAGTTCGGGAGATGTATTAGTCATTCCCGTTTTAAAGGATGAGATATTGGATGGGCACAGAGAGCTCATGGAGTATCTCAAGGAAAAGGAGATTTTTGCAGGTAAGAAGGGTGAAATTTACTCGGATTTAGTTTACAAGGGCAGTAATGTAATACTCTTAGGCATGGGTGAAGAGGATAAAATATCCTCTGAGGTCATAAGACTCATGTTCTTTAAGGCAGGCAAGGAGCTTGCTGACAAGAAGGTTTCTGATGCAACGGTGATCCTCAAAAAGTATCCTGATTTGTGCTACAGAAAAACAGCAATCGCAGCCTATGAGGGACTGTATAACTCACAGTACAAATTCAATAAGTACAAGTCCCCGGAAAAACCTGTTTTCCTTCTCGGAACAATCGGTTTCCAGGTAATGGAAGGAAAAGAAGACAAGATTACCGAGGCTTTGAAGGAAGCAGTTTCAATTACCGAAGGTATAACCCTTGCAAGGAATCTTGTAAATGAACCATCTGAGTACATTTATCCGGAAACCTTGGCTGAGGAAGCTAAAAAGGAGCTGGAACCCCTTGGTGTTGAGGTTGAAGTCTTAAACAAGGAGGAAATCGAAAAGCTTGGCATGACCGCTTTTCTGGCAGTGGCAAGAGGTTCTTTAAGGGAACCTAAGCTAATAGTTATGAGATGGAAGAATGGCGGAGACAGCGATGTTATAGGATTAGTAGGCAAAGGACTCACCTATGATTCAGGCGGATACGCCATAAAGCAGCCCCAGGGAATGGCGTCCATGCACACAGACATGGGCGGCGGAGCAGGAGTTATAGGTGCAATGAAGACTATAGCAATGCAAAAGCTTCCTAAAAATGTCACTGCAGTTGTTGCTGCTTGTGAAAATATGATTTCAGGCGGATCCTATAAAAACGGGGACATTATAAGATCAATGTCAGGCAAGACAATAGAAATAGTAAATACCGACGCCGAGGGAAGAGTTACCCTGGCTGATTCCATATATTATACCGCGAAAAACGAAAACGCCGCTGAGATCATAGATGTTGCAACCTTGACCGGAGCTGTTATTGTTGCTCTGGGATCAACCTATATCGGAGCTGTTACCAATAATCAGGAGATGATGGACAAGGTTCTCGAGGCATCCAAGGTAGGAGGCGAAAAGGTATGGCAATTACCTTCAGACGATGATTACAAGGATATGGTAAAAGGCCAGAGGGCAGACCTGGTCAACTCAGTACAGGGCGGAGCAGGCTCAATTACTGCGGGAATGTTCCTTGAAAACTTTGCTGAGGGCAAGAAATGGGTGCATTTGGATATTGCAGGAGTTGCGTCACTTTCAAAAGCATCGGGTTATAAGCCGGTGGGTGCATCAGGCTGGCCGGTAAAGACACTTTACTACTACTGCAAGGGTGAGGGACAGAATCACCATAAAAACCAATAATTATTTTAAGAGGTAAAGAATGAATTTTAACGATTTTGAATACAAGCGTGCCGACGTAGAAGAAATTACCAAGAACAGCAAGGAATATATCAGAAGAGTCAAGGAAGCGACATCCTTTGAAGAAGCACATGAAGCCTTCAAGGAAATGAATGACAGTATAAAAAATGTATTTACCAATCTGACCCTTTGCAGCATCCGCCACTCCATAGACACAAGAGACAAATTCTATGAGGATGAGCAGGCCTTCTGGGATGAAAATATTCCGGTATTGGTACAGCTTACTACTGAGTTCAACAATGCCGTTCTGGATTCTCCGTACCTGGATGAATTAAAAGCAATTTATCCCAAGACATATTTCCTTAAAGCCGAAAATGCCCGCCGTGTCATCGATGAGAAGAACATCGAAGACATGCAGGAAGAAAACAGACTTACAACTCAGTATATGAAGATCATTGCAAGCGCTAAGCTTAACTTTGACGGAAAAGAGCTAACGTTGGCTCAGATGGGACCTTATCTGCAGTCCGTTGACAGGGATGTACGTAAGGCAGCAGCTGAAACAAGCTGGGGTTTTTACAAGGAACATGAAAAAGAATTTGATGAAATATACGACAAGCTGGTCAAATTAAGAGACGGCATGGCTAAAAAGCTGGGCTTCAAGACCTACACAGAAATGGCTTATCTTAATATGAACAGGTTTGACTACAACGAAGAAATGGTGGCAAACTACAGGGCCCAGGTATTGGAAGAGGTTGTACCCGTTGTTTCAAAGCTTAGAAAAAGACAGGCAAAGCGTATCGGTTTGGATTCAATGAAGTACTATGACACAGCATTGAACTTCCTTGATGGTAACGCTACCCCTATTGGGGATGACAAGTATATTTTGGAAAAGGGCAGGGAAATGTACCATGAGCTGAGTCCTGAGACAAGTGAATTCATAGATCTCATGCTTGATTCAAACCTTATGGATGTTCTGGCAAAACCTGGTAAGCAATCCGGAGGGTATATGACCTTCATTTCAGACTACAAGGTTCCCTTTATTTTCTCAAACTTCAACGGAACCTCGGGAGACGTTGATGTTTTGACACATGAAGCAGGACATGCCTTCCAGGGTTACCAGGCAAGAAATATAGTCCTTGATGACTGTGTAATGCCAACAATGGAAAGCTGTGAAATCCACTCCATGTCCATGGAATTTTTAACCTGGCCATATATGGAAAAGTTCTTCGGGGACAAGGCGGATAAATACAGATTTACACATCTGGCAGACGGATTGATATTCCTACCCTACGGAGTGATGGTGGACCATTTCCAGCATGAAGTGTATAACAATCCCGAAATGACACCGAAAGAGAGAAAGGCTTTATGGAAAAAGCTTGAGGGTATGTATCGTCCAGACCTTAATTTCGACGGGAATGAATTCCTGGAGGAAGGTGGTTGGTGGTTCAGACAAAACCATATATTCAACAGTCCTTTCTACTATATAGACTATACCCTGGCACAGGTTTGTGCATTCCAGTTCTGGAAGAGAAAGTATGTTGAAAAGGACCCTGAAACCTGGAATGATTACCTTAAGATATGCAAGGTGGGAGGAACCAAGACCTTCACCGAGATAGTGGCTGAAGCAGGACTTGTATCTCCGTTCCGGGACGGATGCTTAAAGTCCATAGTCAAGGATATAGATACCTATCTTGATTCCGTAGACGACAGCAAGCTATAACAATCTTTAATAAATATAAAAATGAAGGAAGCTCAATGGTCCCTTGGACTTTGAGCTTCCTCTTTCTATACCGGAACTGTTCCGGATAGAGTCATAATGTATCTTTTTAGATTCTTATCCTTATAGTGAGTTTTAAAACTCACAGCTTCCCGGTGTTCTTGGGAATGGGATGACGTCTCTTATGTTAGTCATTCCGGTTACGTACATGATGAGTCTTTCAAAGCCCAGACCAAAGCCTGCATGCTTTGCGCATCCGTATTTTCTGAGCTCAAGATACCACCAGTATTCCTCCTCGGGAAGACCCAGCTCCCTGATTCTGCCGATGAGGTTCTCATACCTTTCCTCCCTTTGAGATCCGCCGACTATTTCTCCTACTCCGGGAACGAGGCAGTCCATTGCAGCAACGGTCTTTCCGTCCTCATTGAGTCTCATATAGAAGGCTTTGATCTCCTTTGGATAATCAGTTACGAATACAGGGGATTTAAATATCTCCTCAGTGATATATCTTTCATGCTCCGTCTGAAGGTCGGTACCCCATTCAACGGGATATTCAAAGGTTTTTCCTGATTTTTTCAACAGCTCAACCGCTTCGGTATAGGTTATTCTCTTGAAATCTGAATCAACAAGAGCAGTCAGTCTGTCAACCAAGCCCTTATCGACAAAACTGTTGAAGAAGGCCATTTCCTCAGGTGCGTTCTCCAATAGATACTTGATGACATATTTGAGCATATCCTCAGCCAGCTGCATATTGTCATTCAAATCTGCAAAGGCTATTTCAGGCTCAATCATCCAGAACTCTGATGCGTGTCTTGCAGTGTGTGAGTTCTCTGCCCTGAAGGTAGGTCCGAAGGTATAAATTTTACGGAAAGCCAAGGCATAAGCCTCACCCTGCAGTTGTCCGGAAACGGTAAGATTTGTTGATTTACCGAAGAAGTCCTGGGAGTAGTCTACAGAGCCGTCCACATTCTTTGGAACATTGGCGGCATCAAAGGTTGTTACGTGGAAGGATTCACCTGCCCCCTCAGCATCAGACCCGGTGATTATCGGAGTATGCACATATACAAAATCCCTTTCATTGAAGAATTTATGTAGTGCAAAAGCTGCCAGGCTCCTTACCCTGAAAAGGGCGGAGAAAGTGTTGCCCCTCGGTCTTAAATGGGCAATGGTTCTTAAATATTCAAAGGTGTGTCTTTTTTTCTGAAGAGGGAAATCATTGTCTGAGGGAGCCTCAAGGATGATTTCTTTTGCTTTGAGCTCAAAGGGTTGCTTTGATTCTGGTGTCAGTATCAAATCTCCCTTTACGCTTATGGCAGTTGCAATGGGAAACTTTGATACAGCATCAAAATTGTCCAAGGTATCCTCAAATACTATCTGCAGATTTTTAAAATATGTACCGTCATTCAATTCAATGAACCCGAAGTTCTTTGAAACTCTCATGGTTCTGATCCAGCCGGAAACCTCAATAGGTCCCGCATGGCTTTCTTTGTTCTTATAAATTTGTTCTACCAGTGTCATAGTCGACCTCCAAAAATTATTTGCCGATTTTATTTTTAAAATAAAAAAACTCCGTCCTGTAAACAGGGACGAAGATACTCCGCGGTGCCACCCAAATCTATGGAAAATAAAATCTTCCATATACTCAATACCTTAACGCGGAATACGTCCGAGGCTACTTATTTTCGCCACGGAGCTCAGGGATGTTATTCATCAAGCTCTTAACCATCGGTTTCCACCATACCCGATTCTCTTTTGGTCAGTTTTCCGACTACTTCTTCCCGTCAACACTTTTCATATTCTATCATGATACAGTATCCTGTATAAATACTCAAGAAATAACTTTTTTAGTACTGTTTTCAGCTTACTTTAATGATTTCTTAACTTTACTTTGTTACATTCTAGTAAACAGCAATTATTATTTAATAAAGGAGGACCTGCAATGAATCGTGTATTTTATAAGGACCGTGCCAAGGCTATGCTCAGTGGTAAATGGGTGATTGCATCACTTGTTGCTCTTGCATATCTCGTAATAACCGGAGATTCAATAATTAAATTTAACAACAAAGTAAATCAGTCAGATTTTCAACAGTTCCGGAATATGTTGAACGGAACGGGAGATTTTATCAAAAAGTTTGGATTTTGGGAGTATCTGCCATTTAAAAATGCACTTGGCTCATTCTTTGCAAGATTCTCCACAGGAGCAATCCTGCCCATAGGACTTACAATTTTAGTTGTCGGAGTACTTGTCCAGACGTTCCTTTTAAACCCATTGATAGTTGGAATAACCAGATATTTCAGGCTCACCGACCTTGGTTTGGAAGCCGGAATGGATGACATATTGTTTGCTTTCAGATCTCCACACTACAAGAATATTTATAAAACCATGTTCTTCAAGGATCTGTACCTATTCCTCTGGTCGCTTCTGCTCATAATTCCCGGAATTATAAAGTCCTATGAATATATCTTCATACCCTGGATACTGAGTGAAAACCCGGAAATGGAAATGAATGACGTATTCCAATACTCCAGGCAGATGACAAACGAGAGAAAAGTAGATTTGTTTATTCTCGATTTATCCTTCCTTGGTTGGGCATTGGTTGTTGCCATATCCTTCGGACTTTTAAACCCTGTACTTACAGCCTATACTCTTTCAACCAAGTCTGCAGTATATAACAGCTTCTCCGGAAGGACTGAACCTGAACCGGCATATGCATAATGGCAGGCCGGCAAGTACTACAGGTAAACATATCGCATAGTTTGCTTTGAAAATAATAAGGTGATGTTTAAACCGTAGTATCGGTTTGAACATCACCTTTTTGTTTTTTGTTTATTAAGCTCCTTCATTCAGGAAGCGGTATTGAGCCATGTAGAGGTCGTAGTATGATCCCCTGCGGTCAATGAGCTCCTGATGGGTTCCTGATTCTGTTATTTCTCCGTCTTCCACAACCATGATCAGATCACAGTCTCTTATGGTGGATAATCTATGGGCGATAACAAAGGAAGTTCTTCCTTCAAGAAGCTTTTTGATACCTGACTGAACCAGTCTTTCTGTCTGGGTATCGATGTTGGAAGTAGCTTCGTCAAGGATCAATATTCTCGGGTTTGCAAGAAGCGCCCTTGCAAAGGAGATAAGCTGTCTTTGTCCCACCGAAAGTCTTGAGCCTCTTTCCTTGACCTCGGTGTCATAGCCGTTTTCAAGCTTCATTATAAAGTCATGGGCATTTACTGCCTTTGCTGCTGCTATGATTTCCTCGTCTGTGGCATCAAGCTTTCCGTACTTTATGTTTTCCTTAATAGTATCCGAGAAGAGGAAGGTATCCTGCATCATTATGCCCATCTGGCTTCTTAAGGATTCTATCCTCACATTGCTGATATCCACATCATCAATTAAGATGGTGCCTTCTTTTAAATCATAAAATCTGGAAATCAGATTTACTATGGTTGTTTTACCCGCACCGGTTTCACCGACCAATGCAATACTCTGACCGGCTTTGATATCGAAGGATACATCCTTTAATACAGGGATGCCTCTTTCGTATTCGAAGCTTACATTCTTAAAGGTAACATTTCCCGTAATCGGCGGCATTTCCTCCGATCCTTCAACATCAACCACATCGGGCTTGGTGTCTAAAATATCGAATACTCTTTCCGCGGAGGAAAGGGAGGTTATCAGTGTGTTGTAGAAGTTACTTATAAACATAACGGGTCTCCAGAAGAGTCCGATGAACATTGAGAAGGCAAAGAGCTCTCCGATGGTTATCAGGTTTCTCCAGTAAAGGAGGGTACCTACCAGGAAAACCACTGCGCTTCCGATTCCCCAGGACAGTTCAACAAATGGCCAGAAAAGATCATTTAGCATTACTGCTCCCCTGAACTTTTCATTCATTTCTTCAACCAAGGAGACGTGGGATTTACTCGTGTTTCCTTCCTGTGCAAAGCCCTGGACCACCTTCATACCTGAGAAGGTCTCATGAGTAAATGCATTTAGATTACTTCTTTTGCTCCTGAATTCAGCCCATTTAACCCTTGCTCTCACTTCTACCCAGAATATTGCGGATACCAGTATAGGCATTACGATTATTGTTGCAATGGCCAGATATACATTGGTCATGAACATTAATACCGTAACCAGAACGAGCTGCAGAATCTGGGGTATAAGTGATGTTACCGAGTTTGTAAACAGCTGCTGCAATGAGTTGACGTCACCGACTACCCTTGCAAGTATTTTTCCGACAGGTCTTGAATCGAAGAAGGCAAAGGAAAGCTTTTGAATATGGGTATAAAGTCCTTCTCTCATCTCCAATACTATTTTATTGGATACCTGACCCATTTTATTGAGTCTCCAACGGGCTGCGATTGTACCTAATACGTTCAGTATCAGCATTATTGCCGATACCTTGACAAGCCCCGGAATATCCTTGTTGGCAATGGAATTGTCTATGGTATACTGAACGAATTTCGGGTTCAGAAGTCCCACAGACATGGTAAATATCATGAACAACATGATAACCGCTATTTCTTTTTTGTAAGGCAGGATGTACTTTAAAAGTCTTTTTATCAGATGCCATTTACTGGTTATACTGATTTTTTCATCCTGGGAGACGATATTGGTATCAAATTCCATTACACCACCTCCGATAATGTGTCAAAGTCCTTGAACTGCTCCACGTAAACGTCATAGTACCGTCCTCTTTGTCCTACGAGCTGTTCATGTGTACCGCGCTCCACAATTCTGCCGTTTTCCATATACAGAATAAGATCTGCATTTTTGACTGCAGAGATTCTGTGGGCAATTATGAAGGTGGTCTTGTTTTTGTCCATGTTCTTTAAGTTCTTCAATAGTTTGTATTCAGTTTCCATGTCCAGTGCCGATGTGGCGTCATCCAGGACAAGGATGGGGGATTTTCTTACAATTGCCCTTGCAATTGCAAGTCTTTGCTTCTGACCGCCGGATAACCCGACTCCTCTTTCACCGATAACCGTATCCCAGCCCTTTTCAAATTCAGATACGAAGTCTGCACAGGCAATTTCAAGCGCTTTCTTGACTTCTTCGTCACTCGCATCCCTTGATCCGAATTTAATGTTGTTTTGGATGGACTCGGAGAACAGGAAGGTATCCTGAGGCACAATGCTCATTGCTCCTCTTAAATCAGAGATTCTGATTTCCCTGTTATCTACACCGTCTACCAGCACTGAGCCCTTCTGGTAGTTGTAGTATCTGCCGATTAAGCCGATGAGGGAGGATTTTCCGGAGCCGGTTGTTCCCATTATGGCAACTGTCTTACCGGGAGCGATGCTGAAGGAAACATCCTTTAAAACAACTTCATCATTGTATGAGAAATCCACATTCTTAAACTCGATTCCGCCTGAAACATTCATTGGCTTGAGTCCGGGCTTATCAGTAACCTCAGAACCCGTATCAAGTATATCCACTATTTTCTTGCTTGAAGCCTTAAACTGGGCAGCCATGCTCATAACCCAACCAAGCTCGCGAAGAGGCCAGATGAGATTCCATATAAAGCCTGAAAACAGAGCTATATCACCCAGGGTCATTTCACCCCTCATGACAAACATGGCTCCGAAGCAGATCATGGCTATGATGGCTACATTGGTAAGAAGCTCTATCAAGGGGAAGTTATCGGCAATAATCTTTGCCTGTTGGTTGTTCAATTCAAAGTTTCTTTTGTTTTTACCAAAGAACTTCTGCATCTCAAATTTTTCTCTGGCAAAGGCCTTGACCAACCTGACTCCGGCAATGTTTTCCTGAGCTGTAGTATTAAGCTCTGCCGTATGGTCGGATATCTCTTCGAAATTCTTTCCGATCTTTTTCTCAAAGTGGATTGCCAAAGGAGCAATAGGTGCCATGATGACCAGAATGATGAGAGTCAGTTTAATGTTTATGACTCCAAGGATTACTATACCTATGATGAAGTAGATTATCTGCTCCACTAGGAGTCTGAAACCGAAGGCCAGAGACCTCCATATGTTTTCAGTATCCTCGTTCATCCTTGCCATGAGCTCACCAGTGTTCATATTGTCAAAATACTTGAAGTGAAGAGTTTCGATGTGATCGAAGAGCTTGTATTTGATATCCGCATAAACTTTTAAAGACACCACATCAAAAATGTATTCCCTGATATAGCCGAAACCGCTTTTTCCGAGTGTGATAATCAAAAGACCTGCCATGATCATAACGAATAACTGCATGTTTCTTTCAGGCAATGCCCTGTCTATGATCATCCTCGTCAAAAACGGGTTGAATGAATCCAGAACGATTGTAATGATAAGTGCAAATATTGGTAAAAACAGTTCTTTTTTGTATTTACCCAGCATTTTGAAAATTCTTTTCAATAATTGATCCTCCTTTCAAAGTGCATATTTTATTGTATTAGTTGAGGACATACACTAATCTTATATTTTCAGGCATGTTTATGCAATGAAAAATAGGCATTTTACATGTATTAATCAATAAATTAACATTGTGTCAATAATTAGGAAAAGGCTGTCGTTTTTACTTTTGGCAGCCTTCGTTGTTGTTTGGTTTGAATATTTTTTATTATCCTTAATTTCCTTTGTTCTGCTCCTTTATTCTGGCATCCTCTTTTATTAAATCAAAGACCTTGTAGCCTTCACCTGCACCAATCAGAAGAACAATGTCTCCTTCCTCGGCCTTTCTTAAGATAAGTTCGGCAGCGGCTTCATATGAATCAAGGCTTACAGTATCAACGGTATTTCTTGCTCTTATGGCATCAGCCAGCTTATCACTGGAGGTGAGTCCAGTATCTATTTCCCTTGCGGCATAAACCGGTAGAAGAATCAATAGGTCAGCCTTGTCAAAGAGGGGAACGAAATCATCGAAGAAGTAGTTCAACCTTGAATAGGTATGAGGTTGTTCAACAACAATGAGTTTATTGTATTTATAATGGATTACCGTATCCATCGTTACCCTGACCTCAGTGGGATGATGGCCGTAATCATCAATGAATCTTACTCCGTTGACAGTTCCGAGTTCCTGAAGTCTTCTGTCTACGCCCTTATATGCCTCAAGACCTCTTTTAATACCATCCTCGGGAGCACCGAGAATAAGTGCGGCAGTTACAGCTCCGAGGGAGTTGTACACATTATGTATTCCGGGGATCGGAAGAGTCACGTTAAACATGAACCTGTCTCCCTCATAAAGATCGAAGGTTGCTTTACCCTCATCAGAAAGGGTGATGTTTCTGGCTCTTACCTCTCCGTCATTTATTCCGTAGGTTATGACATGGGGTTTGATGCCTTGGACTACTTCCATGATATTTTCATCGTCTGCATTTGCAGCCACGAAACCGTCATCGGGTACGTCATTGACGTATTGCCTGAAGGCTTCTTTAACCTCTTCAATATCCTTGTATATGTCCACGTGATCCTCTTCAATATTCAGAAGAACCGCTATCTTCGGCGGGAAATCAAGAAAACTCCTTGAATATTCACAGGACTCTATTATCATGACCTCAGAAGTACCCACCCTGTAGTTTGAATCTATAAGAGGCATGTGCGCTCCTACCAAAACAGTGGGATCCATACCCGACTCCATCGCGATGGCAGTCATGATTGAAGTGGTAGAGGTCTTTCCGTGGGTTCCGGCTATTCCTACGGAATCACGGAAGTTTTTAAGAAGGTGACCTAAAAATTCACTTCTTGTCATAACAGGTATACCAAGTTCCCTTGCCCTTAAAAGCTCTGGATTATCTTGCTTAATGGCTGCGGTATATACTACAAGATCCTGGTCAAAGATGTTATCCCTGTGGTGTCCGCCCTTAACCGAAGCTCCCATCTTTCTTACGTTCTGCAATCCCTTGGTTTCCTGGAAATCCGATCCTGAGACCCTGACATCATTATTTATAAGTATCCCTGCTATTCCGCTCATCATGGAACCGCCGATACCAATCATATGCACTTTTTTACCCTTGAATTCATTAAGGTTGAAGGACAATGTAATCAACTCCTTTTTCTATGATTATTCTATGCTTTTTGTTATTAGTTATCAAGGAAGCAAATCATTGAAAAAACCCATGCATTGTGAAATCGATAATATTTAGCAAACTTTAGTTAAATTGTTTCAAACCAATCAGTGAAAAGGTTGCCATTAAATGATAATTTATGAAATTGAACATTTTCAATCCGGTTAGTTTTATAATTATATTAGATGTACTATAAATTCTTTATAAGAAGGAGTGTAAATAATGGCAAAAGATTTGGGAATCGATTGGGGTAAATTAGGTTTCGGTTATATCAAGACACCATACAGGTTCATTTCCTATTACAAGGATGGAAAATGGGATGAAGGACAGATTACTACTGATAATGTCCTCCATATAAGTGAAGCTTCACCTGCACTGCACTACGGACAACAGTGCTTTGAAGGAATGAAGGCTTACAGGACAAAGGATGACAAAATACAGCTTTTCAGACCTGATATGAACGCTTTAAGAATGCAGAGAACCTGCGACCGTATCATGATGCCGCATTTCCCTGTAGACAAGTTCATTGATGCATGTAAAAAGACTGTTGCGGCAAATGCAGACTATGTTCCGCCATATGGAACCGGAGCATCACTGTACTTAAGACCGCTGCTCATCGGAGTAGGCGACAGCATAGGTGTAAAACCTGCACCCGAGTATCTGTTCACAGTATTCTGCATGCCTGTAGGTCCTTACTTCAAGGGCGGTATGGCACCGGTTAATTTCAATGTTGCAGAAGAATACGACAGAGCCGCTCCTTTCGGAACAGGAGCTGCAAAGGTCGGCGGAAACTATGCAGCATCATTGCTTCCGCATGACAATGCAGTAAAAGCGGGATTTGCAGATTGCGTATACCTGGATCCACTTACAAGAACCAAAATTGAAGAAGTAGGAGCTGCCAACTTCTTTGCAATAACAAAGGACAACAAGTTTGTAACACCTATTTCTCCTTCAATACTTCCTTCAATTACAAAGTATTCCCTTCTGCAGCTTGCAAAGGACTATCTTGGATTGGAAGCTGAAGAAAGAGACTGCTACATTGACAATCTCGATGAGTTTGCCGAAGCCGGAGCCTGCGGTACAGCTGCAGTGATAACTCCAATCGGAGCAATAGAATACAGAGGCAAAAAGCATGTGTTCTACTCAGAAAATGAGGTTGGCCCTGTAACAAAGAAGCTATATGAGACAATGGTAGGCATCCAGTACGGAGATATCGTAGGACCTGAAGGCTGGGTAGTTGAAGTTCCTTACGAAAAATAGTAACTAAACAGGTAAAATAATAACTCTATAGAAATGAAAAAGTTCAGTAATCTGCAAAAAGCAGCATACTGAACTTTTTTCAGTTGTTAAACTCGTCAGTGTTTGTATAAATATACATACGAAAATGCACTAATTATAATTATTGCAAAATGGTTACAATTATTTTATCGAAATTTAGATTTATGCGAATAAAATCAAAAAAGTAAACATTAAAAATATGTCCTTGACTCTAAAACAGATGTATATTTTCATTTTTTTAATAAATTTATATAATGGCAGGATATATAATCCGTGTACAATGTGTTTCATATGGGAAAATGGTTCATTTTTTCAGACAAATAAAATAGCCCTTGATAATTGTCAGGTTGGCAATATTTGAGGGTGGTTTACATTTGCAATTGCCAAAGCAGCTTGTTACTATCAACTAAGCTTATAAAATACATAAAAGGAAAGTGAACAAATGAAAAAGATTAAAATTGGTCTCGTGCCAAAACTTATCATTGCAATCATACTTGGTATTATTGTCGGTCAGCTTAGTTTCATTCCGGAATTCATTTTAAGAATTCCGATTACCTACTCAACCATATTCAGCAGCATCCTGTCCTTCGTAATCCCGCTTATGATATTGGGATTCGTAGTAGTAGGAATTGCAGACTTGACTGAAGGAGCCGGAAAGCTTCTTGGAGTAACTACAATATTGGCATACGGCTCAACAATCATCGCCGGAACACTTGCTTATATAGTAGCTTCAACCTTCTTCCCATCATTCATCAATTCAGATTTGGTAGCAAAGCTTGCTGGAAGCGGTGAAGGACTTAAGACCTTATTCTCAATTCCGCTGTCACCACTTCTTGACGTAACAGGAGCAATAGTTTTTGCCTTCATGTTCGGTATCGGAATTTCATGGCTAAGAAGTCAGGGCAAAGGCGAAACTATGTACAATGCCTTTACTGAGTTCGGACAAATCATAACCAAGATCCTGAATACGCTTATTATTCCCGGACTGCCATTCTATATTTTCGGTAACTTCATGAACTTAAGCTACACAGGACAGGTATTCGGTGTACTTTCGGTATTCTGGAAGGTGTTCATAATAATAATAGGACTGCATCTAGCATATCTGACAGTAATGTTCTTTGTGGCAGGTACAATCGGAAAGAAGAATCCTTTAAAGCTAATGAAGAACCAGATTCCCGGATATCTTACAGCAGTAGGAACCCAGTCTTCGGCAGCAACAATTCCGGTAAACCTGGCGTGTGCGGAAAAGGATGGAGTTTCAAAACAGATAAGAGATTTTGTTGTTCCTTTATGTGCAACAATTCATTTATCAGGAAGTATCATAACAATCACAAGCATCGTAACAGCAGTTCTTCTAATGTACGGACTGCCCCACGGATTGGGACTCATGGCAGGCTTCATTGCAATGCTGGGAGTTGCAATGGTTGCAGCACCGGGCGCACCGGGCGGAGCGATAATGAGCGCACTTCCATTTGTCAGCATGGTGGGAATAGATCCTACAGGAACAATCGGACAGCTTTTGATAACACTTTATCTGACACAGGACAGCTTCGGAACTGCGGCTAACGTCTCAGGAGACAATGCAATAGCAGTTATAGTAGATACAATCTACCATAAGTTCATCCTTCCTTCTGAAGCAACTGCAGAATCAAAGGTTAAAACTGCCAAAGAAGCTTATTCAGAGTCATAGAATCAACTTTCAATAATAACTTTTGAATAAAACAAATAGAATATAAGACGACTCAAAAGGACCGCAAGGTCCTTTTAAGTTTTTTGTCCTTTGTATTAAAACACGAATAATAAGAGGTTTTTTATTGCCGAACATTCGTGGTTAAAGTAGAATGGAATTAAGAAAGTGAGGTTGTTGCTATGGGCAAGTATTCAAGAAATGAACGTATATCGATGATAACTAAAAAGCTGGTTGAGAACCCGGGAAGGATATTGAGCCTCAGCGATTTTGCCGATGCCCTGGATGCTTCCAAATCATCAATAAGTGAAGACCTGTTGATTTTAAGGGAGCTTATGGAGACCTCCGGTGAAGGTGCCGTAGAGACTATTCCGGGAGCTGCCGGGGGAGTTAAATACTCTGTTAAAACTCCGGTGAAAATCAAGGAAGTGTTTTTGGAGGACCTTTGTAAAAGATTGTCGGATAAAACAAGAATAGTTCCGGGTAACTTCCTCTATGTCACCGACATTATGCAGAATCCGGAGATTATTGCCAAGGCAGGGTCGATTCTTGCAGAGGCATTTTCCGATAAAAAGCCTGATTATATCATCACCGTGGAGACAAAGGGTATACCCCTGGCCTACGAGGTTGCAAGGTGCATGGGTGTGGAGCTTATTGTCGCCAGGCGTAATATGAAAATAACCGAGGGAACCTCCGTCTTGATCAACTATGTTTCAGGCAACCAGGGTATCCTGTCTGTCATGAGTCTGAGCAAGAGAAGCATTAAACCCGGTTCCAAACTGATATTCATAGATGACTTTTTAAGAGGCGGCGGAACAGTGAAAGGAATCATGGATTTAATTCATGAATTCTCTTCGGAATTAGTTGGAATTGGTGTCATGGTTGACAGTAAAGAAACAGAAAAAGCATTGCAAGTGCCCATGATAAACTTTTTGGACTACTTCGGCATTGATAATGAAGGGAAAATTTTAATAAAAATTTCGAATCTGATATAAACAGGTTTATTTTTAATGAACAAAATGTGAATATAATAATAATAGTAATGGACTATTAAATATAATCGTTTACTATGTTAAAATTCTTATAAGTTATTCGATACATATGCCAATATGTATTTGGATTCCCGACTATACTTTATGACACATGAGGAGGATAATAATGAAAATAACAGACGTGAGAATCAGAAAGATTGCATCAGAGGGAAAAATGAAGGCGATCGTGTCTGTGACTTTCGAAAATGAATTTGTTGTGCATGATATCAAGGTAATCGAAGGACAAAGCGGATTATTCATAGCCATGCCCAGCAGAAAAACTCCTGACGGGGAATTCAAGGATATAGCACATCCAATAAATACGGAAACACGCGAATCCTTACAACAAGCTATTCTGTCGGAATATGAAAAGGTTAAAAACGAGCCTGACGAGAGAATTCATGAGACAACCCCGCCTGAAGCCACTGCAATGTTACCGGAGACTTCATCAGTCGAAGCAGGTTTACCTGTTGTAACAAAAGAGGAAACTTAAAAAAATAGGGATTTTATTGAAGAACCGCGAAAGCGGTTCTTTGATTTTAGGGAGGCTGCTAAAACGGGCAATAATGCTCCAAATGACTTATAATCAAGGTAGAAGGATTATTTATGTGTGATTATTAAACAGGATGAATAGGAAGGGGTGAGGAAATGAAAATTTTAGTTATACGTCACGGACAGAGTGAAGCGGATATATTGAGGGTATGTGAAGGAAGAGCAGATTATTCACTGACCGGAAAGGGTATTGAGGATGCAAGGATCATGGCAAGGTATGTAACCGGACGGTTTAAAATAGACAGAATCTATTCCTCGCCGCTTCTTCGGGCAAAACAGACTGCCGAGGAAATACTGAAGCTTAAAGACTGTCCCGTTGATTATGAGGATGATTTAATGGAATTCAACAACGGCCAGCTGGCAGGTTGCCCCTTCAGTGAGGTGCAGGAAAGGTTCCCGGTAATTGAGGGAGTTCCTCCCCATGAGTCGGTTTACGGACAGGAAAGCAAGCTGGCATTCAGAGGAAGGGCGGAGAATATACTGTCTAAGATTTTGTCTGAGAACCATCCTGATGATACCATTGCGGTAGTTACGCACGGAGGGATGATAAACCAGCTTTTCAAGTCATTTTTAAGAATCCCCTATGATGTTAACGTCTGGGTTGAGAACTCCGACTGCAGTGTCAGTCTTTGGGTAAATACTCCTGACAGCAGGGGAATTGTATTTTCAAACTTTTCAGAATTTGTATAAATTGAGAATCTGTTTGAAAAGAGAGGAAAAATCTGTATATTGCCATTTATACTTCCTTTTATTTACATATGGCTGCATAAAACTTAAAATATAAGGTAGTTGAAAAGATTAAATCATATCCGGAACCGATTGATACAGTCCCGGAACTGACATTTTTACTGAAGGGAAGGATCATAATGGGAAAAGGACCTGAAGGGATGGAAAAAGCCCTGCTTAAAATTGAAGAGCTTAAAAAGTCAAAGGAAGCACATGCTGAGGCTGTGAAAAGACTGACTGAGGCAGGAGTTTACTTTGTGGATGCGGAATCTGTCATTCTGACGGAGGATACCGTAATCGGCAAAAACACTGTAGTTTATCCCAACGTTATATTTGAAGGAAAAGTAACCGTGGGTGAAGGAAATATAATTTATCCCGGATGCAGATTTTTAAATTCCGAAATCGGTGATTTCAATGAATTTGAAGGTGCCGTAATTACCAAGGCAAAGGTTGGAAGCTATTCCACCTTTGGACCGTTTGCATATATAAGACCGGATTCAGTAATCGGGGACCATGTAAAAATCGGAGATTTTGTCGAGGTCAAAAATACTGTGGTGGGAGACGGAACCAAAGTAAGTCACCTCACATATCTTGGGGATGCCAAAATTGGAAAGGCAGTAAACTTCGGTTGCGGAACGGTAATAGTTAATTACAACGGTAAAGAAAAAACAGTGACAACAGTGGGGGACAATGCATTCATAGGCTGTAACACCAATCTGGTATCACCTGTCAATGTGGGTGCAAATGCTTATACGGCTGCCGGAACCACAATAACTGAGGATGTTCCGGATGGAGCCATGGCAATAGGCAGAGTAAAGCAAGTAGTAAAAATGGGCTGGGTAGAGAAAAAAGGACTTAAGAAATAATAAAACTTCCAAAAGAGGGGATTTGATCATGGGTTCACAATGCATATCAACATTCAGGGACATTAAAATCTTTGCCGGAAATTCAGGACTGGCGCTGGCAAAGGAAATATCCGAAATCCTGGGAGCTAAAGTAGGAGCTGCCGAGGTAGGTAAGTTTTCTGACGGAGAGATTCAAGTCAATATCGGTGAGACTGTAAGAGGCTGCGATGTCTACATTGTTCAGCCCACCTGCAATCCGACCAATGACAATCTCATGGAGCTGCTCATAATGGCAGATGCATTTAAAAGAGCGTCAGCGGGCAGGATAAATGCCGTTATACCTTATTACGGATATGCAAGACAGGACCGTAAGGTTAAGTCCAGGGATCCGATTACCTCAAAACTCGTGGCCGATCTCATAACCACTTCGGGAATCCAGAGGGTAGTCACCATGGATTTGCACGCTGCACAGATACAGGGATATTTCAATATACCCGTGGATCATCTTTTAGGGGGTCCCATACTTGCGGACTACTTCATACAAAAAGGCTTTGATGAGGATGAGGACGTGGTGATTGTATCACCTGACCTGGGCTCCG
>DAINSS010000010.1:24720-26520 GCA_036741195.1 Clostridiaceae bacterium | reverse complement strand
AACAAGGACAAGACGATTTGCAGAGAGAATCAATGTACCCATAGCCATAATCGATAAAAGACGGCCTAAGCCAAATGTTTCAGAAATAATGAACATAATCGGAAATGTTGAAGGCAAAAAGTGCATCATGGTGGATGACATCATAGATACCGGAGGAACCCTTAAGAATGCTGCAAATGCACTGAAAAAGCTTGGGGCAAAGGAAGTTTATGCTGCCGCAACCCATGCCGTATTATCGGGAAATGCCCCGGATAACCTAAGTAACTCGGGAATAGACGAGGTGGTCATCCTCGACACCATAAAGTATCCTGAAAATACACTGCCCGCTAATTTTACAGTACTTGGCACCGCTGTCACCTTTGCAAATGCCATAAACAGGATACATACGGATGAGCCTTTATCCGGTATGTTCTCAAATTATTGATTGAAATAGTTTATATTTGCTAAAAGTGAGTTGATTAGCTGTTATAATTAATGAATGAAGTGTAAATTCGATGAATTTACTTAGATTAATTTAGAAGCATACTATATATTTATTATTAGATGAGTAATTGATCAGTTATGATCGGGGAGGATTCAATTGGAAGGAAAAATTGGTAAGATATTGATTGTTGACGACGATGAAAATATCGGAGAAGTGCTCAAAGTAAATTTGGAGTACTCCGGATATGACACTAAAGTTTGCGGAGATGGGAAAACAGCTCAGGAGGTTTTCTTGGACTATAAGCCTGATCTTGTTCTTCTTGATATCATGCTTCCTTTCATCGACGGAATCGACGTATTGAAATGGATCAGACGCGACTATGAGACACCTGTTATAATGCTGACTGCAAAGGGTGAGACCTTTGACAAGGTATTGGCATTGGAGCTGGGTGCCGATGACTATATGGTTAAGCCCTTTGAATCAAAGGAAGTTGTAGCCAGAGTCAAAGCTGTAATGAGAAGATTCAATGTGGAGGGTACCGGCAAGGAAGTATTGAATTTCCCTGAATTAGTCGTTGATGTCAACAGCTATTCGGTAACTTACAGAGGACAGGATATTAAGATGCCGCCGAAGGAATTTGAGCTTTTATACCACCTGGCATCCAACAAGAACAGGGTGTTCACAAGGGAACAATTGCTTTGTGAGGTTTGGGGCTACGATTATCCGGGTGATTCACGTACCGTGGATGTCCATATCAAGAGACTGAGAGAAAAGCTATATGGCGGACCTAACTGGCAGCTTGAAACTGTCTGGGGCGTCGGATATAAGTTTGAAGTAAAGTAAATTTATCCCGGAGTAGATGAAATGAAAAGTAACAGTCTGGTTTATAAGCTGGTAGTAACTTTTACCATTATACTGGCCATCAGCTATATGCTGATCGCTACTGTACTTTCCATCTGGGTCCAAAGAAACTATATTATGGAAAGAAGAGTCCGCTTGGAGGACTCTTCTGCATTCATACAGAACAATGTGGCAAGGTATAAAAACCGTGAGATAGATATGTTCACCCTGAGAGAAACCATGAGGTTTCTTGGAAAGGGAATCAACAATTCTGACATTATGCTGTTGGACGACAGAAATCTGATATGGTATGTATCCAAACCTGAGCTGGAATCAGAGCTTTTAAAGGTATACCCGTCATCAAACCTTGAGAAGCTAAAAAACGGAGAAGTGCAGGAAATAACAGGCCTTGGTGGAGCAGAAAGCAAAACTGAATATTTTATTTTTATAAGACCGATGATTGAGAATAATATTTACCAGGGATCGGTTGTAATAATGACGCCTGAATCGGCACTGCGCGACCAGATCAGCGGAGT
>DAINSS010000010.1:10789-24710 GCA_036741195.1 Clostridiaceae bacterium | reverse complement strand
GAGTTTACATCATCATTTGGTTTTCTGCTTTGCTGGTGATGTTGGCTTCCGTTGTTATCATCTATTATTTTGCCCAGAGGATTTTAATCAAGCCTCTTTATGAGCTGAATGAAGTGGCAGGAAAGATGAAGGCCGGAGATTTCTCACAAAGAGCAAATATCAGCTCCGGTGACGAAATCGGTCAATTGGGCGAGTCCTTTAACCTTATGGCTGAATCCATGGAAAACACGGATAAGAACAGAAGGGACCTTATAAGCAACATTTCCCATGAATTAAGATCTCCCATAACCTCCATCAGAGGTTTTATAGCAGGAATTTTAGACGGAATCATTCCCAAGGATAAAGAAAACTATTATCTGAACCTGGTTTATGAAGAAATTCAGAGATTGACAAGGCTGATCAATGATTTATTGGATTTGTCCGCTTTGGAAACAGGCAAGGTTTCAATGAATATCACTGAGGTTGAGCTTAATGAAATAATCAGAGTTTCATTGATCAAATTCGAAACGAAGATTAACGATAAAAAGCTTAAGATAGATATAACCCTTGATTCTGAGCATCTATATGTTGCAGGAGACAGGGACAGGTTGATCCAGGTAGTTACAAACCTTTTGGATAATGCAATTAAGCATTGTACTGAGGAGGGGAATATTGAAGTCTCCACAAAGGTCAAGGGAAAGAAGGTAACAGTATCCATATATAATGACGGTACACCTCTTAACGTGGAGGAAACCAAGAATATTTGGAACAGGTTCTACAAGGCTGATAAATCAAGAACCAAGAAAGATTCCACAGGCCTCGGACTTCCAATTGTCAGAAACATACTTACGCAGCTTAACGAAACTGTTTGGGTGGAGAACAAGGAAACGGGAGTCACCTTCCTGTTTACTCTTACAAAGACCTAGGTAGGTGTGAAAATGGAAAACAACAATCTTAAAGAAAGACCTGAAGAAAGCCAGAGCCGTATTCAAATCAAGAGTAAGGACGAAAAGCATATTAAGTTCAGGAAAAATCTTATAAAGCTCCTTTCCGTGATTCTGCTTGTGGGATTGGGTTCCACCCTCACTCTTCTTCTTATGAAAAACTATGTGGACAGGTCATTGGATGAGGGTCGCGGAGCGCTTTTTGCAGATAATCTTGTCCATGATCAATTGATCAGAATCGTAAATCAAGGTCATATATATAACCAGACCGTGGACGGAGTTTTGACTAATTTAGTGGGAGTTGCAGAAAAACCTGAAGATTTTTATTTAACCGACTACAGAAAATCGGTAACAGGCGTCTTGCTGGATGACAAGGGCAATATTGCAGTGGCATCGGATTTGGTGGGTAATTTGAAGGAAGTGTATGTCAAATTCGTCACCGACGCGGCAGACAAAACAACCCGGGCCCAGGTCATCGGAAGGGATGATTACACAGGTATAACCATAATAAACACCAAGACTGAGCATAGAGCTGTTCTAAAACCCGTAGAAAAATCGAATGTGGTGTTGGGAGAAAATGTGCTCATAGTCGGTTCCCCATTCGGAACAAGGGATGGAATCAATCTAACAATAGGTAATATACATTCCAGGAATTCACTTTTGGAAACGGAAGGTGTGGAGAACACCTCACAGATAAAAACCATATTCGTCGCATCACCCGTTTACGGCGGAAATGACGGCGGTTTATGCATAACAGTGGGCGGTGAATATATCGGTCTCGTCAATGAAAAGCTGTCATCACTGATCGGTCATAATAATCTCAGTGCCGTAATTCCCCATGATGAACTCAAGACAATAAGTGACAAAATCACAAAAAATCTGAGTAAGACAACCTATTCCATGGGAGTCACGGGAAGGACGATTTATTATGAACCCTTAAGAAAGAGTGTCTACTATATTCTTGGTGTGAATGAGGGCTCAACTGCTCACAGGGGAGGGCTTCTGCCCACGGATATAATTCTGAAAATCGACGGCAGGGATGTTAATCCCAACGACAACATTGACGTACCCCTCATGGGGAAAAAGCTCGGCGATACCATTACGGTTGAGATTTACAGAATGGATAAAACCATGAAGCTTACAATGAAGGTATACTAATCAGAATATAACCGTTTGGATTACGGTTGACCCGGATACTTGAAAATCAGCATGATTTTAGTGTATATTTGATTAAGCCTTATAACAGGCTTCAGATTAACTTAATAAATTTATCAATACCTGGAAGCAATTCTTCCGGGTTTTTGATGTTACCGGAGGGTATATGTTTTTAATTACAGGGCTGGGAAATCCGGGACCTCAATATGTGGGCACAAGGCATAATGCCGGCTTTGAGGTATTGGATCTTTTAGCTGACAAATACGATTTGGATATTAACAAGTCAAAATATAAGGGTATGGTGGGAGAAGGCTTTATAGGCGGTAAAAAAGCCGTTCTTTTAAAGCCCATGACCTATATGAATCTTTCAGGGGAAAGTGTAGTTCAGGCACTTAATTTTATTAAACCCACAGAGGATGAATTCATTGTTGTATATGACGATATAGCATTGAAAAGAGGAGCCATAAGAATCCGTAAAAAGGGCAGTGCAGGTGGCCACAACGGAGTAAAAAGTATTATTGGCCTGACAGGCTCTGATGAATTCCACAGGATCAGGGTGGGAGTCGGGCAGAACAGGGGTAACCTTGTAAGCCATGTCCTGGGTAAGTTTTCAGAGGAAGAGGAAGCTGAGTTCATAGAAGGACTCAAGCTTGCCGTGGAAGCAATTGAAACAATAATGACCAGCGGGATTGATGATGCCATGAATAAATTCAATTCCTCCGGGAAACCCAAAAAGACAGAAGCTCCGAAAACCGAAGAAACAGATACTGAAGCTCCTGCAACCGATAAAGCTCCGGCTGAGGGAGAAAAACAGTGAGATTTGATCAATTAAAACATGAAATCCGAAATACGGAAGGGTTTAAGAATATTGAAGAGGGGGTATCTTTAAAAAGATACCCTATCGGTGTTTACGGAATTTCCGATTCTGCAAGGGCAGCTTTGATTTCTTCATTTTCCGGAGAAAAAGAAGAATCGGTTTATGTTATCTCCAACTCTGATATGGAGGCCAGAAGACTTTATGAAGACCTTCTCCTTTACGATTTGGAGGTTTACTACCTTCCGGTCAGGGAGCCGGTTTTTTATAACCCGGATGCCGTATCAGGAGATCTTCGGTGGGAGAGGCTTAAGGTTTTAAAGGAGATGACTGACGGTAAAAAGAAGATAATCGTCAGTTCGGCTGAGGCTTTGTCCCTGTCCTATATGCCAATGGAATACTACAAGGAATACACCTTTAAATTTAAAACAGGGGATGTATTGGACCTGGATGTTTTAAAGAATAAGCTCATAGACTCGGGATATGGGGGTGCGGAGCTGGTTGAAAACAAGGGTCAGTTTGCCAAAAGAGGCGGAATTATCGACATTTTTTCCCCCGTGGCATCATTCCCAATCAGAATTGAGCTGTTCGGCGACGAGATAGACTCCATAAGAACCTTCAACCCTGAGACCCAAAGGAGCATAGATATTGTAACCGAAGCAGAGGTATTCCCGAGCAAGGAGATAATAATAAGCAAGGAAGCACTCCTCAGGGGCGAGAAGAACATCAAGGAAGAGCTGGAGTTATTAACCAAGAATAAAGCCAGAAGGAAAGCACTTGGTGAGGAAGGTTTCTCAAGACTCAAGGATATCGTCGGAAAAAATCTTGAGTCCTTAAGAAACACTTGGTCCTTCGAAACCATTGATTCTTATCTTCCCTATTTCTACGAGAAAACAGAATCCTTTTTTGACTATATCAAGGATGGATTCATATTCCTGGATGATACCTCAAGGACATTGGGTAAGCTGAATTCACTTTCCACCGAATTCAATGCCCAGTTTGAAATGTTCTTGAACAGGGGAGAAATCCTGCCGAAGCAAGGAGAGATACTGAAATCCGATACATTTATCATAGATGCCCTCTCTGAGGCAAAGGTCATTTCCATAAATGAAATGATGAGATCTGAAAAGGAGCTTGCTCCCAGGCTGTTGGCTAAGTTCAACCAACTAACCCTTCATAATTTCCAGGGTCAGCTTGATATGCTGATTGATGATGTCAGAGACAAAAAATCAAAGGGCTACAGAACTTTGATTCTGGCAGGTACCAGACCCAGAGGAGAAAGACTTGAGGATACCTTAAGAGACAGGGGCATAGAAGCCGTTTATCGGGATAACCCGGGGTTAATCCCTGAGTCCGGAGTAGTCATAACCTTCGGATCTCAAAAGAAGGGATATGATTTCAGGGACATAAAATTTGCGGTAATTTCCGACAGTGAGCTGTTCTCTGACTCGGGCAAGCCCTTAAAGAGAAGAAAGACCACGGGAAAAGGAATTGAAAAAATAAAATCCTTTGATGACTTGAAGGTTGGTGACTATGTAGTACATGTCAACCACGGAATAGGAGTTTTTAAAGGGATAAAGCAGATGGAGTCCTTCAAGGCTACAAAGGATTATCTGGAAATAAGCTATACAGGTGCAGACAGGCTTTTCATACCGGCGGATCAGCTGGACATGATTCAAAAATACATAGGTAATGAGTCTGTAGCCCCCAAGATATCCAAATTGGGAAGTGCCGACTGGGTAAAAACCAAGGCAAAGGTTTCTCAGAATGTAGACAAGATAGCAAAAGAAATAGTTGAGCTGTATGCGAAGAGAAGCAGTATAAAAGGCTATGAATTCAGCAAGGATACCACTTGGCAGAGGGAGTTTGAGGAGGAGTTCCAGTATGAGGAAACCCCGGACCAGCTTTCTTCAACCGAGGAGATTAAAAAGGATATGGAGTCTCCGAGGGTCATGGACAGATTGTTATGCGGAGATGTGGGTTACGGAAAAACCGAGGTTGCCATGAGGGCTGCATTCAAGGCTGTAATGGACGGAAAACAGGTTGCTGTACTTGTCCCCACAACTATTTTGGCTGAGCAGCACTATAAGAGCTTTAAAAGAAGATTTGAGGGCTTTGCAGTTAGTGTGGACATGGTTTCAAGATTCAGGACGGCAAAAAATTTAAAAGCAACGATGGAATCCCTGAGGAACGGAACCTTGGATATCATCATAGGGACACACAAGCTACTCAGCGACGGAGTGGTGTTCAAGGACCTTGGTCTTCTCATTATAGACGAGGAACAACGGTTTGGTGTCAAACATAAGGAAAAGCTCAAAGAACTTAAGACAAATGTGGATGTATTGACCTTGTCGGCAACACCTATTCCAAGGACCCTTAACATGTCCATGACGGGCATAAGGGACATATCCATAATTGAGACTCCTCCGGAGGACAGGTTCCCGATTCAAACCTATGTCACCGAATATAATGATCAGCTCATAAGGGATGCCATATTAAGAGAAAAATCAAGGAACGGACAATGCTATTTTGTTTATAACAGGGTTGAAACCATGGACAGAATGGCAGTATACCTGCAAAACCTCGTTCCCGAGGCAGAATTCAGGATTGCCCATGGGCAGCTTTCTGAAAGGGAGCTTGAAAAGGTAATGGTGGAATTCATGGATGGGGAGTTTGATGTGTTAATCTGCTCCACAATAATAGAAACCGGATTGGATATCCCCAATGTAAATACCTTAATAGTCAGCGATGCGGACAAATTCGGTCTTTCACAGCTTTACCAGCTGAGAGGCCGTGTAGGTAGAACAAACAGGATTGCCTATGCATATCTGACTTACAGAAAGGATAAGGTATTAACGGAAATTGCAGAAAAAAGACTTAAAGCTCTTAAGGATTTCACTGAGCTTGGAGCCGGCTTCAAGATTGCCATGAGGGATCTGGAAATCAGAGGGGCAGGTAACATGATGGGAAAGGCTCAGCACGGACAGATGGCCGAGGTCGGCTATGACTTGTACATAAGAATGCTGGACGAGGCTGTTAAAAAGCTTACGGGCAAGGATGAGGGCTTTAACCAGGATACGGTTGTCGATATTAAAATTGATGCATATATTCCCTATGACTACATCAAGGATGAGGTCATCAAGATCCAAATGTACAAGAAAATTGCAGCGATTGAAACCAAGGATGACTATATGAATGTCAAGGGAGAGCTGGAGGACAGATTCTCAGATATTCCTGACGTGGTTTATAACCTGATGGACATCGCTCTTTTAAAGGCTACGGCTAAAAAAGCAGGGGTTCTGGAGCTGAGGGAGAGACCAACGGATATCCTAATAACCTTCATAAACAGGGAAGCCATTACAGATGGGTATATCGGTGTATTAACATCTAAATATCCCCATTCCTCCGAGCTTAAAAATTCCAATGTTCCACAGATTGTCTTCAGGCACAGGGGTACAAAGGAACAGCTGATTTCAGCACTTTCAAAGCTCTTTGAGGCATTCTTGAAAACCAAGGAGGAACACAGGATAAAAAACTCAGGCTCCGTAGAACCCGACATTAATCAGGACAGTAATAAAATATAGTAAGACTATTAAGATCGATCAAATTGAACAAAGTAAATGAGGAACAGACTTAGTACGGTTCCGAAGGAAAAAATACGCCATACATTCTCAAATTTGAATGTACGGCGTATTTTTATCCTGCAACTGCAGGAGTTCTAACCTCAGTAGGTCTGGCCTGTAAAAAGTATAAAACCACCCTCATCATCCTCATCAAAGTAGTCGTCATCGTCCTTAATTTCTTCCGGATTTGGGTTTTTGGCAGCGTCTTCTGCCAATAAGGGGGTATCCTTATCCTCCTTGATTGAAGAATCATAAGGGTGGTCAGATTTGTCAAAGGTATCGGTAAAAAATTTTTCGTTGGGATCCAATTTACATCATTCCTTATTTTCCGGTTCGTCAGTTAGGAATTCTCCGTCTCTGAATTTCGTTTTTTGCAGCTCTTTAGGTTCATATCTTTTTTGTGAGAAGTCCCCGTCTGTGCTTACAGACATAACTTTTCTGTCATAGGGATAGGACTCTGCGTCAAGTCTGTTCTGTTTGGGATTATTGAAATCCTCTTTGAAATGGTCCTTTAAAACTCCTCTTTCATCAAACAGAGAATCTGTTTCCTTATCTACTCCGTCTATTACCGAAGCAGTTATATTTCTTGAGTCTATAGTTTCTTTGCCTTTTATTTTATTGAACTTCTCAATCCTCTTCATAATTCTGGATTGCTTTTCCTCAGGATTCAGATTGTCCAGTTCTTCGTCCAATACGGCAGAATCTATAATTTCCCTGTCGGAGTCAATTAAAATAGTGATTTTTGTTTCTTCCTCAAGCACCAATTCATCGGTAGAATAGCCGAGATCCATAAGTCTTCTTACTGCATCCTCAGCTTCAGCCTTACTAAAATAAACACCATAAACTTTTTTGTTAGTTTCCATTCTCGATCTCCTTCCTTAAATATTATCAGCCAGGACTGTTTCGATTTTTTATAAAAAGTCCTGTTCACTTCACCTAGAATTCACTTTTAGAGATTAATATTCTTATTGTTGAGTAATTTTGCTCTTTTTCTCTATATATATAGTGTACAATACAATTTGGCTGTAAAAGTGCTTAGAATGGATATTAGTAGTTAACATTCATTGAACATAGTATCAATTGAGTGAACTAAACACCAAGTCAGACTGAAATTGCGAATAACATGAAAAAGAAGTATAATTGAAAGCGTACTTTTAGGGGTACGTCATAACATTTAAGAAACTATAATCTTCACCACAAAAAATTCGGTGAAGCCAGTTAGAATAAAAATTGTATTTATGAGGTGTAGATTTTGAATTTTAAAAAATTAGCCGCGGTTCTTGCCGTAGGAGTAAGTATCATGTCTGTGGCAGGCTGTGATCTCGTTGTTAAGACAGACGATGCAAAGGTTAAGGATGCAGAAAAGGTGGCTGCAACTGTCATCGCCAAGGGTGAGGGCTTCACGGTTACCCAGAAGGATATTGATGATAAATATGCATTGATGTTAAAGCAGATTCAGGCACAGTACGGTGATGAAACCTTAAGGTCCGACACAATGAAAAGCTATCTTGAAGCTCAAAAACAGAGCATCATGGATCAGCTGATAAGAGTTCACCTTTTGGATAAGAAAATTGTTTCCATGAACATCCCGGAAACATCAGATGAAATGACAAAAAAATATGATGAACTGATAGCTTCAAATATAACCGCATTCGGAGACAAAGCAAAATTCGAAGATGCAGTAAAGGCTGCGGGCTACACCATGGAGTCATATAAAACTGAAATAATGAAGAACTTAAGATATGACGCTCTTCTGGCAGAGGTTACAAAGGACATCAAGGTTGAAGACAAGGAAATCCAGGATTACTATGATGCACAGAAGGATACTGCCTATACAAAACATCCGGGAGCAAAGATTTACCATATCTTCTTCGGAACACCGGATGCAGAGGGAGCTGAAGCTAAGGCCAAGGAAGCAAAGGAAAAGCTTAATGCAGGCGCAAGCTTTGAAGAAATATCCAAGGAATACGGTAAGGACGGAGCTGCTGCTTCAGGCGGTCTTCTGGGCGAATACCCGTATGATACGACAGAGCTTGGTGCTGACTTCATGGAAATCGTAAAAACCCTTAAGGAAGGGGAGGTTTCAGATCCTGTAAAGACAAGCTTTGGATGGCACATTATAAAGGTTACCGACATAAAGTCAGAAAACACCGTTGTTCCTCTTGAGGATGTCAAAGCTGCCATTTCTGAGGAAATGAAGAAGAACAAGATTCAGGAAAGAATAGCAAAATCATTTGACGAGTGGGAAAAGGAATATAAGGTTGAAAGACATCCGGACCTGATTAAGCAGGATACAGTTCCGCTTCCTGAGCCACTTCCGGTTGTAACTCCGT
Organism: Clostridiaceae bacterium; assembly: GCA_036741195.1. Taxonomy (GTDB): domain Bacteria; phylum Bacillota; class Clostridia; order Clostridiales; family Clostridiaceae; genus JG1575. The sequence continues at coordinate 15,862 of DAINSS010000010.1, read as the reverse complement.
CAACTAACACAAATCCTGACTCTACAACCTCAACTAAGCCGGCGTCGTCAAACTAGAAATACAGAATCAAATATTAGAATAATCAAAAATAAATATCGGAATTAATTGAAGAACCGGTCCGTTGATGTAACCAGGTATTGTTGGGCATCAAAGCCGGTTCTTTATTATCTTCAAATTACCCTGTATTATTTAGGGTAGAATTAAATTAAAATATATCACAATAATTTTCCGCGGAGGAACAAAATATGCTGCATATAGTGGGCTTGGGACCGGGAGACGGCGGCTCCATAACAATAGAGACCTTTTCACTTTTAAGGGAAACAAATGTAATACTCAGGACAAAAATACATCCGACTGTAGAGTTCTTGGATGAATGGGGAATAAGCTATATCTCCATGGATGAATATTATGAAAAATCCCGGGATTTTGAAGATGTTTATAAGGGGATAGCAAAAAAACTGGTGGAATACTTTAAGGAATCCTCAGGTGAAATGACCTACTGTGTTCCCGGCAATCCAATGATTGCCGAAAGGTCTGTAACTGAACTTATATCACTTTGTGAAAGAGAAGGTATTGAATACAGGGTTTATCCTGCAGTCAGTTTCATAGATACAATCCTTGCAACCTTGAAAAGGGACCCCATCAACGGCCTTCTGATATTGGATTCCATCGATCTTAAGGAAAAGGGTCTAAACGACCAGGCCGACACCATAATAACCCAGGTGTACAACAAAAGGGTGGCTTCGGACGTCAAGCTTGCATTGTCTCGGTATGTAGACGATGAAGCGGAGATTATTTATATAAAATCAGCGGGAATAAGAGATGAGGAATCAGTAAGAAGAATACCTTTGTTTGAACTGGACAGGCAGGAGGACGTGGACCATCTGACCACCATATTCATTGAAAAAGAAAACATAAAAAGAGGGTTTAATGATTTTAAAAGAACCGTTGATGCCTTAAGAGAGCCTGACGGCTGTCCGTGGGACAGGGAACAGACTCATGAGTCCCTGAAAAGATTCATGATAGAGGAAGCCTATGAAGCCATAGACGCTGTGGACAGGAATGATATGGATGATCTGTGTGAGGAGCTGGGAGATGTACTCCTGCAAGTGCTTCTAAACTCCAGGATAGCGGAGGAAAACGGATATTTTGACATAGGCGATGTCATCAGAGGCGTTGATTCAAAAATGATATCAAGGCATCCCCATGTATTTTCAGGGTTAAAACTTGATACTTCGGATGAAGTATTAAAGAACTGGGAAAAAATCAAGAAGGATGAGAAGGGCAAGATTGAACTCTCGGAGAAGCTTGAGCAAATCCCCAAAAGCATACCTGCATTTTTAAGAGCCTTGGAGGTTGCCAAAAAAGCAGCAACCTACGGAGTAAAAAAGAAAACATACGATGAAGCCCTGAACGACTTAAGATCCGACCTTGCAAAAGCAGGTCCTGAATCAGAGGATGATATGGCCAAGCTTTTATATAATGCAGCAATTTTATCTGATTCTTTGGGTTTTGAGCCTGAAACCTTGCTTAACAGGCAGGTGGACAGGGAAATCAAAAAGCTCCAAATGTTATAATTAAGTAACAATTTTGCCCAAAAAACCCTAAAAACATAGTGAATTCAGTCATTTCAGGGGGGTAGTTGTAAATTAATTGTGAAAAGTGTTGAAAAACGTGGTAATTTCACAATATTTAAGTCAGAATAGTGATATATAGTAAGTCGTCTATATATTCTTAATTATTTTAGGAGGATGATTCATGAACAAAGCTGAATTAATCACAAAAATCTCTGAAAATGGAAACATGACCAAGAAGGATGCCGAGGTTGCATTAAATGCATTCAAGAAATCCGTAATGGGCGCGCTGGAAGCCGGCGACAAGGTACAGTTAGTTGGATTCGGTACTTTCGAAGTAAGACAGAGAGCTGCTAGAGAAGGAAGAAACCCAAGAACTAAGGAAACTATAAAGATTCCAGCATCAAAGGTTCCGGTATTCAAACCAGGCAAGGACTTCAAAGCACTTGTAAACAAACCGGTAGCACCAGCAAAGAAGAAAGCAGCAAAGAAGAAAGCATAATAATAATACTCAGCACCTTCAGGTTTCCTGTAGGTGCTGTTTCCTTTTTGCCGATGATGTTATAATCTCATTGAAACAGTTAAGGAGAAAACAATACTATGAGATTAGACAAATATCTTAAGGTGTCCAGATTGATAAAAAGAAGGACCATAGCCAAAGAAGCCTGTGATACAGGCAGAGTCACCATTAACGGAAAAGTAGCCAAAGCCGGAACTGAAATCAAGGAAAATGATGTAATTGAAATATCCTTTGCTTCAAAAAAAGTAAAAGCAAGGGTATTATCCATCAAGGAGACCGTGAGGAAGGACGAAGCTGCAGCAATGTATGAGCTTATAGAGGGAACGGAAATAGAATAGTCATATAATTTTGTATTAATATGAAATTTATAAAGCTTGAAAATGTCCGGAATTATATTAGAATATATATGACATAACAGGAGGGGGAAATGAATAAAAAAAGCATAAAGAACATGGCTGTAAATATCCTGGTCCTCTTACTGGCTGTAATGCTGATTTTTCAGTTCATAGGTCAAAGATCGACACTGAGCAGAATAGAAACTGAAATAGCAGAAAAGAATAAGTTCTTAGAGGACCTGAAAAAGAAAAATGAAGAAATGAAACTCGAAATACAAAACATCTCCTCAGATGAATACATAGAGAAGATGGCAAGGGAAAGACTGCAAATGATAAAGCCGGATGAGATCCCTGTGACCAATGCCCCCGGTACCAATACGGCTCCGTAAAGCCGGATGATATAAACCAATCAATTGAAACAGAATTTAGGAGGAATCTCTAACAACATGGCATTAGAAATAGGAGCAATCCTGGAAGGCACAGTAGTAAATATCACAAATTTTGGCGCATTCGTGGACATTGACGGCAAGACCGGCTTAGTCCATATTTCAGAGGTTGCTGACAATTATGTCAAGGACATCAAGGATTTTTTAAAACCCGGGGATAAGGTGAAGGTAAAGGTTGTTTCAATTGACCCTAACGGGAAGGTAAGTCTTTCTATAAAGCAGGCAACGGCAGGAACTCAGCCTGAAGCAAAAAAATCTTCAAGACCGAGAGAAGAATGGCAGGAAAGAAATGACAGGTTTGACAGGAAAGCAAAGCCCTTGGAGAAGGGACCGCAGACCTTCGAGGATATGATGTCCAGATTCCAGAAGGATTCAGAAGAAAAGATGGCTGAATTCAAGAAACGTCAGGAAGGCGGAAACGTCAAAAGAAGAAGAGGTTAATTCTTAATCAGTTTAAATATTAATTATTTTATTAGGTGCCTGCCAAGAGTGACAGGCACTTTTAAAATGCACGGATATGACAATCAGCCGGTTCTGGTGTATAATAGCTTAAGCGGTACTGAGCGGGAAACGAAAAGGAAATATTTTTCAACCCCCTTGACACCCTATTTCTGCTAAAGTATAATAATGTTTGTCGCTATTTATGTGACGAAACGATGTGGCGGAATAGCTCAGCTGGCTAGAGCATTCGGTTCATACCCGAAGGGTCGTAGGTTCAAGTCCTATTTCCGCTACCACTACCTTGCTGGAGTGGCGAAACTGGCAGACGCACAGGACTTAAAATCCTGCGGTGATAAAACACCGTACCGGTTCGATTCCGGTCTTCAGCACCAATCATTTATTTAATATCGCGGGGTGGAGCAGTTGGTAGCTCGTCGGGCTCATAACCCGAAGGTCGTAGGTTCAAGTCCTTCCCCCGCAACCATAAACTAGGCACCTCAATGGTTTGAGGTGCCTTTTCACTTCTAATGTTTATTAAATTTTATAGTATGTTCCACTTAGTTTATTAAGGAGATCTAAAGTTTCATTTTTTAGTCTCTCTTCTTCAGTATGAATATATACTTTTTCTGTGATTATAGAATCTATGCTGTGACCAACAATTTTCTGAATTGATTTTTTGGGAACTCCCAGGTCGTCTGCCATAGTTATAAAAGTGTGTCTGCTCTTATGAGGGGTTTATACTCAATATTTAAATGCTCGCACGCCTGAGCCCAGTAGCGCCTAAAATTAGTGTGTCTTATTGGTGTTCCGTTTACTGTAGTAAATAGCAGATTTTCTTTATTTTCATATTTAGAGTTTTTAAGTTTTCTCTTTTTATGTTCCAGGATAAGTGACTTAATAATCTTAGCTATCTCATCATTGAAATAAATGGTCCTTACTGACTCACTATTTTTTGTTGATTCATTAATGAGGACATGGTCAATAACTTGACCGTGGTCATCATATACACGTGCTGCCGATTGAGTAGTTACGATATAAAGCCTATTGTTATCGAGATCTATTTCATTTATCTTCAATCCTAATAACTCTCCCGATCTACAACCAAGTAGGAATAGCATCTCAAATAAACAACCATATATAAAGTGCTTTTCCTTAATGTATTTTGAATACTTCACATAAAGTTTTAAGTTTATAGTTAAGACAGTCCTTAACCAAAGTTTTAGAAAGCTTCATAGTATCGACATAGTCATTCGAAAAGGCTTTATTAAGGTGATATTGGTAACTTTGATATAAAAAATTTATATCAAAAACTACATTATGACCGACAACTACTGAATCACCAATGAATTCATCAAGTTCATTAAAGACATCATGCGGATTCCTGCCATCTTTTAGTAACATTTCGTCTGTGATTCCAGTTAATGCTGTGATGTGTGTCGGCACTGAATTTTTTATTTTAATAAGTGACTGAAATTCAGAAATAATATTTCCATTCTTTACTTTGATTGCGGCAACTTCAGTAATTTCGTTTTCTTTTGGTGATAATCCAGTGGTTTCTATATCCAGCACTATGTATTCGTCAAGAAATTTATTTATAAATTTCCCTTTAGTGTTGGGGTTGTTTGTAACACTCTTGGTAGGTAAAGTAATTGTTGAAGTTGATTTTTGGGATTCTTGACTAGAGTGTTGCAGCTGATCTAGAAGAGCTTAAAGAACTTATCAGAGAACGTGAAGATGAGTTAGAGGAGCACTAAGGC
>DAINSS010000010.1:0-10779 GCA_036741195.1 Clostridiaceae bacterium | reverse complement strand
CTCCTCCATATAGTAGTTATTTTTGTACTTAGTACCATCCTCAACCATGACCCACTCTAGGCTTTGGTTGATTGCCTTTATCCCTTTAGATTAAATAAACTCCTTAAGTCTTTCATGCCAGGATTTGGATAATCTAATAGTTAAGTTGTATCTAAAAGTTAATAACTTCAAAAGATAATATTGTTATCAGTTTAACCATCTTCATATTCAACAATAATTATTTTACAATTTTTACATATTCGACCCTTTAATTTATTAATACTAAGTGAATTGGTCAAATTAAATTCGGAATCATAAGTAGGTAATATATAGAAAGGTCTGTTTTTTTCAGGATTACCCCAAAACATTTTCCGCGAGCTTATTATCGCTCCGTTTTCCATTTCACTCTGACATTTAGGACATTTACCGAGTAAGTTCATAAGTCTGTCACCTTTTTAAACAATCGCAATAGGCAAATTTTAGTAATTAGCATCATATGGAGTCCCATAATCTACGCTATGTAGTACAGTTCTGAGATTATCCTCATAGAATTGAGAAACTTGCTTAAACTGTGTGTTTATTTGGCTTGTATTACGAACTTGATATTTTAAGATATACCATATATCCTTCATCTTTCTCGAGTAATAAAAAGTGGCTGTCGCTGTGGCGAATGATGTTATTTTAGAAACATCAAGAATTAACAGTATTATTCCGAGACAGTATGAAAAATTAGAAAGGTCATTTGCTTTTGAACCGTATACGGTATCATAAACACTCCAAGGGGAGGGAAAAACAGCCCTTTCTGGATCTCTAGATAGTAGATTATATAGATTTCCATCTTTAATAATTTGTTTTACAATGTCACCATACTTATAATCCGAAACAATTTTGTTAAAGTTTTTACTGATTTGCCCATTGCTATCTTTAATCACAATTTCATCATTTACGAAATTGATATAAGAAATTGAAGAGTCTTCCTCAATTGCATAACCCATTTTTGTCTTGTAAATGCTGACGTTTTCTGGCAGTTTTTCGAAATACAATCTCTCTCCAATGTTCGATGCTTCAACAGTCATAGGTAAGCATAAAATAGAAATAAAAGATATTAGCATAAACAGGGACAAACATACTTTTATTTTTTTCATATAAACCTCCAAATTTTATTTAATATCTGCTGACTAAATTTAATTATTTTTACCACATTGGAATCACCATCCTCTTATTCATTATAATCGTTTACAGCTATTTATAGTTTACAATTCAGTGACAAGTGTTTTCTGTATCCACGGAAGATCTGGAAAGCTTAATTGAGGATAGAGTGGATGAACTAACTAAATTAGCTCAAAGCTATGAAAACACATAGGTAAATGGCTATAAAATGTTCCACTTATGTTCCACTTGGTTTCTTATGATATAGGTAGATATAGGTACTTGTAAAAACTCAAAGCTGATATATCAACAATTATCTCACTATAACTATCTATAGCTTTCGACTTTATGCAACCCGAAGGTCGTAGGTTCAAGTCCTTCCCCCGCAACCATAAAACCTGGCATTGTATGTCAGGTTTATTTTTATGAAGGACATATTGACAACCATCTATATGATGAGTATTATTATTCATATCAAGAAATTTTGTTTTGAGGTGATCAGGTGGAAATAACATACGAAGATATAGCCTTGATTTTTAAAGCGCTGAGCGATACGCGCCGTCTTATGATATTGGATCTTCTGAAGAACGGTGAAGAGTGCGCCTGCCTGTTAGGACAGCAATTGGACATGGCTCAATCATCTTTGTCATACCATATGAAGATATTATGTGATTCCGGAATGGTTGACAGCAGGCAGGAAGGAAAATGGACTCACTATAAAATAAGTGAAGCTGGAAGCAAGTATGCACTTGATCTTCTTAGAGATATGACTGCTACAAATGTAGATTTTAACAAGAATCAATGTATCTAAATGCCATCATGAAACAGATGGTATTTAATTAAATATCACACATCGAAAAAATTGGATATGACTTTAAGTTTTGTTTGGGGGAAAATCAAAATGCAAATTTTAAAAAATATATGGGATTTCATACAGGGGCAGCTTCTGTCGATGAAATGGCTCAATAATTCCATTGAATCTGTTTTGAAAATGTCCGGGATGGACACCGAAAACAGATGGGTGGCAAGTCTTCAATTCTTCATCTATGACGTTATTAAAATCACAATACTTTTATGTATCCTGATATTTACAATATCCTATATACAAAGCTATTTTCCACCGGAGAGAAGCAAAAAAATACTTGGCAGGTTCAGAGGCATCGGAGCCAATATCATCGCTGCTCTGCTCGGAACCGTGACCCCGTTCTGTTCCTGTTCGTCAATACCGCTTTTCATCGGGTTTACAGGGGCAGGGTTGCCCCTCGGAGTAACCTTCTCTTTCCTTATATCTTCACCAATGGTTGATCTTGGCTCCCTTGTATTACTAATGAGTATTTTCGGAGTAAAAGTAGCCTTGGTATATGTCATGTTTGGGTTGATAGTAGCTGTAATAGGAGGATCTCTAATTGAAAGACTTCATTTGGAAGATCAAGTGGAAAGCTTTATCAGAAAAGCAGGAAATATAGATATCGATTCACCGGGGCTGGCAAAAAAAGAAAGAGTGATATATGCCAAGGACCAGGTTGTCGAAACATTTAAGAAAGTTTTTCCGTATATCCTAATCGGTGTCGGGATAGGAGCTGTTATCCATAACTGGATTCCACAATCTTGGATTGAAACCATCCTAGGAGGGAAAAATCCCTTTGCTGTCATATTAGCGACATTAATCGGTGTTCCCATGTATGCTGATATATTCGGTACAATACCGGTAGCAGAAGCTCTTTTGGGTAAAGGAGCACAATTAGGAGCAATACTTGCCTTCATGATGGGTGTGACTACATTGTCCTTACCATCAATAATCATGCTGAGAAAGGCAATCAAGCCAAAATTATTATCCATATTTATCATAATATGCACCATTGGGATAATAGTTGTCGGATACTTGTTCAACATATTACAGCCTTATATTATTTAATCCGAAAAGGGGGGAAGAGAAATGAAATTTATCAATTTTATGAAAAAGAAAGAAGATGGGTGCTGCAGCAATGTAGATGAAAAGTCCATGACAGGAGCTGTTGAATCAGTAAACTCAGGTCCGGCAATAAAGATTCTTGGAAGCGGATGTGCAAAATGTAATCAACTTGAAGCTGCAACGAAAGAAGCATTGAAATTACTTGGTTCAAACGAAGAGATTGGTCATGTAAGAGATTTTGCCGAGATAGCCTCATATGGGGTCATGACTACACCGGCTTTGGTAGTAGACGGAAAAGTAATATCCTATGGAAAGGTACTAAAGGCTGAGGAAGTAGTAAACCTAATAAGGCAAACAAGAGGATAATAAAGAAAGAATCCCGCACTTGATATTTCAATGTGGGATTCTTTCTATTCTTATACGTTCCTATTTGTTGCGTAATCACCTATACAGCAGTATTCCTGCAATTCCGGATAAGACAATGATGATAATTGGATTTAATTTGAACTTACGGAGCAGGAATAATGATAATGCAAATACTAAAGCTGCAGGCATCTGAAAATTATCAAGTTTCGGTATCTCAGAACCGAAGAATGCTATGACCAGTAGTGCCCCTGCTGCAGCGGCGATCAAACCAAGGGAGGAGGATCTTAATCCTTTCAATATGCCTTCTGCTGCTCCAAGGCCTCTGTTTTTAGTGAAAAAGGAATACAATCCCACTGATATGAAGCAACCTGCCCCGACACTCCCTGTTGTGGCAAGAACGCCACCTAATACACCGGCTATCCTCAAACCGACAAAGGATGCGGTATTAACTACAAGAGGACCCGGGGTCATCTGGGAGATGGTGATGATATCCGTATACTCTCTTACCGTCAACCAGTTCAATGATGAAACTACCTGTTCCTGGATCAGGGGTATTATTGCATACCCTCCTCCTATGCTGAAGGAACCTATTTTAAGGAAGGTCATGAATAGCTCAATTAGTATCTGTAACACTTTTATTTGCACCTCCCAAATGAGATATAAAATACTTTAGAAGTGATAAAACGGCGCAAACTAAAATAATCAGGAAAACATTTATCTTGAATACAAAGCTTGCTATGAAGGTGAGGGGTGCCAACATTACCAAAAACCAATCTCTTTCCTTCAGAAGATTACCTGTCATTGTAATAATGAGATCGACTATTGTAGCAGCTACTCCGGCCTCCATTCCCTTCAGCACAGCCGATATCAGGGAGTTATCCCTGAAAACCGAGTAGTAACCTGATATTACGGACAATATTATGAGAGGTGGAAGAGTGGTGCCGATGGCTGCCAAAAGTGCACCGACGGGTCCACCTGTTTTATGTGCCACCAAGACTGCAAGATTCACTGCTATGGCTCCCGGACTTGACTGAGAAACTGCAGCCATATCAACTAGCTCTTCTTCGGTTATTGTCTTCAATTCTTCGACAAAATACTTCCTGATCATAGGTATTACTATATAGCCTCCCCCGAAAGTAAAAGCGCTTATAAAAAATGTTTTTAGGAATATATTCAAAAGATTTTTTTCTTTTTTTATTGTTCATTATGCCCCTCCTTTGCAGAACCAACTATCATTATAGCTACTCTGGATATATAATCATAATATAAATATAATAAGATATTGATAATTAAATGATTATGAATAAACATGGACAGAAAAGGAGGAGTGTCATGAATCTCAGGTTGATCCGAATATTTCGGGAAGTGGCAAGAGAAGAGAGCATAACGAAAGCTGCGGAGAAACTTTTTATTTCACAACCGGCAGTGTCCACAGCAATTTCTCAGTTTGAAGATGAGCTTGGGACAGAGCTGTTCGACAGATTATCGAGAAGAATCTACTTAAATGATGCCGGGAAAAGTTTTTTGGGAAAAGTGGAAACCTTCCTGGAGATGCACGAGGAGCTAAAGAAGAGTGCAAAAGAGCTTGGGAAAAAGTCAACCATCCGGGTTGGATCAAGTATAACTATTGCAAATTTCATTCTTCCTGAGGCGGTTGCCTCATTCATGAAGCAGGATAAAAACAACAGGGTGGAGGTCACTGTTTCCAATGCCAGAACCATAGAGGAGCTGCTATTGAATAATAAGATAGATATTGGGCTTATAGAGGGAGTAATAAGTAATCCGGAGCTTACTTCAAAAGAATTATCCTCCTTCAATATAGGAATATTCTGTTCTTCTTCTCATCCGAGGGCCGGGCAAACTCTCTCATTGGAAGAACTGAAGGATGAGGATTTTTTATTAAGAGAAGAGGGCAGCGCCATCAGAAGCATATTCGACAGTACAATGCTGTTGGAGGGCATCAAAATTACTCCCCTTTGGATTAGCATAAATTCTCAGGCTTTAATTAAAGCGGCTTTAAGCGGTCTCGGGCTCACAGTTCTGCCGGAGGAGCTGGTAAAAAATGAACTTAAAGAAGGAAGTTTAACCGGGGTAAATATGAGGGGAGTTAAAATGAAAAACAAAAATCTTCTTGTATATCATAAGGACAAAAATCTGAATAAGGCAATGGAAGACTTCATTGGATGTTTGTCTGATGGGGTCTCATAATAATATTTGGGTGAAGCGATTTATTTTGGTTTTTGACTTAAAATAAGATTATTGATAACAGTGTATTTTGGAGGGTAATATGAAATTCGCCAACAGAATGTATGGAATGGAAGATACAGCCAACAGGATAAAGAATCTTTTCGGTGCGATGACGGATCCCGAGATAATAAGCTTTGGAGGAGGAGCTCCGGCAAAGGAAGCCTTGCCTGTGGAAATTATTAATAAGCTTGCGAGTGAAGTTCTGCAAAGGGACGGAAGAGGTGTTGAATCACTTCAGTACGGTCCGGTACAGGGTACAAAGGATTTAAGGGAAGTAGTTTGCAAGTATTTATTGAATCCAAAGGGTATGGATGCCAAGGCAAAGAACATAATGATTACCGCAGGGGGAATGGAAACCATCTATTTGCTTTGTCAGCTTTTCATCGAGAAGGGTGATGTTATATTACTGGAATCCCCGTCTTTCATACATTCCATAGAAGTATTTGAAATGTTTGAAGCTAAATGTATCCCGGTTAAAATGGACAATGACGGAATAGACCCGGATGAATTGGAAGAGAAGATCAAGAAGTATAATCCCAAAATGGTTTATGTCATTCCCACATTCCACAATCCCACCGGAAGGACTCTTTCAATTGAGAGAAGAAGGAAGATTGCAGAATTAGGTTCAAAATACAATGTATTGATACTTGAGGATGATCCCTACAGGGACATCAGGTATTCCGGAGAAGAGCTGCCCACAATAAAATCCTTCGATAAAACAAACAACGTTATTTTAGCAAACAGCTTTTCAAAAATATTTTCCGCAGGTTTGAGGCTTGGATATATCTGGGTTGAGGATGATGAAGTCATCTCAAAGCTTTGCGATGCAAAATCGGCGACCAACTCACACACCTCCATGCTGCCTCAGATTCTTTGCGCCGACTTCTTCAACAAGGGGTATTTTGAAGAACATCTTAAGAGCTTAAGATCCCTTTACGCCGAAAGAAGGGATACCATGATGAGCTGTCTTGAAAAATACTTCCCTGAAGGAACAAAGTGGACAGTTCCCGACGGCGGTCTTTTCACATGGGTAATCTTGCCGAATGGAATGAACTCATCTGACCTTTTGGAAGTTGCAGTCAAAGAGCCATATAAGGTTGCCTTTGTCAGCGGCTCCGGATTCTTTGCCGAAAAAGGCGGTCTTGGAGAAGATTGCATGAGACTCAGCTTTGGTTCCAGCACTCCCGCTTTAATAGAAGAGGGAATGAAGAGGCTGGGTAAGCTTGTAACGGACAGAATGAATTCGTAAATCATGACTTAATGTATTCAATCCCTTTATAGTGCCCTATAAAGGGATTCCTTTTTATTTGATATGGGAGAATGGTAATTTCTTCTGTTAATCCAAGGGAAAGTATCATATAGTATAAGGGAAGACACGAAAGAGGTTTGTATATGGAAAACGAGAAAAACAATATTTATTTTACTTTGAAAAGAAGGATAATTGAATATGACTATAAGCCCGGCAACATTTTAAACGAAGTGGATCTGGCTGAAGAGTTCGGTGTTTCCAGATCACCTGTAAGGACTGCACTTCAGGAATTGGAAAGGGATGGTCTTTTGAACATTGTCCCGAGGTACGGAGCTCAGGTTGCAGCCATAGACTTTCGAGGAGTAAAAGGGTTGTTTGAAGTTACAAAGCTTTTGGATCCCCATGCCACAAGATTGGCAGTGAAGAGTATTTCCCGGGAACAGCTTACGGAGCTGAGGGAAATTGTAAAGAAGCTTGATTCACTATCGTCAGTCAATGATTATCAGGAAGCCATTAATTTGGATGAAAAATTCCATGACATTATTTTTGAAGCATCAGGAAATAAATGGCTTGAAAAAACTGCCAGGAGCCTGCATATCCATACGGAAAGACTTTGGCATTACTGCAAAAAGTATTTCGATGACATGTCCATGTTTACAAGAACCTTCAAGCTTATAATACAAGCTATTGAGGAACAGGATGAGGATGCAGCGGAAAAGTATGCCAGGGAGCATATAGACGACTTTGTATCTAGAATCAAGGAAGCTATTTTTTAAGACAATGTTTGAAATTGAATTGAAATTAACAATAAAAACCTATTCAAGAAAGTCTCAAATATTTCTATCGAAGTAAATCTCTTAGCCGGATGCCGGTTAAAAACATAATCAAAAATCATAAAATTTTACCACGCTTAATTTTATTTATGTTAATAAGTATATGAGTCAAATTTAATAATAATCTGAATAACGGTTGAAACCATTGGGTTTTAGCCGTTATTTATTTTTGCTTAAAAACAGGTAAATATATTGCGTACGATTGAAAATTACTAAGTACATTATTGACATACTATAAAAATACAAATAGTATATTAGTAAGGAGGGAGTGATATGATTTTAACGAACAATAAGATTATTAAAGAAAAATATAACAACTCCTGGGTTGAGGGAGATCAAAGATCGGTGCTCTATAAGGCTCGGGATCTGATACACAAGGGTCACAAACTGATTACTTCACCCTTGGCAGCAAGCGGCAGGATGCACTATTCTCCCGTACGGACTATTATTCTGTCAGAAGAACCGGGGGAAATTGATTTAATGTCCGTTGATGCTATAGAGTCAGGGATAATCAAACTTGAAACTGCCCTGGGAAGACATTCCGTGGATCACAGGAATTTTGAAGACTATCAAATCATCGATTTTGAGCTTTTTGAAGGAGCTCTTAAGGAAATAGAAAGATTCACATTGAAAATTTAGATCAGAGGAGGGTTTTGAATTGAAACTGGAAAGACGTAAGGTCAGGATCAATGACGTGGTTTTTGGGGCAAGTAACCAGGTCGAAAATGAAATGCTGGTTCTTAATAAGGAAGAGCTGGTTAAATTCGCAAAGGGCTTGGAGTATATCGAAGACGCTAAATTCGATATTGCCAGACCGGGAGAAAAGGTGAGAATAATACCTGTCAAGGATGTTATTGAGCCCAGAGTAAAGGTGGAAGGCATAAAAGGGTTTGCAGGAGTAACAACTGATATAGGACAGCTGGGTTATGGTGCATATAAGGTACTGAATAATGTTGCCATAGTTACCATAGGCGATATCGTAGGATTCCAGGAAGGCATCATTGATATGTGGGGAGAAGGAGCCAAGTGGACACCTTTCTCAACTACCTTGAATATAGTTGTGGATCTCATTTGTCAAAAAGGGTTGAAACCCCATGAACACGAGAAGGCTGTCAGACTGGCAGGTCTTAAAATATCTGAGTATATCGGGGAAATAGCAAAGGATGCTCCTGTATACGAAACAGAAACCTTTGAAATTGGCAGCAATACTGAGGAAAGCAAAAAATATCCTGATCTTCCAAAGGTATTGTACGCAGAAATGATGATTACACAGGGTCTTTTACATGACACTTATATCTATGGGGTGGATGCAAAGCAAATCATTCCGACAATCCTTCATCCGCTGGAAGAACTGGATGGAGCGGTTATATCAGGAAACTGTGTTGCTGCATGTGACAAGATAACAACCTATCAGCATCAAAACAATTCAGTAATCTTGGAGCTTATCAAAAAACATGGCAAGGAAGTCAATTTTATTGGAGCGATAATGGTTCCCGAGCTGACTACTTTAGCCGGAAAATTCCGTTCCTGCGACACCACTGCCAAGCTTTGCAAATTATTGGGAGCAGACGGCGTCATAGTTTCGGAAGAAGGCTATGGAAATCCCGATTCAGACCTTGTAATGATTGCAGAAAGGCTTGAGAAGCAGGGCATAAAAGCGGTTCTTATCACCGATGAGTGTTCAGGTTGGGACGGTGCGAGCCAACCGTTGGCAGATACCAATCCACAGGCTAAAGCAGTTGTTTCAACTGGAAATGTTTCCCATGTTGTTGTATTGCCGAAGGCTGATGTTATACTGGGCAACCCTGAATCAGTTGCAAACTTGGCAGGCGGATGGGCAGGCAGCTATGATCCGAATACCGGAGAAATCAAATGTGAGCTAAACGCAGTCATCGGTTCAACATCGGAAATCGGATATCACAATCTGAAAGTCACTGAGTACTAGGAGGAGAAAAATGGAAAAGAAAATCTTATACTATGTCAATCAGTTTTTCGGAAGAATAGGCGGAGAGGACAAAGCAGATACAGCTCCGATACTGACTGAAGAGGCTGTTGGACCGGCAATGGGATTCCAGCAGGAAATCAAAGATGCGGGTAAAGTAGTCGCCACGTTTATTTGCGGTGACAACTATATAAATGAACATAGGGATGAAGCGCTTAAAGAATTTGAAAAGGCCATGGCTAAAATAAAGCCTGACATGGTTGTGGTCGGACCGTCCTTTAACGCAGGAAGATATGGAATGGCATCGGCTTCAATAGCAGAATTTGTAGCTGACAAATATGATATCCCTGTTATTTCCGGTATGTATGAAGAAAATCCGGGCTTGGAAGTAACAAAACTCAAGGCTTATACTGTTCCCACAGGCGCCAGTGCAAGTGAAATGAAAAAAGCCCTTGCCGACATGGGAAAGGTTGCAGTCAAGGCATTGGCAGGCAGTAAATTGTCTCCGGCTGAGGACGGATACTTCAAGCAGGGTAAGAGAATTACAGAATTCTCAGATAAAATCGGAGCAGAAAGAGCAGTAGATATGCTTCTTTTAAGATTGAAGGACAAAGCATATGAAACTGAGCTGCCCATGCCTACATTTGATCTGGTTGAACCAGCTGCAGAGATAAAGGATTTATCGAAGGCTACAATCGCACTTGTAACCTCAGGCGGTATAGTACCGGAGGGTAACCCAGACAGGATTCAGTCGGCATCGGCTCAGAAGTGGGGAAAATATAACATTAAAGATCTTCATGATTTAAAAGCAGAATTTTGCACAATACACGGAGGCTATGATCCGGTATATGCAAATGAGGACCCTGACAGGGTTGTTCCGCTGGATGCATTAAGCGACATGGTCAAGGAAGGCAAGGTAGGCAAGGTATATGAATATTTCTATACAACAACCGGTACCGGAACCTCCGTAGGAAATGCAATAAAATTCGGAAAAGAGATCGGAAAAGAATTGAAAGAAGCAGGAGTAGACGGCGTCATCCTGTCCAGTACCTGAGGCACCTGTACACGTTGCGGTGCAACAATGGTAAAAGAAATTGAAAGA
>DAINSS010000009.1:0-76527 GCA_036741195.1 Clostridiaceae bacterium | reverse complement strand
TTGTCTTTGTCTTAAGACAATCTTACCAATTTGTCCGAAATTGTAACATAGACCCTACAGTATCGGATATATACTGTCTAATGGTCTGTTTTGCCACTCTTCGATTTGTGGAAGAAGCTTATCTGTCACATCTGATATGAACCCTTCTGAGGTCTCAAAACCATATATATCCTCTATCGTTTCTGAAATCTGTCTTGTTGTCATTCCTTTAGCATACATGGATATTATTTTCTGCTCTATACTGGAGATGTCCTTCTGACGTTTTTTTACAACCTGTGGATCAAAGGTGGCATTCCTATCCTGGGGCACCTTGATATCCATTGATCCATAACTGGAATTGATTCTCTTTGGCTTATACCCATTTCGATAATCATCTGAGTCAAATCTTTCAGACTTACTATACCCTAAATGACTATCCATCTCTGCCTCCAACATTTCTTTGAGAGTACCTCCCAGAAGATCCTTAAGAGCTTCTTGAATATCTTCAGCACTGTTTATGTCATACTCTTGAAGAAGTCTCCTTACAATATCTCTCTTACCATCAGTCATCACTACTTGGTGTACTGGTTTCTTTTCGTTTCTTGCCATAATAAAAGGCCTCCTATGATTATTTTGATTTTATCATAGAAGACCTTTTGTATTTACAGAAAAACTTTCACTCTCTCTAATAGTATTAATTTTTGAATTGTGAATTCCCGAGTTCTATCTTAATTTTACGCAAGTGGTCGGACAGTTTTTGTGAATTTACTGCTATTTATACCTCAACACCTGGAGTACCGTTATTCAGCTTATAGTCAGCCTTGAGCTCGTAGTCGAAGCCATATTTGTTGAGTGACTTCTTCTTGTGACCTTCCATGAGGAGGACGAGTACTGAGTTTTGGGCGTGCATGCGGTTTTCGGCTTGTTCGAATATTTCGTCAGCATGGGCTTCGAATACTTCGTTTGTTATTTCTTCCTCTCTGTGTGCCGGCAGGCAATGGAGTACCATAGCATCGGGCTTTGCATAGCTCATTACCTCTGAATTTACCTGATAAGCTTTAAGTGCACTGAGCTTGGCTGCTGCATCCTTTTCCTGTCCCATTGAGGTGAAAACATCCGTGTAGACTACATCCGCATCTTTGATTGCTCCGATTAGATCCGGAGTTTAGGTGAAGTTTGGATTGTCCTTTGCAAAATCAAGAACATCCTGATGCGGTTTAAAACCATAAGGTGTAGCTATTGTCATTTTCATCCCCATTTTAAGAGCGCCTACTGTCAGGGAGTTTGCCATATTGTCCGATCCATCCCCTACAAAGCACATCTTGATTCCTTCAAGCTTTCCCTTCTTTTCTCTGATGGTCATATGGTCTGCAAGAACCTGGCATGGATGTGAGTCGTCTGTAAGTCCGTTTATTATGGGAATTGAGGTGTATTTTACAAGCTCATCTATGTTAGCCTGGTCGAAGGTTCTTATCATGAGGGCGTCGATATATCTTGAAAGAACACGGATTGTGTCTTTGATTGGTTCTCCCCTTCCCAGCTGAATGTCGTTTGAGCTTAAGAATATTGCCTGACCTCCAAGGTAGTGCATTCCTGCTTCAAAGGATACTCTTGTTCTGGTTGAGCTCTTCTCAAAAATCATGCCCAGGGTTAGACCGTCGAGGTAGGGTACGAAATTATAGCTTCTGAATTGCGCTTTAAGTTCATCTCCAAGGTTTAATATGGATAGGATTTCCTCCGGTGTTAAATCTATTATTTTAGTTAAATGCTTCGTATTCCTTCACCTGCTTCTTTAATTTTTCCTTTGCATTTTGGATCTGTACCTTAACAGCTTCTGGTGCCGGTCCCCCATATGAATTTCTTTGGTATAGTGCTGTTTCTATTTTTATAGCTTCATAAATATCTTCTTCAAAAAGCTTGTCCTTGGCTTTGTATTTTTCAATCGGATAATCATTTAAGGTAATTGAGTCTGCTACACATTCGGCAACAATTTCACCTGTAATTGAGTACGCTTCCCTGAAAAGCTCCCCCTTCTTTGTCAGATAATCTGCCACGTCTGTTGCATTGATGAACCCTTCCTGGCATGCTTTGTACATTCTGTCCTTGTTTATCTTCATAGTGATTAGTATGCCCGCCATTATATCCAGTGAAGGTATTACAGTCTCCAGTGAATCGAATATACCTTCCTTATCCTCCTGCATATCCTTGTTATAGGATAAGGGCAGACCTTTTAGCATGACTATGGTAGAATTCAGTTTGCCTGTTACCCTGCCGGCTTTTCCCCTAATCAGCTCCGCCATGTCAGGATTCTTTTTCTGAGGCATTATAGAAGAGCCCGTAGAATATGAATCAGACATCTCAATGAACTTAAATCCCTGGGATGACCAAAGGATCAGCTCCTCAGACAATCTTGAGAGGTGGTTCATTATAAGTGTGATGACAAACTGCAGCTCCAAGATATAGTCCCTGTCAGAAAGTGAATCCATACTGTTTTCCGAGGGTTCCGAAAATCCCAGAAGTTCTGAAGTATAGAACCTGTCTATGGGAAAAGTTGTTCCTGCCAGTGCGCAGGCTCGTAACGGGTTTAAATCCATCCGTTTTACTGCATCCGTGAGTCTGTCATAATCCCTTAGAAACATCTGACCGTACGCCATGATATGGTGGGCAAAGGTTACGGACTGAGCAGCCTGCAGATGTGTATAGCCGGGCATTATGGTATCGGTGTTATCCTCTGCAGTTTTTATGACTGTGTTTATAAGCTCCTTTAAACTGTCTGCCAATTGGAAGCTTTTCTTTTTAAGATAAAGCTTTGTGTCCGTAACCGCCTGGTCATTTCTGGATCTTGCAGTATGAAGCTTTTTTCCGGTACTGCCTATTCTATTTGTCAATTCTCCTTCTATGAAGGTATGGATATCCTCACTTGATTGATCTATTGCCATACCTTCTTCGATGTCATCCTTTATTTTTAAAAGCTCCACTATAATGGTTTCTGCCTCTGATTGGCTGATTATTCCGGTTTTTGCCAGCATCATGGCATGGGCAACGGAACCGTCAATATCCTCAGTGTACATATTCTGATCAAACCCGATGGAGGAGTTGAAGGAGTCAGCTTTTTGATCCAATCCTTCTTTTAGTCTTCCCTTCCAAAGCTTCATAACATCCTCCTATTTCAAGGTCTTGGCCTTCATCTTTGAATAAACCACACTCGGCAGTCCGAAAAGATTGATGAAGCCTTCTGCATCCTTTTGGTCATATACTCCGTCCTCACCGAAGGTTGCATATTCCTCGGAATATAAAGCAAAAGGACTGTTAGTTCCCGCATGTATGATATTGCCCTTGTAGAGCTTAAGCTTAACTGTCCCTGTCACATTCTTCTGAGTCTCATCTACAAAGGCTGACAACGCCTCTCTTAAGGGAGTGAACCATTTTCCGTTATAAACAACATTGGCAAAATCCATAGAAAGTTTCTGCTTGTAGTGCAGAACATCCTTGGTCAAAGTCAGAGTTTCCAGTATTCCGTGTGCCTTATACAGTATAGCTGCACCTGCGTTTTCATATACTCCCCTTGACTTCATACCAACCAGTCTGTTCTCTACGATGTCATCTATTCCAATTCCGTTTTCTCCGCCTATCTTATTCAAGTACTTTAAAAGCTCAATTGAACTCATCTTATTGCCGTCGGCTCCCACAGGCACGCCTTCTTCAAACTCAGCTGTAATGTAGGTTGGCTTATCCGGTGCTTTCTCTGGAGAAACTCCAAGTTCAAGAATCTTGTCATAATCTGGCTCATTTGCAGGGTCCTCAAGATCCAAACCCTCATGGGACAGATGCCAGATATTTTCATTCTTGGAGTAATTTGTATCCTTGGTTAACCCTACAGGTATGTTTCTGGCTGCAGCATACTCCAATTCCTCTTCCCTTGATTTAATATCCCATATTCTCCAAGGAGCGATTATGGGCATATCAGGAGCAAAGGTTTTAAAGGTCAGCTCAAACCTTAACTGGTCATTGCCCTTGCCTGTACAACCATGGCAGACGGCATCAGCCTCTTCCTTCAATGCAATCTCAATAAGTCTTTTGGCAATTATAGGTCTTGCCGTGGAGGTACCTAAAAGATAACTTCCCTCGTATTTAGCACCTGCCTTTAAAGTCGGGAACGCATATTCATCAAAGAATTCCTGGGTCAGATCCTCAATGTAGATTTTAGAAGCACCGGAATTAAGTGCCTTCTTTGTCAAAGCTTCAGGATCAATACCCTGACCCACATCACCTACAACACAAATAACTTCGCAGCCATAGTTTTCCTTAAGCCAGCTTACTATTACAGAAGTATCCACCTGTGCTCGAATTGTATTCATGTGCTGCACCCACTCCATCTAGTGCATCCTTTTATCGGGTACAGGGTTTTGTTTCAGGTATTGTTCAATCAGCACTGTACGACGTTTCTGAGCTGCTCGGTCTACCTCTATCAAAAGCGGATACAGCCTCTCCGTCAATGCCAAATCTTCAAAAAGCAAGGGGTTGCTTATCCGCAGATACTCTCGGCGCATCCTTCCATAAACTCCAATTGGCTTTGTTTCCCTGCTGAGTGCAACATTGGGAATCTGATAATCTCCGATGGATCCATAGTTCAATTTCATAATAAGGGTACCTCCTAAAAATGTTTGTGTTATTGTTTTGGAGCAGTCATAGAAAAAGAGAGCAAAGGTAATGCAGATCGCTCTGCAACTCTTTGCTCTCTTACTATTTCGCTCTTACACCACTGTTTTCACTGCCACAACCTTGTGTAAGGCTCCTTTTCTGTGTTTTTCAAAAAATTGGTGTAGTTTTGGTGTAGTAACTCATTTTGAAAGGCTCGAAAGTCCTTGTTTTCCGCTATATACTGTGCTTTTCTCTGTCGATGGGCTTCATTGTCGGGAAGAGAAGAACGTCTCTTATTGAAGCTGAGTCGGTCAGATACATGACTATTCTGTCTATACCGATACCGATGCCTCCTGTAGGCGGCATACCTGTTTCCATGGCTGACATGAACTCTTCGTCAATCATGTACGCTTCATCATCACCAAGGTCTCTTTCCTTGGCCTGCTGTTCAAATCTTTCTCTCTGTACTATCGGATCATTAAGCTCTGAGTATGCGTTGCATATTTCATTGCCGTTTATGAAGCCTTCGAATCTCTCGGTAAGCTCAGGATTGCCCCTCTTCTTTTTGGTCAACGGTGAAATTTCAACCGGATAGTCCATTACGAAGGTAGGCTGGATCAGGTGCTTTTCCGCATACTTTTCAAACATCAGGTTCAATATGTCACCCTTTGAATGATCATCAAACTTCTTCTTCATTTCTTCTTCAAGATGATGCTCTTTTGCGATTTTCAGTGCTTCTTCCTTTGATGCCACAGTGTCAAAGTCTATGCCTGAATGCTCTTTTACAAGCTCAGTCATTGTTGCCCTTCTCCACGGCGGTGTCAGATCAATGTCAGTTCCCTGATAATTTATCTTCATTGAACCGGTGATTTTTTCTGCAACCGTTGAAATAAGTCCTTCGCAAAGTGTCATCATATCAGTGTAATCTGAATATGCTTCATAAAGCTCTATCATTGTAAATTCAGGATTGTGCTTATAGTCGATACCTTCATTTCTGAAGACCCTGCCCATGTCATAAACCTTCTCATAGCCTGCCACTATCAGTCTTTTTAAGTACAGCTCCGTTGCTATTCTTAAATACATGTCTATGTTCAAGCTGTTATGGTGAGTTATGAAAGGTCTTGCAGCAGCTCCGCCGGCAATCGGTGATAAAACCGGTGTCTCCATCTCTAAAAAGCCCCTGTCATCCAGGTAGTTTCTGATTTCCTTATATATATGGGCTCTCTTTATGAAAGTGTCTTTAACCTTCTGGTTTGTTATGATATCTACTTCTCTTTGTCTGTATCTTAAATCCGGGTCCTTAAGTCCGTGCCATTTGTCAGGCAGTGGCTTTATGGATTTGGATATCAATTCAAAATCTCTGACATCGACTGTAATTTCGCCTGTCTTTGTGGTAAAGGGCACACCCTTTACAGACAGCCAGTCACCTAAATCCAGGGACTTGAAAAACTTAAGTTTTTCTTCTCCGATGTTGTTCAGCTTAACGAATAGCTGCATCTTCCCGTCTCTGTCGTAGAGGTCTGCAAAGCCAGCCTTACCCTGAACTCTCTTGGTCAGAAGTCTTCCGGCTATAACAACTTCGGTTTCAGTCAATGCTTCGTAGTTATTTCTTATTTCGTCGGAAGTATGAGTTCTCTCAACCCTGTATACGCTAAAGGGGTCTTGTCCTGATGCCTGGAGCTCAGCTAATTTGCCTCTTCTTATATCTTCCTGTTCGCTTAAGTGCTGCTCCAGCTCCTTAAGACTCATTTCTATCTGTTCTTCTTCCTTTGGCATAATATTCCTCCGTTGGTATTAAGTATCTGTCATGTGGGGTCTAGTCCCTGCTTATGGATAAAATCTTGAACTTCAATACACCGTTCGGTGTGCTTGCTTCTACGGTTTCACCCTTCTTCTTGCCTATCAGGGCCTTACCCACGGGGCTCTCATTTGAAATCTTATTGTTTATCGGATCTGCTTCCGCCGATCCTACAATGTGGTATTCAACCTTTTCGTTGAAAGTATAGTCCTGGACCTTAACCTTTGATCCTACTGAAACCTGTCCCTTTGGAAGCTCTGATTCGTCCACCACATCGGTGTTCTTCAACAGATTCTCTAACTGAACAATTCTTCCTTCTACGAAAGCCTGCTCATTTTTTGCTTCTGTGTATTCTGCATTTTCTGACAAGTCTCCAAAGCCCAGGGCAGTTTTAATCTTATCGGTAATTTCTTTTCTTTTGACGGTTTTGAGGATTTCAAGCTCTTCTTCCAGCTTCTTTACTCCCTCATAGGTCATGATGTTCTTTTTAACTTCGCTCATTTACAATCCCTCAATTACATTTATTTACAGCTTTTCCTGCGGTTGTTATTATTTTTGATAATTATATGAAAGGGTTTCATATTAGTCAACATTATAGTTTGTGCATGTACTCAAAAAGAAGCTTTTTAACCTCATTTTTTTCATTGCACATGTTGACCTCATTCTTGATTTGAGATCCCCCTGGCATTCCCTTTAAATACCAACCCAGGTGCTTTCTCATTTCTCTTACGGCTACATCTTCACCAAAATATTCCATGGCTTTTTCAAGATGCTCCATTGCTGCTGCGATAATCTGCCTGTTATCAGGTCTTTTGTACTCCACTCCGTCTAAATATGCTTTGATTTCCTCAAAAATCCATGGGTTGCCTAAAGCTCCCCTTGCCACCATTATGCCGTCACAGCCGGTGGTCTCAAACATATTCTTTGCATCCTTACCGGAGAATATGTCACCATTTCCTATAACCGGAATGGAAACAGCCTCCTTGACCTTTCTTATAACTTCTCTGTCACTTTCACCGGAGTAGAACTGCTCCCTGAATCTGCCGTGGACAGTAACCAGCTTTGCGCCGGCAGCTTCCATTCTTTTTGCAAATTCAACTGCGGTTTCATCCCCGTTTTTAAAGCCCCTTCTGAATTTACAGGTTACGGGCTTTGTGCTCTTCCCGCTGATCTTACTTACAATTGCCGCCGCTTTAACCGGGTCATTCATCAAAGCTGCCCCTTCATTGTTCTTTACAATCTTAGGAGCCGGGCAACCCATGTTGATATCAATGAGAAGTACATTTGGGTCATCATTGAAGCTTGCTGCAATTTCCGACATGATATCCGGGTCGTCCCCAAAGAGCTGTATACCGATATGGTCCTCGTTTGGAGCAAGATCCAGCATCTTCATAGTCTTGCCGCTGTTATAATGAAGGGCTTTTGCACTTACCATTTCTGAATATGTCAATGCAGCACCCTTACCTTTGACTATTTGTCTGAAAGCTCTGTCCGTGATGCCGGCAAGGGGGGCCATCAGTATGTTCCCGTTTATTGAAATATCCTCTGTGATCCTGATCATTTCTACCTCACATGTCAAAAAATAAATAAAAAGGATCCTCAGGGATAAGCAATAATCAAAGAGCAGCTACTTGAGCTGCTCTTAACCTATTCGGTTCCAATATCAATTCTTATTCTATCAATAGTACCTGTTTTGTCAAGTCTATTAACATTACAAGCTATGAAATTATCTCCACATATTTATTTTAGAATAATCCTACTATTTCACCGTCAGCTGAAATGTTCATTCTTTCTGCTGCAGGAACCTTAGGAAGACCGGGCATAACCATGATATCTCCTGTCAAGCAAACTATGAAACCTGCTCCGTTACTAACTCTTACTTCCTTAACGGTAACTCTGAAGTCTGTAGGTCTGCCCAGCAGTGCAGGGTTATCTGACAAGGAGTACTGAGTCTTTGCCATACAGATAGGCATCTTATCAAGACCGTTCTCTTCAAGTTCCTTTATAGCCTTTTCTGCTGCAGGAAGATAGTCAACACCGTCTCCACCGTAGATTTCGGTAACGATCTTGTTGATCTTTTCCTTGATAGGCATATCTACATCATATAGCACGTTGTAGCCTGATTCTCTTGATTCACAAAGCTCAACAACTTCTCTTGCCAAAGCTTCTCCGCCTTCTCCGCCCTTTGCGAATACTTCTGTCAAAGCGTATCTTACGTTGATGCCCTTTAAGAATTCATCAATGAAAGCAAGCTCTGAATCAGCGTCGGTTGCGAATCTGTTTAATGCAACTACCGGCTCCAAGCCGAACTTTCTTACGTTTTCTATCTGTTTCTGAAGGTTTACTACACCCTTCTTAAGGAATTCTACGTTTTCTACACCGTACTCATCCTTCTTAGCCCCGCCGTGGTGCTTAAGAGCTCTGATTGTTGATACAAGAACAACTGCCGATGGCTTCAGGTTACCAAGTCTGCACTTGATATCAAGGAATTTTTCTGCTCCGAGGTCAGCACCGAAGCCTGCCTCAGTAACAACATATTCGCCAAGCTTTAAAGCTGTCTGAGTTGCAACTATTGAGTTACAGCCGTGAGCTATATTAGCGAAAGGTCCGCCATGGATTATTGCAGGTGTGTTTTCAAGAGTCTGAACCATATTAGGTTTGATTGCATCCTTCATAAGAAGTGCAACTGCTCCTTCTGCCTTGAGCTCTCTTGCATAAACAGGCTTACCGTCAAGGTTGTAACCAACAACGATATCTCCTACCTTGTTCTTCAAGTCTTCCAAGTCGTGTGACAAGCAAAGGATAGCCATGATTTCAGAAGCAACCGTGATCATGAATCCGTCCTGTCTTACAAAGCCGTTAGCTTTTCCGCCAAGACCGATGACAACATCCCTCAATGCTCTGTCGTTCATGTCCATGACTCTCTTGAAAGTAATTCTTCTTGCATCAATTCTTAAAGCATTTCCACTGTTGATGTGGTTGTCTATAAGTGCACAAATAAGGTTGTTTGCTGAAGTTATAGCGTGGAAGTCGCCTGTGAAATGAAGGTTGATGTCTTCCATAGGAACAACCTGGGAGTATCCGCCTCCTGCTGCTCCGCCCTTAACACCGAAAACCGGTCCGAGTGATGGTTCACGTAAAGCTATGACAGTCTTCTTTCCTATTCTGTTAAGAGCCTGTCCGAGTCCTACTGTAACTGTTGATTTTCCTTCACCTGCTGGTGTAGGGTTGATTGCTGTTACAAGGATAAGCTTACCGTCTTCCTTGTCCTTTAATCTTTCAATAGTTTCACTTGAGATCTTAGCCTTATACTTACCATAAAATTCTAAGTCATCTTCTGTCAGGCCTACCTTAGCTGCTACGTCCTTGATTGGTTCCATCTTGCTTTGCTGTGCGATCTGGATATCTGTTAACATATACTCCTCCGTGTCCTATAAATTTATATTTTCTTGTTATTTACTCAATCCCAGTCTAGCCAGAAATTTTTCTGTCTTGACCCTTGCCCTTGAATGCTTTGCAGATCCTATGAGTTCATCATCTGCATAAACATTTGCTTCAAAATCAATAATTTTACCGTCATCATTTGTAACGACGGTTTTACAAACAAGCTTTGCTCCTATTTTACTGGCTTTCAGGTGCTTTGCATCAATACTTATTCCCACTGTGGTCTCACCTTCCTGAAGGTGGTCTGAAACGGAAATACATGCAGTATTTTCTATAAAAGCGATCATTGCCGGAGTTCCATACACCGGAAGATAACCTGAGCCTAGGAATTGTGCCGTGTCCTTCTCCGTTACTGTGGATTCAGCGTAACCTGTCAATCCTGTGAACACAATCATATTTCGCCTCCCGTGATTTTTAACCATATACTATTAGTTTACATTTGTTTCACTTTCGACTCAACAAGAACCGTTTTACTTTCAATAATCTTCACCATTTGTTTACAAAGTATAATTGATAAAATGGAATCCGTAATAATTATTCATTAAATTACGGATTCCATTTCAAATTATGCTTAGGATTCAGTAGTACGCAAGTTCAAAATCTGAATCGTATCTTTATTCTTTCTTTCTGTATAATCCCTGAGTATTTTATCATTTGCTTCCCTGACTTCAATTTCACTTAAAGGCTCGGGGAGCTTTCCTGTAGTATATAAAGCTTCAAACTCATAGGCTTGGATAGAATCCTTTTCCAACAGGGTTCTGGCAACAAGATGCAAGGTATCCATTCTTTCCTTTAAGATATCTTCGGCTCTCTTATAGGCTGCATCTACTATATCCTTGACTTCCTTGTCTATCAGGTCTCCCATATGGTTGGAGTACATCTTGGTTTTACCCATGTCTCTTCCCAGGAATACCTCATCCCCTGAACCAAAGCTTAAGTTTCCTATGATATCACTCATACCGTAATCAACAACCATTGCCCTGGCAATCTTGGAGGCTCTGTCTATATCACTCTTTGCTCCCGTTGAGATATCATTCAAAATAAGCTTCTCGGAGCATCTTCCGCCGTAGAGAACCGAAAGCTGGTCCAATAGATCGTTTTTGCCAATATAAACCGTGTCCTCCATGGGAAGGTGCATTGTATAACCGCCTGCAGCTCCTCTTGGAATGATTGAAACCTCTGTTACGGGGTCAATCCCCGGAAGGGTTCTTGCCACAATAGCATGGCCTGCTTCATGATAGGCTGTCAAAAGCCTGGTCTTTTCAGTCTGTACTCTGGATTTCTTCTCAGGTCCCAGCTGAACCTTCGTCCTTGCTTCTTCAAAGTCGGACATGGTGATGAACTTCTTGCTGTTTCTCGCAGCTAAAAGTGCAGCCTCATTTGTAAGGTTCTCAAGCTCAGCTCCCGTGAATCCGGAGGTGGTCTTGGCTATTATTGATAAATTGACATCGTCGCCCACAGGCTTGTTTCTGACATGGAGCTTCAAAATCTCTTCCCTTCCCTTGGAGTCGGGAACATCTATGTATATCTGTCTGTCAAACCTTCCCGGACGGAGCAAGGCCGGATCCAGTACATCGGCTCTGTTTGTTGCCGCCATTACAACTATGCCTTCATTTTCCTCAAAACCGTCCATTTCAACAAGAAGCTGGTTAAGGGTCTGCTCCCTTTCATCATGGCCTCCGCCGAAGCCTGTACCTCTTTGTCTTCCGACGGCGTCTATCTCATCTAAGAACACTATTGAAGGAGCAGACTTTTTGGCCTGGTCAAATAAATCCCTTACCCTGGATGCTCCTACACCGACAAACATTTCAACGAAATCGGACCCTGAAATTATATAAAACGGAACTCCCGCTTCGCCGGCAACCGCCCTTGCAAGAAGGGTCTTACCCGTACCGGGGTGGCCCACCATCAAAATACCCTTGGGGATTTTAGCTCCCAAAGTTTGATATTTACCGGGGTTTTTAAGGAAGTCTACAACCTCCATGAGCTCATACTTTTCTTCCGTTGCACCGGCAACATCGGCAAAGGTAACCTTTCTTGAATCAGGATTGATTAAACGTGCCTTGCTTTTACCGAAATTCATGGCTGACTTCGGTCCGGCATTGTTGTTCTTCATAAGGGTATTGAACACGAAGGCCAGAATGCCTATGGTCAAAAGCATTGAGAAGAATGGTGCAATTCCGTCAAAGGTGCTTCCTGATTTCGGAACCTGCATCTTTATCTTTTCCTTCAAAGCCGGAGTCTGGGTTGTTTTGGCAATAAACTCGCTGTTATAGACAACAGCCATTTCCTGGATATTTCCGTTGACCCCGGATAGAATCGTAACTCCCGACGGGTCAGGCAATGCCTTTACGCTTGTTACAACACCTGAATCCATATCGCTCAGAAACTTATCAAAGGTAACCACATTCTTCTGCGGACCGGAGAACATATAGATCACTGCAATGGCAATAAGCATTATTATTGAGAATACTGTCAGCCGATTAGCCGGCAGCTGCTGCTTATTATTCATCATCCCCCTCCTTTTCCCCATTTTTCTTTGTATAAACCTCTTCCTTAAGTGATGCCACAAAAGGCAGGTTTCTGTATTTCTCTGCATAGTCTATGCCGTAGCCGATGATGAATTCATCGGGAATGACAAAGCCCACGTGCTTGATATCCAGATTAACCTTTCTCCTTGCCGGTTTGTCCAGCAAGCAGCAGATTCCAACGGATCTTGCCTTTCTTGCTTTCAGGTAGTCCACAAGATATGCCAGGGTAGTTCCTGAGTCAATAATATCCTCAACTATCAAAACATCCTTGTTCTCTATGTCAGTATCAAGGTCCTTCAAAATCCTTACGACTCCCGAGGATTCACTGCTCATTCCATAGGAGGATACAGCCATGAATTCAACCTCTATAGGTATGGTTATATTCTTTAAAAGATCGGACATGAACATGAAGCATCCCTTAAGGATTCCCACCATTACCACGTCTCTTCCCTCATATTCCTTACTGATTACCGCTCCCATTTCATGAGCCTTGTTCAACAGCTCCTCATCACTGAAAAGTATCTCTTTAATATCCTTGTCCATTTTCTTCTCCATTCATATCCGTCAATAATCTATTTTTATAAGTATTAATCTGAATTACTTCACCTAATACAATTTTACTTCCTGTTTCTTGTTACTTCTATACCTATTATTTTATCAGTATCCTCATCACATCTGAAGTCAAGGGAGTGAATATCGGGATAAATATAAGCCAAATCCCCTCTGCCGTTTGTAATGATGAGAATCTTTTCCCTTTCATCCCTGGGAATCTTCCTGTCGATAAAAAGGCTCTTCACGCTCTTTCTTCCGTTTATTCCCTTAAGCCTTATCCTGTCCCCGGTTCTTCTGGTTCTGAATATTAAAGTATCCCCAACCTTATTTGAATCCAGATTGAAATAAATAACATCCTTATTATCTATATTTCCTTCCTCAGAGTTTTCTGATTTAATTGGGGCATCTTTTATTACAATGCTTTTATTCTTATCTTTAATCTCAGTTAAATTTTCGGCACTGACGACAGTGACAGTATAATCCCCGAAGGTTAAGGATTCGTGTTTATTTAAATCAATCTTTACAATTACTTCTTCAAGGTAGTCCTCACTGCTTTCGGTTGATTTATCCTTGTCTGTCAATGAGATATCCCCGTAGGAGTTCTGAACTTCAACTCCTCCCGGAATATTCAGGCTCTTTCCTGTTTCGCCCTTTGCAAGCTTTAAAATATCCTCGATATGTACCTTTGAAATGTCTGTGGTATAACCTTTAAGAGCACCATAGGCTTTTAAAACCGCCCTGGAGGTCAATGCCGGATCTTCTCTGAAAAGCCTTCCGTCAATTATTATCCTGTCTTTCTTTAAGATGCTGTTGCTTTCCAAAAGTTCAGCGGCTTTCTTATCCAGGTACTCTGAGTCAATTGCCATGAGCTCACCGATTTCCGTGAGATTATTTATAATATCCGGATTATAGTCCTTCTCAAGGAGGGGTATGAGTTCAAGTCTCAGCTTATTCCTTGTGAAATCAACGGTAAGATTTGTAGAATCAGTCCTGTAGTCCTGATTCTTGGATTCAAGGTAGTCTTCTATTTCCTGCCTTGATATAACCAGTAAGGGTCTTATGTACTTACCATCCCTTAATGGCTTCATACCGGACAATCCCTTGGAAGATGAACCTCTTAAAAATCTGAAAAGTATGGTTTCTGCCTGGTCGTTCTTATTATGAGCCAAGGCCACATAATCCAACCCGTATTCATTTGAAATCCTGTCAAAGGTCTCATACCTTAAAAGCCTTGCGGCTTCTTCGGTACCAATTCTTCTTTCATTTGCATAGGAATTGACATCAACCCTTACGGCTATAAAGGGGATGTTGTTCTTCTCACAAAATTCCCTTGCAAAGTCCTCATCACCGTCGGATTCCCCGCCTCTTAAAGAGTGGTTGATATGGCAGGCCATGAGTTTAAGATCCAGTTCTTCCTGAAGCTCCTTTAAAAGCAAGGTCAGGCAGACGGAGTCTGCACCTCCGGATAAGGCTATCAGTATCCCGCCTCCGGCAGCTGTCATATTATGTTTTTTTATATATTTTAAGACCTTATCTGAAAGCTCCATTATTATTCTCCAAAACTTTTACTCTTATTACTAATAATAACAGTAAATGGGGATAAATTGAAAACAGACTTTAACCTCAAATACTTTTCAGAAAAAGTCTGTTTCAATTTATCAAGTTTAAATCAATCAATTACTTGATTATTCTGTGACCTTCTATTTTTTTGTTATCCTGTCCATTGGAATTGAAATGATGAATTTAGCCCCATTACCGGTGTTTTGAGCTTTAACGGTTCCCCCGCATTTTTCTGCGGTGGCCTTTGTTATTGATAATCCGATACCGTGCTTCCCTGATTTTCCCTTGGAGAAGCGTTCGAATAAATTGCCCATGACTTCCGGTTCAATCCCCGGACCGTCATCGGAAACTTCTATTAAAAGGTTGTTATCCACGATTTTCCCCAGGAGTGTAACGGTATTTTTTGCATATCTGAGTCCGTTGCTCAAAAGATTTGAAATTGCGCGGACCAATTCCTCACTGTTTAAATAAAGTGTCGGGTCTTCTTCATAGGAGCAGTTAATCTTCTTATTCTCAACAGCCGCCTCATTGGCCAGGTTACTTGCCGACTCCAAGAGTATATCCGACAGTTTGACCTGGTTTTTCCGGCTGTGGCCTGTATCCGTGGATTCAATCCTGGATAGGTAGAGTATATCCTCCACCAGCTTTTCAAGCTTTTCACTTTCCTTTAAAATAACCTCTCCTGCTTCTTTACCCTCGAATACACCGTACTTTATTCCCTCTGCATAACCCATGATTGAAGTCAAAGGAGTTCTTAATTCATGGGATACGTTCTGGAAGAAAATATTTCTGTTGTCCTGTAAATCCTTTAGCTTTGCTGCAGATTCATTAAGGCTTTGATTCAGGCCGTAGAGTTCCTCTTCCATGAAGTTGTACGACTCTCCCGCAAAATCCCCCGAGCCGATCCTTCTTGACAGCGATTCTAACTGCTTTATGGGCTTTGCTATCTGGTTTGCAAGATACTTTACAATGAACCAGGTTAAAATCAAAGTCACTGCAAGGATGACAAACAGTATTTTCAATGTGTTTGAAATGAAGCTGTCATATACCTTCACAGGTATGAATGACAAAATATACTCCCCTGAGAAGGGTATGCTTTTTAAATAATAGCTTTCCCCGTCGATGTTTTCCTTTGTATAGTCAAAGGCAGTCAGGGATTTTTCTGAAGCTTTTACATAGCTTAATACTTTCATTGATTTATCATAATCCGCCTTGCCCAAAACCATGGAATACTCATCTATGGTCTCCGGAACGGTTGCAGGAGTCGTGGTTGCAGCCGGTGTTTGATTTCCCTGTCCACCGGATTTTTGAGGTCCCCTGCCGGAACCCGAACCCATCATACCTCCGCTTCCCATGGATCCCATTCCCATTGAGCCCATACCCGTGCCCTGGTTGATTACTGTGCCTGCCTCCACTATATCCATGGACAGCTCCTTGTCCTCTGTCAAAAACATGATATTGACATCAGAGCTTCCAAGGTCAAGCCTCAGCATATTCTCCATCATCGATCTTCTGCCGGAGCCCTTGGGAACCTTCACCGTCGTATCGAAATTTTCAACGGCAGCAGTTGTAACCTGCAGCTGATTCTTGAGACGGTCAACTGCAAAGGCTCTTACCGCAAGGTTAAAGCCGATTACTATTATTAAAAAAAGGATCAGGATAAGAACATAGACATAGTTTAATATCTTTGTACCAATACCTTTTCTTCCTCCCATAAACTACTACTCCTTCTTCTTCAATCTGAAGCCGAAGCCCCACACGGTTTCAATTACAACCTTCGATTCAGTTATTTTTCTTCTTAGTCTTTTCAAAGTATCGTCTGTGACCCTTGTCTCAACGGGAGCAGAAAAACCCCATACCTTGTCCAATAGCTCATTTCTTGATACTGCCCTGTCCTGGTTTTCAATCAAGTACTTTAATAGGGCATATTCATTCGGTGCCATTTCGGTTTCTTTTCCGGATACCTTAACCATCTTCCTGTCAGGCAGTATTGTAATATCCTCAAATTCAATAACTTCAGCTGCAGTCTGAACATTTTCCATTTCAATCCGTCTGAATAAAGCCCGTACCTTCATAGTCAGAGTCATTGGAGAAAAGGGCTTTGTAATATAGTCATCCGAACCCAGGGTAATACCAAAGAACAGATCCGTGTCGGTGTCTCTTGCCGTCAACAGGATTATAGGTACCTTGCTTATCTGTCTTATGGCTTCGGTAATCATAAAACCATCCCTTCCAGGCATCATGACATCCAATATGACAAGGTCGGGCACATCATTCTTAATTCTTTCATAAAGACTGTCCCCGTCGGGAAAATCAATGACCTTATACCCTTCCTTTTCAAGGAAGCCCTTGATCAGATTTCTTATATTCACTTCATCATCTGCTATGTATATTACTTTTTCATTCATTAAAATCACTCCTTTAAGCAGAAATCCCAACTACATAACGTCTTAATTCAAAAGCATTGATTCCTCTATTTATAAAAGTTGTGTATTTAATTCTATTCTACACTTATTAAAACAATAAACTAAAGAATGGGGAAAATATGTGGCATTTATATGGCAGTTTGGATAAAGGAACAGAATCAGAATTGGTTTTTTTGATTATAATGGACTTAGAAAATAAACAAGGAGCGGACTATGGAACTTGAAGAATCGATTTTAAAAGCACATTGGGATGATTTTTATAATCTTGTTTTGAAGGACAGTCTTGAGAGTACAAATACCTACCTTAAGGATAACTATAAATTCTACCCTGATAACACTGTATTGGTTGCAAAAGAGCAGACCAAGGGCAGAGGCAGATTATCCAAGGGTTTTCATTCCCCCGGGGGATCCGGCTTGTACTTTACCCTGCTTTTAAAGAACCCGGTCCCAAGATATGAGACGGGTTATCTTACAATGACAGCGGCTGTGGCAGTCAATGAAGCTCTCAGTGATTATTCAAAGGATACAGGAATAAAGTGGGTCAACGACATCTTCATGGGTGGCAAAAAGGTCTGCGGTATCTTAACCGAAGCCGTATTTGAAGAAGGAAAATCTAATCCATCGGCGGTTCTCATAGGTATCGGAATAAACGTCAATACAAAGGACTTTCCCCGGGAATTGAAAAACACTGCTTCGTCAATGGCTTTAAATATCCATGGAAACCTGGATTTAAACGAGGTACTTGTAAAGGTCCTTGAAAGACTCAGGAACAAGCTCGGACTTCTGGCTTTTGACAAGTCGGAAATTACAAAAGAATATGAAAAACACCTCTTGTTTAAGAATGAAGAGGTTAAAATAATAAATTCAAAAAAAATCATCACCGGCACCCTTTTGGGGATAAATGAATCGGGATACCTCAGGATATTCAATAAAGATTCCGGAGCCGAGGAGATAATTTACACCGGTGAACTTAAAAAGGAGGATAATATGAAGAAATTTACCTTTGACGTACCCACCAGGATTTTATTCGGACCAGGTGCTTTAAATGAACTTGGAGGGCAAAAGCTGCCGGGGACAAAAGCACTTATAGTAATAACCAAGGGAGCTTCAGTCAAGAGAATGGGCTACTTGGACAGAACAGTCAAAGAGCTTGAAAGAGCAGGACTTGCTTCCGTAATTTTTGATGAAGTAAACCCGAACCCAACCCTGGAAAATGTCACGGCAGGCGCAGAAAAAGCCAGAGAAAACTCCTGTGACCTGGTTGTGGGTCTGGGGGGAGGCTCTGCAATTGACGCTGCAAAAGCCATAGCCTTTTCTGCAACAAATCCGGGTAACTACTGGGACTACATGGTAATGGGCAAAGGAGGAAAGAAAAAACAGGAAAATACTCCCCTGCCGATTATTGCCATAACAACAACCTCAGGTACGGGAACGGAAGCAAACCAGGTTTCTGTAATTACAAATGAAGAAAATCTGGAAAAGCTGGGATATTTCAATAATTCCTTGTACCCCGTAATCTCAGTGGTGGATTCGGAGCTAATGGCTTCGGTTCCGCCGGTATTTACCGCCTACCAGGGCTTTGATGCCCTCTTCCATGCAGTTGAAAGCTACCTTAATGTAAACAGTCATCCCATGGTGGAGCTATATGCCTTAAAGGCAGTTGAATATGTAGCCGGGTATCTTCCTAGAGCGGTTGAAGACGGCAGCGACAAGGAAGCAAGATACTACATGTCCCTGGCATCAACCTACGCCGGGATCTTCATGATGACCCTGTCTGCCCACGGCATCGAACACTCCCTTTCTGCCTTTTATCCCAATCTTCCCCACGGTGCAGGCCTCATGCTCATATCCAGGGATTACCATGATATGCACATTAAAAAAGGAGGAGCTCCCGAAAAGTACATTAAGCTTGCAAAAGCCATGGGTGCACAGGGAGATGTCGTACCGGAAGATTTTTCCGCACAGCTCAACCTTCTCATGGAGAGATGCAAAATGGAAAATATTTCAATGAAATCCTTTGGGATAACAAGGGAAAATCTTCTTCCCATGACTGAAAATGCCATGGAAATTTTCCATGCTAAGTTCCTCATCGACCCCACAAAGCTGTCAAAAGACGAAGTTTTAGAAATTTTAACAAAAAGCTTCAGCAGAAACTGATTATTATCAGCAAAATGCCCGTTTTGTTAAATAAAGATTAGTAAACTCAATAATAATTTTATACTTTATCATCAAGGTTGTCATTTAAAAAACCCTGTGTTTATAAATGACAACCTTGATTTTAAGGCCATGTGTGAAGTTTTGTCCTATATTGAAAATTTCATTGGTAAACACGAAATATCTTGTTAAAACCATATCAATTTCAGTGGTTTTCATATTGATTGTTTTCTTTGTTTGTAATAAAATGATGAAGTAAACTTCCCACGGAAAAGCCTTGGCTTTATAGTATTGGGATAAGAAAGGGGTATATAATTTTGAAGAAAATTCTTGCATCTGTATTGGCTGCAACCATGGCAATTGGTTTAGCAGCATGTACAAAGACAGGTACTACTACCACAACTGCAGGTGGAAGCGACTACCATATCGGTTTAGTCACAGGAACCATCTCCCAGAGTGAAGATGAGCAAAGAGGAGCAGAAGCTCTTGTTGCAAAGTACAAGAAAGTTGAAGACGGCGGTATCATAAAGCATGTCAACTATCCTGACAACTTCGACAAGGAGCAGGAAGCAACAATCCAGTCAATAGCATCACTTGCCAATGACCCTAAGATGAAGGCTATAATTGTTAACCAGGCAGTTCCCGGAACAGTTGCGGCATTCAAACAAATCAGAGAAAAGAGACCGGACATACTACTTCTTGCAAACTCTTCACAGGAAGACGTTAAGTCAATTGAAGCAGCAGCAGACATGGTTATCGACCCAGACAACGTAAACAGAGGTTACTTAATGATCTGGACTGCTAAACAGCTTGGTGCAAAGAAATTTGTCCACATCACATTCCCAAGACATATGTCCATAGAGCTTCTTTCATTGAGAAGAAACATCATGGAAGCAGCAGCTAAGGATCTTGGTATTGAGTTCATCAACGAAATCGCTCCGGACCCGATGTCAGACGTCGGAGTTGCAGGTGCTAAGAAGTACATCCAGGACCAGATGCCGGCATGGGTTGAAAAGTATGGTAAGGATACAGCATTCTTCTGTACAAATGACGCTCAGACCGAACCTCTTTTAAACAGAGTTGCAGAGCTTGGTGCTATATTCGTAGAACCGGATCTTCCGTCACCAATCATGGGATATCCTGCAGCACTTAACATCGACCTTAAGGCAGAAGCCGGAAACTGGCCTGCAATCCTAAAGAAGGTTGAAGAAGCTGTTAACAAGACAAACGGTAAGGGAAGAATGGGAACTTGGGCATACTCATACGGATTCACAGGTTCAGAAGGACTTGGAGAATTTGCTAAGGGTGTTTTAGATGGAAAATACAAGAAGGATTCCAAGGAAGATCTTCTTAAGGCATTCGCATCGGTTACTCCAGGTGCAGAATGGAACGGTTCACTCTATATAGACGCTCAGACCGGTAAAGAAAGTGCTAACCACGTTATGGTTTACCAGGATACATATGTATTCGGTAAAGGCTACATGGGAGCAACAAAACAGGAAGTTCCTAAGAAGTACTTAGAGATAAAGAACAACTAATCATAACTGTTTAGTCAATAATTTAAATCCAAAATGATGAACGGCTGATGAGGCCGTTCATCTATTCTAATCAAAAGTGACACATGAGGTGAACAGATGTCTTCAACAAAAGAACTGCTAAGACTGGAGAACATCGGTAAGGAATTCAACGGTAACAGAGTCCTTAAAGATGTTAATTTCTCTTTGAATGAAGGAGAAATTCTGGGTCTGGTCGGAGAAAACGGAGCAGGAAAATCCACACTCATGAAGATAATCTTCGGTATGAATGTTATCCATGAGACAGGCGGACATGAAGGAAATATCTATTTCGAGGGTAAAAAAGTCAATTTCAAGAACCCAAAACAGGCTCTTGAGGCAGGCATCGGAATGGTACACCAAGAATTCTCATTGATTCCCGGATTTTCTGCGTCCGAAAATATATTATTAAATACAGAACTTACAAAAAAGTCCGTATTGTCACAGATTCTGGGCAACAGACTGGAAACACTGGATATGAAGAGGATGAACGAAGCTGCAAAGGCTTCAATAGACAAGCTTGGAGTTTCCATTGATGAAAAGACTCTCATAAAGGAAATGCCGGTAGGTCATAAGCAATTCATAGAAATTGCAAGAGAAATAAACAGAGACAAAGTAAAGCTGATCGTTCTTGACGAACCCACAGCCGTACTTACAGAGTCAGAAGCACTTTATCTTCAGGATGCCATGAAAAAGCTGGCAGCCATGGGGATAGGAATTATATTCATTTCTCACAGACTGAATGAAATTGTAACCTCCTGCGATAAAATCGTCGTTTTAAGAGACGGTGTTGTCGTAAAGGAAACTCCTTCAGAGGGAGTAAACATCAGAGACATAGCTGAATGGATGGTGGGAAGAGGCGTATCAGAACCTAAGACCCGTACCGTTTCAGAGAATGATGCCAAGGATATCATCATGGAGATCAAGAATCTTTGGGTTGATATGCCGGGTGAGACAGTTACGGACACATCCCTGAAAATAAGACGCGGAGAGATACTTGGTATCGGCGGACTTGCAGGGCAAGGCAAGATAGGACTTCCAAACGGCATTATGGGACTTTATCCCGCCGGCGGAGAAGTTACCTTCAACGGCAAACCCCTTAAGCTAAACGACCCTAAAACTCCTCTTAATGAAGGTATTGCCTTTGTTTCCGAGGACAGAAGAGGAGTAGGTCTTCTCTTGGATGAATCCATAGACTGGAACATCGGCTTCAATGCCATGCAGGTCCAAGACAAGTTCATAAAAAAAGTCCTCGGCTTAAAGCTGAGAGATGACAGGGCCATGAGGGCAGAAGCCGATAAATATATCAAAGAGCTTGAAATTAAATGTACTTCATCAAAGCAGCATGCCAGATCCCTGTCCGGCGGAAACCAACAGAAGGTATGTCTTGCAAAGGCATTTGCAACAGAGCCTGAGCTGTTATTCGTTTCGGAGCCTACAAGAGGTATTGACGTAGGAGCAAAGGGCTTGGTACTTGCAGCACTTGAAAAGTACAATGAAGAAAACAATACAACGATTGTAATAATATCCTCAGAGCTTGAGGAATTAAGATCTATTTCCGACAGAATAGCCATTATTACAGAAGGAAAGGTAGCGGGCATATTGCCTCCTAACACTGATGCGGCTGATTTCGGACTTCTGATGTCAGGTGAAACCAAAGCTGTTCAAGCTGAAGTTGATGTACCTGAAACCTTAGAAGAAAAATCCGCGGATAAAGAGGTGGAAATCTGATGGAAAAACTAAAGAAAATACTTGCGGGCTTTGGCCTGCCAAATCTGGTAATCACTGCCTTCCTGCTCATCCTGTTCATATTGGCAGGTCCTGCAGGAATAAGAATAGACAAGTCACTTACAGACATACTCTTCCGTTTCGGAATCAACTCCATAATGGTTTTATCCATGGTACCGATGCTGCAGTCAGGCTGCGGATTAAACTTCGGTATACCGGTAGGATTGATCTCAGGAATGCTGGGATCCGTAATTTCCCTGGAAACCGGGGTTACAGGCATAGGAGGTATGTTCCTTGCCATGGCAATCGGTGCCTTAATCGGCCTTTTAATGGGCTTCTTATACGGACAGCTTTTAAACAGGGTAAAAGGAGACGAAATGGTTATTGCGACCTATGTGGGTTACTTCATCATATTCCTCTTCAACATCCTATGGCTCATCATGCCGTTTAAAAACCCCGCTTCACTTCAAAGCTACGGCGGTGCGGGTTTAAGACAGAGTATATCCCTCCAGGGTATCTGGTCTGAGGACACAAACCCTCTTGGAATATTTAAAGTTACAGAATACTTCCATATTCCATGGGGAATGATTCTGTTGTTCTTAGTCCTTGCCGTATTCGTTTGGATATTCTTCAGAAGTAAGCTGGGAACAGCCATGACGGCTGTAGGTTCAAACCCTGATTATGCAAGAGCCGGCGGTATCAATGTAAATAAGATGAGAGTCGTTGCCACAATGCTTTCAACTGCTATTGCAGCGGTTGGTATCATAACCTATCAGCAGAGCTTCGGCTTCATTGAAATGTACAATGCACCATTAGGATTCGTATTCCCTACAGTTGCAGCAATACTCATGGGCGGAGCGTCAATAAACAAGGCTACAATAACCAACGTTATCATAGGAACATTGTTGTTCCAGGCACTGTTAGTCATGACCCCTACAGTTATAAACTCATTGATCAAGATAGATATATCCGAGGTTATAAGAGTTATAGTAACAAACGGTCTGATAGTATATGCCTTAACCAGAAAGGGAGGTAGCAAAGCATGAAGAAATTAAGCTTAAAACAGATACTCATGAATTCAGCTGTACCTGCCCTATTCCTTATAATCATAATTACCTTGATTGAACCATCAGGCTTCAACGGTGACTACATCACCGAACAGGTACTTACAAGACTTGTCAGAAATACCTTCCTTGTTTTATCACTGCTTTTGCCTATTATGGCAGGTATGGGTATAAACTTTGCGCTAAACCTCGGAGCCATGGCAGGACAGATCGGTCTTATCGTAGTTCAGGGACTTGGCATGGGAGGAACCTCAGGCGTTCTGATTGCGGTAGTAGTTGCATTCCCTATAGCCATATTCCTTGGTTGGTTTGCAGGTGCCGTTTTGAACAAGGCTAAAGGCCGTGAAATGATAACCTCCATGATGCTTGCATTCTTCATCACAGGAGTTTACCAGCTGATTATCCTCTTCGTATTCGGAACACCGATACTGCCTTTCAACCAAAACAGATCAATAATCCTGTCAAAGGGTTACGGCGTAAGAAACTCAATGACCCTTACAACAGCCGGAGGCTTCGACAACATAGGGGATAACTTCATAACCAACATCCTTGGTTCACCTTTATACATCGGAGACTTTAAAATACCGTTTGCAACAATCCTGCTGATAATCCTTCTTTGTATCTTCACTGTATGGTTCAGAAAGACTAAGCTCGGACAGGACATGAGAGCCGTCGGACAGGACATGGAAGTTGCAGCAACTGCAGGTATTAATGTTGATAAGACAAGAGTAATTGCAGTTATAATCTCAACAGTTCTGGCATCAATAGGACAGATCATCTATCTTCAGAACGTCGGAACAATGAATACATACACAGGTCACGACTCGGCAGCCCTTTACGCAGCAGCAGCCCTACTTATAGGCGGAGCTTCAGTTGCAAAGGCTACCATCCCCAACGCACTCCTGGGAACTGCACTGTTCCATGGATTGTTCATACTGATGCCTCCTGCAATGACTACTATCACAGGTAACTCAATGATAGGAGAATACTCAAGAACATTCATATCCTACGGTATAGTTACACTGGCACTTGTACTCCATGCTTGGAGAAAGTATCAGGAAAGAGAATTTGAACGTTCCCACATGAGGGGCGGAGTTCAAAGGGAGCAGCTAAAAAAGGCAGCAAAGTAATATTTTAACTCAATTAAAAATATTGCTTGAGTATGAGCTTGAGTATGAGCTTGAATATGTGCTCGAATGAATTTGAATGAGCTTGGATGAGCTGAAAGAAGTTCGAATGAGCTGAAGAAAAATGCTTTTGCAATCCGTTTTGGATTTGCAAAAGCATTTTTTCTTTGTTCTGATTTATGTGTTCAGAATTACGTGCTCTGAATAATGTGTTCCGATTTATGTGTCCCCGGTTTATGTATTCCGTATTTCAGAAGTTAAGGCTGTAACCTAAGCCTTTTTTTCTAAAAAGGTACCTATTTTCCTGAACTTGTCATATCTGTGCCTTCTTATTTCAACAGGTTCCATGTTCCTGAATTCATTGAACTTGTCAAACAGAAGCTGTCTTATTTCAGACATGGCTTCGGAGAAACCATTCTCCTCTGAGATTATTCTGTCCGCAACATTGAGTCTTAAAAGGTCTGCAGATGTCAGATTAAGTGCTTCGGCAGCATCGGGACTCTTCTTTGGATCTTTCCATAGAATAGATGCACAGCCCTCGGGAGAAATTACCGAATAATAGGCGTTCTCCATTATCCAAAGCTCATTGCATACTCCAAAGGCCAAAGCTCCGCCTGAGCCGCCCTCGCCTGTAAGTACGGAGATAACCGGAACCGTAAGTGACATTGCCTCGTTTAAGCATTCGGCTATTGCCTGTCCCTGTCCCCGCTCTTCAGCTCCGATGCCGCAGAATGCTCCTGCCGTATCTATGAAGAATACTATGGGTCTTCTGAACTTTTCTGCCAGCTTCATCTGCCTTAGGGCTTTTCTGTACCCTTCAGGGTTTGACGAACCAAAATTCCTGTATATCCTTCCCTTTGTACCTACACCTTTTTCCAGGGCAATGGCAGTTACTTTGATGTCCTTTATCCTACCGATGCCCGAAACCACCGCCTTATCGTCGGCAAATCTCCTGTCTCCGTGGAATTCAGTGAAGTCCTCAACTATGGATCTTATATACTTAAGTCCCGTCGGTCTGTCCTTATCCCTTGCAAGCTTTACTATTTCAATGGGTTCCATTATTCCTCACCTCCGTGGAGTGCAAGGAGTCTTCTTAAATACCCCTTTAAATGTCTTCTTGGTACGATGGAATCAATAAAGCCCTTGTCCAATAAAAACTCTGCCCTCTGAAAATCCGGAGGGAGCTTCTTCTTTATGGTATCCTCAATGACTCTCGGACCTGCAAAGGCGATGAGCGCTTTAGGCTCCGCTATTATGATATCCGCTTCCATTGCAAAGGATGCAGTTACTCCTCCCGTTGTAGGGTCAGTCAAAACTGCGGTGTATAACAGTCCTGCATCGGAATGATATCTTACCGCCCCGGAGGTTTTAGCCATCTGCATTAACGATGTTATCCCCTCCTGCATCCTTGCACCGCCGGAAACGCAGATCCCG
The DNA here is from genome assembly GCA_036741195.1 of Clostridiaceae bacterium. Lineage (GTDB taxonomy): Bacteria > Bacillota > Clostridia > Clostridiales > Clostridiaceae > JG1575. The sequence goes on along the minus strand of DAINSS010000009.1, from coordinate 50,536 downwards.
ATTACGGGAAGCTTCTCCTCCGTTGCGTACTCAAACAGCCTAGTTATCTTTTCTCCCACAACGGAGCCCATGGAGCCCATCATGAAAAAAGGGTCCATGACGAAAAGCGCCGTTTTAAAGCCTGATACGGTACAGGTACCTGTGGTCACGGCCTCTTCCGAGCCTGATTTTTTCCTGTCCTTTTCAAGCTTTTCCGTGTAACCGGGAAAATTTAAAAAGTTTATTGAGCTAAGGTCTGCATCCATTTCTTTAAAGGAATCCCCGTCAGCAATGAGGTTGATTCTGTCTTTAACCTTCATCTTCATATGATGTCCGCAGTAGGTGCATACCTGGTAATTCTCCAGCAGCTTCTCCTCCGGAATCACGATCTGGCACTTGGGACATTGGATTCTTCCCGCTTTTTCCGTTTTCTTTTCTTCCCTGGCCTTTGTTCTTTCCTCGCGGGTTTTTATCAAACCCGTACCTTCCAGGGTATTCAGTGGCTTTCTGAATATTTCTTTTAAATTCATACTATACCTCCATCAAGTCCGAGGTTGTAAACACGCCTTCTTTGAATTTTACTGTGTTTAATATCTTCATGTTGAAATCAATATTTGTGTCAATTCCGTCAACTATCAGTTCACCCAGGGCAGCCTTCATCTTTCTGATTGCAAGATCCCTGTTCTGGGCATGGACGATGAGCTTTCCCACCATTGAATCATAAAAGGGGCTTAATACCGCTCCGTGGTACAGTGCAGTGTCAAACCTGACTCCGGGTCCCCCGGGAATGTGCAGGAAAGAAATCTTACCTGCGGAAGGTCTGAAATTGTCATCGGGATTCTCGGCAATTATTCTGCACTCTATTGAATGTCCTATATTCTTTATATTGTTCAGCTTCTCAGGTAACTTAACACCTGAATGTACTCTTATCTGCCATTGAACCAGGTCAACCCCGGACACCATCTCCGTTACCGGATGTTCCACCTGAAGTCTGGTATTCATCTCCATAAAGTAGAATTTGCGGTCCTGTGAAAACAGGAATTCTATTGTCCCAACTCCCACATAGCCAATGGATCTCACTGCATTTTCCGCATACTTTGAAACTTCTGCCCTCTCCTCATCCGTGAGAATCTGGCAGGGAGTTTCTTCAATTACCTTCTGGTTTCTTCTTTGAACGGAGCAGTCTCTTTCTCCCAAAGTTATGACATTTCCGTACATGTCGCACAGAACCTGTACTTCAACGTGTTTAACCTTCGTCAGATACTTCTCCATGTACAGGGTGCCGTTTAAAAATGAAGACTTCGCTTCTCTTTCGGCAATATTCCACATGGATACAAGATCTTCTTTTTTCTCAACGAGCCTTATACCCTTGCCGCCTCCCCCTGCCGTTGCTTTCAAAAGCAGTGGGTAGTCAACTTCTTCTGCCTTAATCAGTGCATCCCCCGAGTTTGTTATTCCTTCAAAACCCGGAACCACCGGTACTCCTGATTCCTTCATCAGCCTTCTGGCAGTTTCCTTGTCGCCCATTTTGGAGATGATGTCATCGGAGGGTCCTATAAAGACTATTCCGTTTTCCTGACAAAGCTTTGAGAATTCCGCATTTTCGGATAAAAGTCCATAGCCGGGATGAATAGCCTCACAGCCGGTGCTCAAGGCAACCTGGATTATGGCCTGCATATTAAGATAGCTGTCGGATACCTTGGCAGGACCGATACAGTAGGATTCATCTCCAAGCATGACATGAAGAGCCTCCCTGTCGGGTTCTGAATGGACACAGACAGTGTACATCCCCATTTCTCTGCAGGCTCTGATTATTCTGACGGCAACCTCTCCCCGGTTTGCCACAAGTATTCTGGAAAACATTTAAACCACCCCGTTTTCTTCCTTGACTACAAAGGAAAATTCAGCTTCGGAGGCTGTTTTTCCGTTAACTGTTATTTTCCCCTTCATAAAGTAGAAGGGCTTCCTTTCCTTGGTCAATGTGATGCTTATTTCCATAAGATCACCGGGTCTTACAATATTTCTGAACTTTACCTTATCCAAGCCGGTGTAATAGGGAGTTATTTTCTTTTCAGCATCTGCAAAAAAAGCTCCGCAGGTCTGTGCCATAATTTCACACTGAATGACACCGGGTACCACAGGATTGCCGGGAAAGTGGCCTTGGAGGAAGTATTCATCTCCTTTAACCAGGTACTTTCCGGCAACCTCTGTTTCACTTATCTTTTCAGCTTCATCCACCAAGAGCATGGGCTCCCTGTGGGGAAGTATATTCTTCAGTTCCTCTCTGTTCATTTCTTCACCTTGTACAGAACCTGTCCATATTCAGCCACGTCCTCATCATTCAGGGAGACATGCAGTATTTTGCAGTCATAGGGAGCTTTTATTTCATTCATAAGCTTCATGGCTTCCAAAATACATAATACCTGTCCCTTTTTAACCTCATCCCCCGGTTTTACGAAGGGAGGAGATTCAGGGTCCGGACGTGAGTAGAACACTCCCACCATGGGTGAGGTTATGGAATCAAATTCCTCAGTAGTTTCCCTTGAAGTCTCAGGCTTTTTGCCGCCCTCATTGGATTCTGTTGAATGGACCTTTGCTGTTTCCGGTCCTCCCTGAGGGTAACTGCCGGTATATACTATATTTTTCTTCGGTTCTTTCACAAGACTTATTTCAGTCTCATTATCTTTTACAGTGATTGAGTTCAGCTTCGAATCCTCGAGGATTTTGACCAGCTCTTTCACTTTTTCGGTATCAATACCCATTACTTCACCTTCTTAAACATAATTGCCGCATTATGTCCGCCAAAACCCAGGGATGTGGAGATAGCCGTATCCACTTCCTTGTTTACTACAACACCGGGTGTATAGTTTAAATCACATTCCGGATCCCTGTCCTTAAGTCCCACTGTGGGTGGGATAAAGGAATGATTCATTGCCAGAAGTGAAGCTATGGCCTCCACTGCTCCTGCAGCTCCCAGCATATGTCCTGTCATGGATTTTGTTGAGCTTACGGAGAGCTTATAGGCATCCTCCCCGAAGGATTTTTTTATCGCCTCTGTTTCAGTTTTATCATTAAGACCCGTTGAGGTACCGTGAGCATTGTAATATGTCTTTTCAACATCGAAAGCTCCGTTTTCCTTCAGGGCTGTTGTAATTGCCCTGTATGCTCCGTCACCGCCGGGTGCCGGTGCCGTTATATGGTGTGCATCACAGGTATTACCGTAGCCTGTCACCTCACCGTATATCTTTGCTCCTCTTTTTAATGCATGCTCCATTTCTTCCAATACAACTACTGCTGCACCCTCTGCCATTACAAAGCCCGCCCTGTTCAAATCAAAGGGAATGGATGCCCTGTCCGGATCGGAAACAAGTGTCAAAGCCATACTGCTCGTAAAGGCAGCAACGGAAAGACCGTTTATTGAAGCTTCTGCTCCCCCAGCCAGGATAATGTCGGAATAGCCGTGTCTTATAGACCTCATGGCTTCACCGATGGCATGGGTAGAAGTTGCACAGGCAGTGACAACGGGAAGATTCTCGCCCCTGAAGTCATACTTTATAGCCACCTGTCCTGCTGCCATGTTTGATATCATGGACGGTATTGTAAATGGGGAAACCCTTCTCGGTCCCTTCTCCAAAAGTGTCTTATGTGCCTCCAGGGTGGTTTCCAGACCTCCTATACCGGAGCCTATGAATACTCCTGCCCTGTCATGGTCAAATTCCGCCTCCAAAAGACCTGAATCCTCCATGGCTTCCTTTGCTGCAATCATTGCGTACTGAGAAAAGGGATCCAGCTTTCTCCAATCCGATTTATCAAAATAATCAGACGGATTATAGTACTTAAGCTCCGCTGCAAGGGTTGCCTTATATTCTGTCGTGTCGAATTTTGTTATGGGTGCTATTCCGTGACGGCCATTCTTAAGACTGTCTAAAAATTCAGGTACGTTTTTACCGATGGGGGTCAAAACACCCATCCCGGTTACAACTACTCTTCTGATCATAATGACATACCTCCGTCACAAACTATGACCTGTCCCGTAATATATGCTGCCTTATCCGAGGCCAGGAACAATGCAAGGTCTGCTATATCCTGGGGTGTTCCCTTTCTGCTCATCGGGATGGAGTTTAAAATCTCCTCCTGGACCTTCTCTGACAGCTTGTCTGTCATTTCAGTCGTTATATAACCAGGTGCAATGGCATTTACATTGACACCCCGTGAAGCCAATTCCTTTGCCACGGACTTTGTAAGTCCGATAATGCCAGCCTTGCTGGCTGCATAGTTTGCCTGGCCTTTATTGCCCCCTATACCCACAATGGATGACAGGGATATTATCTTACCGCTTCTCTGCTTTGCCATAATTGGGTAAACATGCTTCATCATGTTGAAGGTGCCCTTTAAATTGACATCTATGACGTCATCAAAATCTGCCTCCTTCATTGCAAGGACAAGCTTGTCCCTGACGATACCCGCATTGTTTATGAGAACATCAACTGAACCGAAGGTCTTTTTCACCTCTTCGACAAGCTTTCCGGTTGCCTCAAAGTCAGCAATGTCACATTTATATATTTCACAGATTCCGCCATTATTTACGATGGATTCCCGTACAGATTCCGCAGCTTCGGTGTTGCCTGAGTAAACTACGGCCACCTTGGCTCCATTGGAAGCAAAGGTTTCGGCTATTGTAGCCCCGATTCCCCTGGAACCTCCCGTTACAATTACTGTTTTATCCTTGAACATTATTTTCTCCTTTCAGCGCCGCCACTGCCTCATTAAGGCTCACTTCATCACTGACATTCAGAAGTTTAATATCTGATTCGTCCTTTAATGTCTTGCTTACAAGTCCTGTCAATACCTTGCCCTCACCGCATTCTATGAATACTCTGACTCCGTTGTCATAAAGGTATCTAACTGTGTCGGTGAACATGACAGGGCTTACTACCTGCTTTGCTACAGCCTTTTTTATCTCTTCCCCAAGGGCAGGATAAGGCCTTGCACTTATGTTTGAAATCAAATCTATTTCAGGTTTTTTTACTTCCACTGTTTCAAGGTGCTCCATGAGTATTTCTTCAGCCCTCTTCATAAAGGGGGAATGAAAAGCACCGGATACCTTAAGGGGTATTGCCTTGCCCTTCTCCTGTTTTATTAAAGCAAGGGCTTCTTTCATCTCTTCAGAATCTCCTGAAATTACTGTCTGCTCCGGGCTGTTGAAGTTAACTGCATATACCTTGTCAAACCGTCTGATGATAGTCCTTAGCTTTTCCGTGTCCATGCCCATAACTGCTGCCATGGATCCGGGATTATTCATTGCCGCCTCTGACATGGCATCGGTTCTGACAACCAGAAGCTTTGATGCCTCAGCCTGATTCAATACGTTGGTATAACCTAAGGCGGTAATCTCCCCCAGGGAGAATCCTGCCACATAGTCGGGTACTATTCCCTTTTTCTTCAGTGCCTCAGCAGAAAGAAGAGAAACGGAGTATATTGCCTTAGGAGTGTTCAAAGCGCTGTTTATGTCTTCGCCGTCCTCTAATATTCCTTTAAGCTCCGGAATCAAGTCTTTTAACTCATCATATTTTTCACGGAGGTCTTCCATTTTAATAAAATCGGACCCCATGCCGGCTTTCTGGCTTCCCTGTCCCGGAAACAAAATACAGGTTTTTACCAATTTTTCACCTTTTCGATCTCGTCCTTCAGGGATGACATCATATCTTTTATTATTTCGTCACAGGATTCAATTTTATTGACAAGGCCTGCGGATATTCCCGCCATGAAGCAGCCCTGCTCCACATTGCCTTCCTTGACCGCTTTTCTTAAAGCACCGACCCCCATGGCTTCCAATTCCTCAAGGGATTTGTTTGTGTCATATTCAGCCTTTGAAAGATTTCTTGTAAAGGGGGATTTCAATGCCCTTACGGGATGTCCCATTCTGTAGCCGGTGACTATGGTATCCCTGTCCTTGGCTTTTATTATTCTTTCCTTATATTCTTCGGATACGTTGCTTTCCTTTGATGCAACAAATCTCGTACCCATCTGTATACCCTTGGCACCGAGGACCAAAGCAGAAAGGAAGCTTCTTCCGTCTACGATTCCCCCTGCTGCGATTATGGGTATCTTAACCTCTCCGACTATCTGAGGAATCAAAGTCATTGTAGTTAATTCCCCAATATGTCCCCCAGCTTCGGATCCTTCCGCAATTAAAGCCGTGGCACCGTTTCTCTCCATCATCTTGCCCAGGGCACAGGAGGATACAACAGGTATAACCTTGATGCCAGCTTCTATCCAGCCCTTCATGTATTTAACCGGGTTTCCGGCTCCCGTGGTTACCACAGGTACCTTTTCTTCAATTACCACCTTGGACACCTCTTCAACGAAGGGGCTCATAAGCATTATATTAACGGCAAAGGGTTTATCCGTCTTTGCCTTTAGTTTCTTAATCTCAGCCCTCAACTGTTCCCCGTTGGAGCTCATTCCCGCAATAGTTCCAAGACCGCCTGCCTCAGATACGGCTGATGCAAGATCTGCATCAGCCACCCAAGCCATGCCGCCTTGAAGGATTGGATATTTTATACCCAGTGTCCTGCAAAGTTCATCGTATTTCATTTACTGCGCCTTCTCGATTTCTCTTACGACATCTTCAACCGTCTTTAGATTTTCATCCATTTCGATTGACACTCCGAGCTCGTCTTCCAGCTTCATAACAAGTTCAACTGTATCCAAAGAATCAAGATTCAAATCTTCAAATGTGCTTTCAAGCTTGATTTCGCTTACGTCGATCTCCTTGTATTCTGCTATTACCTTTGCTACTTTTTCGAAAATCATATTGTTTTCCCTCCATACTTTTTTAAGTATTAATATTTATTTTTAATTAAGAATATGCTGTTTAATTATTGTCTTCCTTATTAACTCCTATTTGTTCCACTCGATTATCATGCCACCTGAAGTCAGTCCTCCGCCGAAGGCAACCATGGCAATGGTCATTCCGTTCTTTAAGAGCCCTTCCTTGTTAAGGTCATCCAACAGAAGTGGAATTGAACCTGCAGATGCATTTCCTCTTTTGTAAATCCTGTTGGCAAACTTTTCAGCCGGCATTTTAAGTCTTTCCCTGGCACTTTCAATTATTCTAGAGTTTGCCTGATGGGGAATGACAAGGTCAATGTCATCGGTGGTGAGTCCTGCGTCTTCAAGACAGATTTTAAGCTCATCCTCAAGTGCCCCTACGGCAAATCTATATACAGCCTTGCCATCCATGATTACCTTGCTGGATTCAGGCTCAACCTCTGTTTTAAAGGGTGTGGAATCAAATTTGTTCTCTATTCTCAGTGCCGGAATATTTCCCTCTGCCGATATATGTATGGCTTTAAGCTCATCACCCATGCCCAATACTGCAGCTCCTCCTCCGTCACCAAAGAGGACACAGGTCCTTCTGTCAGTGAAATCCAGGTATCTGGACATGAGCTCCATGCCTACAACCAATACCTTGTTGACTTTGCCTGACTTAAAGTAGCTGTCAGCAATATCCATGGCATATAAAAATCCTGTACATGCCGCATTTACATCAAAGGCGGGACAATGTGCCCCAAGATCCCTTGCAAGTATGCAAGCCTGTGCCGGAGTTGAGTAATCTCCCCTCATGGTTGCAAATATGATTAAATCCAGTTCTTCTGCTCCAACTCCGGAATCTGACAAAGCATCCCTGGCTGCCTTTAACGAAAGACTGGTCATATTCTCCTCGTTGTTCAAAATCCTTCTTTCCTTAATTCCCGTTCTTTGGACAATCCACTCATCAGAGGTATCCACCATCTTTGAGAGCATCTCATTATCCAATATGAAGTCAGGCTCAGCCTTACCGGTTCCCAGTATCCTAAAACTCATTTTTGCTCCTTCTCATCTAACCTGTTCAAATATCCGTTTATCTTTATAAGTGCTGACAGAATTGCTTTCATTTCATTCTCCGTCAGACTCTCAGTCATCTTCCTGACCATCTTCAAATGGAAATAATTATGGACCCTGTCCATTCTTTTTCCCTTTCCAGTAAGATATACCTTAACCGACCTTAAATCCCTGTCACTTTTTTCCTTATATACATAGCCTTTTCTTTCCAGCTTTTGTACCGCAACGGTAACCGATGCTTTTGTTATCCTTAGTTCATCTGCAAGGCTGACAATAGACCTTCCGCCATCCTCACCGATCTTTTGAATAAGATGAATCTCGTTGATAGAAAGGTTCAGATTCTTATCATTGGTCATATTAGCTTCAATTTGGCTCATGGACTCATATGCCATGGTTATTTCTTCATTCAGTCTTTCAAAATAATCCTGCAAACAAATTTACCTCCCTTTCAACTTGATTTAAAAACAGTCAATTAATTAGTTTGACTGTCTAACTATTTTTATTATATTAACAATACTTTTAATGTCAAGTATTTTGAATATCAAAGTATTAATAAACAAGGTACCTATTCATAACCATCAAACTGACTTAAGGTTTAAAAACAATAAACTTAAAAATTTTCCCTGTTCATGCTGACAAATTTGTTTTTTGAAAAAATACTTTTTTATTCAGGATATTCAGCCTGCACTCCTATCAAAAAATCTTAAACTATGTGTAAGTTAAGCAAAGAAACGGCGTGAATCCGTTTATGGATTCACACCGTTTCTTTGTATTATTGCTCTTAAAGTTTTCTTTTAGAGCTTTATATATTATTGATTATCTGCCAAAGTACCTGTCAATACCGTTTGCGATCTGTTCTGCAAGTCTTTGCTGATTTGTCGGATTGTTAAGTATTACTGCATCCTGCTGGTTTGAAAGGAATCCAAGTTCCAACAGTGATGACGGCATATCTGACATTCTGTTCACTGCAAGCGATCCGTCAGTGTAAGGAACATCATCAAAAATCTTGCTTGTTCCCATTACTGTACCTATACCTTCTGCAAGGTATCTGGCAAGAAGCATTGAGTTGTCCAGCCAAGCCTCAGTTGTCGGATTGAGCTTCTCAGTTGAATAAAGTGCTACTGCTCCTCTTACACTTGAATCATAGCTTACGTCATTATGTATTGAAACATAAATATCTGCCTGAAGCTGATTTGCAGTTGTTATTCTGTCATAAAGATCAACATATGCGTTGATGGAAGATTTTGATAGATACACTGTGTATCCTCTTGCTTCCAAAACAGCCTTTGTCTTTAATGCCACATTCCAGTTTATGGTAGCTTCGTCGTATTTAACTCCGCCTATGGTTGTTACCGCTCCGTAGCCTGCACCGTCATGACCCGGATCCAAGAATACAACAAGCTTGTTTCCATTTGTGGGTATTGCAGGATCTGCGAATTTCTGTAGAATATCCGCTTCGCTCTTTTTGATATATCCTATTCTGTTTGAATAGGAAACCTTGTACCATAAAGCACTCTCACCAAGCTTATCAATTATGGAGCCTGAAGGAATCTCTATGGGAAGCTTCGTTGTGTCTGACTCAGCTGATCTTAACTGTACGGGAACGCTGGTTCTCAGCTGTCCTATCTTAGTTAATGATGTATTTTCATAGCCTGCCTTTGGAGTAAGATCGGCAGCCTGACTTCCCCAATAAGTTGCTGATGAGTAACCCTGAACACCATTGATTTCAAGCTTATACCAGCCGTTGACTGCAGTCTCTATGACTTTTGCAGTTGTATTAATCGGAACCACCATCAATACCTTTGAATTTGTAACTGAAGGGATATCTCTAAGATTTACCACATCCCAGTTCTTAATCAATGTATTCACTGCTGCTCCTGTTCCAACAGGTGAAGTTGTCGGCGGCTTTGTAGCAATGGGTGTTGTTGTAGCAACGGGAGTTGTTGTTGTAGGCGGTGTAACCACAGTGGTTATAACATTCTTTGCCGGATTTATCCATGCACCGGGAACTCCTGCCTTTGTTGTTATATTAGCCATTCCGCTGAAGGTCTTATAAACGTAATAAGAACCCTTTGTCATGGTAACTACCGAATTGACGCCTCTTGCAGCATAATCTGCATTGAAATATCCCGGTACATCAGTGTACAAAACATAGGTTGAACCTGCAGCTCCCGGAAGGGGTGCCGGTTTTGTAGTAGTTGTAGGTGCCGGAGCAGTAGTTGCAACCGGTGTTGTGGTTGTCGGCGGCTTGGTTGTTGCCACGGGAGTTGTAGTTGTCGGTGGTTTTGTTGTTGCCACCGGAGTTGTTGTTGTAGGCGGTGTTACTACAGCCTTATTGTCTGCCGGATTTATCCAACCACCCGGAGAACTTTGAACCTTTGTTATGTTTATCATTCCGTTGAAGGTTTTGTATACGAAATACTCACCCTTGGAATAAGTAGTTACATAGTTTGTCCTGCTTGCTGCATCGGCAGCATTGGAATAAATCCTGATATCATTGTTTATCATGATCTTTCCTGCTGAAACCGGTGATGTTGCAGGTGCAGTTGTTGTGGTCGGTGTAGTGGTTGTAACAGGTGTTGAAGGTGTAACCTGTGAGCCTGAATCCTTCCAGTAATCTGACGAAGAATAACCCACGACTCCTCCTACATTCAGCTTGTACCAATTATTTGATACGCCGAGAACCTTTGCTCTCGTTCCGGTTTCTGCAAGTCTTACAACGCTGTAGCTTGTTGACGCTCCGGATCTTACATTTACTACATCGGTGCTTATAACATATCTGTCTGTTGAAACAGTTCCGTTCGTAGTTATGTAGTCATTCGGGACATAGCCGATTTTACCGAAGTAATTTACCTTGGACCATTCAGCTCCCCTTGTTATTACTGAAACCAGATCACCGTATGGAATTACAGTCATCTTGTTAGCGCTCCAGGAATCAGTTGACCTTAAATATATATCCAGTGTGGTAACAGACCAAACATCAGCTTTTGCAATTGCAGGTGGCAGGATGGACATAGTAAAGACTAAAAGTAAAATTGCCAAGCTCTTCTTTTTGAAATTCTTCATGGAATCCCCCTTTCGGTTTCATATTGCTCAATATATGACAGCATTTAAGCCAATGAACATCGGGTTTGACGCAGCATTAGGCCATGCTCCTTTAGATACGGTTCTAATTATAACAAAATAATTACAAAAAGTGTACATAAATTAAGGAGTCCCCGATTCCGGAGACTCACTGCACAACATATTTATTGCCTATACCTTATTCAATTCATATTCAAAGCTATAAAAATTTTACAATAACATCTGGAAGCACAGTATGTATGTCAAGAAAACCATGATTATGGAAGTAAGTGTACCGATTAAATAATATTCGGCGAATACTGGATCCTTGCTTATCCTGTCATACCTGGCAATGCTTTTTGCAGTCAGCACGAGCCCCACCGCCGCATATTCACCCAGGGACATAAGGATTAGGCAGATTGTTTTTTCCAAAACTCCTATTATTCCTCCTGCCTTCAAGCCGGCTCTGTTTACAGCCTCCCCGGATATATCATCTGCAGTGATACTCTTCTCTGCAGCAGTCTTGTCTTCAATTGGTTTGAACTGGTTGAACAAAATGGAAAACGTAATATTTGAAGGTTTATAAATAAGCAAAAATGCCAGTAACCACTTAACAGCCCGCTCAGGTTCTATCCAAAATTCGTAGGATACATAATTAATAAAGCCATAGGTACTTAACTCAGCCCTTTTAAACAAATATGCGATTATCAAAAGACTCAAAGAATGGAGTGCCTGATCAGCCAAATATATCTTTGCCTCTTTAAATTTTGTTTTTCCGTTTGCCAACCTTCGTTTCCCTATGTCAATGGCTCCGTGAACCAAAACTGATAGAGCCGAAGCTACCATAAAATAAAAATTGAATTTAAGGTAAACGGAAAAGGCTGCAAATGGCAGGATGTACATCAAAAGATGATTATAAAACACCTTTTCATCACGGTGCTTATTATCCGCCGTGAATTGATCCTGCAAATAGTAGTCACCTAAAATATGCGCTGTAAAAAGGTATAGGAAAATTGCTTTCATTATTTTTCTCCGTAAAGATACCTCATAAGTTCCTCAACTGTATATACTGTCTCAAAGTACTCAAAGTAACCGGATGCCTTTAAACTTCTGTGTACGGTAGACTGGTTCAATCCGCTCTTCTCGGCGATCTCCCCCTGAGTCAAACCGTAGTAATAGGAATCCATGATGGAATTTCTCTGTTTTAAGGTCCATCTTGATTCTATGAAATAGAGAAGATTCAAGGTTGAGTTTACGGACTCTATAATCGGAGACCCTTTACCGATATCAATCCTTATATCTCCCAAGGCAGTTTTTTTGCTCTTCTCATTCTTTTTAATAAAATTAATCATGTTCCTGGCTCTGTGGTATGCGGGACCGTCTGCACCAAGACTTTCATCGGGGTCTATCCTTGTGTTTATTTCCCCAATGCCAATTCCAAACCGGGATCTCACGGGATAGATCCTGAATTTAATGTAGTTGATTATTTCAAGGATTTTAATCGGAGTTACCAATAACCCTTGGAACTCATCTCCTAAGGTTATGGTGAACTTGCTTGCAATGTCGTTCTTATATATGACATTTACCTCATCCAAAATCTCTTTAAACCTGAGCTGGAAGGCTTCTCTGTCGTTGATTTGCCGAGAATTTTGCAAATCACCTATTATCGCCGTGTACATCTTTCATACCCCCAAAAATATAAGAATATTGAAAAAGAACAGTGACCTAAACATTTTTTTATTTTTGCAGGATTGCTTAGATCCTCTGTATGATTTTGTATTTAAATTATATCATTTAGCTGGGACAAGATTTAAAAATGCATTGTTAGACACATATTATTAATTATTATTCACATTTCAAAGTCACATTGCTATAATGAATTAATTATTAAATTGAAAACAAAAGGGGTTGTTGACTATGAGTAAAATCACCAGAGAAGCCGCATGGGAGTTGTTGAATAAATATAACAAAAGCGACAGTCTTATAAAGCATGCCTTGGCAGTTGAAGGCGTAATGAGGCATTTTGCAAAAAAATACAATGCCGATGTTGATGAATGGGGCGTCATAGGTCTCTGCCACGATCTTGATTATGAAATGTACCCTGAACAACACTGTGTGATGACGGAAAAGCTATTAAACGAGGCTGGTTGGCCGGCGGAATATGTAAGAGCAATTATTTCCCACGGTTACGGACTTTGTACCGATGTCAAACCTGAAAGCGATGTGGAGAAGGTTTTATATACAATAGATGAACTGACCGGACTCATCGGCGCAGCTGCTTTAATGAGACCAAGCAAGAGCGTTTCGGATATTGAAGTCAAATCAGTAATGAAAAAATTCAAATCCCCCGCCTTTGCAGCAGGAGTAGACAGGGATGTCATTTTAAAAGGCTGCGATATGCTTGGGATGACCATTCAGGACGTTGTCAATGAGGTTATACTCGGAATGAGATCTGTAAGCACGGCAATCGGACTGTAAAAGAATAATTTAAGATAAAAAACAGGAGGTGTCGTAAGACGCCTCCTTAAAAAATGGAAAAAGGTAGAAAATAAGAGTGAATAAGCAAAAACCATGAAGAACTGACAACGACAGTAGGAAAGAGTAACGGCGGAAGCTTAGGAGTGATTTATCCAAAATGACGGGGATAATATAAATATCAAATTTTTATTAATTGACTATTCCAAAGGAGACATCTACGAAGTCTTTTATACTCAGTTTGAGGTCCCTGTTTCCATAGTCTTCCTCAACCTTTCTCAAAGCTTCTTCGGGAGAAGCCCCCTCAGGTACCATGACATATATTTTTTTCTGAAGTATTTCTGTAATTTCCACAGCAACTTTTCTCATTTGTTTACCTCCGATAATCTAATATACCGGTTCAAAATTCTTTGTTATTCTTACAACCGGCTTGGATTGCTTAAGGAATTTCCTCTTAAGTCTTTTTTTATTCTCATCCTCAATTTTACAAATAATCATATTATTAGTTATAAACAGGACTCTGGCATAGAATGTGTTCTTGACGGAATCGTATATTCTGCTTGCACTATGAGTTCCCTTTGCCTTCGTATAGGGTGTATTGGCAATGTATCCGATTATTTCGAAACCGGGAAGTGTAGCACAAATCGCATCTGAATCATATGGGTTGTATTTATCCTTACGGAGCTTTACCAGCATTCCTATGTCAAATATTGATGTGCCGTAATAATATTTCATTCCGGTTAGTGTTATGCATTTTTCATTAAACATTGTTCCTCAATTCCTTATATATAAAATATCAGAGTGATCGGACAAAAAAACATGGATAAAAACTCGGATAATTATTGTGATAAAAATTATGATAAAAAAACTCCGTTAACCAAAAATGATTCACAGAGTTCTTGCTCACAAGGTGATGAGATTATTTAATTCAATTTAATTCGTTCAATTTAATTGATTTACTTTCTGGATAAGGTGTGGATAGGTAGGCTTTAGTTATCTGAAATATCCTTGAAGGTATTTGAGGAATCCTCATATTCAGATTTCCAGTTTTCTCCTGCCAATATATGTTCACCGCCGTCCAGAATGGATTTACAAACGTATATTTTAGGTTCAGGTGAGTCTGAGGTTGCCACAACGAAGGAGAATTCCTGATCAACTGTTGCTGCCCCATAGGCTCCTGTTTTATCCAATGCCACAATTGACATGGCGATTTCCCGTTGCCCTGATTTAATCAACCTGTCCCAAAGACCCTTCAGGCTTTCCTCGCAGGCTTCCTGGGGAGTCTTACCCTCCTTCATAAGTCTTACCGCTTCGTAGGAAAGACAGCCCTTCATGATATCCTCGCCAACTCCCGTACAGGCTGCCCCGCCGATTTCTGAATCAGCGTAAATTCCTGAGCCCGGAAGTGCAGAATCACCGACTCTTCCTCTTTTTTTCATAATCAATCCTGATGTGGAAGAACCGGCGCTGATTGAACCGTCACTGTCAATACAGACCGTACCTACTGTATCATGACCTGCGTACTTCTTTCTTCCCTCTGCGATTTCCTTGCTTCTTTGGATAAATTTAACATGGGTCTTTTCCGACAGCATGTCCTTTTCTTCAAAATGATTCTCCCTGGCATAATCAATTGCTCCCTGCCCTGTCAGGAAGATATTCAGCTTTTCGTTTGACAGTGATCTTGAAACCTTGATTGGATTGGCAATTCCCCTCAGGGCAGTTACTGCCCCGAAATTCAGATTGTTCCCGTCCATGAAGGCAGAGTCCATCTGGACTTCACCTTTCTCATTAGGCCAACCGCCAAAACCTACCGATTCAAATTCCGGATTGTTTTCTACATTTATAATGACTTTTTCAACGCACATTCCTGAATCGGAAACTGCATCCAAAAATTTTGCTCCTTCTTTAACTCCGTCTTCGGACATTGCCCAAGTACTTATAATCGTCCACATAATTTTTCCCCCGAGGAATATGATATTACTTATTATACTAACTTTTTACCCTTTTTCATATTTTCTTCATAAGTAAGTGATTAAAGTCAATTTTATTGTTCACAAAAATTTCATATTTAGACCTAAATTTCGACGTTAAAAAGTACGGGTTTCCTGCCCGGTCAACTTAACCATTCATTTATGCAGGCCGAGAAACGGATTTTTAAAATTGTTTAGAAAATCAGATATGAAAATCTGCCTTTATATTTGTAACTAATTTGACATTAATTCCCCGGTATGATAAAAAATCACTGACAGACTAACTCACCCAACGACTTAAGTTGTTGGTTTTATTAAATGGAGGAAATTATGTTAGTAATCAAAATCAGAAAAAATTTATCAAAAATAATCACTGCCGCAACAATTGCTGCTACCTTTGCAGGCGGTACCGTTACTGCATTGGCTGAAGGGGCAACTTCTACCGACTACGTAAACTTCAGAACCGGACCCGGACTTAACTACTCAGTACAGTCTGTAGTAAAACCTGGAACCGCAGTGAATATCGTGTCTGATCTGGGTTATTGGTCAAAGGTTGAAGTTTCTGGTAAATCAGGGTATATGGCTACAGAATACCTGAAGAAGACAGCTACAACCACAACAACTACACCTGTAACAGTTACTGCTACAGCAGTAACAACAGACTATCTTAATTTGAGAACTTCAGGAAGCTTATCAGCGACAATACTTACCGTCATCCCAGTGGGAACCAAGGTTGATGTCATCGGAAGCACCACCGGAACTTGGGTTAACGTAAAATACGGAAGCATAATCGGATGGGTGCATTCAGACTATATAACAATCAGCAAGACTGCAACAACTACACCGGCACCTGCTCCTGCGCCTACTCCTGCACCGACACCGGCTCCTGCTCCTACAACCGAAGCAGGAAAGTATAACCTTACAGCTTCAACAAGGATTTTCGTTACGGCAGCTGATGCACAAAACGGTGTTAATTCAGTAGGTAACTATTCTGCAGGCTCCTACTTCATATTCAGAACCTATGCAGGAATGATAAACATAACCAAGACCTCAGGAGTACCCGGAGCCTGGATAAATCCGGGAACCGTTGGAACAACAACTCCTGCACCTGCACCGGCTCCTACACCAAGCAACCCATATCCGGGTTATACAAAAATGACCTTTGACGTAACCTTCTATACTGATATCCCTTGGATGAACAGTGGTTATGTCACAACTGCAACAGGTAAGAAACCGGCTTACGGCATGCTTGCAACAAATGCATGGCCTTTCGGAACTGTAATTGAAATACCTGGCTGGGGAACATTTGTAGTAGAAGACAGAGGCGGATCTAGCCTTAACACCAAGGACAGGCTTGACATGTTCATACCTAGAAGAGCGGGAGAAACAGACAACCAGTATATCAACAGACTTCTTGTCATGGGAAGACAGTATCTGACAGGATATGTAAAACCATAATTCTAACATATAAATACGTATATGAGCTCAGCGTCAGATGGCACCGAGCTCATATTTTTTTATACCGGTTCGTGGTAGAATCAGAACTATATATTTTACACATTTTGGAGGCACAGCATGTTTCAACCGGACAAGGTGTTTTTAGGCTTTATAATCGGTATTAATCTATTAGCCTTCTGGTATTACAGAAAGGATAAGCTAAGTGCAATAAACAAGAAAAAAAGGACATCAGAAAAATTTCTCCTCACAGTCGCACTTTTAGGAGGAGCCTACGGCGCATTGCTG
This sequence comes from Clostridiaceae bacterium, assembly GCA_036741195.1. Taxonomy (GTDB): domain Bacteria; phylum Bacillota; class Clostridia; order Clostridiales; family Clostridiaceae; genus JG1575. The sequence goes on along the minus strand of DAINSS010000009.1, from coordinate 33,419 downwards.
GGGATGCTTATGTTCAGACACAAGACCAAGCATGCAAGGTTTGTGGTACTCATACCCATATTTGTCATACTATGGTCCTTGATTCTCTGGTACATATATTTAAGGGGATTTTTAGTATAACAACCGTAATAAATTCCGGAGCAAACCTGTTCCGGAATTTTTTCTTTTCCCATTACTAATATTCTACTTATTCACCATGTTTTGTGGTTCTCCCCTTAAGAATGCAGCTATATTATCTAATGCCACATCCATTAATCTTTGCCTGGATTCCTTCGGTGCCCAGGAGATATGCGGTGTTATTATTGCATTCTTTGCAGTAAGAAGCGGATTGTCAGGAAGTATTGGCTCAGTATCCACAACGTCAAGACCTGCAGCATAAACCTTGCCTGAATTTAAAGCATCTGCCAGATCCTCTTCAACCACCAGCTGCCCTCTGCTGTTGTTTATGATTATTACTCCATCCTTCATTTTAGCTATGCTTTCCTTGTTGATCATACCTCTTGTTTCGGGAAACAGCGGGCAGTGCAGAATAATGAAGTCCGAATTTTTATAAAGCTTATCCAGCTCAACGTATTCCACGGTTTGTCGTGCTTCATCAAAGGGGCTTCTGTCGTTGGCCAAAACCTTCATACCGAAAGCCTTGGCTAGTTTTGCAGTTTCAAAGCCTATTTTGCCCAACCCTACTATGCCTGCGGTTTTACCGTCAAGCTCTATTAACGGGTAATCCCAGAATGTCCAGTCAGGATTGGATGCCCATCTTCCCTTATTAACCTCATTGCTGTGGTGTCCGATATGGTGACAAATTTCCAGAATCAATGCCATGGCAAACTGAGCCACGGATTTACTACCATAGGTGGGGACATTTGTAACGGGAATTCTCTTTTCCTTTGCGGCAGCAACATCAACAATGTTGTACCCTGTTGCTAAAACACCGATATATTTCAGTTTGTCCGATTTTCTTATAACTTCCCCGGATATTGGACATTTATTGGTCAGTACGATTTCTGCATCCTTTATTCTGTCATATACCTCTTCGACCGCAGTTCTGTCATAGACAGTAAGGTCTCCGAATTTTGCAATGCCATCCCATGACAAATCACCGGGATTTTCGGTATAACCATCAAGGATAACTATTTTTCTTCCATCCATTTTCAATGACCTCCATAACATCTTCTATCCTAAGAATATCATTTTAAAGCTTTCCTGGAAATCGCATGGAAACATCATGAAAAAATCCAATTATATTAAAATCCTATTCCCTTTATGATATAATTACCCGAGTAGAGAAGTTAATACAAAGCAAATAATTAGCTTAAATAAATTTTAAGGTGGAAAATATATGAATAACAGAAAAAGAGTACTATTAACAGCATTGACAGCGGTCTTACTACTATTGGCAATCTATGTCATTATCAAAGTCCCCTTCGGACCTTTGGCACCAAAACCCTCAACCACACCGACTAATGACTCAAAGAACGTTGTTACCTCCAATACAAGCAATTCAACCGGAACTAAGACTGTGATAAGCAAAGGTACAGGTTCAACAACTGTAGGATCCACAACAACGGGAACTACAACAGCAGGTTCAACTACAGCAGGATCCACAACAACCGGAACAACTGCAGCAGGTTCAACCGTAACTGCTACAACCACACCTACAACCACATTAAGTGCGGCTAATTTCTCAACCGGAAATCTCATCGGTATGAATTTCAACCAGGGTAAAAAAGCGGCAGAGGCAGCAGGCTATTCAATTTCAATCCTTAACCTTTTCGAAAGATCGGGACAGACCGTCTCTGATTCAGAGCTTCAGTCCATGCTTAATGCAGGTACGCTTGATGCAACCATCTCTGAAATTTCAGTCAACGGCACAAATATTCTAGTCAATGCCATGATGAACGAATAGAAAGAAACTTAATATACTATAATAAAACGCAAACCGTTCAATTAAGTGTAATTGAACGGTTTGCTTGATTTTTTTGTTTTTTCCGATATGTTTAAACCCGGAGGGTCTTCAGCCTAAACTTCACCGTCCCCGTCTGTTTCGGTTGCTGACTGATCATCCGCACCGTTTGTGGTCCTCACCATATCTCTTTTTTTTCTGACCTTTTGATCGGGTACTTCAAGATATTCAGGGATTACCTCAGGCTCGCTGTCCAATCTTAAGGAGATATCATTGCCTACAAGCTTATAGATGGTGGCAAATACCGGAACCCCCAGAAGTACACCCGTGATGCCGTATATACCTGCACCAAGTGTAATAGAAACCAAAACCCATAAGGGAGGCAAACCTACGGAATCGCCTACAATCCTTGGATATATCAGGTTCCCGTCTATCTGCTGCAGGATAATGATGTATAAAAGATATAGTATCGCCTGCATTGGATTTACAGTCAGAATAATCAAGAATCCTATAATAGCTCCCGAAATAGCTCCTACCATGGGTATCAGAGATAAAACTCCTATAACGGCACCTATCATTGTTGCATAGGGGAATCTGAAGAACATCATTGTCACTGCGGTTATTACGCCCATGACCAATGCTTCCAGAACCTGACCCGTGATGAACTTGGTGAAGGTATCATTTGTAACCCGTAATACATACTTGATTTTTTTGATTCTGTCCGGCTTTAAGTAAGCATACAATAATCTGTCCCCTTGCTTTTTCAGGGTTTCTTTGTTCAGGAGTATGTAAATACCGAAAATTACTCCGATAAGAAGATTTATGACAGAACCGAATATACCGCCGGCACCTTTTATCAGAAGATTCGCCAAGCCCCCTGCACTTTCAATTATCTTGTTTATTGTCTCCATATTTACCGGATCCGATAACTCAAGGGTCTGCTTCAATGCAGGGATTCTCTGTGCGAATTGCTCCACATAGCTCCAGGCATTCTGATAAAGCAGGGGAAGCTTTTCGGTAAGAATACCAAGGGTTGAAATTAACTGAGGCACCACAAGGAACAAAACGAAGCTCAGTATACCGGTTATAATCAATAAAGAAATGATTATGGCAAAGGGTCTTATTAAATACGGGGCATTGAATTCCCTGAACTGCTTATCCACTTTCTTTTCCAAAAGCTTCATGGGAATATTCAGTATAAAGGCCGCCGACAACCCTATAATCAGGGGTTGCAGTATTGATAGCATCCTTTGCAGAATAGTGATTATTTCCTTTACATTCATTACTGCAAGTGCCGTAAGCCCTGCAAATATTATTATTCTTATCCAGTCTTTCCTGGTGAGTTTAGAAAATCTTTCCATATTAAAATTCCTTGGTCCTCTTGTCATAGATTTTTTGCATGTCTAATTATATCATTAATTTAACAAAAAACAGGAGACAGCCTGCCACACGGTTTATAAGCCGCGGTAATGCCGTCTCCTGTGTTATTTTCATTAAATTAATTTAATTTTAATTGCTGAAATTCTTCATGAAGTACTCATTTAAAGAAAGTGCAGCCTTGGCTCCTGAGGAAGCTGCAATTATTATCTGTTTGAAAGGCTCGGTTGTAACATCACCTGCAGCATAGATTCCCGGTACCGAAGTTGCCATATGGTCATCTACGATTATTTCTCCGGATTCATTCAGCTCCAGAAGATCCTTGAATATAGCAGTATTTGCAGTGTGGCCTATTTCTACGAATACACCCTCGGCTGCTATCTTTCTGACTTCTCCCGTTTCCTTGTCCTTTACTGTTACCGAGTCAACTCCGTTCTCACCGTTTATGGATTCAATGACAGTTCCGAGAGTATAACTTATATTTTCGGTTTCCTTCATTTTCTCCAAAACAATTTTATCCGCCCTGAAGGTTGATCTGTGAACCATGTACACGGAGTTACAGATTTTTGAAAGATCTATGGCTGCTTCAACAGCCGTATTTCCGCCTCCTGCGACTACAACGTCAGCACCTTTATACAAAGGTCCGTCACAGATTGCACAGTAGGTTACTCCTCTTCCGTACAGCTCTGCCTCTCCCGGAACTCCAAGCTTTCTTGGTGATGAGCCGGTTGCAATAACCAATGTCTTTGCTTTATAGGTCTTTTCATCATCACAGGCAACGTTGAAGATGCCGTCTTCGCCCTTTTCAACACCTGTCACCCCATAATACATTATTACCGGGATTTCCAATTCTCCGACATGTTTTTGGAATTCATTGACCAAGCCCTCACCGGTTATCATGGTATAGCCAAGATAGTTTTCAACGGTTGAAGTATCAGCCACCTGACCGCCTGGTTTGGAGCCGATTATTCCGACATTCATTCCCTTTCTTTTTAAATATATTGCTGCGTTCATTCCCGCAGGGCCGTAGCCTATGACAATGGTGTCATATACTGTGCCCGGTTCAAATACCGCTTCCTTTTTATTCATTGTTCCAAAATCCAAATTAAATCCTTCCAAATTTATAACCTCCGGTGTTTAAACCTTATTTACTGCCTTAATTGCTACTTTATTACTATTACTGTTTTTATATACTGTTTATTATCTTACTGACCGTCGACTCGGAAAGTCCTCCGAAAACAACCCCGATTTCTTTAAGACTAAGGTTTGAGCAGGACCTCATCTCTTTCATGAGCTGATTCCTCATCTCTTTATGCTTCTTAAGTTCAGGGATCGTAAGACCTTCGTTTATGACCAATTCCTCAAGCTTCTTAGCGGCATCGTCAATGGTCATAATCCTTTCCCCGCAATTTGCTTCAGAAACTTTTTCAAAGGTTCCTTTGACATCATCAAGTCTGATAATGCTCTTATCAATCATTCTGTTCATGGTCAGGCATGCTGAGTGAAAGAATTCTCCCGCTTTTTCAGTATCATCCATTTTAAAGGTCTTATCCGTAATCTCAAACTGAGAGTCTAAAAGTTCACTTTTAAACCTGTCTTTAAACAAGCAACCCCTGCATTCCTTGTAAATGGAGAAGCTGATGTTGACCTCCCTCATTATCTTGGATATATCGCATCCGTTGGAGTCTATTATTAAATGATACTCATGGGGTTTTGTAAGACAAAAGGAATATATCCTGAAATTATTTTTATCCCTTGACCTGTCAAGTATCCTTAAAAATTGTTGTCTGTCATCGTCAGTTTCAAAAAGAATCTTGTCTTCGGCACTCTTTTGAGTAATATGATAAATTCCGAAGTCGTCTTTTTTACGTCCGGCTCTGGGCATTTTTAACCACCTCTAATAGAAACTATAACAGATTTTTTATAAAATTCAAGTAGCGTCCCCATAGTGTATTTTATACTTTCTTTAAGATATATTCTATTGAGCCATTGCCTCCAGCTCATCTATCAACCGGGAGAAATTGTGAATGGTATCCAACATGGGCTGAGGTGAAGTCATATCAACTCCCGCATCCTTTAAAACATCTACGGGATACTTTGAAGCACCTGCCTTTAGGAACTTATCAATATATCTTGTCGCTGCTTCCTCTCCTTTCTCCAGTATCATCCTAGTAAAGGATGAGGCTGCCGAGAATCCTGTTGCATATTGGTATACGTAGAAATCATTGTAGAAATGAGGAATTCTGGACCATTCATATTTGATTTCGTCATCTATGACACATACATCACCGTAGAATTTCGTGTTAAGCTCCAGCCATATTCTGTCTAAGTCTGCAGCAGTCAATGCCTCACCCTTTATGAGCTTTTCATGGGTGATCTTCTCGAATTCTGCAAACATGAGCTGTCTGAAGACTGTGGTTCTTACCTGTTCAAGCTCCTGATTCAAGAGAGCTATTTTAGTATCCCTGTCCTCAGTATTTTTAATCTGGTCATGGATCAACAGCTTCTCACTGCAGGTTGATGCCACTTCTGCAAGGAAAATGGAGTAACGTGCATATTCATAGGGCTGATTATTTACTGAATACCAGGTATGAATTGAGTGCCCCATTTCGTGGACCATAGTTGATACATCATTGTATTCTCCGTTGAAGTTCAAGGAAATATAGGGCAGGGTATCATAGGATCCGGAGGAATAAGCCCCCGATCTTTTACCCACATTCGGATATCTGTCTATCCAACCATTTTCTATACCGCTTTTAAATACCGATACATAGTCTTCTCCGAGAGGTTTCAAGCCTTTTACCGCCATAATCACACCCTCGTCAAAGGTGTACTTTTTGGATGTACCTGAGTTTAAAGGAACATACAGGTCATAAAGATGCATTTCATCCAATCCCAGCATCTTCTTTTTAAGCTCAACATATCTTTTTAAAGTGGCTATTCCCTTTTCTACGGTTTCAAGTGAATTATAAAAAACAGCGGTCGGTATGTCATTTACTTTAAGAGCCTTCTCAACAGGATCGCTGTAACCCCTTGCCGCCGTATCAACGTTCCAGCTCTTCATACTGGTTGTCAAAAGTGATGCCAGGGTGCTTTCGAACTGCCCGTAGGCTGTATGTAAGGCGGTAAATGCATTCTTTCTCAAGGTCCTGTCCTTGGAATGCATGAACGAGGTGTAATTTGCCTGGCTCAATGGGTGTTTATTGCCTTCGCTGTCCTCTATTTCAGGGAATTTAAGCTCAGCATTTGTAAAAATTGAATAAGTGGATTGGCTTGCATTTCTTACTTCGCTCAGACTTGCATAGGCCTCTTCCTTGTCCTTGGACAGGATATGCTTTTTAAGATCCATCATCCTTTGAAGAAGGAACCTGTACTTATCAAGGGTTTCTGACTCATATAGCTCTTTTAGTTTCTCATCCGACAAACCCATGATTTCGGGGGTAATATATGAGGAGCGGTTTGAATAATCCACATAAAGATTGGTCCCCAGCATATTATCTGCCTGAGTTTCTTTGTTTGTCAGGTCCTCATTGTATCTTAAACTTGTATAGGTATTTATCTTCTGCAGAAGCCTTTCTATTTTCTCTTTTGACTCAAAGCACTTTTTAATGGTTTCCGCATTGTCCAGTTTTCCCTGGTAATCGGAAATTTCGGGAATCATTCCTTTAAGTTTTTCGATATTCTGATGAAGCTCATCCCTCGATTTGAATATCCTTTCAAGATCCCATTTATCTCCTGCCGAAACTTCACTTCTCTTAATCAAATCCTTAGCCATTCATAACCTCCGTAAAGTCATTTTTCATCGGGGATAACTCATCTGTACCCCTGATTTTAAATATATGCTCCTATTATTGTATCAAAAAGAGCCCTTCATCATACTGAAAGGCTCAATGATTTATATTTTCTTAATTATTGTAAAACTAAACCAACAACATGCTTATTAAAGGGATGGTTATCATGGAAAGTACCGTTGTCACAAATACTCCCCTTGTGGCAAGCTCCAGGTCCTTTTTATACTTGGTGGCGAAAATAACGGAAATCGCTGCTATTGGCATTGCGATTATTACAATCAGGATTCCGAGGATGAATCTGTCGCTGATGATATTCTTCAGTATGAAATATGTAACAACCGGTAGGATAATCTGCTTTATAAAGGTGAAATAGAGAATCCTTTTGTCATTGAAAATACTCTTTAAAGGTATCCTTGACAATGCCATACCTATAACTACCATGGCAAGCGGTGAGGTTGTATTTCCAAGCATTGAGGCAAAGCTCCCAATGGTGGGATGTACCGGTATTTTTAATAAGTAAATCAAAATAGCCAAAAATGAAGCAACCATACCCGGGTTGATTATCATTTTTAGGTCAAACCTGAATTTATCGTCGCTCATCAAGGCAACGCCTAAAGTATAGTTCATGACATTGAATACAAGTACTATTATTGATACATAGAAAAGTGCACCGTTTCCGAATATTGCCTGTATTACCGGATAACCCATAAAACCCACGTTTGAGAAAATGGTCATGAAAAGATACATGTTTTTCTCTTCTTTCGGAGTTCCGATTATCTTGTTGATTCCCATACCGATTATGGGCAGTAAAACAAACATTCCTATTGCAACAAAAAATACAGTCAGTATGGAATTGACATCCCCCTTGAACTCTCCTCCGGAAACAGAAGCAATCATAACAAGGGGCTGTGTTACGTTGACTATGAAGGATGACAGTCTGGCTTGGAATTCTCCGTCCGCCAGATTCAATTTGATGCACACAATACCTGTGATCATCAAAAGAAACAGCACTGCCATTTGATTAAAAACTACCCAGAAACTCACTTTCCCACTCCCTATTTATCTATATCAGTCTTTACAGAATACAACCCTTCCGTCTTCAAATTTTTCGATCCTGGCCAAGGAAAGAATCTTGTATCCCCTGTCCCTTATGAGTTTGCCTCCCGGCTGGAAAGCTTTTTCAATGCCTATGCCAATGCCCGAGACATTTGCCCCTGCCTGGTCCACAAGATCAATCAATTCAGTGCTTCTCCGTTGGCAAGGAAGTCATCTATAATCAGGATGTTCTCACCGGGTTCAATAAATCTTTTGTCCACCATGATGTCGAACTTTCTGTCCTTTGTATAAGAATATACCGAGCTTCTGTATACATTGCTGCCAAGTGTCATTGATACGGACTTTTTCGCAAAAAGCACCGGCACCTTGAAAAATACTGCCGCAGCGAAGGCCATGGCAATTCCTGAAACCTCAAGAGTCAGTATTTTGGTTATGTTCTTATTTTTGTACTCCTCGTAAAACTCTTTTCCCATTTCCATATAGAGCTCTGAGTCAATCATATGGTTTATGAAATTATCCACCTTCAGAATATTTCCGGGCAGAATCGTACCCTTTTCCAGAATCATATTTTCAAGAAGCTTCATGTTTATATCCTCCAAGTCAGTCGTTTCTAATATCTTACATGATTTGATGAACTATTTCATTTTTTCACTACGATTACAAAAAATTTTTCTACTGCTCTTTCTCAAAAATATTTCAAGGACTAACTTCATGTTTCAACATTATGCATCCACTTTTAGTATCAACTCATTCTTAATAAAGAATGAGCGGCACATTAGAGTGCCGCTTTTATCAAGGTCAATGGGTTTTATAGCTTTAGTAAATTCAATCCGGTTTCAGGGTCCATGAACCTGTCCACGCGTCCGGCGCCTGTGTCCAATATCATTTCGCAGGTTGGGTTTATAATTGCCCTGTTTAAATGTCCGCCCCTTGCAATATTATCCACATCACTTACGGTTATATGCAGATGAAGATATACCTCCTCATTCATTTCCGACACATTGCCCGTTAAATTTGTAATTTCAAAGGCTCCTTTAAGTTCATTGGAGATATACTTTTTAGCAACGGGATCAAATAATCCCACAGTCAGACTCTCAGTCGCTCCAATGGCAGAAACTGAGGCAAAGGTTATTCCTTCATCCTTGCAAAGCTTCTTCAGTGTCTCAACAACCTCTTCACCGCGTTCAAACCTGATAAAGTATTTTTCGTCAATTTTTTTAAATTTCATAGCATCCTCCTGTTATTTTGTTATATATTTATCTGTAGTACTTTAGAAAATAAAACAAGATAATTTTAGCTGAATATAACTGTCAATTATGATTAATATCATAGTTTGACAAATACCACTAAATCTTTTTTACTCTGTTATAATGATTATACTATATAAAAGGAGACAAACGGGATGTATCTGACAATCGACACCGGTAACAGCAACATAGTTAATATCGTATATGACAAAGCCGGTCGTATGGTATATAAAGAAAGACTGATAAGTGTCAGAAAAAAAGACAAGCAATATTACGAGGAAGCATATAAAAAACTGAAGGACAAGCTTGACTGCAAGATAGAAACAGTTGCACTTTCAAGTGTGGTTCCTGCAATAACGGGACTTTTGACGGAAGTGTTGGAGGATGTTTTTAAATGCAGGGTAATAAATGTCACAACAAAAACAGTGGATCTCAAGGTTGAGCTTAAAAACCCCGAGGAGCTCGGAGCCGACTTTGTGGCAGGTGCAGTGGCAGTCCTTACAAAATATAAGCAGCCGACCATAATTATAGATATGGGTACGGCAAGCAAGATAAGCGTAGTTGATGAGCCCAATCACTTTTTAGGCGGCATTATACAGCCCGGTATAAGGGACATGGCAGACATACTTCATCAGAATATACCTCAGCTGCCTAATATAGAGCTTAAGGTACCTGATAAGGTAATAGGAAATGATACCATGGAAAGCATCCAGTCGGGTATCATGTACGGTTCTTTCCTGTCGTTGATTGCATTGGCAAAAGAAATAGAAAAAGAAATAGGTAAAAAAAGTAAAATTGTATTAACAGGTGGATATATAAACCTTTATAAGGATTTAAGGGGTTATGAGTTCAATCCGGACCTTGTTAATGAAGGCTTGTTAGAAATAGCTGTTAAGGAGACTGAAAATGGAAGCAAGAAGTAAAAATACCAGAAAACTTGTGTACAATGCCATGATAATGGCAATAATAATCATAATGTCTGTAGTACCCTTCATGGGATTCATACAGATACCGCCCGTCGCAATAACTCTGGTACACATTCCGGTAATAATCGGAGGAATCCTCTTCGGAATAAAATCCTCCCTGCTGTTTGCTACAACCTTTGGATTAAGTTCACTATTTGTTGCCATAACAAGAGGTGCAGCAACCGATGTGCTTTTCATTAACCCCATGGTATCAGTAGTACCAAGGATAATTTTTGGTTTTGCCATTGTCTTGATTTATAACGCGATCAAGAACACAAATATGAGTGAGCAGGTTAAGATTGGTTTTACAGCCTTCTTATCAAGCTTTATCCATTCCCTGATTGTAATTGCGGCTCTGTTCATATCCATGGGTATTACAGATCCCTCAGGAATCGGCTCAGAAACCTTAAAAGGTATTCTGGCAACCCTCTTCACCGTAAATGTCACCCTGGAAGCCATTGTCGCAACTATCGTTACAATCCCGGTTGTCATAGCATCGAGAAAAGTCCTTAAGGATGAACAATAAATTAATATTTCCGGCTGTTAAAAACAGCCGGTTTTTTTATCCCTTTTACATGTTAATATAGTTATATCTTGTTCAGATACAACATAAAATACGAGATAAACATATACCTAACCATACAAAAATAAACGGAATTATTAATGAGGTACAAAAAGTGAATCGATTAGGTGAAATACTCTCTTTATTAGCTGCAACGTCTTGGTCAGTCAATTCACTGGTCATGGAAAAATACGGACAAAAGTTGACCCCCATGGCAACTAATTTTGCAAGATTACTCCTGGGCTTGTTAGGCACGTCCTTGATACTTATATTTTTAAAAAATCCCATTATTCCCGTCGACGTGTCATCAAGGGTCTGGATAGCCCTTTTAGCTTCAGGCCTGATAGGGTTTGCCATTGGAGATACCTTTTTAGTAGGAGCCATTAAATCAATTGGAGCCAGGGTCACCTTCCTGATCTATTCCCTGTCCCCGGTTCTGGCCGGCATTCTCGGATACTTTGTTTTCGGAGAAAAGATGAGCCATATGGCAGTTCTGGGAACAGCCATAATCATACTCGGTGTTATCATAGTCGTTTTAAAAAGTGAGGGTAAAAGCGTCAAGTTCAATTACTCATTAAAGGGTGTCATAGATGCATCGGTTGCAACCCTGGGCCAGTCCTTCGGTGTAATATTAAGCAAATACGGCGTCTCAAACCTTGATGCCTTCTCTGCTACCCAGATAAGACTCATAGGCGGATTTTTGGGAATTCTCGCATTGATGATCATCAAAAACCTGTGGTCCGAATTAAAACCCCTTCGTTATGACAGGCAGAGCCAGATGGTATCCCTGTCCACGGGAACCTTGGGAACAGTTATAGGAGTCGCTCTCTCAATGCAGGCTTTAAAATACACCCAGGCAGCAATAGCATCGGTTCTTATGGCAACAATGCCTGTAATAATCATAATCATCTCAATTGTATTCCTTAAGGAAAAGGTGAAAGCCAGGGAGATCCTCGGCGCAATCCTGACTGTTATCGGAATAGCCATTTTGTTTATCTAACATAAACCCAATGTCGAACAATCCCCCGGAACCTTCAACAGTTCCGGGGGATTTTATCTTCTAAAAATAATTCTGTATATTTCTTTATCTTTATCTATTTTCTTTCTCTAAATTACTCTTTTTTTTAAAGTCTCTTTTCAAAGTTACCAGTGACCAGGGTGCCTTCATTGTAGATAATGAATGCGTGGGGATCGATTTCCTTCACCAGCTTTTTAAGAATGGGTACTTCAAATTTATTTATCACCGTGCTGTGTACAAAGGTGTGTTCCCCCGTATAAGCACCTGAGCCGTCCCAGTTTGTGACTCCCCTTCCCAATTGAGACATTATGGACTTTGGTATACCCTCTTTTTTCGTGAATATTACAATCCACACATTTATGTTCTGAGCATGAATCTTATCAACGGCAAAGGCTGAGAAGGTGTTGAAAAGCATTGAGTAAATTACGGTCTGGAAGTTATATAGGAACAGACATATGCCAAATACTACGATATTTATAAGAATAGTAATCTTCCCCACGGAGAAATTGTCATACTTCTTTGTAAAATAAAGTCCTAAAATATCTCCGCCGCCGGATGTATACCCTGAATAAAGCGTCAGTCCCGATCCTGCTCCGGCTAAAAGTCCTCCGACTATACATGATGTCAGTATGTCATCAATTACCTTTGTCTTGGGCACCGGAATGATGGATAAAAACAAGGTGAACAGGACTGTCATTATTATGGTTCTGATGAAGAGGAATCTTCCGAAGCCCTTCCATGCAAGATATAACAGGGGAATATTAATCAAGAAATAAATAATACCGGCAAAATCGAAGGTTGTCGGTCCCTGCAGATTGAAAATACTTATCGCAACCGATCTTATAAGCTGAGCCAAGCCCAGTATACCGCCGCTGTACAGGTTTAAGGGTACTATAAAAATATTAAGTGCAACCGCGCCGATGAAACACCCCAGAGATGCTATCAAAAAGTTCTTTGCCAAGGCAAAGTTTTTGTTTTTACTAATTAGAATCTTCTCCAGCTGCAATTAAAACACCCCCATATAAATAGCTGACGTTTCCATTATACTGATTTGAATCCCATAATTGCTACTGATTTACGGTTAATTCCATTAAATATTCTTTTAACAAATCAAAGGGGCGAAACCCCCCTTTGAAAACTGAAATATTCCTATTTTTCTCTCAAGCTTCTTAAAAGCTTTATCTCTTTGGTGTAGCCATCCAATTCATTCGGTGTTTCAAGATAGAATGGCTTATCCCTTAATGCCGGGTGATTGATAATTCTCTTGAAAGCTTCCAAACCGATGTTACCCTCTCCGATTTTTTCATGCCTGTCCTTGCGGCTGCCCGGCACGTTTTTAGAATCATTGATATGTATGGCATAGAGCCTGTCCAATCCGATTACCCTGTCAAACTCTTCTAAAACTCCGTCCAAATCGTTTATGACATCATAGCCGGCATCGCTTATATGGCAGGTATCCATGCAAACGCCCAGATTCTCGTTATCTTTGACCCCGTTTATTATTGCGGCTATTTCCTCGAAGGTTTTTCCCACCTCAGTTCCTTTTCCTGCCATGGTTTCGAGCAATACCTTGGTTTGTCTGTATTTAGGCAGAACTAAATCGAGTGCCTCTATAATAAGTCTGGTTCCTTCCTCAACGCCCTGTCCAACATGGGAACCGGGGTGGAAATTATAAAGATTGCCGGGGATGAGCTCCATCCTCTCCAAATCCTCGTCCATTACCATCCTTGCAAACTCCCTGACCTTTTCATCTGCTGAACATGGATTCAAAGTATAGGGTGCATGTGCCAAAACAGGTCCGAGCTCCCTTTCCTTCTTCATTTCCAAATACAGGTTTATATCCTCCATATCAAGCTTCTTGACACTGCTGCCACGGGGATTCCTGGAAAAATACTGGAAGGTGTTTCCGTCTATGGAGTCCATATCCTTTAGCATTTTCACAAACCCTCCCGTTGAGGATAAGTGCGATCCTATGACAAAGGATGGATCCGTCTTCTTAAATTTGGTTATTTTCTTCTTTGTTGTTGCTTCAATTTTTTTATCTTTCTTTTCCATTTAAACTCCTTAATTGAATATATAAACATAAAGTAAGTGAATTAATTTTCCCGACTTTCTTGTTTATATCCATTCTAACCTATTTATATCCATTCTATCCTAGTTGTGAGTAAATCTAAATGGTTGAGGAGGAAATGACATGGGATTGTAAGTTTAAAAGGTGTCAGACCCGTTATATAATTCAAAAAGGAAGCATATGAGGACTTCCTCATACGCTTCCTGATTTTAGGTTAAATATTGAATTGTCATTTTAAGCTAATTTAGTTGCCCAGTTCCTTACCATACTTCAGTGCATACAACACCTTTTCCGGGGTGAAAGGAAGCTTTGTAAGCTGAATTCCAAGAGCATTCTGAAGTGCATTTCCTATGGCCGGAGGAGGAGTGTTGTTGACAACCTCACCAACTGACTTGGCTCCGAACGGACCTGTCGGTTCATAGCTTTCCTCAAAGGCTACCTTGACTACACCTGCATCAAGTCTTGTCGGTATTTTATAGGTCATGAAACTGTTTGTCTCCATTTTACCCTTTGCATTGTATCTGACATCTTCAAACAGTGCCATTCCGATACCCTGGACTATACCGCCTTCAACCTGCACCTTTGCCAAGGTTGGATTGATTATTGTTCCGCAGTCAGCCACAGCCACATACTGGACTATATCAACCTTTCCGGTTTCCTTGTCGATGTCTATCTCGGCAAAGCCTGCCACATACGGCGGAGGTGAAATCGGTGAACCATAGTTTCCGTTTCCTTCGAGTATGGCTGCATCAAGTCCATGGGTACTTATGTCTCCAAGCTTTCTTAAGCCTATGGAGTTATCCCCGCTTGTATATTTTTCGCCGTCAAAGGTTACGTTATCCGGCTCTGTTTTAAGCTGTACTGCAGCATAGTCCTTCATTTTCTTTAAAAGATCCTCACATGCCCTGACAACGGCCATACCTGTTACATAGGTTGTGGAGGAAGCATAGGAACCCGGATCAAATGGTGAAAGATCAGTATCTGATGCAATGACTGTGATTTTACTAATATCACACATGAGCTTTTCAGCAGCCATTTGAGCCAATATGGTATCCGAGCCTGTACCCATGTCGGTTGAACCCAAATATAGAGTATAGTTTCCGTCATCATTGAATCTTACAACTGCATTTGCCATATCTATTCCGGCTATACCGGAACCCTGCATGGTAACAGCCATTCCAAGGGCACGGATTTTATCTCCGAGGTCAATTCTCTTTTCCTTTTCATCCCAGCCTATCATCTTCTTGCCGGTTCTTATGCATTCATGGAGCTTGGAGCTTCCGAGGGGATGATCAAAATAGTAAATTGAAGTGTTTCCTTCTTCTATGAGATTTTTGAGTCTTATTTCAGTAGCATCAACACCCATCTTTTCAGCCAGGAGATTTAATGCGGATTCCTGTGCCCAGGTTGTTTGAGTAGCTCCGTAGCCCCTTAATGCTCCTGCAGGCATTTTATTAGTGTAAACAATCTTTCCGCCGAATCTGGCACCCTCCAGCTTTCCGTACATGGGAATACATTTTGATCCGCCTGCGGTAAAGGTTGTATACGAGTGTTCTCCGTGTGCTCCCGCATCGGATAAGCCTTCCATATCCACGGCTCTTATTATTCCGTCCTTAGTAGCACCCATTCTTACGGTGAATTTCATTGCATGTCTCGAGGTTGTGGAGTTGAAGGTTTCATGCCTGTCGTATATTAAATATGCAGGCTTTCCCGTCTCCAATGTTACAAATGAGGAAAATACTTCAGTGCAGCCTGTTTGTTTGCCTCCGAAGCCTCCGCCTATTCTCGGTTTAATTACACGCACCTTGGATGCAGGTATATTAAGCATGGCTGCAATCTGACGTTTTACATGGAAAGGCACCTGGGTTGATGCAACACATACTAATCTTCCCATATGGTCAAGATAGCTGAAGGACCTGAAGGTCTCCATCATTCCGTGGGCCTGAGCCTGTGACCAATAGGTATTCTCCACCACATAGTCGCATTCCTTCAATACCTCGTCAACATCCCTGCCGTACTTAGCTTCAAAGGATGCACAAAGATTTCTTTTCGGATTACCTCCCATGGGGAAGTTATAGCTCAAATCCTCCTCAGGGTGTATTACTGATGGATTGTCCAGGGCAAGCTCAGGATCGAGAACTGGTTCTAAAACATCGTACTCAACCTTTATGAGCTTTAATGCAGAAAGTGCTATTGCTTCATCCACAGCTGCTACCATGGCAACCTCATCACCTACATATCTCATTATGTTATCCAGCATAACCCTGTCATAGGGTGAAGCCTCGGGGTAGGTCTGTCCAGCCAATGTATATCTTATTTGAGGTGTATTCTTATATGTCCAGACACCAGCTACGCCATCCAGTTTTTCAGCCGCTGCTGTGTCTATGTCTTTGATTTTTGCGAAGGCATGGGGACTCCTTAACAGCTTTATGATTAAAGCATTATCCGGAACCATGTCATCGGTATAAACAGGTTTACCTGTGGTGATTGGTAGGGCATCATTCTTTGGTATGCCTTTGCCTACATATTTCATTTATTCCACCTCCAGATATTTTTTCACGGCACGAAGCTGGCCTTGATATCCTGTGCATCTGCATAGATTGCCTTTCAGGTATTCATTTATTTCTTCGTCCGTTGGATTCTTAAGCTCCTTTTTCATTGCAATGACACTCATTATGAATCCCGGGCTGCAGAACCCGCATTGGTCAGACCCCTCCTGAGCTATCAGAGCTGCCAGCTTTTTAGCCTCGGTATCAATTCCGTCTATTGTTGTAAGTTTCTGACCCTCTGCACGGAATGCCGGTATTGAGCATGAAAGCATCGCTTTCTCATTGAACCAGATTGTACAGAGTCCGCAGTTTGTTGTATCACAACCCTGTCTTACACTGTATCCCGCTTTTTTCAGCACATCTGCCAGATTATCGTCAGGCAGGGCTTCAAGCTTCACATTTTTCCCGTTTACGTTTGTATTTATAACCATGACTTCACCTCGTTGATACATCTTTTAACCAGTGCCGGGGCAATCATTTTCCTGTATTCTGCCGATGCAGCTCCGTTTTGGGAGTACTGGACTTCTTCTGATGCCATTTCTCCTGCTTTAACTGCATTTTCTTCACTCCAGCCTTCCCTGGTTAAAAATTCTCCTGCTTTCGGGCAGTACACAGCCTTGCCGGTACGGCCACCGATGATAATCTTCCATTCGTTGTTTTCAAAGGATACCGCTGCATTTAATACCGGAAAATCAGAAGCTGAGTTTCTCATAGCCTCATAGCTTACTAAAATATCCGACTTCGGTATAAAAACCCGGGATAAAATATCCCTGCTCGGTTTCATATCCAGATATTCACTCAAGGTCATCCTTCCACCCTTGACCAGCTCAACCTCTGCTTTTAAAGCAAGAAGTACCGGAATTGAGTCAGAAAATCCATATCTTGAAGCTACTGATGCACCAATTGTCACACTGTTTCTGAACTGAACTCCCAGAACCTGTGACAGGGCTTTTGGTATTACTCCATGGCTGATATTCTTAGTCAGATCATCAGTTTCAAGATCTCTGTAGGTCGTATAAGCACCCATCTCAATCTCTTTTCCATTATCCTTGATATATCTTAACCCCAGGTCGGATAAATCAATTGCTGTTTCAAAATTTGCATTCCCTATTCTTAAAAAGTTGGTACCACCCAAAAGTACATTTTTAAGGTTCCCGGAATACACCTCATAGGCTTCTTCCAGGGATCCGGCACGAACCACATTCTTGTAATTTAACATGCTTCCCCTCCAACTACATATTCAATATAATTATAACATTTTCATTCATTTTTTGTTTATTTTTTGCTTAGCCTTATACACATCAGAAATTACTTTAAGGTCCGGTAATACAAATTTATTTTTCTATATTCATTAATTTCTAAACCATAAATAAAAGTGATGCTGAAAATTGGAAACCCATTTTTCAACATCACCTTCAAAGTCCTATTTTTTTCACTTTTAATTAAGCTTGAACATTTTGCTTACTAAGCTCTTTTACTATAAGATCTCCCATTTCTTCGGTACCAACTACCCTTGTGTTATAAGTACTTATATCAGCTGTTCTGTAACCTGAAGCCAGAATCTTTTTCACCGCTTTTTCAATGGAGGAAGATTCCTCTGCCATTTCAAAGGAATACTTCAGCATCATGGCTGCTGACAATATGGTAGCCAATGGATTTGCAAGATTCTTACCTGCAATATCCGGAGCCGATCCGTGCACCGGCTCATAGAGTCCAAAGCCCGACTCATTTAAAGATGCGGAGGGTAAAAGGCCGATGGAGCCTGTTATTACACTTGCCTCATCTGATAAAATGTCTCCGAAAAGATTGGAGGTTACAATAACGTCGAACTGCCCGGGATTCATGACAAGCTGCATCGCACAGTTATCCACATATAGGTGGCTTAAAATTACTTCCGGATATTCCTTTGAAACTTCATTAACTGTTTTTCTCCAAAGTCTTGAGGATTCTAAAACATTTGATTTATCAACGGAGGTTAATTTCTTCCCTCTTTTCATAGCCATTTTAAAAGCAGTGCGGGCTATTCTTTCAATCTCGGAAACTGAGTATTTCTCTACATCGAAGGCTGTAATCATCCCGTTTTTTTCTTCTGTTTTTTTATCTCCGAAGTAAATTCCTCCGGTTAGTTCTCTCACCACCATAATATCCAAGCCCTTGGATATTATGCTCTCTTTCAGTGGTGAAGCATCTTTTAGTTCACTGAACAGAATGGCAGGTCTTAGGTTTGCATATAAGTTAAATTCCTTTCTTAAGCCCAATATTGCCCTCTCCGGTCTTTTATCCGAGGGAACCTCATCCCATTTCGGTCCGCCTACGGCTCCAAGAAGAATACTGTCACAATTTTTACAGCCATCAATTGTTACTTTTGGAAGGGGCTCACCGAATGCATCAATGGCTGACCCACCGGATTTATATTCTGAAAAATTAAAGGAATGTCCGTAAATCTCTTCTATCTTTTTTAAAACCTTGACAGCCTCTGAAACCACCTCAGGTCCAATCCCGTCTCCGGGTACCAAAGCAATTTTAATTTCCATTTTCAACCTTCGCTTTAACATAGCCAACAAGACCGCCACGCTCTATAATCTGGTTGATAAACGGCGGAAATGCTTCAGTTTTATAGGTCTCGCCCTTAGTATTGTTCTTGATGATTCCCTTGTCAAAATCAACTTCAATGTCATCCCCGGGGTTGATTTTTTCCGCTGCTTCCTCAGATTCCAAAATTGGCAGGCCTGTATTGAAAGCATTTCTGTAGAAGATTCTTGCAAAGGTAGGTGCAATGACACACTTTATCCCGGATGCTTTTATGGCAATGGGTGCATGTTCCCTGGAGGATCCGCAGCCGAAATTCTTTCCGGCAACAATAAAATCTCCTTCTTTAACATTCCCGGCAAATTCTTTGTCAATATCTTCCATGCAATGGGAGGCAAGCTCCTTATGGTCGGTTGAAACTAAAAATCTTGCTGGTATTATGACATCCGTATCTATATTTTCTCCGTATTTAAAAACTTTACCCATAACTTCTCCTTACCCGAATATTAATTTTGGTTTTCCCGGCTCTGATAGATATCCTGAAATTGCAGAGGCTGCAGCCACTGCCGGACTTGCCAGATATATCTCAGAGGTCTCATGACCCATTCTGCCGGTGAAATTCCTGTTTGTTGTCGAAACACATTTCTCACCCTTTGCAAGAATTCCCATATGCCCTCCGAGGCATGGACCGCAGGTAGGTGTGGAAAACACTGCTCCGGCATTTATAAATATCTCTGTATAGCCTCTTTTAACACACTCCAGGAAGATTTCCTGGGTTGCAGGTATGATAATGGCCCTGACTCCGTCTGCAACTTTCTTGCCCTTCATTATCCTTGCAGCCACCTCCATATCTGAGATTCTGCCGTTTGTACAGGATCCGATTACCACCTGGTCAATTTTAATTCCTGCTACTTCCTCAACGGGTTTTGTATTGTCCGGAATATTGGGGAGTGCAACTGTAGGTTTGATTTTTGCTAAATCTATATTCATGGTGAAGTCATAGTAGGCATCTTTGTCAGCCTCAAATTTCCTCACCTTCTTTTTCATAGCCTTGTTTTTAGTTTTGTGGGCTTTAACATATTCCATGGTTATACCATCTACAGGAAATATGCCATTTTTAGCACCAGCCTCCACTGCCATGTTTGCAATGGTGAATCTGTCATCCATGGAAAGATGGGCAATCCCCTTGCCAGTGAATTCCATGGATTTGTATCTTGCTCCTTCTACCCCTATTAACCCAATGATATGGAGGATAATGTCCTTACCTGATACCCATTTTTCTGGTTTGCCGGTAAGTTCAAACCTTATTGCCGAAGGCACCTTGAACCAGGTTTTGCCCATGGCCATTCCTGCAGCCATGTCGGTTGAGCCGATTCCCGTGGAGAATGCCCCTAAAGCTCCGTAGGTACAGGTATGTGAGTCAGCACCGATAATCATATCCCCAGGTACAACAAGTCCCTGCTCAGGTAAAAGTGCATGTTCAATACCCACCTTACCCACCTCGAAATAATTTGAGATTTCCTGTTCTTTTGCAAACTCCCTGACCTTTCTGCTCTGTTCTGCAGACCTTATGTCCTTATTTGGAGTGAAGTGGTCAGGCACCAGAACCACCTTATGCCTGTCAAATACCGTTGTGGTACCCATTTTATTGAATTCATTTATCGCAACCGGTGTTGTTATGTCGTTTCCCAAAACAACATCGAGATCTGCTTCTACAAAATCCCCCGGCTTAACAGATTTTTTGCCGCAGTGAGCGACAATAATCTTCTGAGTCATAGTCATTCCCATTTAGCCCTAACCTCCATGTTTAAAAGCAAATTGTCTATTTTCCGCAAATTCTGTTTTTCTTAAATTACTGAATCGGAATCGAATCTTTCCATACCCTCTACTGTAAACATCTGATCAAAATCCTTGGCATAATCAAAGTAGTAGCTGTTGTTCTCAGTCATACCCTCAAAATCTATATTCATCGGTTCTCTTGTTTCCATATCCTTATTCATCATCTTTTCCTCCGTTTTTTCTATTTTTTCAGCTTAATCTGTTTTATACTATTACCCTTAAATTCGGGTGGGCATTTTTCTTGTTCTTCTCTGCCTTTGATTCCTCTGCCTTATATGCCATCATCCTGTTCATGGAGTTGATATAAGCAAGAATGGATGCCTCCATGACATCTGTTGAAATGCCCCTGCCTGAGAAGGTTTTACCTTCAAATCTGATTTTGACTGAAGCTTCGCCCTGGGCATCTTCACCTTCGGTAAGTGATCTTACGACATAATCCTCCAGATTATGCTCAGTTCCGAAGATACTGTCCATTGCCTTATAGGATGCATCAACGGGTCCGTGACCGTAGGACACTGCCTCCCTTGTTATTCCGTTGACCTTTACTCTGACGGATGAGGTTGGTTTAATGACATTCCCGCAGTTTAATACAAAGGATTCAAGAGTAATAGCGTTATCAGCCTCAACAAAGGTTCTGTCCAATATTGCTTCAATGTCCCTGTCAAATATCTGCTTCTTCTTGTCACAAAGTATCTTGAATTCTGAAAAAGCCTTTGCGGTTTCTTCCTCCGTAAGTGTGTATCCAAGCTGCTTTGCTCTGTCTCTGAAGGCATGCTTTCCCGAGTGCTTTCCAAGTATCAGGTTGGATTCGTTCATACCCACGGATTCCGGTGTCATAATCTCGTAGGTCTCTCTGTTTGCGAGTACTCCGTGCTGATGTATGCCTGCCTCGTGAGCAAAGGCATTTACTCCCACAATCGCCTTATTAGGCTGAACGTTTATACCCGTAATGGATGATAAAACCTTTGACGACCTCATTATTTCCTTGGTTTCTATGTCAGTATATCCACCGTAGACATCCGACCTGGTTTTAAGAGCCATGACAATCTCTTCCAAAGCAGCATTTCCTGCCCTTTCCCCGATGCCGTTAACGGTACACTCTATCTGAGTAACCCCTGCCTTTATTGCCGCAAGGGAGTTAGCAACCCCCATTCCGAGATCATTGTGGCAATGGGTTGATAAAACAATATTCTCCGGAACAGTCACTTTATCAGTCACACTTTTGATAAAGCTGTATATTTCATCAGGGGTAGTGTACCCAACCGTATCCGGAAGATTTATTGTGGTTGCACCTGCTTTAATTGCTGCCTCAACGACAGTGGCAATAAAAGCAGGATCGCTTCTTGTGGCATCCTCACAGGAGAATTCTATGTCCGCACATTTTGACCTTGCATATGCAACCATTTCGATTACTGTCTCCAATACTTCATCCGGAGTCATACGAAGCTTATACTCCATATGTATGGGAGATGTTGCTATAAATACATGGATCCTCGGCTTCTTTGCATACATGACGGCTTCCCAGGCTCTGTCGATATCAGCTTTATTGAGTCTTGCCAGAGAACAAACCGATGGATAGGTCACTGTTTCAGCAATTTTTCTTATCGCTTCAAAGTCTCCCGGGGAAGCTATTGCAAAGCCTGCTTCAATAATATCCACCTTCATTCGTTCAAGCTGCTTTGCCATCTCAACCTTTTCACCGATATTCATACTGCAGCCCGGTGATTGTTCTCCATCCCTCAAAGTGGTGTCGAAAATTTTGATCTTTTTCATTTCTACTCTCCTGATTCTTACTATCTGAAAGTGGACTCAAAAAGTCCCCGGAGCAAATGCTCCAGGGACGAATAATCGCGGTACCACCCTGATTACCGAAAATATATTCCGGTCTCTCAATAAGCTCAGACAAGCCCTGACCTTCTAACGGGGTCTACCGTCAGTCCATACTTTAATTTTCCGGACCGATGGCTCGGGAGCGAGACTCCTATACCCTGTCGCACTCCGGTTTTCACCAACCACCGGTTCTCTTTACTGCTTAAGATTATGGATAACTCCGTCACTGCCTTCTAAATTAGATACAGTATATTTATGCAATCAAGAGACTGTCAACCATATTTTTTATTTTTACACAAACCCGTAATAAAAACGATTTTAATTACTCAATAATGAATTTTATTGTTTATTTATCTTCAAACCCTCAACTATTAGTCAGCATAAATAAAATAAATTACGAAACTTATTCATGATTTCAACATAAAAGATTTCCCCTGATGCTTTGAATCTGAAATTAATATTCTGAACTTTTACAAAAAAAGAAACGGTACAGGTTCAATCCGAGATTACTTAATGTTAGAGGAGTCCGGATTGGACAGTGTCCGTTTCTTTTTTTCTTGAAGTATATCTTTGTATTACAATACTTATTCTCAAGAGTGCAGATTCGAGTGCCTTAGTTGCATTGCTTAAACTGTCTTCCTCGAATCTGCTCTTTTATTATATAATCTATTACCTTAAACCTATATTAAAGTTCAGTGACAAACCGGTAACAGCCCTACTTTACCAAGGCCTGGCCTTCATCAAAGGCCTTTAAGTTTATTTCAATGAATTTTGGTTTAACAGTTTCCTTTATAACTTCCTTCCAGTCTATGGATTCAAGGTTCAGTATTTTTGCCAGGGCTCCGAATAAAACTATATTCATTACCTTTTCGTTGCCAAGTCCTCTTGCAATCTCCGCTGCCTTCAAAACCCTGGTGTCCGCTTTGTCCTTCAGCTCTTCTATAATCCCCTTTGGATACTTTGCAAGCCCTGCCTGTATGGGAGCTGAGGGAAGCTGTTCTTCGTTAACTATTACAACTCCGCCCGGTTTCAGGAAATCAAGATATCTCAATGCTTCCATAGTTTCGAAGGAGACAAGTATATCAGCCTCTCCCATACCTATTACAGAAGATATGACCTCTTCACCGAATCTGACCTGTGTTGAAACAGATCCGCCCCTTTGAGCCATACCATGGATCTCTGACATCTTAACATCATAGCCTGCCTGAATCAGCCCCTTGGTAAGTATGGTACTTGCCAATACCGTTCCCTGTCCGCCTACTCCTACTAAAAGAATATTTTTTGTTGCCATGTCAATTACTCCCTTACCTTTATTGCTTTTACGGGGCAAACCTGTGAGCACACGCTGCAGCCTACACACTGTGCAGGATTGATGCTGGATTTTCTCTTTTCACCCTGGAAGTGGATTGCAGGGCAGCCTGTCTTTGTACATTTCATACAACCGATACATACAGACTCATCTACATAGAATTTTCTTGTCAACGGTCCGAATTCATCAATATCCGCACCGGAGTATTTTTTAAGGGCACAGGGATACCTCGTTATGATAACTGACGGTTCATCCAAGGATAATGCCCATTTCATAGTCTCTTTTACTTCAGTCAAATCATGTGGGTTTATTGTCTTGACATGCTTTGCCCCGAATGACTTCACAACAGTTTCTATATCGACTATCTCTGAAATTTCACCGTCTGCAGTAAAGCCCGTTCCCGGATTCTCCTGGTGACCGGTCATGGCTGTTATTCTGTTGTCCAATATACAGGTTATTGTATTGCTCTTGTTATAAAGGATATTCAAAAGTCCGTTCATTCCCGTGTGGAAGAAGGTTGAATCCCCCATTACGGCAACGGCTCTTCCGCCTTCACCTTTTAAATCATGTATTCTCTGGAAGCCGTGGCCCGTTCCTGCAGAACCGCCCATACAGATGCAGGTATCCTTCGCATTTAAGGGTTCTGCTCCGCCTAAGCCGTAACAACCGATGTCCGAGTTAATCGTAATGTTCTTTATCTTACCCAATTCATATAAGAAACCTCTGTGAGGGCATCCTGCACAAAGTGTAGGAGGTCTCGGCACCAAAAGCTCCCTGTTAAATTCAATCATTTTTACTTTCTTGCCCAGGATTTTTTCTTCAAGCATCCTTGTTGAATACTCTCCCATGACGGGAAGTATTTCCTTTCCGATGCATTTAATTCCTGCTGCCTTCATCTGTTCTTCGATGTAGGGCTCCAGTTCTTCAATTACATAGACTGTTTCATGGTTCCCTGCGAAGGCACCGATCTTTTTCATCGGAAGCGGATGTGTAAAGCCCAGCTTTAAGTAGTCGACGGTATCCCCGAAAACTTCCTTTGCATATGTATAGGAAACACCCGAGGTTATAACTCCGATTTTGCTTCCGTTTTTGACTTCGAAGTTATACTCACTGTTTTCTGAATATTCCGCCATGGCTTTTAATCTGTCTTCCAGTTCAACTCGGAGTTTTTTTGACAATGCAGGTATGGCGTCAAAGCGTGACAATCCCATTTTCCTGTCATAATGCTTCAACGGTGCAGCTTCTCTTTCTCCTATTTCAACAAGACTCTTTCCATGGTTGACCCTTGTTGTTGTTCTCAGCATTATTGTTGAATTAAGCTTTTCACTCAAAGCGAAGGAAGCTTTCATCATGTCCTTGCATTCCTGACTGTCAGAAGGCTCAAGCATTCCGATTTTTGCGAATTTAGCATAATGTCTGTTGTCCTGCTCGTTCTGTGAGGAGAACATTCCCGGGTCGTCAGCGGAAACGAAAACAAATCCTCCGTTAACTCCCATATATGCATATGTAAACAAAGGGTCTGCCGCCACATTCACTCCCACCATTTTCATGGCTGCAAGAGATCTTCCTCCGGCAATAGACGCACCTATTGCCGCTTCCATGGCCACTTTTTCATTAGGTGCCCACTCTGCGGCAAGGTCTTCATATTTCTCAAGATTCTCAATTATCTCCGTACTGGGCGTACCAGGATACGCAGACGCAAAATTAAGGCCTCCTTCCCAGGCTCCCTGGGCGATGGCTTCATTTCCGGTCATTAATTTTTTCAATATTTCCACCCCTTAGAAAAATACTTTCATTTCAATAGAATACTAACACTATTAAACTATTTATTCAACATTTCTTGTATAGTGTTGATTTTTTAAACATTATTTCAACTAACCGAATTCCTTATTTCACACATTTTGTAGAAATTGTATATTTATTTTCATTCCAATTATTACAATCCGTTTATTTTTGATATTATGTAGATAGCACTTAAAAAAGGGGAAACAAACATGAATGATAAAGAACAACTGGATTTTATAATAAATTTTGCCAGCTTGATTGCTGAGATGTTTGGCAGTGAGTGTGAAGTAACGGTATCTGATCTGACAAATCCGGAAAATGCAGTCATCGCAATATTTAACGGACACGTATCAGGAAGGGAGATAGGATCCCCCTTGACTGAGGATGCCAAGGAAAGGGTTAATAACAGCGCAGACGGTCTGTACATCAACTACAGAAAATCAGGCTCATCCAAAAAGACCAAGTATATCAAGTCCTCTACAATAACTACTAAAATCGGGGAAAAGGACATTGCAGTCTGCATAAACTATGATTGTACAGGTATGCTTAACCTGGACTTTAAACTCAAGCAATTCCTGGCAGTGGCAAATCCTGACAGCGCTTCAGATGTCAACTACACTTCAAATGACATAATCGCTTCAACAATTCATGATTTAATAAAGGACCAGAATAAACCGGTCCATCTTCTGAACAAGAAGGAAAGACTGCAAATCATCGCAGGTCTTAATGAAAAAGGCCTTTTGAAGATGCAGAAAAGCACCACAGAAATTGCAACAATACTCGGTATTTCAAGGTACACCGTATATAACTATATCAATGAGTTAGGAATACAGAACGATTAATCCGATATGATTCAATATAAAACTTTAAAGGCATTTCCAAAGCGGAAATGCCTTTTTCTTTCCCGAAAAAATCATGCAAATATCATAGAAGTTCAGAACAAATCCAAAGATGTCCCAAACCCATTGAACAGCTGTTATTCCCCTTCTCCCATATGAAATATAAGAGGGAGATGGGAGGAATAATTATGAGTTTATTTGAAGCAAAGAATCTCGGAAAAAACATAAACGGAAAACAAATTGTAAAGAACCTCAATTTTGACATTAAAGAAGGTGAGATATTCGGGTTTGTCGGTCCTAACGGGGCTGGTAAAACAACAACCATCAGAATGATGGTCAACCTAATCAAACCCACATCGGGCTCAATGGAATTCTACGGCAAGGATATTACAAACAATCCTGTCAAAGCCATGGAAAAAATCGGGTCGGTAGTTGAAAACCCGGATTCTTACAACTACCTGTCCGGTTGGGAAAACTTAAAGCAGATTGCACGGGTAAGAAAAATACCGGATACAGTGATAAAAGAAACTGTCGAACTGGTGGGAATGGGCAAGAGAATCCATGACAAGGTGAAGAAATACTCCTTGGGTATGAAGCAAAGACTGGGACTTGCAGGAGCTCTTATGGCAGATCCGAAGCTTCTTATATTGGATGAACCCGTGAACGGACTGGATCCTCAGGGTATCAAGGATTTCAGAGAGCTCATGCTTCGAATGTCACAGGAAAAGAATATGGCTATTTTCTTATCCTCCCACCTTTTGGCAGAGGTTGAGCATATATGTGACAGAGTCGCTTTTATAGAAGCCGGAAAAATCATCCGTATAGAAGATCTTAATAAATTGCCTGAGAATTCGGTTTATTATCTTGAAGCCACCACAAGGGACGACATTTCCAAAATACTTTACGCCCTGCCGGGAACAATGCAGGTGTTAATCAAGGGCAGAGGCTATATAGTAACCTTGGACAAGGAATCAATCACCGACTTTTTCACTTCACTGCAAAGAACAGGCATCGTAATAAGTGAATTAAGCAAGTATAAAAAAGATCTTGAATCAAGATACATGGAAATAATAAACGGAGGTGTCAGATAATGGGTGCATTACTAAAAAATGAATATATCAAGCTCTTCTCCAGAACTAAAACCAAGGTAATCCTGTGCCTCTTGATATTGTCACACCTAATGGTTGCCTTCATTTATTCAAAAACAGGTGAACCCAACAGAAGCCATGCCACAGAACTTGCAGGAAACCATGTAATAGTGTTGGAAAGCACCAAGGCAAACCTGGAACAGGAACTTAAGGCACTTAATCTGGATCCTGAAAAAGTCCTCACTGAATCCCTTGATAACCTGACCCCTAAAGATGATATCGACCCGGTGGCAGCAATAAAATATGAGTATATCAATGTCATGAACAGTATTGAGCCTGCCAGGGAAGAATATGCTCAGCTCCAATCCATTAAAACTCAGGATGAATATAATAATTTCAGGTATGCCCAGCAGATGAAGTACAAGCTTGAAGCACAGGAAGCGAACAAAAGTGAATCTGAAAATCAGGCAGCATATCAAAAATACGTTACCGATGTCATAAGAGAAAATGTAGAGGGAAAAACACCCCATTTTGATATGGGAAAATGAGCCTTGGGTTACCTGATGTTCTATTCTGAGTTCATGGGTATGACAGGCTTTTGGATAATACTCCTCGCTCTTTTAATGGCGGATGTGGTCTCAACGGAATACCAGCCACCCACATTAAAAACTCTCCTCACTCAAAACAAGTCCAGGACAAGCATACTTTTGTCAAAAATTGCGGTCACCCTGTCCATGGCCTTACTGACATTTGTCATAGTAACAGCATTGGCATTTTTAATAGTTTCAATTTTCATCGGACCGGGAAGCCTTGATCATAAAATGATCTTCAATCAGCAGTTCAAAATAGTAATGCAGGACGGGTTTCCGGTCAGGGAAGCAATCATGGGCACCGGAAGTATCATAACGGTGAAACAGTTCCTTGGATATTCACTTATTCAGCTCTTGTTCTTCAGCTTTGCCATGTCAGGTTTCATGGTCCTGTTCTCAACCATAACAAGGAACACCCTGCTGTCGCTTGCATTTACAGTAATGATACCCTTCTTCATAATAATTGTGGCTCAGTTCATGGCAGGTACAATCCCCTTTGCAGATTTCAATCCATTTATTTACGGCAACTTCAAGGCTTCGCCTTTACAGAGTATTCAAATGTACCGCTGTTCGTGGACCAGGCCTGGAAGACTTCCTTCAATTTCTTCAAATCCATGGGCATCCTCCTGGTGTTCGGATTATTCTCCTTCGGATTATCAATTGCCTACTTCGGGACAAAGGATCAAATGGTATAAGGGTTCAATACAATGAAAAATGCTTAAGGGCTTGGTTTCAACTTAATTGAACCAAGCCCTTAAGCATCAGCTATTGAATTTCCTTTTTGGATTCTTTGAATAATTATTGTAAGCTCTGAGAGCAATAACTGAAATGGATAAAATAGTAAAATCGTAAAATCTGTATACGGTACTGACCATCGTTACCCCCAATTTGATTAGTACAATAAGTATACTATAATCCTTTGTGAATTGACATTCGTTTACAGGAATATTATGAGTTTCTAACCAAAAAAATTCGATTTCCGATATTAATTTTCAAAAATGCTTTTATTTTCCAAACAAGCAAATCAAAATAATACTCTTCCATTTAAAAATCCTATACTTTTTATTAAATCGCTTTCCCTTCGAAAGTGTTCTGTAACCTTGTCAAACTCATGTCCGGGTAAATGCTTATTACAAATAAAAAAAGTGTTCATCATAAACCCGAAGGCTTAAATGAACACTTGTCCTGGTCGGAGTGACAAGACTTGAACTTGCGGCCTCTAGACCCCCAGTCTAGCGCGCTACCACCTGCGCCACACCCCGTAGTTAAGATTATAACACAACTAACACTTAATCTAACAAATATCCATCTTTTTTTCAAGTAGAAATTACCTAAAAATTTATCAAAATCAAACCGAAATTAACCTCCTCAGTTAAATTCTGTTGCTGAAATAAAGGAACCAAAGGGAAGAGACTTATTAACCTGAAGTTAATGTACAATATTTTTGAATAATTATTGACACAAATGAAATTTGAGTCTAATATAACAACAAGAACAAACTCAGTGATGAGGATTAGTAGACATATTTTAGTTTTTTCAGAGAGTGGGAGACGGTGTGATTCCCATAGAGCGGGTATGTTGAATGGACCTCAAAGAGGCAGAGCGAAACCAATGGGGAGTAGTGGCTGACGGGTGCCCGCCGTTATAAGGGATAGGATATGGAAGTATCTGAAAATGAGATGCAAGGCTTTTTTACAGGCTTTGTGAATTCAGGTGGCAACGCGAGTAACTTCGCCCTGTGGTACAGGGGGGAGTTTTTTTATTTGCCGAATATTTAAAAAGGAGGGATCAGCATGACCTGAAAGTCAGATGATGAGAGTTATTGGAGGAACAGAACTAAAAATTTAAAAACTAAAAATAATTTTAAATCAAAGGAGCAATTTAAAAATGAATACAAGAAAAATGACAATCTCAGCAATAATGGCGGCAGTCGGCTATATCCTCCACCAGATCTCACCGGGAATACCATTCCTGGGAGGTATGAAAATGGACTTTTTATTATTGATGATGTTCTTCTCAATCTTTATGTTGGATAACATTAAAGAAGTACTGGCAGTAAGCGCTGTTTTTGCAATCATCTCAGCCCTCACCTCAACCTTCCCAGGAGGACAAGTGGCAAATGTTGTAGACAAGATAACTACAGGAGTCTTGGTATTCTATCTATTCAACTTCATAGGCGACAGGATCAATTCTGTTGCCAGGGTCATCCTCATCGCCGTTATAGGCACCCTGTACAGTGGTGCCATATTCCTGGTCATCGGATTATCCATGAGCGGATTACAGGTTCCCTTCAGTGAGCTTTACATGGCAATTGTTCTGCCTACAACGGCATTGAACGCAGTAGGTGCAATCTTCATTGAAAGAATCCTGGACAGGGCAGGTGTATTAAAGCAGCTTAAAACGGTCAAACAGATAACACGTGCTTAAAAGTAGCATATTTGAATAAAAAATAAGGAAAAACCATTTACTTCCGAAAAGTAAGTAAATGGTTTTTCCGAGTTTTAACAGATTAATCCATGATTTGGTACATGTGGTTTAAGGGTCCCCTGCCGTGACCTATGTCCATGCCGTCGGCAATGGCACCAGTCAGGTATTTTTTTGCTGATTTTACGGCTGATACAAGATCCTCTCCCTTTGCAAGATGTGAGGCGATTGCCGAGGATAATGTGCAGCCCGTACCATGGGTGTTGGGGTTAGTAATTCTCTCTTCAGTAAGCCATATACCCTCTTCATTTGTTTTAAGGTAGTCCCTTGCATCTTCTCCGAAATGACCGCCCTTTATCAAAACGGACTTAGGACCGTATCTTAGTATAATTTCGGCAGCCTTTTCCATATCTTCTTCACTTTCAATAGTTATCCCCGAAAGTGTCTCAGCTTCAAACTTATTCGGAGTTACAACAGTTGCCAGGGGGAAAAGTTCTTTTATAAGGGTTGTAACCGCAGCCGATTCCATAAGGTTTGATCCTGAGGTGGCAATCATGACCGGATCCACAACAATGTTCCTTGCATTATAGTCAGACAGTTTTTGAGCAATTACTTTAATTATTTCACTGTTGGATACCATTCCTATTTTAACTGCATCAGGCACTATATCTGTAAAAACTGAGTCCATTTGCATTTTGACAAATTCTGGAGTTGATTCTAAAACTCCCGTGACTCCCAATGTATTTTGAGCTGTCAGTGCCGTAATTACACTCATGCCGTAAACACCTAAAACAGTCATGGTTTTAAGATCAGCCTGGATTCCTGCACCGCCGCTGGAATCCGAGCCTGCTATGGTTAATACCTTTTTTATTTCTTTATCACTTTTATTTTCATTAATCATATTGCTTCCTGCTTATCTCTATACTTAGTTACCTTATTTATTTTCAGTTATTCAGATTCCAAATTTCATCCATAAGATAGGTCCTGAAGGAACCTATGCCCTTGTTTTCCGCTATGATCTTGGCTTCAGCCTTTTCCCCTGCAATACCCATGAGGGTAACTGCAGCTGCCGTCGCTTCTATTAGCTCACCCTCAGCTACGGAAAGAAAGCTCGCTATAATCCCGTCCAACATATCTCCGCTGCCTGTTATACTTCCCAGGAGTCTGCTTCCTTTATCAACCGTGGTTGTTTGATATCCGTCCGTTATATAGTCAATATTTCCGGTCAGAACAACGATGCAGTTATACTTTATTGCAGTTTTCTCCGCCAGGTCTTTAATCTCATTATTTGAAATTTCTTTGCCCTTATCTTTAAAATCAATCCCGTTTGTATTTGCCGTGCCGTATAAGAGATAGCTCAATTCGTCAAAATTACCGCGGAGAACTTCAGGTTTTATCTCCTTGAGAATTCTTAAGGATTCTGAATTTCTGAATTTCGAAATCCCTGCTCCAACGGGGTCAAAGACCACGGGAATTCCTCTTTCCTTGGCTTCTTTGCCGGAGGAAAACATTGCCTCGATTTTATCCCCGGAAGGCATACCAAGGTTTAAAAGCAGAGCTCCCGATATTTTGGTTACTTCACTGCTTTCGTAAGGTGAATCAGCCATGATGGGCGATGCTCCGGTTGCCAAGATTACATTGGCCACATCATTTATTGTCACGCTGTTAGTTATACAATGGATGACTTTTTTAGTTTCCTTGATTCTTCCGAGATACTTTTTTATATTTTCCATTAGTTTTCCTTTTTCGGATTGATTTAATCTCACTATCGATTCTTTGATTTAGTTATAATTTTACCTTACAAAGTCAGGATTCACTTCTATTTTGAGTTGGTTCCCAGTAAACCCGTTCCCTGAATTGCTTTTAATATTATGAAGGCAATAATTGAACCGGTTAAGGTGCTTAAAAGGAAGGGCACAACATAGGCAAACACAGCTGCATTCTTTCCCATGATCAGTGTTGCAATGGGATAAGCGGCAATTGCACCTAAAATACCCGTTCCGAATACTTCACCTATAAATGCCGGAATTAAGCTTACCTTACCTCCATTATTCAGTTTTTCATGGAGTATTCCTGCCAGAAGAGCTCCCACCATTGAACCGGGGAAAGCCAAGAGAGTTCCCGTCCCTGCCATATTTCTTATCAGCGAAGTTAAGAAAGCCTGCATAACTGCATAAACCGGTCCCAGGAGTACTGCTGAGACTACATTGACCACATGCTGTACCGGAAAAACTTTAGCGGCTCCCAGGGGTATTGACAAAGGTGAAGCTGCAACAGCCACAGCCACTAAGAGTGCTGCCAGTGTCATTTTTTTTATATCCATCTTATACACTTCCGTTTTTGTTTTCATATTTATTCTCCAATGCTCACTTGGTCAGATTTTACACCGACCAGCTTGTTTATTATAAAAGAAATTGCCATAGTTACAGCCATTGCCGGGACAGTTGAACCAAGTGGTGTATCAACGCCCATCATCAGCCTGTAGGTTATGAAACCCAGTCCCCAGATAATTAGATTTATCCAGTTAATCATCATATTCGAGCTGTCCTTTTTCAATATGAAGAAGTCCATGATGAGTATGGCTATCATTGGTGCAAATACTGAACCTATAAGGTACAGAAAGCCTTCAAGATTTAATACATCCGTG
>DAINSS010000008.1:0-80579 GCA_036741195.1 Clostridiaceae bacterium | reverse complement strand
AAGGAGTCTCTATGGCTTATACTACGTTTACGAAAGAACAAGTTGACTTAATGCAACAAAATCCTTATACATTGAGTGCCAGTAGCACACAGCTCAGGTTTACTCTTGCTTTTAAAGAAAAATTTATGAGTCTGTTACTTGCTGGAAAATCACTTCGCGGTATATTTTCAGAACTTGGATATGATCCCGATATGCTTGGTCATGACAGGATGTGTAACATTTCTGGTCGTATCCAAAGAGAAGCAAAATCAGCTGCTGGTCTGCATGAAGGTAATAAGAAACGTTTTAAACAACCTTCTGACAATAGTTATGAAAACATGCCTCCTGACCAGGCAATGGCTCGCATGCAGCATGAGATGCTCTACATGCGCCAGGAACTTGAGTTTATAAAAAAAATTTTAAAAGCGGACAAATCAGATTAGCGGAGGCATTGATTATGGATGCACCAAATATTAAATTTCAACTTATCTATGACATCGTTTCTGATGATAAAAACATATTAAGTGTTTCTGATTTGTGTAACATTGCAAATGTTTCCCGTTCCGGATAGTATCACTGGGTAAATACTGCAAGCCTTCGCAAAGCTCGTGAATCAGCTGACCGAGCTGATTTTGAACTTATTCTTGATGCCTATAATTATCGTAGCTACAAGAAAGGGGCTCGTGGTATTCAGATGCGATTATTACATCTAGAGCCACCGATTCAGATGAATGTCAAAAAGATTCGCCGCCTAATGAAGAAATATAATCTCTTTTGTCCTATACGAAAGGCTAACCCCTATCGAAGAATGGCTAAAGCACTTCGCACAAATAATGTTGCTGACAATCTCCTGCAACGTGAATTTACAGAGCATGGTCCAAGATTCGTTTTGCTCACTGACATTACATATATTCCATTTGATGGTCATTTCTTTTATCTTTCAACCATCATGGATGCTTATACCAAACAGGTTCTATCCTATATCCTAAGTGAATCACTTGAACTGGATTTTGTCCTTGAAACATTCAATTTATTAATGAATACTCACGGTATATCATTACAAGCTGAAACATTAATTCACAATGATCAGGGTTGTCACTACACAAGCTACAAATTTATTCAGCTAATAAAAGATAGTAACTTACGTCGGTCAATGTCTCGTCGTGGAAACTGTTGGGACAATGCACCTCAGGAAAGCTTCTTTGGTCATATGAAAGATGAAATCGACCTATCTAAGTGTCGTGACTTCTCTGACGTGAAGTACAAAATAGATGACTGGATCGACTATTACAACAACGATCGTTATCAATGGCAACTAGCAAAGTTATCACCCAATGAGTTCTATCAGTTTATAACAACTGGAATTTACCCATTGGCTGTAAATAATATTCCGGAGGCAAAGGTTTAAACATTGCCTCCGGAACAACTAACCACATACCTTATATCATCGGCTAGATGAAATGGTATGAAAATTTTGTCCTTGACATGGGGTACACTTTAGTACTATCGTCTTGAAAAGGATTTTGAAGGTGGAATAGAGCTAGAAAGTACAGAAGAAGGTTTCCGTCCAATAACTGGTGAGGCCGGACGGCGTGAAAAGAAAAAGGATCCGCTTACAGTAATAATCGATAAAATCAACGAGAAGTTCGGAACAAATTTTACCGAAATGGACAAGGTGCTGCTGCAGATTGAAAACGATTATGCCTCAGAAGAAAAGTGGCAAAATTACGCAGAGAATAACGATAGAAAAACCTTCATGCTATTGTTTGAAAAAGACTTTCCAGAAATGGCTGCTACTCGGTATGAACAAAATGAAGATTTTTTTGTGAGAATGTTCTCTGATCCTGACATGATGAAACAAGTCATGGAATCAATTGGAGCAGTGTTGTATGAGAAGCTTAAAAAGAAAGCTTATAGTTCAAACGCAAAACCAAAGTTGAGCAAAGTGGCAGAAGATACCGCTTATTATGCTGATTAAGCATATCAATGAAGAATGGTGAAGAAAGGGATGAAAAAATGTCTGTAGAAATATTGGAATCAGCATTTTCTAAATTGGCATCTTGTGATGCATGGTCGATTCAATTGCTTCGCATAGCTACTTCTAAGCGAAATGGCACAAGCTACATTGGAAGGGAAATTTCACTTGCCCCAGATGGAAAATTAACGGAGCTTGTTTCCGAAATTTCAAATAGGTATATAGATGAAGAAAAAGGCGTACTAAAGTCTTTTCATGACATCATGGATTATGACGGGAGTACCATAGGTAAAACTATATATAAATTAGATGCTGATAATGCACTAATTAACATAGAATATCAAACATTGCTAACCGCAATAGCTACGCCGGATACGGAAATTGACCCATTGGAATTTAAATCTCAAGCATATATTTTAAAAGGTATGGTTGCAATCGATGAAGATGAGTTACCAATAAAACTAATTTCAATGCAAAATCCAGTTACCACATTAAAACATAAATTTTTAAAGGACAATGGTACATTTAAGGAAATCAATGACAAAGTGCTTTCTCTTAGGCCGACTATAGATGTGGTTATCTTAGAGAATAAAATATATATGTTAACGCTTGCCGGAGAAAATCTATTTAATATGGAGCGTTCATATAAATCGATCTGCATAGACAAAATCGACAATATCAAAGATTGTAATATCGTTACGGACTTTGATTCGTTTAGTACAATTGCAGGGAGTGGTCATAATCCAAGAAAATTTGTTTCGTTTAATGAAAACCATCTTCAAAAACTAAAGGATGTAGATAACAGAAAAATAATGGCCACTAAATTTGCAATTCCACTTGTTGATGATAGATTTGATACCTCACAAGAAGGAACTACAGAGAAAATTATTAAACTGCTGTGTGAAAGAGGCATGATTGATCCATTTGATGATATAGCAATGGAAGTTGCCGGCTCAAAAAAATGGGTATAGGCAAAGGGAGGCGGAACAATGTCACTATTATTTAGATTAAGCTTGTTTTACCTTTCGTTTACCCCTCTATGGATTTCAGTCCTATTTATTGATATTAAAAGTATTGCAGAGAAAAACGCAAATTTATATACAGAGGAAATTACGATTATCTGCATTTTAATTTTAGCTGCGTTCAGCTTAGTTGTACTTCTTTTTGAAACGTCTGCTAATTGCAAAGAAGGTACCCAGGCACATACTATCGTTTCTGCGCAGGAAGAGAAAGCAATCACAGCGGAATACTTACTGTCCTATATACTTCCGTTGTTTGCCTTTGATTTTACGCACTGGGATGGCATTGTTCTTTTTCTAATGTTTTTCTTAACATTAGGATTTTTATGCATTCGGCATAACTATTTCAGCGTTAATATAATTCTTGAGTTGATGAACTTCCGTTTTTATAAGTGTAAACTAAAAAATGAGGATAATATCGAAACGGAGCAGACTATTATTAGTCATAGGCGGTTAAATGGACTTGTCGGAGAAATCATAAATTTAAAATCCCTAAACAATGAATATAAATTAGACATCAAATAATGAAAAACGACCACACAGGAGCATTTTTACTCTTGTATGGTCGTTATCATTTTCCCCCGCTTGAAGAGAGTCGGTTAAATATTACTTGTTTTCGTAAATCCCTAAATCGAACCCTCTTTAGCCGGCAGTTTTTATTTCGGTTTTTATAACACTTTGAGGATAAAAAAATAATATAAACATGTATTCAATTCAACGTGACTCCAAATCTATTGCTTAATTTTAGGCCTCCTATGATACTTACTTTCCTTTCTCGTAAAGTGAATTTAACTTTTTAATAAGGTAATCCTTCAACGAGTATATCAATAACCCCAGGAAGAACGTCAAAAGATAAATCAATGGGGCTTTAAAAATATACCTGGAAGAATCTAAAAAAGAAGTCTTAAATGCTAAATGTTGTGCCAACTGTTCCGCCCGTGCTAATGACGGTAGTAATGCCAATCCAAACAAAGCCAGGATTAATAAAGTTTTATTCATAATAACCCTCCAAAAAATATTTAAACATACTTATTAATTACAGTATGTCTCAATTTTCAGTACAGCGAAATATTAGTAAATTACCATATTAGTAGCCCTACTATAATCAATTGTACAGAAA
The DNA here is from genome assembly GCA_036741195.1 of Clostridiaceae bacterium. Taxonomy (GTDB): domain Bacteria; phylum Bacillota; class Clostridia; order Clostridiales; family Clostridiaceae; genus JG1575. The sequence goes on along the minus strand of DAINSS010000008.1, from coordinate 76,486 downwards.
AAACTAATTGTTGTAAATGTTTTCCGATGCTACTGAAGGTCGGTTTTAAAGCTTATTTGGGGATAATCTGAAGTTTGAATATTAGTCGTAAAATAAGCTAAGCGTAGAATTTATACCTGATTAGGATACTGATTCTACGCTTGAGTTTACCCGGTCTTAAACAAGATTATGTATATGTTTAATTTTGAGTAACTGAAATGTTATTTATTAGCTGACCACTGATCCGGATGGAAGTTCCTTCTCCGGGGTTACAACGAACAGCTTTCCGTCGTCAGAGGTGGCTGCGGACAGAATCATTCCCTGTGACAGTTCTCCTTTAAGCTTTGCAGGCTTTAAGTTTGCCACAATGATTATATCTTTGCCGATTAGATCCTCAGGCTTATAGAAGTTTGCAATTCCGGATATAACCTGTCTGACTTCATTTCCAAGTTCAACAGTCAATTTTAAAAGCTTCGTTGAGCCTTTCACGTTTTCGCAGTTTTTGACCCTTGCAACCCTCAAGTCCACCTTTGCAAAGTCATCTATGGTAATTTCCGGCTTGTGCGGTGTTATTTGAGCGTCACCTGCTTTTGCTTCTTCAAGCTTTTTTAGTCTGATCTCTTCAAGTTCTTCCAGCTTCTTTTCCAGATCAATTCTCGGGAAGATGATTTCACCCTTTGCAACTTTACTTCCGGCTGATGTACCGTTGAAGTTTTCCAATGAATCAAAGGTCTTGACCTCAGCATTCAGCTGCTTCAATATCTTTTCTGCAGTATATGGCAGATACGGCTCAATCATTATTCCTATGAACCTGAGCGACTCTAAAAGGTTATACAGTACTGTACCAAGCCTTGCCTTCTTTTCAGGGTCCTTTGCCAGTATCCAGGGTGTTGTTTCATCTATATACTTGTTGGATTTATCTATAAGTGTCCAAATATGACCTATGGCATCCGGAATTCTGAAATGGTTCATGGCTCCGTCTACAAGAGCAGGAGTTTCCAGTGCAATCTTGATTAATTCGTCGTCATATTCTCCCGGTGTATCCGGAACCGGCACAACAGAATCAAAGTATTTTTCAACCATTGATACGGATCTTGAAAGAAGATTTCCCAAGTCATTAGCCAAATCTGAATTGATTTTCTTAATGAAGGATTCGTTTGTAAAGTTACCGTCCGATCCGAATGGAATCTCGCTTAGAAGATAATATCTAATTGCATCCACACCGAAATGCTCGGACAGGATAACCGGGTCTACAATGTTGCCCTTGCTTTTACTCATCTTTCCGCCGTCAAACAATAACCAACCATGTCCATAAACCTGTTTTGGAAGCTCGACTCCGAGTGCCATTAGCATTATAGGCCAGTATATGGTATGGAATCTTATTATATCCTTGCCTACCAGATGGACATCACAAGGCCAGTACCTGTCAAAGTCATGGTATTCGTCATTTTTATATCCCAGTGCAGTGGCATAGTTGGATAATGCATCAATCCAGACATAGATGACATGCTTCTCATCAAATGGGACCTTTATTCCCCAGTCAAAACTTGTTCTTGAAACCGCAAGATCCTGAAGACCCGGCCTTAAGAAGTTGTTCAGCATTTCATTTTTTCTTGATTCAGGCTGGATGAACTCAGGATTTTCTTCAATGTGTTTTATAAGTCTGTCGGCATATTTGCTCATTTTGAAGAAGTAGGATTCTTCCTTGGCTCTTTCAACGGGTCTTCCGCAGTCAGGGCATGTATGCTCGGGTCCTATCTGCGACTCTGTCCAGAAGGCTTCGTCCGGGGTGCAGTACCAACCCTCATATTCTGATTTATAAATATCTCCCTGGTCATAAAGCTGCTGGAAAATCTTTTGTACCGCTGATTCATGGTAAGGGTCGGTAGTTCTTATAAAGCGGTCGTAGCTTATGTTCATAAGCTTCCAAAGCTCCTTTATCCCCTCTACGATGCCATCAACATATTCTATTGGTTTTACCCCGTTTTCCTCTGCTATTCTTTGGATTTTCTGTCCGTGCTCGTCGGTTCCGGTGAGGAACATGACATCATATCCCTTCAATCTCTTGTACCTTGCCATTGCATCAGCTGCAACAGTTGTATAGGTATTGCCTATATGCAGCTTTGCTGACGGGTAATAAATAGGCGTAGTGATATAAAAACTTTTTTTCTCCATATTTTCCTCCAAAAAAAGACTCCATGGCATTGCCATGGAGACGTAATATACGTGTTACCACTCCTGTTCACAATGATCTTGCAATCATTGCCTCATAGGGTCTTAAACCCAAAATCCTTAACGGGGATTAAACGTGGATACCTACTTAAAGTTCAATATCCATGCTCCGGGGCCATCTTCAAATTTATCAAACCGGCAGTTCACACCAACCACTGCCTCTCTTGCAGTTTAATAAAAGCTACTCTTCCCTTCATTGCGTATTGTAATAATATCAAATTAACATCCATCTTTCAATAAAACATCAATTAATAGTTAAGATTGGAATCCTGTTAATCTTATATATGCCTTACCTTTTAGCCATGAACTCTTCTATTTCGTCAGCCGTTCTGATCAGGTCCTTTGACAGAACCTTGGATCCTGAATTTGTGACCATTACATCATCCTCAATCCTGATGCCTATTCCCTCTTCTGCAATATACAGGCCCGGTTCAACGGTTAAAATCATGCCTTCGGCAAGGTAAGTGTCCCTCGGCCCCACATCATGAGTATCCAAACCAAGATGGTGTGAAACCCCGTGGAAGTAGTATTTTTTAACTTCCTCCGGGCTCTTGATCAAACCAATCTTTTGAAGTTCAACTGCATAAAGCTCAATAACAGCTTCGTTTAGTGCCTTAAAATGAACTCCTGGGGCAATCAGGTCGATTACCTTTGAATGAGCTTTCAACACTATGTCATACAGCTGTCTCTGTCTTTTGGTGAACTTTCCGCTTATGGGGAAGGTTCTTGAAATATCTGTAGAATAATAGTTCCATGCTGCACCAAGGTCCAAAAGTACAAGGTCGTTCTTACCGATCTTTGAATCATTGGAATCATAATGTAAAACCGTGGCGTTCTTTCCGGATGCAAGAATAGTCTTGAAGGCAAAATCCTTCACTCCGCTTTTTTTAAGCTCGTAATTAAACTCTGCTTCCAATTCATATTCATACATACCGGGCTTTGCATTCTGCATTATTCTTCCTATGCCTGCCCCGGTTATTTCAATGGCTTTTTTAATTGTATCCGCTTCTTCCTTGGTTTTTAATACCCTTAAGCCACATACTATTGGATATGCATCCTTAACTGTAAGCTCCGGGTATTCCAGCTTCATCTTCTGGGCAAATCTTCCTCCCTGGCCAAAGCCTCCCTCGGGAGAGTCCTTTTCCAGGTCAAAATAAAAGACCGTCTTTCCGTTTGTTTTTATTTTTGTATGTATAAATCTGTTAAACTCAGGTAAATATTTTATATCACCAATTCCTGAAATATTTTCAGCCTTCTGTGGAGATACGGTTTCCCCGACCCACTTTGCCTTCAATTCATCATACTCAAAAATAAAAAGAGTCTCAGAATGGCCTTCTTCAGTCTTTTCCATGTACAGTGCAATATTCTGTTCAGAAATTCCTGTCAGATACAGGAAGTTCCTGTTTGGTGAATATGCATATTTTTCATCCGCAGTTTTTTTAGGTGCCTCGCCGGAAAAAAACACAACAGCTGAGCCTGTCTCCAGCTTTTCCATTAATTTTTTTCTGTTCTTTGAATAAAATTCTGTCTTCATTTTACGCCTCCAATATCAATGTATATATTTTACCATGAATAGGAAAAATTTAAGTTTGTTATGGAAATGATGTGAATAGTTGTTTATATTCCCAAAATAATAAAAACAGATTTGAAACAAAATAATAAATTTTCTGTAAAGTACTGAAATTTCAAGGTTTTCATTTTACAATTTATATGATCGTTATAGACTCAGACTAAAATTTAAAAAATCAAAGTATGGAAATACAATAAACCAACACGGAGGAAATTTATGGAATTATTGGATATGCTGCTTAAGGGAATTGGTGGTGCATCACAGTCTCAGGCACAGCGTCAGCAGGAAATGTTAAACCAGCAATATCAGGATCAGCAGGAGGCTCTAAGACAGCAGCAGGCTTATCAGAATCTTCAGAAGCAGCAACAGCAACAGCAGGGAGAGATCAACATACCGGCTTCATCAATCATGGATCTGGCAAATGATTTAGGTGTATCCCCTGATAAGGTTCAGGACATTATAAAAATGACACTTCCTTTGATTATAGGAAAGCTCGGACAGAATTCACAGACAGACTCAGGTGCATCAGCCCTTGAAAGAGCTTTGAATGATCACAGTACAAGAAACTACAATACAACAAAGGACATTGACTTGAATGACGGTCAGAAAATCCTTGGACATATTTTCGGTAATGATACAACCGGTAATATTTCAAAGCAGCTCAGCCAGAAGGAAGGTATGGATACAGGACAGATAATGAAGATCTTATCCTTCATTGCACCTCTTGCATTGATGTACCTTTCAAAGAAAAAGACTCAGACCAACCAGAGCGTCAAGGATATTACAAGACAATACTCAGATGAACTTAACAGAAATTCAGGCGGATCACTTTATGATGCACTGAAGAACCTTCCGGACAACCAGCAGAGCCAGCAGGACGGCGGCGGATTGCTAGGCGGTCTTCTCGGAAGTCTTCTTGGATTGGGCAAATAAGGATAATTAAATATTTACCTAAAACGGAGTCGGTGTTTACCGGCTCTGTTTTTTCGCCTATATCAGCCCTATTTCCCAATGTTTGGATTTACTCATATAATTAGGTTAGAAATGAACTTGATTTTAATATGATATTGGATTATTAAAATCAAGGAAATGGGGGTGATTCAAATCAAGATAGAAGAATCCGCAAGGATTGAGGGTATTGTTCGCAGTGGGGATAACACCTATATAGGTCAGGGTTCCCATGTTATCTCAATAAACGGAACTGTTGAGCTGGGTGACACTTCCAGGGTTCTGGAAAACTCCGTAATAATCGGAACAGATGAGTTCCCTTTAAAGGTAGGAAGCAAAACGGTCTTCGGTCATAAATGTGTTGCTGTGGGGTCAAAAATCGGCAATCTATGCGAAATAGGCAACTGTACTATATTCATGCCGGGAAGCGAAGTCGGTGATTTCTGTATATTCGGTGAAGGAACAATAATAGGACCCGGGCAGGTTATTCCGGAGAAATCAGTGGTTGTGGGAAGACCGGGGAAGATAATCCGGAAATTGACGGAGAAAGACCTTGCCATGATCAAAAGGATGAGGGGCAACGATATAACTTTAAGCATCCCGGAGCTTAATTCAAATGTTTATGAGATTGAAAAGGGGATAAAAATGAATAAGAATATTTTTGAATTTAACGGAAAGCTGCCTGAGATTTCAGATAAAGCCGTTATATATGATACGGCTGAAATCACAGGGGATGTCAAAATCGGAGAAGGCTCGGTAATAGCTTCCGGTGTAAGAATCATCGGCAACAGCCACGGTCCCGTAATCATCGGTAAAAATGTAAGAATCATGGAAAATTCAGTGCTTCATCTTCTTCCTGACAATCAATTGATACTCCATGACAATGTGACAATCGGACCCGGTTCTATGATACACGGCACTGAAATCGGGGAAGGGACGGTTGTGGAGCCCGGAGCCATTGTATGTGACTATTCAAAGGTAGGCAGAAATGTGCTTATCAAATCAGGTACTTTAATAAAACAAAGACAGATAGTAGAGGATAATTCCGTCATGGAAGGATTCCCAAGTACAGTTATAGGAACAAATGATAAAAAACTTCCCCTTCCGGACTGGGCAATCAGATCTGTATAGTCCTAGGATTAAACATTTAAGAATTGAAATTCAATAACAGGAGAAAAGTCGTTCCAATTGAATAAATATGATTGGAAAAGGGATTAATAAAGGCAGAAGCCGTTATTAATCCCTTTTTACCGTCAATTTATCCCAAGAGGATGTAGCATTGTCCCGAAGAGATTGTCATTGACTCATATACGGAGAATTTCTCCTTTTTTATTCCATGGCCAAGATTTCAGCCTTGGCTATGTATTCCTTGGTCAGAAGTATGGCTATGAGCTCCTTCATGTCTATTTCCATTTCTGAAATGTCCACGGTAAGGTTGACATAGGCTGCATCATTTATGGGAACTCCCTGGTTAATGGTCAGGATATTTGCCTTATAGTTTGCCATGACATCCAAAACTCCGGACAATGAACCCGGCTTATGGTCAATGAGAACTGTAAGTGTTGCCTTTCTCCCCTTGCTCATTTCTGACAGAAGAAACACATTATCCTTGTATTTATAAAATACGCTTCTGGAAATTCCTACTCTTTTTACACCTTCAGTTATGTCCTTGACCTTTTTTGTAGAAAGAAGGGTTTTTACTTCGATAATTTTTTCGAAGATCTCCGGCAATACACTGCCGTTAACAATAAAGAATCTATCTTTCATAAGGATCCCCTGTTCTATTTTCAATATTTAGCTTTATCCTCAGCTTGTCTAACATATCCTTTGTCATTGCAGCAAGATCGTAGTCGGTGGTAAAGCCCCACTCGTTCTTTGCACAGGTGACATCGATATTGTCAGGCCATGAATTAGCTATATTCTGCCTTACCGGATCTACGGCATAGGTTAATTCAAATCCGGGAATGTGCTTTTTAATCTCCTTGCCCAGCATTTCAGGCTCAAAGCTCATTGCTGAGATATTAAAAGCATTTCTGTGTATAAGCTTTGAAGGGTCTGCTTCCATAAGGTCAATTATTGCCTTTAAAGCATCAGGCATATACATCATGTCCATATAGGTTCCCTTGTCAATATAAGATGCATACTTTCCGTTCTTTAAAGCTTCATAGAATATGTCTACTGCATAGTCTGTGGTTCCGCCTCCCGGAGGGGCAACGTAGGAAATCAATCCCGGGAATCTAACACCTCTGGTATCCACGCCGAATCTTGTGTAGTAGTAATCACAAAGAAGCTCTCCCGATACTTTTGTTACACCATACATGGTCTTAGGTCTTTGAATTGTATCCTGCGGAGTATCCTTCTTAGGAGAAAGAGGTCCGAAAGCTCCAATGGATGAAGGAGTAAAATACTGAAGCTTTTTCTCACGGGCAAGCTCCAATGTATTTACCAACCCTCCCATGTTTATTGTCCATGCAAGCTGTGGCTTTGCTTCAGCTGTAGCTGAAAGCAATGATGCCAGGTGGATTATTGTATCAGGCTTATGTTTCTCATAAATACTATTTAATGCTGAAACATCTGTTACATCGGTGATTTCAAAAATACCCTCTGTACATACCTTATTGTTGTCTATCGTTCTTATGTCTGTTGCGACTACATTGTCCACTCCGTATATTTCTCTTAGCTTAACAACCAGCTCTGATCCTATCTGTCCAAGTGAACCTGTTAAAAGTATTTTTTTCATATTATTATGTCAGAAGTTAAATAACTTCCAATTCCTTTCCCACCTTTTCGTAGATTTTCAGTGCTTCATCAAGAAGCTCCTTTGTATGTGCAGCTGTAGGCATGTTTCTTACTCTTCCCGTTCCCATCGGTACAGTCGGGAATACTATTGATTTACAGTAAACTCCCTCTTCAAACAGTTTCTTTGAGAAAGCCTGTGTTTTAACCTCATCACCGATTATTACCGGAGTTATCGGTGTCTCAGAATGGCCGATATTAAATCCAAGCTTCTTAAGGCCTGCCTTTAAGTAATTTCCGTTTTCCCAAAGCTTCTCATTATATTCAGGTGACTCTGTCATCATTTCAATTGCTTCGATACATGCTGCGGCAGATCCCGGAGTCAGTGAAGTTGAGAACAGGAACGGTCTTGCCCTTACCTTCAACCAATCGATTAAATCCTTTGATCCTGCAACATATCCACCCACAACGCCGATTGCCTTGCTTAGTGTACCTATCTGGAAGTCTATTTCCTTTGATAATCCAAAATGGTGGACTGTGCCTGCTCCCTTACCCATTACTCCTGAGCCGTGTGCGTCGTCAACATAGGTAATCAAATCAAATTCCTTTGCGATTTCTACAATCTCAGGCAGCTTGGCAACGTCGCCGTCCATGGAGAATACACCGTCGGTGATATACATGATCTTCTTATATAAGCCTGATTCTTTTGCAAGCTTTGCCTGAAGCCTTAAATCATCCATGTCTGAATGCTTGACTCTGATTATCTTTGCTCTTGATAATCTGCAACCGTCAATAATTGATGCATGATTCAACTCATCGGACAGTATTGCATCATCCTTATCCATGACAGCTGAAATTGCTCCCATGTTGCAGTTAAAGCCGGACTGGAAAGCTATGGCACTTTCAGTGTGCTTAAACTCGGCTAGCTTCTTTTCAAGCTCGGAATGGATATCCATTGTTCCGTTTATTGTTCTTACAGCTCCGGCTCCGACACCGTATTTATTTACAGCTTCAATATCAGCCTTCTTTAATCTTTCGTTTGTTGCAAATCCTAGGTAATTGTTTGAAGAAAGATTGATTAGCTCTCTTCCGTCAATTTTAATCACCGGACCATTGGCACCCTCAAGAACATTAATAACGTTGTACAGTCCCTTGGACTTCAACACGTCTAAGTTCTCAGCTAAAAACTTTTCAAGTGATTTACTCATTACACCCTCCTAGTTGTTCATGATGAGTGAACAAATTCACGTTTTTGTTCACAGTTTTCATTTCAATTATAACAGATGTAAATGTTTTACTCCATATGCTATATAAAGAAAGTTTTGAGGATTTTGTTAACGATTTTAATAGTAGAAGCCCATATCATTAAAGCATAGAAAAAAATATGGGAAACTCCTCCCATATTTTTATCTTTCATACATTATCTGTTCAAATCCAAATTGATTCTGAACTCCTTTTGGATTCTGAAAACCGGTCTTACTATTTTGAATTTAAAGGTTCCTTCTTTACCCTTCTCATCTAAAAGGAGGATAGCTCCTTCACCTGCTTCCGGATCAAAGCTCATTCCTGAGGCTTTCTCAAGGCCAAAGCCGGTTATTTTGTGCTCTGAAGGGTCTACTTTAAACTGAAGCGCCGGAACATTGTTTTCCTTGTCGGTGTAAATCCTGGTTATAGTGATTCCGCCTTCACCAAGCTTTACCTTGATGTCAGTTTCAACCTCAGCACCGCTTTTTGGAAGTTCAACCGTAACTTCTGCAGAATCCTTGGTTTCATACTCCACATAGGGAAGAACCAAAGTACCCTTATTAACCGATTCAGGTACCTGCAGCTTCAAGGGAGCCATGTATGCAGATCCCCAGGAAGAAGGCATCTTAGCCCTGTAGTTTCCTTCTTCTGTTTCAAACAGGTATCCATCCTCTGAGTATGGAAGATCACTGTTGAAGGAAATGACATCCTTGGTTTCGGACAATGAGTATAAGCTTATTTCCCAATCTTTCTCACCCTTCAATACAGTGGCAAATACTGATACACCGTCATTGGATGCCGAAGGCAGATCCTCAGGTCTGTTGACATCAGCCGTCTGCATTTTTCCTTCGAGGCTGAAGTCATATTTTTCATTTATAAGTCTGATTGAGTCCCCTTCCTTTATTGTTGTTCCGTAGCTTATAAAGTTGAAGGTTTCAGTATCGCTTTTTGAAATCATACCCATGGGTTCTGAAGTTATCTGCTTCTCATTGATGAAAAATTTATAGTTCTTAAGCTCGGAAAGTCCTGATTTATCTTCTTCGAGCTTAATATTTTCTTCCTTTATTCTGATCCTGAATTCTATTGAGTCACCCTTTGATATAGCGTCGGCAAAGGACAAAATCCTTCCTTCGGGATCCTTTGTTGCGTTGAGCTTTCCCACCATAAGGTTTTTATCAGTCTTCTCAACTGCACCTATTCCGGGTATAAAGGAGAACAGCTTATTGACTGTAGCCTGTACTGCCGGAATCTGATAAACAGAGAATGCAAGAAGAACCGCAGCCACTGCAATCAATCCTTTTCCATACCAAGGCTTCCTTTTCTCTTGTTCCTGTTCCTTTTTCCCTTCAAGGAACTTGCCATATATTCTGTCTGTCACTGCAGGGTCTATTTTATAATCATTTGGATCCAGATCCTTTAACAGCTTATCCATATCCTTTTCATCCATATCTTCAAATATATTCTTTTTCATACTCCTTCACCTCCCAAAACAAGCTTAAGTTTTTTAAGGGTTCTTGAAATCCTTTGGTCCACGGCATTTGCGGTAAGCTCAAACAAGCTTCCTAATTCCTTTGAGGTCTTATTCATCCAGAATCTTCCCAGGATAAGACTTTTATCCGGCTCTCCCAATTCTGAAATTGCATTTACCAGGGCTTTTTTGTCCTCTTCCCTGATCAGGGAATCCAGGAACTCCTCCCCGGAATCCTGTACCTCAACTTCTTCGTTCAATTCAAGAATTGGCTTAACCTTTCTGAACCTGTCTATGGCTTTTCTCGTAGCTATTGTTGAAAGGAACGCCTTTAATGATGCCCGGTCAGGGTTGTATTTCCCTATGCTTCTATATGCTTCCAGGAGCACTTCGCTGACACAATCCTCCGCCTCTGAGTCTCCTAAAGAGCCAATCCGACCTTTTACGATATGATACATAAGTCCCGAATACTGTTTTATCAGTATTTCCCATCCCTTCTCAGGATTTTTTCTGATTGCCTGTAATAAAGTTTTATCGTCCATGATTTGCCCTCCTTTCACTCATCTATTCGAAGATGTATTTTAAACCTGACACATTATAAAAAATATTTTTAGAATTCTTTTATTTATCTTCCATATCCTTCTTTCAAATCTAAAAGTTGTTCGTATAAAAAAATTGCAGCTTTAAAACTGCAATTTTTATAATCAATTTTTATCTTACAAGCTTTTTCATTTCAAGGTTCAATCTGACCATTGCAGCCAAATCATCCTTCGTAAATCCGGAATGGAGCATTTCGTGGCAGTTGGCACAAACCGGTATTAAATCCTTTGTTACATCAGGCATAAAATTCTCGGTTATAACATCCGAGACCAGGTGAACCTGGCATCTGCCTTTACCTGCATCCCCAAAGTATGAAATATAGTCAAAGCCGCATATGGAGCAAACAGATCCGTGATGCTTCATGGTTTCGATCCGCCACATAAAGTTGTTCTCATAAATCTTATATTGTTCGCTCATGGATATGTTTCTGTCATCAACTTCAATTGTGTTTTCTATAATTTCCTTAATGAATATGAGACATATCTCATAGTTGAAATTATCCAGTTTATAAAACCTTAAAAGCGGAGGGTTGACGGAGCCTGAGCTTTCAAAGAAATATCCTGAAACCAGGTCTGAGAATACGGTTTTAAACTTTCTTCCCCATCTGAGCTTTCCTCTGCCCTTTTCATAGGAATCAAGGTAGATAACGCAGGGATAGGCGGCATTTCCGTAATGAAGAAAAATATCCCGCCTCTCATGTCGCTCCATGTTTTCAAGTCCAAAATAATCCTTGACTTCATTAGTGACTCTTATTTCATTGTATTTTAAGGATGACAGGTCTGTTGATTTTACAGCTACTCTGTCACTCAACACTTCCCAGGAAGTATTGTCACTCTTGATGAATTCAGACATATTGCTTACCACCTCAGTTAATAAATACATTATATCAAAAATAAATCAAATGACTTGATTATTTTCATAAAGATACCCATACTCCGCCAATAATTCTCGTTTTTAATCACAGTCTGGTTGATTTTCACGGATACCTTCCATTACCTGATGAACAGCATTTAATAAAAAAAATATACTTCCCCGAGTATAATTACTTGATAATCCTGCCAACTCTGCCTTATATAAATGACGGATTTACCGTGTTGTATAAGATTTTAATTCCTGACCGCCTGAAAAACATTATCGATCAACTCTTCATATTATTATTTTTGTCACATTTAATTTATTGCAATTTTAATATACCTTTGGTAGGATAAGAAAAGACTTAACGGGGATTAATCTTGTCTTGGTCTGATCATCCTTAAAGGAGGGTAATTTTAATATGGATAACACCAGAAATACTTTGAATGTAAGAGAACTTATGAAATATATAGAGAGTGAATATATTATAATAAACAATACTCCCTGCAGCATATGCGGAGGCAAATTCATAACAGAGGGCAACGGTTTTAATTTCGAAGGCGGAATACCTTCCAATGTAACCACCTGCTATTGTGAAAACTGCGGTAACAGGAAGGAATTTTTCTTCAGAGCGCCTTTTGCAGGAATAAACATGGAAGCTGAAATCAAAGAGCTTAATTAACTTATATTCCAAAGATAATAAACGAAGTCAAACGGAAAATTCACCGGACAGGAGTAACTCCTGTTCGGTGAATTTTCTTATTATGTACGTATTCTGTTAAAACTATAATTACCTTATAATTCCGAATCTGTAACCAAGGTCCTTGTAGTAGTCTATCACTGACTGCAGACCGTCTGAGACCCCATGGACCCAGCTTCCGTCATGCATTAAAACCACATGTACCTTTGAGCCCACATTATCGTTGGCATCCTTTAAAAATTTCAAGAGGCCTTCCGGAGATTTATCATGATTCCTATCGTCTGAATCACCTGTCATTGTATTCCAGTCTATGTAGTCAAGTCCTATGGATTTAAGCTTTTCTTTGGCTGCATCGCTGTTTCCCCATGAGAAGGATCCTCCAGGGAATCTGTAAACTTTTGTGTTCCAGTTCTCTCCCAACACGCCTTTAATCTTTTGCAGAGCATTCTTAGCATCTTCAACAATGGCTGAGACATCAGCCTGTCTTCCGGGATAAAGCTGCGAGTACTCATGGGTATTCGAATGTACGCCTATGGAATTTCCATCTTTATATGTCTCTTTGATGACATCTGACAATCTGCCCATATTATCCTTGGTATAATAAAAAAATGTTGCATTGATTCCGTTATCTCTTAGGGTTTTAAGAATTTTAGGAGTATTATTGTTTGACGGTCCGTCATCGAAGGTCAGAAAAACAAGCTTTTTGTCCGATCTTTCAAACATCATCTGCCTTACCTCAGTCGGGGTAAATACCAGACCATCCGGATCACTTTTCTCCGGTTCGGTCTTTGCAGCTGTAGTTGCGGGTTTTGTGACTGTTTCTGCAGGCTTTGTATTATTATCCGGTTTTGTTCCAGGGTTTGTTCCAGGTTTTGTCACCGGTTCTGATTTAGTTGCTGTCGCAGTTTTAGTCTCTGCCTTCGTTGTATCTGTACTAATTATTGTTTTAGTACTTGCTGTCGTTTCATTACCTTTTGAGGTTGTATCACTCAAGGCAGGTCTGAGCGCGCAGCCAGTGATAAATAATGTCGCGGTAATAGCAGTTACAGTTATAAGTTTATTTCTTCCAGTCATTTCTTACTATGCCTCCTTTAGAAGTTGTTACAGTTCTAATTATACAGCTAATGAAAATTTATTCGTTACAGCGCAATTACACTTTTATTACAATTTAGATCCTTTTACCACTGTTTGATGATTATATTATAATTCCTTAATTAATACCAATGTAAAAAGCCGGTATCCGCCTTGAATACCGGTCCATTTTAATTTATCTCTGTCAGCTCTGTTTCTGACAGTTTTTCTTTTTTTAATTTCTCTTCCGCATGTAGTAAGTCAAGCTTCTTGAATTCCCTGAATAAGAATATGAGTGTAATTGTTGTGGCAATTACATCAGAAACCGGCACTGCAGTCCAAATACCCATCAAGCCCATGAACCTTGGCAGTATCAATATCATTGGGATCAATATAAATACCTGCCTTGACAGGGAAAGGAAGAACGAAATCTTTGCCTTGCCGATGGATGAAAAAAAGTTGGAGGCAATGATTTGAATTCCTACTATGAAGGTGAACAGCTCAACTCTTTTAATACCCTTGATGGTCATGGCTCTCAGCTCCGGATCAGGTGCCATCGGATGAACAAGCAGCTCAGGATAAAACTGCATTATGTTCCAGCCTATAACGGCCAGACCTGTTGCTGCAATTATTCCTGTTATAACAGCCTTCTTTACCCTGTCGTAATTCTTAGCACCGTAGTTATATCCGATTATGGGTTGAAGTCCCTGGTTCATTCCAAACATGGGCATAAAGAACAACGTACTCATTGAGTTGATGATTGCAAAGGCTCCCTGTCCAAGGGATCCGCCGTAGGCTCTCAGGCTGTTATTGAATAATGCTCCGACAACAGATCCTGCAATCTGGATGAAGAAGGGAGATATACCGATGGACATGATCAGAAGAAGTACCTGCCAATCCGGCTTTAAATTCTTCAGTCTTATTTTGATTAAACTCCTGCCTCCGAGATAGTAATAGGCACCCCAAAGGAAGGATAAAAACTGTGCAATAATTGTGGCATATGCAGCACCCTTAACTCCCATATCAAAGGTGTATATGAATATGGGGTCAAGTATGGTATTGATGATAGCTCCTATCAGCATGCTTATCATTGAATACTTGGGGGCTCCCTCAGACCTAATTGTGTTGTTCATTGAAAAGGCCAGGGAATTCCAAAGGTTACCCACCAGAGAAATGTGGAGGTAATCCCTTGCATAGCCGATATTTTCAGGTGTTGCACCAAACATTCTCAGTACGCTGTCAGTATCTATTGAGAAAACTATCAGCAAGGCTATTGAGGATACGACCTGCATTACCATGGCGTTGCCAAGGATTCTTTCTGCCATATCCTTTCTGCCTTCACCCATTCTTATGGAAATATTAGCTCCGGCACCGATACCGAAAAGCATTGAAAATCCAAGAAGGATGAACAGGACCGGCATTGTGACTCCGATTCCGCCTATGGCTAAGGAGCCCGTTTCAGGCATGTTTCCCACAAAGAATCTGTCTACTATGTTGTATAATGCCTGTACCATCATTCCGGTTATGGCAGGCAGTGAAAATCTCAGGAATAGGGGGAGAATCCTTTCATTGTTTAAAAGCCACTCCCTGTTTCTTACATTACTCATTAAATCTCCGTTAAAATATGCCCGCATTTCTGCAGGCATACTTTTTTAAATGTTTGCTCTAGTTATTGTTTCTATTTTTTTACACTGTCTCTTTCTATCAGCTGATAGCCGAGTGTAAAATGATTTTCATCTAATGGTTCGTTCTTCAGCATTTTAACCAGCATTCTCATGGAAACTGATCCCATATCATACAAAGGCTGTGAAATAGTAGTTATCTTAGGATAGAATATGGCAGCTTCGATTATATCATTGAAGCCCATTACGTCAACATCCTCAGGACATCTTAATCCATTGTCCCTCAGTCCGTTGATAACGCCCATTGCGATTTCGTCAGATCCGCAGAATACTGCATCAACCTTCGTCTTCTCAAATATGGCATTTATTCCCTTGTAACCGGTCTGTGCTTTAAGGTCTCCGTAATATGTCAGATCTGGGTCAACCTCAATTCCCCTTTCCTTCAATGCATCCTCATAGCCGTCGAATCTTCTTGCCCAGGCATTTCTCTTATCTTTCTTTATTCCCACGTATGCTATTTTATTGTTACCCTTGTCTAAAAGGTAGTTTACTGCATCAAAGGAAGCTCTTCTGTTGTCTATTGTTACAGAAGGAAGAGCTTTGTCCTCTTCACTTGTTTCAACAAGAATAGTCTTAAGCTGTAAAAGCTTAATATAGTCAAGTATTTCAGGATCCAGTGAGGAGCTCATATAAAGAAGTCCGTCCACCATTTTTTCCTTCATAACTTTTATGTACTTCTTTTCCTTATCCACATCAAAATCCGAGTTGCACAAAATTATAGAGTAGTCATACATTTGTGCCACGTCTTCAGCACCCCTGACTATTTCCGGATAAACCTGTGAGGAAATATCAGGAATCAATATTCCTATGGATCTGGATCTTTGGGTTTTTAAACTCTGCGCAACGATATTGGGGCTATAACCCAGCTTTTCAATGGCATCATCGACCCTTTTCTTTGTGTTTGAACTTACAACATTGACATTGTTGATGACTCTCGATACTGTTGCTATCGATACGCCTGCTTCTCTGGCTACATCCTTGATTGAAACTGCCATTTTCCCACCTCAATATATAATAAATTTTCTTTTTTTCTTAAAGCATTTCAGCTATTCATCTCATGTAAACAAATTACATTACACTTTTCATTATATGGTTTCAGGCCATTGTAAACAAGAGGAAATTTACATATTTAAAGATTAGCCACAATATTTATTAAACAGTTTGCAAAATCTTAATTTATTTCCTTGACATTATTACATTTTAAAAACGTTATAATAAAATAAATGGGGAAGATGTCCTAATACAAGCCATTAAATGGGCAAAAGGATTAACAGGAAGATTTCATAAACATTATTTATTATATTGGTCGAATGCTTAGATTTTTTACTTTGTGTACATAAATTGTTAAAAATCCTTTCCCGAAGTTGTGATAGTATGGTTAAGAACTGAAAAGATTCAGTTTTTGCAATTATTTTTTTTAGAGGAGAATAAAAAATGAAGAGCTTTATTAAAGAATTCAAAGAGTTTGCATTAAAGGGAAATGTGTTAGACTTAGCAGTCGGCGTTATCATAGGCGGAGCAATCGGAGCAATAGTTAAGTCACTGGTTGAGGATCTTATTACACCTCTAATCGGCTTATTGTTCGGTGGTCAGACTGATTTTTCGGCACTTATGTGGGGACCGTTAAAGATCGGCGCATTCTTAAATGCAGTAATCAACTTCCTGATCATAGCATTCGTACTGTTCCTGATCATCAAGGCAATCAACAAGGTTGTTAAGAAGCCGGAAGCTGCACCTGCAGGTCCTTCAAACGAAGAAATTCTTCTAACGGAAATCAGAGACCTTCTGAAGAAGTAGTTAGAATCCAAAATTTAAAATTGAGTACAGAAAACCACCGATTGGTGGTTTTCTCATTTTCTAAATTATTTTTTTCACTGTAATGTAATTCCTGTTTTTGTCTCGGTCATCGGAAAGTCTTTCTGACTTCTTCTTTGTCATAACCTGTTCTTTTCTATCTAATTTTGTTTGATAAAACACCTATTTCGGGTATCTCGCACTCGACAATGTCCCCTGCTTTTAAAAACCTGCCCGGTTTAAAGCCCATACCTACTCCTGCTGGAGTTCCCGTCATGATGATATCTCCGGGGAACAGTGTCATGCCTCTGGACATCTCATAGATAATATCCTCAACTGATTTGATCATAAAGGCTGTATTGGAATTCTGCCTTGTTTCCCCGTTAACCCTGGAGGTCAAATCAAAGTCTCTGTGTTTCCCGTCAATATTCAACAGTACAACAGGTCCCATGGAGGTATAGCCGTCAACTCCCTTTCCAAGGTACCACTGCTTGTGATCTCTTTGGAGAGTCCTTGATGAAATATCATTACCCACGGTATATCCGAAGACATATTCCGGTGCATTTTCCCTGGTTATGTTCCTTCCTTTTTTGCCGATTATTACTGTGAGCTCAACCTCATAATCCACCTCCGGATCAAGATCAAAGGGACTTTCGATTTCAGCTCCCGTTCCTCTTATATAGTCTGCCCTTTTACCAAAATAAGTTGTGTGATCTGAGTCCGGACCGGTTCTGTCCGTGACTGACTGAGATTCCTTGATATGGTCGCTGTAATTCAAACCCACACATAAAACATCACGTTTTGTTTCTATAATCGGTGCACATATTTGGTACTCTCCGACTTTTAACACTTTATTTCCCAATGCTTTTTTTAAGAAATCCTCTCTGCCACCGAACGGGATATCTGAAACAGCATCTATGATATCCTGCAGGGATTTGTAATCTTCAAAAAGAGCAACCTCCCCATTTTCCAGATAAATACCTATCCTGTTTTCAGATTCACACAAAACGTTTATAAGCTTCATATTTTCAACCCCTTTATGGTTATCGGGATAGCTTCCGCTCTCCCGATTAATTCTTTATTCTGAATGATACTATTTCATTTTAGGGGGAAACCCCTGAAAGTTATTGTAGTTTATAAATATGTTACGTTAGAAAAATGTTGCTAGCTCAGCTTTTCCAGTCCCATATTCACTGCCTCTCCGTTTACATTTATCTCCTGGGAGGATGCATTTTCTTCAAATGAAATGTTCTCTGACAGGGTTTCCTTGCTTATGAAGTCAGAAGCCTTTTTAACTACTGCCTCAATCAGGCTGTTTCCTGAGATATAAAGATTGATTCTGTCTGAAACCTCAAGTCCTGATTCCTTACGCATGTTCTGAATCTTGGAAACCACTTCCCTTACATAACCTTCTTCTCTTAATTCATCGGTTATTGTAGTATCAAGAACGATTCCCATTTCTCCTTCACCTGCAAAGGCGAAGCCTTCAAGTCCCTGCATTGTAACCAGTAGATTTTCATCGCTTAAAGTTATTAAGTTGCCGTCAACATCCACCGGTACTTTTTCACCTGATAATATTGTTCTGGCAAGGGTAGCCTGATCTTTTTCCGCAATTGCGCGTTTTATTCCTGGAATCAATTTGCCGTAGGACTTTCCAAGAACCGGAAGATTTGGCTTTATCTCGTAATTTACGTACTTGCCAAGATCGGCTCCAAGCTTGACTTCCTTGATATTAAGCTCATCTTTTATAATGTCTCCGTAGTAGTCAGGCAGCTCCTTTTCTGAGATCAGCATCGTTGACAAGGGCTGTCTGTTCTTTATGACTGCTGCATTTCTTGCAGATCTTCCGAGCTTCACCAGATCATAAGCAAGATCCATCTTCTTTTCCAACTCAGTGTCTACCATTTCCAAATTATATGAAGGCCACAGGTTCAGATGGATGGATTCCTTTGCCTCGGGGTCAAGGGAAACAACCAGGTTCTGATATATCTCCTCTGTAATAAACGGTACAAACGGTGCAGCTACCAGTATCAATTTAGTCAATACGGTATAAAGCGTGTTATACGCATTTATCTTGTCCTCTGTCAGAGTATCTGCCCAGAATCTTGATCTGTTTCTTCTTACATACCAGTTTGAAAGCTCATCTGTGAATTCTTCTATCTTCAGGCCGGCTCCGGTGATATCATACTGGTCCATGAGCTCTCCTGATTCTTTTATCATTGTATTGAGCTTGGAGAGTATCCATTTGTCCATGACGTTTTCGGAAACCTTGTCCTTGTGTTCCAATGGATTGTAATTATCTATATCTGCATAAAGTATGTAGAAGGAGTATACGTTCCATAAGGTACCAAGGAACTTTCTCTGAGTTTCATTAACCTGCTCCTGGGAGAATCTTGTCGGCAACCATGGTGCTGAAGAGGTCAGGAAATGCCACCTTACGGCATCGGCACCCTCCGCTCTTATTACTCCCATGGGTTCAACGACGTTCCCCTTGTGCTTGCTCATCTTAATACCGTTTTTATCAAGAACATGTCCCAATACAAGGCAGTTTTGATAAGAGCTTATATCCCAAAGTGCCGTTGATATGGCAAGAAGTGAATAGAACCATCCTCTTGTCTGATCCACTGCCTCTGAAATGAACTGTGCAGGGAAGGTCTGATCAAATAATTCCTGATTTTCAAATGGATAATGGTGCTGTGCAAATGGCATTGAACCTGAGTCGAACCAGGCATCTATAACTTCCAGTACCCTTTCCATTTCCTTTCCGCATTTCGGACAGGTCAACTTGACCTCATCTATGTAAGGCCTGTGCAGCTCTATATCCTCAGGTACATTTATACCTTTTTCCCTTAGTTCTGCAATGGAGCCTATGCACTCCTGATGACCGCACTCACAATTCCATATGGGTAGCGGAGTTCCCCAGTATCTGTCCCTTGATAATGCCCAGTCAATGACGTTTTCAAGGAATTTACCCATTCTGCCCGTCCTTACATTGTCCGGAATCCAGTTTGTGTTCTCAGAATTTCTCATGAGGTTTTCACGTAAGGAGGACATTCTTATGAACCAGGAATCCCTTGGGTAATATAAAAGCGGTGTATCACATCTCCAGCAATGAGGGTAGCTGTGGAGGAACTTTTCCTTGGAGAACAGAAGGTTTCTTTCTTCCATATACTCCAATATTTTAGAGTCTGCTTTTCTTACATCCATACCGGCAAAAGGAGTCACCTCTTCTACAAAACGGCCTTGGAGGTCTACAAGATGAAGCAGGGGCAGGCCGTACTTCTTACCCGTCATATTGTCATCTTCACCGTAAGCAGGAGCTGTATGAACAATACCCGTACCGTCAGAGGTACTTACATAATCTGCATGTACTATATAGAAGCCTTTTTCTTCAGGCACTTTGAACGGCATCAGCTGATCATATTCAAGACCTTCCAATTCCGCTCCCTTGAATTCCCTGACTATTTCATGGGGTCTGTCACCAAACACCTTGTCCACAAGGGCGGTTGCCAGAATAAACAGCTCATCCCCTGATTTGACTTCACAGTAATCAAAGTTGCGGTTGACAACCAATGCAACGTTTGAAGGCAGGGTCCAAGGCGTAGTTGTCCAAGCCAGGATATATTTGTTTTCCTGACCCTTTACCTTGAATTTCGCTATACAACTTGTATCCTTGACGTCTTTATATCCCTGGGCAACCTCATGGGATGACAGTCCTGTCTCACATCTAGGACAGTAAGGCATAACCTTGAAGCCCTTGTATAAAAGGTTTTTCTCATACATTGTCTTCAATGCCCACCACTCTGACTCAATGTAGTCATTGTGGTATGTTACATATGGGTGGTCCATATCAACCCAGAAGCCTATTTCCTCCGTCATTGCCCTCCACATTTCTGTGTAGGTGAAAACAGACTCCTTACATTGATTTATAAAATTCTCTATTCCGTATTCTTCTATTTCCTCTTTGCCTGAAATACCAAGCTTCTTTTCAATCTCAAGCTCTACGGGAAGACCGTGGGTATCCCATCCCGCCTTTCTTGGTACCATATAGCCCTTCATTGTCCAGTATCTTGGAATAATATCCTTGATTACCCTGGTCAGGACGTGACCTACATGAGGCTTTCCGTTTGCAGTCGGAGGGCCGTCGTAGAAGGTGAAATATTCCTTGCCTTCATTCATTTTAAAGTTCTTTTCAATTATTCCGTTTTTGTTCCAAAAGTCCCTTACCTGATTCTCCATCTCAACAAAGGTTCTTTCGGGGTTTATTTTCTTATACACCTAGATCCACACTCCTATCCGGTTTTTTAGGTATTAATATAAAAAGGCTCTCATCCAAAAAAGGACGAAAGCCATCGTTAACCACCTGTTTTTAAGGTACAAACATACCCCTGCCGTTAACGTAGGCACCACGGATCCAACTACTGTCAATTCATCGGACCTACTCCCGGGTGATATTCACCGTTTGCTTCAAGGAATTCACACCAGCCATTCCCTCTCTTTTAAAGCGCATCGATTACTCGTCCCGTTCTAAATAGTTATATATTTACGCATTTTTAATTATATGTATAATTTAATAATTAGTCAAACCTAACAGCCCGTGACTAACTATTAAACTTCCTACTCCCATACTCCGTCCTCATAATCTTCTATGAGCTGCTCAACCTTTGGAATGCACCTTACACCGCAGCACGCACCTGTCCCGGCACCTGTTGCCTCGTGGATCTCCGCGAAGGTCCTGGCACCTTCTCTTATGAGCTTTTTCATCTTTGCCCTGTTTATCTGTTTACACAGGCAAACCTTGGTCAGTTTATCCAGTATTTCAGGCGTAAGCCCGTTGTTTTCCGCCATTTTCCTCCTCCTAATTTCTGATTTCCGTTATTCTTATTACATATATTATAAAAGAAAATTCATCATACCGAAATACGGCCGTCTTTCAAAATGGGTACAATATCAGTAAAGTCCTTTGTCAGGCAGTACTCCAAGTCATCTTCCAAACCAATGCTTCTTAAGTAATTAAAATGGTAGCATCCTTCCAGGGCAGAGTTTAAATCCGTGTTTGACCTGAAAAGCTTCAGGGCCGTATCGGCTATGTCCGAAAGCTCTGCGTGTACACCGTCCTCAAGTATGGAATTTATTATGAATCCTGCAGTGATAAAATCATCGGTTGAAAATTTGCCCTTTGTGCCGGAATTTACTATGAGGATATCCCTTTCGCTCTTAAGCGCTCTTTTCCCGGCTGCTGTACCGTTTAACAGCGAGCCTATTATTATCTCATCCGCCTTGGAACACTTCTCCATGGTTCTTGTCCCGTTAGTGGTCGTCATTATTATAGTCTTGCCTTCTACAACCTCTTTTACAAATTCAAGGGGTGAATTTGAAAGGTCAAAGCCCTGTATTTTAAGACCCCTTCTTTCTCCTCCCAGAATTATATTTTTATTTCCGAGTCTTTCCTTATATACTGTAGCCTCTTCAACCTCTTTTACGGGGAGGATCTCCTCAGCTCCGTTCATCATGGCAGTTACAATTACACTTGTAGCTCTTAAAGTATCGATAATTATAACGGTTTTGTTTTCAAGGTCTTCGTCAGTTATGTATTCATGGCTTATAACCACATCTATTTTCAATTTAACACCTGCTTTGTCATTTAATTTCCAATGCCTTTCCCTGCCAAAGGTCCGCTTCTTCCAAACGGCTGTCTATGGCATTTAGTATCTCCCATTTCTTCAAGGACCACATTGGTCCTATGAGCAGCTCCCTCGGCGCATCACCCGTCAATCTGTGTATGACCGTATCTTTATCAATCATTGTAATTGCTTCCGTAACAATATCTATATATTCCTCTTCATTGAGGAAGGTCAGTCCACCCTTTTCATAGAGTCTGACCATGGGGGTATTTTTCATGAGGTGGAGCAGATGAAGCTTTATACCCTGCATTTTGAAGGAATTTACGTATCTTACCGTTTCAAGCATATCCTTCTTTGTTTCGCCGGGAAGGCCAAGTATGATATGAGTTACTGTATCGATGCCGTATTCTCTTAAAAGCTTTAAAGCATTCTCATAACAAACATTATCGTATCCCCTGTTTATCAGCTTGCCCGTCTCCTCATCGGAGGTTTGGAAACCAAGCTCCACCCAGGTATAGAGCTTTTTATTATATTCAGCCAAAAGAGCAGCTATATCTTCATTTATACAATCAGGTCTGGTTGCGATGGCCAGTCCCACTACTCCTTCTATGCCCACTGCTTCGTCATATTTTGCCTTTAGGTTCTCCAAGGTGTCATAGGTATTGGTAAAGGCTTGGAAATATGCAATATACTTGTCTGATTTCCATTTCTTATCCATTATCTGTACAACTTCGCTGAACTGGTCTGTTATTGCCTTGCACCTTTGGCCGGCAAAATCCCCAGATCCCCTTTC
The DNA here is from genome assembly GCA_036741195.1 of Clostridiaceae bacterium. Taxonomy (GTDB): domain Bacteria; phylum Bacillota; class Clostridia; order Clostridiales; family Clostridiaceae; genus JG1575. The sequence goes on along the minus strand of DAINSS010000008.1, from coordinate 53,192 downwards.
ACTGCAGAAAATACATCCTTTGTTTGAAATGGTGCCATCCCTGTTGGGACATGAAAATCCGCCGTCCAGTGAAATTTTCATAACCTTTCCGCCGAATTTTTCCCTTAAGAAATAGTTCAGCGACCTGTATCTCTTATCTCCCCATTTCAATCCAACAACCCCATTTCTTTTATCATGAGATATACTCCGTCATTACCCACGGACCGGGCTGTGATATCAGCTTCGGATTTGAGTTCCGGTACCGCATTGCCCATAGCCACACCAACATCCGCATATTTAATCATTTCAATATCATTATAGCTGTCGCCGAAGGCTATTGTTTTATATTCAACAGATTGGTCCAAGCTGTTCTTTAATGCTTCAAGACCGTCTTTTTTTGTCATGCCTGTAATGGTAATATCATAGGACAGAGGAACGGGCTGCGGCAGTACGGTAGCCCCCAGCTTGTCAAAACCGTCCATTACACTGATATCCGCCTCGTCATTGAAGGTTACGGATATTTTATTGACGAGAAGTCCGTCAGCTTTCTCAAAGCTTTTAATCTTTGAAATATCAATCTTGAACACGTGGATCAGCTCCTCGTATCCGTCGGTTTCTGTTTTGTTTGACAGAAGATCAAACCCGCATTCCAAAAGAATCAAGGGATTCACCTTCTCCAGGGATGCCATCAGCTTTAAAAGCACCTCATTGTTAAAATGAATATTCCTTAAAACCTCTCGATGAGCCGTTACAAATGAACCTGCAGACAATGAATAACCGTCCGGGTCCAAGGCTCTTATTTCTTCCGGCAAGGCTCCGTAGGATCTTCCCGTGCATATAAAATACTTGTTTCCCCTATCTCTTAAGGTACTTAAAGCATTTTTCATGTCATCGCTGATTTCGGTTATACCTGCCCCATGATCAACCAGGGTCCCGTCAACGTCAAAAAATAACAGATATTTCAATTGTCTTCCTCCAAGTCAAATTAGAATTCAAAATAAAATTTATATATGTTGCAATGTAAAAATAAAAGATGTTGCCAGGGTCTCAGCCTTACTGCAACATCATTTTATCATTGAAACAGGTTTATGACCTTATCGTCGTTTAACTTCTTAACAATAGTAATTGCTATAGGCAGTAGGAAGATACCGAATATTCCGAAGAGGGTACCTCCGAGATAAATGCTGACAAGAGTAATAATCGGATGCAACCCGATTTGGTCGCCTACGATCTTTGGCTCTATTGCCTGGCGTACAACCCATATTATGGCATAAATCACCAGAAGGCTGATTGCCATTTTGGTATTTCCGATTATCAGCTGGTAAATTATCCAAGGAATCATTATAGTACCTGTGCCGAGTACCGGCAGTATATCCACAACTGCAACCAAGGAAGCAATCAATACTGCATTCTTGACTCCTATAAAGCTGAGTCCTATGGACAGTTCTGTGAAGGTCACAAATATGATTATAAGGTATGCTTTGCCGAACATGACAAGGGTGTGGCCTATGTTTCGCACCACATTCTCGTAAACGTGAAGAACCCTTGGGTTCATCTGTTTCTTCAGGAAGGTCTCCATTCCGGACAGATCAAAGGTGAAAAGTACGGAGGATATTATCATGAAAACAGTGCTTACTATAAAACCGGTCACTTTACTTGCAGCTCCTGTGATGCTGTTTATTGCACCTGTTGAAGCCTTCTCCGCAAATGACAGAATTGTACTGTTGATACTTGCCGCAGACGCATTCACCACTTCCTGAAGATTGGGGAATCTCTCGGTAAGGGCAACGACAGTCTTGTTTAAGGCCGGCTCAATGTCTCTCATGTAGATTACCGGAAGGGAAGTGAAGAAATCCCTCAAAAGAAATACGACCCTTACTCCGACTTCTATTACCAGGAACGATACTAAAGCGTACATAAAAATCAAAACTATGATGGATACTACTTTATTGTTTGTTTTAATCCTCTTCATCAGCCAGGCAACCACGCTTCTGGCGATTAGGGCAATAACAAGTCCTGCAATGAACGGCGTCAGTAACGGTATTGCATATTTCGCGATGAATAATACAATCAATCCGATAATCAGGAGATACAGGAATTTAATTATAAAATTGCGTTTCTTTTCCACCTGCATTCTTTGTACCTCTCTTGATTATTTTGAAGTATATAGAAAAAACATTTTCTGCTATTATTATATACTGTACCTAATATAGAATATACACCATCATTTGTGAAAAGGAGATTAAAACCAATGGACAAAAAATGCAATATATGCCCAAGATATTGTAATATCAACAGAGATGTCCAAAAAGGTTTTTGTCTTTCACCCTCACAAATGATTGTCTCCCATGTCATGGCTCACATGTGGGAAGAGCCGTTCATTTCAGGAACAAGGGGTTCAGGTACAATCTTTTTTTCCGGATGCAACTTAAAATGCGTTTTTTGTCAAAATCATACAATTAGTCATAAATTGTCCGGAAGAATCATATCCGAAGATGAATTGTACAAGATAATCCTCCGACTCGCCGATGAAGGTGTCCATAATATTAATTTCGTGACTGCAGCACATTTCACCGACAGAATTATTCCTGTTTTAAAGAAAGCTAAAAAGGAAGGTATTAATATTCCCATAATATGGAATTCCTCGGGTTATGAATCAAAAGAAACCTTGGAGAAGCTCGAAGGTTTGGTGGATGTGTATCTTCCAGACTTTAAATATATGGCTCCCGGATTGTCTTTAAGATACTCCAAGGCTGAGGATTATCCCGACATTGCAAAAACTGCCTTGGACGAAATGTTCAGACAGACGGGTCCGGTTATGATAGAGAACGGACTTATAAAAAAAGGAATGGTGGTCAGGCATCTTATACTTCCCGACCTTAAGGAGGACAGCAAGGATATACTGGACTACCTGAGCACAAGGTTTAAAAAGGATATACTCATAAGCATAATGAACCAGTATTACCCCTCCGGGGACCTGTCCAAACACCCGGAAATAAACAGAACCCTGACTGATGAAGAGTTTGATGATGTGATTGACTATGCCTTGTTCTCCGGGGTAACCAATGCGATGACCCAGTCGGAGGACAGCCGCTCGGCATCTTATACACCGGATTTTACGGGAATAAGTCTGGAATTTCTTGATAAATAAAATGGCTCCTATATTTATAGGGAGCCATTTCTCTATTTATTCCGTTTAAATTTTTACAGTCTTTCTTTTTTGAAAAGCTCAGTTTTACTTGAATATATTTTTTCAAGCTCTGACAGTGCGGTTTCTTTATCAGTTATTTCACTGATCGCCTGCAAATGCTCTTTTACTGCATCCAGGTGCCTCTCCAAATCCCTTGGGCAGCTTACCTTTCCTCTGTTATAAACATAGGAAACTTTATCAAAGCCTGCTTCACAAAGTGCCGTTCCTACCAAAGTACGGAGCTCCAAAGCAGAAGTTTCGGCATTTTCGCCTCTTAATCTTACGAGCTTGGATTTGACATCTTCAGCCACCAGCTTTGTTTCCTTATTGGACATATAAACCCCTGCTTCTTCAGCGGTGTTGGCTATGCTTATCATTATTTTTTCTAAATCAAAGTCCTGTTTATTACCTCTTCTTTTAATTACAGTGATCATATACTCAGCAGCTCCTTTATTTCTTTAAATCAATTATACGTCACATATCTAAAAAATTCGCCAATAAATTGTATACAAGCTTTTAAATGTCTTTATTTTTGTTTATCCGCGATTTTTCCTGAAAAACTTCAAAATAGGAGTTGACATTAAAGATTTAAAAATAATGAACATGGAATTAACACTATTCAAATAGAGATTATGAAATTTTTCCCCGTATTTTTCAAAAATCGTAAAGTTATCAACATTTTTCAAAAGTTATGCACATTTTCTGTGGAAAACTATGTTTAAAGCCATGGTTTTATGCACAAACCATGGCTTTTATTTAAAAAATAAGTATTAACTTAAGGTTAATTTCTTAATGTCTTAATAATAAACGGGACGGAAAAATTTTTTGGTAAATTAAATGTGATTTTTATACATCAAATACACACCTTATAACCATGTTGCAATCCACCCGGGTTTGTGGTATCTGAGCCCTTTTAAAGCATGTTTTCAACACTGAAGAATCTAATCAAAGGTTTAATTTCCTTTAATGGAATTGTCACGGAAGTCTCTCTTTCATGCTTCGTTATTACAAGGCAATTTCCGTTGCCGAGGTTTTTAACCTTTCTGATTTGGTTTTTTCCGTCAACTTCAATGAGATAAATTGCTTCTTCGTTAATTTCCTTGACAGGAACACCCATCAACAGGGAATCTTTCCCTATGAGATAGCCCTGCAGCTCATCAGTTGAGGACTTGATAAGGACCACCTTGTCCATGTTATAGCCCCTGATTTTTCCCTTCTCAACAGGATACATCCTCTTCTCAATTGCTTTTGCCATTGATTCATCATATACAGGGATATCCTTCAGGTTTTCCCCGAAGGCCTGACTCCAAATATCTGAAGCCGGTTTGACTTCTTTCTTGGCAGTTGTTTGAGGAATCTGTGGTTTCTTAATCCTAGTCTGTCTTTCCTTCTCTCTTTCCTCCAAAACCACTTCAGCCTCGAAGGAACCTAACCCAAGGTCTGATACATTCTTACCCAATACCTTGGAGAATTTGACTATCATCCCTTCATTAATGACCTTTCTGCCCTGTTCAACTTCAACGATATATCCTTCAGAAACTCCAAGCTTTTTCCCCAGGGCTTTTTCACTTAACCCGGAAGCCAGCCTGGCCTTTTTAATGTTTTCTCCGACTCTGCTCATTTTGACCTTAAAGGCTATTTGTTTTCAGCCTTTTCCTTCTCTGCTTTTTCTCTTCTTTCTCTTTCAAGCTTCACATTCTCATCCCTGTCCTTCATAAGATGCTCTATAAGAAGGTATTCATAGGGCCAGTTTATTGAATGCTCTGTTACTATTGCAACAATTGGTTTCTTGTTCAACAATGTTTTAAAATTTGCCAAGTTCTGCTTCAGCTCTGATTCTGAGTATCCGTGATGGATAACTACTCTCTCATCCGGAAGGGGTTCTTTTGAGGCAATGCTCTTGCCTTCAAGAAGATCCTTCAGAACCGTTCCCCCGTTTTCGTTGTCTATTTTGATCAACTTGTGACCCGAGAGCTGTAGCTTAGCCATCTCTATTGATTCCAAGCCATGAACTAACAATACTTTTTTTAATGCCATCAGCTTATTACCTCCGGTTCTTCCATATCATCAGCATTTTCAACTGTAACTTCAACCATTTTCTGGTCTGCAAACGGCTTGTCATAAGGATCTCTCGGTGCATTTACAATCTCGTCCACTGCATCCATTCCCTCTATTACCCTGCCGAAGGAAGCATAGCTTCCGTCCAGGTGAGGGGATTTCTCAGTCATTATGAAGAACTGGGAACCTGCAGAATCAGGGAAATTCGTCCTTGCCATTGATAATACACCTCTGTCATGGACAAGGTCATTCTTGAAGCCGTTCCTTGTGAATTCACCCTTTATTGAATATCCCGGTCCCCCTGAGCCCCTGCCGTTGGGATCTCCGCCTTGGATCATGAATCCGGGGATTACTCTGTGGAATATAATTCCGTTGTAGTAGCCTTTTTTAACCAGGCTGACAAAGTTTTTCACCGTATTTGGTGCTATTTCGGGATAAAGCTCTGCTTTAATTCTTTTTCCGTTTTCCATTTTTATTGTAATTATCGGGTACATAATGCTCTCCTATTTTATTCTATAAATTTTATCTCATATTCTGATTATAAATGAAAAAACATTTTCGTAAATACTTGACCTAAAACAAACGTTCGATTATACTTGTATTAGAACAAAGGTTTGCTTTTTACTAAACCGAGCTAATCCTTTTGATTTCTACCATTTCTTCTTGCGGGAGAAGGAATGCCCCAAAAATATTTCAAAGAAGCTACACTGCCATGTAGCTTCCTTTTTTCATCAAATATCCAAAAGATTTAAAACATAAATATGGTAAGCCTTTCTGAGCTCTTCCATCAGTGAATACATCCTTACCTGCAATTCGGAAGCCTTCGAAAGATCTCCTTTATCCAGTGCATCCCTGGTCTTTGTTATTATTGAGGGTTTTCTGTGTGTATCCTTCAACAGCTCGTTTCTCAAATCCCTTACTCTCATCCAGTTGGAGACGTCCGTGTCTGATGCATTATCGGGATGATGGAGCATTTTCATACTCCTTATCTCCGTTGTAAATGAAGGTATGATTCTATGGTAGGTCTCCAATATCCATTTATCTGTTACTGCCTGTCTGAAGGAAGAAATAATCTGCTCTGAGAAAACTTCACCGTCGGTCAAAACCTTGAGCTTATCCCTGTATTTATCAAAATGTGAGACATTTTCATACACAGTCTGCGGGAATAATCCAAAGTATGCATCTCTTTCCTCATCGGTGTAGGATTCAAATACATCCTCCTCAGATCTGTATGCCCTTCCCTTCTGCAGGTACTCTGCATCCTCATCAGGCTTCTTTGATATTTCCTTTAAAAGGAATTTTTCATCCTTTCCATTTTCTATGACGAATTTTAATCCGTCCAGCATGCACATAAGCATTGTGGATATTGCAAGGTAAGTATTTGTGTGGGGGTTTGGGGCTCTTAATTCAAATCTTGTTGCCATTGGATTTTCCGAGTCCCTTATAAGGCCTATCAGGATCGTTCTGTTTCTTGACGGTGTCTCCGGTGAAACTCCGATTGAAGTTACAATACAGATAGGAGCTTCATAGCCTTTTTTAAGTCTTCTGAAGGCATCATTGCTTTGAACAATAAACGGACTCATTATCTCATAGTTGTTCAAAACTCCCATTACAGCTCCGAAGCCGAATCTTGTCATGTATTCGTCGGGCGCACCGGCGAAAAGATTTATCCTTTTGCCGTTCTTTAAAAGAAGTACGATTCCAAGGTGGATATGTTCACCGGAGCCTGCAACACCCTCCAGGGGCTTTGCAAGGAAGGTTACTTCCATACCCTTTCTCCTGAAGTTTTCCTTTATAATATGCTTCACCAATATTTCGTTGTCTGCTGCCTGGACTGAGGTTGAGTATTTCCAGTCAATCTCAAGCTGCTCCATAATACCTTTCAAGGTTCCTGTTTCATCCGGGTGGGATTTTACACCGCCGACTTCCTTGTGACCCATTTCAGGTTCGACTCCGAAACTTTCCATGGCCATCAAGGTTTTTTCAAGGGCAGTTCTGACATTTCCCCTGGTCCTTGCCCAATATTGTTCTTTCAGCTCCTGTGATGCGGATAATTCCTCCAAGTTCCTTTTCTCCTGGGGGCTCATAACCCAGAATTCAAGTTCAGTGGCTGAGGTAACCTCAACCTTGTCTATGTCATTGGCAGTTAATCCGAGTTTGGCCAAGGATTCGGGATTTGCTTTTAAAAGATCCAGCAATTTTTTTTCAAAATAGATTGTGGCTCTTTTTAAAATACTTCTGGAATCTACAAATTTTTTATCATGTATTAAAAAACAGGGCATTTTTAAGGTACAAACCGGTCTGCCTGTTTCTGTATCCAAATTCTCATAATTATAGTCTATCCACCACTTGGCATCCAAATCTACTTTCATGTCGATTTTCGCATTGTTCAAGGTGGCTATTCCGGGGAGTACAACTGAGGACCCGTCAGTCTGTACTGCAGTCTTATTGAGAAAAAGATCTATATCCTTCCTGAATAAGCTTATGGGGATTTTTTCATCTGTTTCATGACCCATAAGATCCACTCCCGCAACGGACACAAACTTAATTTCAGGATGTTCATCCAGTATTTTAAACAGTCTTTCCTTGGTGTGGTCTTCTTTTCCTATATAGTATATCGGTTTACTTTCCATTTTATCCCTCCCCTGATCTGATGATTTATTGTAAATCCAATGAATTGTAACGTCAATTCATTATGACCTCTTGAAATCATTCACAACAAAAATAATTAATATATCTGCCCAAAAACACTTTGTTTTTTGCTAAAATATAATCGCTATTGAAAAGGTTGGTGTAAGTATGGATGCAAAGAAGAAGCCCATAGGTTTTTTTGACTCCGGCATGGGTGGTATTGGGGTATTAAGGGAATCGATTCAAATTCTCCCCAATGAAAACTATATTTTTTTCGGAGACTCAAAAAATGCTCCCTATGGTTCGAAGAGTATAGAAGAAATAGAAAAGCTGTCCTTTGACATTATTGATTTCCTTCTGGAAAAAGATGTCAAAGCAATTGTTGTTGCCTGTAACACCGCCACTTCAGCAGCAATAGACAAAATAAGGGAAAGACATCCGGAGCTTCCGGTCCTTGGAATTGAACCCGCTCTAAAACCTGCAGTCAATTCAAAGGATACGGGATCAATTGTTGTCATGGCAACCGAAAGAACACTCACGGAAAAAAAATTCGCAAAATTAATGGATAATGTTGCCAAGGAAAGAGAGATTATTAAGCTGCCGTGCCCGGGCTTGGTGGAGCTTATTGAAGCCGGAAAGGCAGATTCAAAGGAGACCTTGGATTTTCTCATAAACAGATACAAGGACATTGATTTATCAAAAGTTTCAGCCATAGTTTTAGGCTGCACTCATTACACCTTTATAACAGATGCCTTAAAGAAAATTGCTCCCGACATCTCAATTTTTGACGGTTCCCCTGGAATTTCAAGACATCTGAAGGATGTGCTCAGCGAAAAAGGATTACTTAATGACTCTGAAGAAACAGGCAGTGTTGAAGTTTATAATTCCTCACCTGATGAAAAGCTGCTTCAGCTGTCATTATATCTTCTGACCAAGTAAACATATAGAATTTTCTCTTGAAAAACAGGAATGAGAGCAATAAGCTCCCATTCCTGTTTTTAATATCTTTGATTTTCTTACCCAAATACTTGTAGATTCAACTTTTGAATCAGCTCTCGGCTTTAGTATTACTGTCCGCTGATTATTTTATACACTCTTACTGCTTCCTGTTCAGTGTACACCTTCTTGTTTACAACTTCCTTCATGGCATCGGAATCAATTCTGATATTCCTGTCCTGATTCATTTTGGTATCCAAAAGCTTGACGGTAACAGGTTCAACATTGGTCACAGGGATTTTTACACTGTTATTCCCCATGAATATTTCATAAATCAGATCGCTTCCTTCAAGATAAACATTCTGTCTTGAAACCTCAGTATAGGATGTAAGCTTATTCCTGTTGAACAAGGATGAAGATCTTATATCATTTGTCCTGAATTCAGTAAAATTGAAGAATGTTGATATTCCTATGGGGATCAATAGCCCAATAATCAACCCTGCAGTTCTTAACCTCTGAGTACTTGTATTTTTAGGCAGTCTTTTTGACAGTCTTTCCTCCCTGGTTTTAGAGAAGAAGGTGAAGAAGGTCATAATCAATCCAAGAACTCCGAGGCCTATCATAATGACACCCGCCCTGGGTCCGAATAAACCTGTTGCAGTCCTGAATATCAACGAATCATCCTTGGTTTTGAACACTGCTTCCTGAATCATCGGTATGAGCCAGAAGGCAAGGGCAAACAAGGCTATTACAACCAGTATTGCAATAAGTCTGTTCTTATTCTTTCTTTGTAATTTTTCTTTTTCCGTCAATATTATGGGTTCAGCCTGTTTTTGTTTTGTTTCAACCGCAGGAGTTGCTTCCCTGTCTAAAATATAGTCGTCATCTTTGATCTTTGTGTTATCTTTGTATTCAGCCTCGTATATCTCTTCAGGTATCTTCTTAACCGATTCTTGGGCAACTTCCCTGTCCTTTTCCTCATTGAACAAAACTGACTTACCGTTTGATACTTTATTAAAAAAGCTTTTCAGTGCTCCCGGCTTTTCAGATGTATTATCTTCCTTGGGAGCTTCTGAGGTATAGCTCGAAAAATCCTCATCTCCCAGAATTACCCTCTTTTTGTCGGTAAGACTTCCGTCACTTCCCGATTCAGATCTGTCAACATGATTCATTCTTTCTTTTTCATCCATAGGGACTTCTCCTTTTCAAGTTCAGGTCATTATCTACCTCTATAATACTATATCCTTCAATGATACAAATTGATTTTTCGTGAATGTTTTGCTTTTTTTGCTAATTGATCTACTATTGCCTCTATAATTAGGCTAAGGAGTGATGCTTATGTATTCAGGAAAAAATATCATATTAAGAAGAGTCAGACCCTCAGATCTTGATGAAATAATGAAATATGTCAATGATTATGATGTTTATTCCTCCTTCACGGATTCGGTGCCCCTTCCTAAAAGCGAAGAGTACCAGCTCCGGTGGATAGAAAATTCTGTAAATAAAAAAATAATCACCTTCGCAATAGAGGAGAAGAACACGGGAGAATTCCTGGGTACCTGCCAATTAAGAGGCATAGACACGGTAAATGCCAAGGCCATACTTTCAATTATTATTGGAAAATCCGGAGCACAGGGTAAGGGCTATGGCAGCGATTCGGTCAATACACTTTTGGACTTTGCCTTCAATGAGTTAAACCTACACAAGGTTTCCTTGTATGTATATGAGGATAATATCGCTGCAATAAAGCTTTATGAAAAATGCGGCTTTAAATCCGAAGGCAGGCTTAAAAATGAAATATACAGACGCGGAGGTTACTGTGACCAGCTGGCCTTCAGCATTTTAAGAAACGAGTATTTAAAGGAGGCTGAAAGAAATGAGTGATTCTTTCAATTTAAGACCGATTCTAAGCAGTGATGCTTCATTTATTTTAAAGCTTCGGAATTCCTATAGAGTAATAGATAAAACTGTTATCCCCCACCTGTCCTTCGGTGAGGCAGACTTCAGGGCACTGGTCGCTAAAACCGCAGATGACCCCACCTTTGAGTTTATCGCAACGGACGGCGAAATACCCATGGGGATGGTATCATCAAGTGTTTCCTTTCCCGACAGGAAGGTAAACTTGGATATAATTACTGATTTTAAGGATGAAGAGGAGTATGCAATAAAAACCTGCAGAATCCTTGAACTGGCACAAGAATACTTTTTGGGAAAGCTTTGCCTGTCAAAGCTTTCTATCAATGTGCCCGCTGATAATACTACCCTAAGGGATATTTTGTCAGGGTCAGGTTTTGTAACGGAAGCAGTATACAGAGAGGATCTTATTAAACGGGATGGATACATGGATGTCATCCTGTATTCGCACCTTCATGAACAAAGAAAGGAATGATTAAATGGAAATAAATATGGAAACCTCTGAAATGAGAGTTCTTGCAGACGGTAATCTCATACCCTATGTTGGCTTCGGCACCTATAAGCTTCTGGGAAATGACTGTATCAATGCAGTATCCGAAGCAATCAGTGCAGGCTACAGATTCATTGATACGGCAGAGTTCTATAACAATGAAGAAAGTGTAGGTAAAGGAATTAAAAAATCCGGCATACCCAGGGAAGAAATATTCGTTGCCTCCAAGGTCTGGATAGATTCACAGGAAAAAGAAATAGTAAGAGAAGCCTTTATAAGGAGTCTTAAGAAGCTTGATCTTGATTACCTTGATCTTTATATGATTCATTGGCCGGTCAGAAACAAGACCCTCAAAGCATACAAGATACTGGAGGAACTTAAGAATGAAGGCCTTATTAAATCCCTCGGTGTATGCAATATGGATATACCGCATTTAAAAGACCTGCTTTATCACACCGACATGAAACCCGTTGTCAACCAGATTGAGGTCAACCCCTATAATAACAACCTTGATATTGTTAAATTTTGCAGGGAGAATGACGTGCTTGTCCAGGGCTGGAGACCTCTTATGAAAGGTGCAGCTTTAAAGGATATCCCTGAAATAACCGGATTGGCAGAAAAATACGGAAAAATGCCTTCTCAGATTACTTTAAGATGGGTTATCCAAAACAAGGTATCCCCAGTGGTTAAATCCTCAGATCCTCAACGTATGAGAAAAAATCTGGAAATTTTTGATTTTGAATTGGATGAGGATGACATGAACCTCATGGATAGCCTGAACCAAAACAAATCCTCAGCAGGAATGCCTAAGGGAACTGATTACGAATAACATAAAATATAACTTTAAAATACAAAACGGAATAATTTAAGCTGCTGTATGAAAACAGCAGCTTAAAACAATTTGTCATTACCACATATTTACTTCGGGAGCTTTGGGATTTAGCATCTTCACGAGCTTCCTCACGGGGATTATATTCATGACCAGCATTGCTATAAAAAGGTCTGCCAACAAGAACGAGCCGTTATAGGTCAGTGAGTAAATCACCGGATGTGTGCCCTGCGGTGCATATTCACCGAAAAAGATGAACCCGCTTAAGAAATGGCACATTAGTCTGGCCAAAGAACCTATAAGCATTCCTGCATTGGCGTGCTTTGGAAAGGCACCGGACAAACCGACGAACATGAACGGCAACGGGTAATCAAGGATGACCTGCATGGGATGATAAATTCCTGCACCCAGGAGCATGTCGATGATACCAAAAATAAATCCTGTGAGCATACCTGCTTCCGGTCCGTAGGCAAATCCAATCAGGAAAATCGGGACCATGGATGCCAGGGTTACGCTTCCCCCCATAGGCATACGGTAAATGGTGAACATGTTTAATACCACTGCCAATGCAACTGCTAAACCAATCTGAGACATGAGCTTTGCAGTGAATTGAATCTTTCTCATCCTGAATAATGCAATTACTGCAATAAGAAGAACAGCCAGAACTACGAAGGTCATGGGATCCTTTGCCAGACCGCTTAAAGCTTCAGCAAGCTTTTCCGGTTTTTCTGAAATTTTTTCAAAGAATTCTTTTAACATAACTACCTCCAAAAAATAAAAAAATCCTTCTAGAGGCTTCGCTTTCCTACGCCGGTACTGCCCGGATCAGGTTCGAAGGGTTATTCTCAGCCAAAAGGCACCCCTAGCCCCCTCAGTATACACAAAAATTTTAATGGTATCAATACACCGTAAAAAAGGAGAATAATTCATGGCTATTGAATACATCAAAACAAAATCCATACTTACACCCGTTAAAAAGTCAGATTTCTGGTTTGATTTTGACTACGGCATGAATATTTACAGAGGCTGCTCCCACGGCTGTATTTACTGTGACAGCAGAAGTGATTGCTATGGAGTGGAGGAATTTGATACTGTAAAGCCTAAAGCAGATGTTATTGACATACTGAGAAATGAGTTAAAAACAAAGAGAAAAACCGGAATCATCGGAACCGGTGCCATGAGTGACCCCTATAATCCCCTGGAGAAAAAGCTGAAGCTTACAAGAAAAGCATTGGAAGAACTAAACTCCTTTAGCTTCGGTGTTTTCATTACTACCAAAAGTTCCCTCGTAACAAGGGATATTGAAATTTTAAAAAGGATAAATGAGACAAGACCGGCGATTGTTGCAATCACCATAACCTCCTCAGATGACAGGCTCAGTAAAAAGCTTGAACCAAGGGTCTCCTCATCCTCAGAAAGATTCGAAGCACTAAAAGAGCTTTCAGACGCCGGTATTTTTACAGGAGTCTTGTTTATGCCGGTACTCCCATTCATTGAAGACAATGAGGAAAACGTAATAAATATGGTAAAATTGGCATCAAAAAACGGTGCCCGCTTCATATACCCCATGTTCGGAGTTACTTTAAGATCAAATCAAAGAACCTACTTTTATCAGCAGTTAGATAAAGAATTCCCCGGTATCAAAGAAAAGTACATGAATCAGTATGGGGATTCCTATTACTGTGAATCACCCAAAGCAAGACAGCTCTCCAAACTATTTGAGGAAGAATGCAGAAAAGCAAACATTCTATTCAAAATCAAGGATATCAACCAAGCACTCAGGCAAATCAACATGCCGGAACAGCTTTCAATGTTTGACCGTTGAGTACAAATCCATTAGATAAATCTTTTAATTCTAGATTATAAATAGCCGATTGTAAGATGAAGTTGGACAAATAGATAAATACAACCCCGAAAGTTAATTTTTGGGTCCAACTTTTGGGGGCCTATCTAAAGTTTTAAGCATTCTTTGATTCTATTTTTCACTTCATCTATTCACCAGGCTGTTAATGCATAAAAATATAGGGTTCCAGGAACCCCTGAAACCCTTTGATGGTCGGAATGACAGGATTTGAACCTGCGACTTCGTCGTCCCGAACGACGCGCGCTACCAACTGCGCTACATCCCGATGTCTAATGGTTATTATACTCACTTTCTCATAGTTTGTTAAGTATTTTTTAAAGTAATTGGAATATATTTTTTAATTTTTTTGAGGGTGATCGTTTACTTAGCCGTTGATAGCGGAATTGTTTGGTTTACGGTGTTTATTAAACAGGAGAAATTTGAGAGTGGGATCGGCATACAAATTTAATATTCTGTTAATTGACTATTGGTCAGTGGGTGTTAGAATTAGTTAGACAATGAGGTGCGCATATGAGCTTGATAAGTCTTAAAGACGTTAAAAAAACATATAAAATGGGTGAAGTCACCATTACTGCAGTGGACGGAGTTTCCTTCGATATTGAAGAAGGTGAAGTCTGTATCATTGTAGGTGCTTCCGGTGCGGGCAAAACCACAGTCCTGAACATTTTGGGCGGTATGGACAGCGGTGATTCAGGCATTGTAATGGTGGACGGCAAGGATATTTCCGATTACTCAAAAAAACAGCTGACTGAATACAGAAGATATGACATAGGGTTTGTTTTCCAGTTTTACAATCTGGTTCAAAACCTTACTACCTTAGAAAATGTTGAGCTTGCAACGGAGATTTCCAAGGATCCTTTAAACCCGGAGAAAGCCTTGGAGCTTGTCGGACTTAAGGAAAGAACAGGAAACTTCCCTTCCCAGCTCTCAGGGGGAGAACAACAAAGGGTTGCTATAGCAAGAGCCTTAGCCAAAAACCCGAAGCTGCTCCTTTGTGATGAGCCGACAGGAGCATTAGACTATGCAACAGGAAAATCCATACTGAAGCTATTGCAGGATATGTCCAGAGAAAAGCATATGACTGTAATTATAATTACTCATAACGGTGCCTTGGTAAATATGGCAGACAGAGTAATTAAAATGAAGAGTGGAAAGGTCTTGGAGAGCTATGTCAATGAAAACCCTGTCCCTGTGGAGGACATTGAGTGGTAATGACAAAGCCGTTATTCAAAGAATTTCTTAGAACCATAAAAAACAATCTGGGAAGATTTTTATCCATAGTAGCCATAATTGCACTGGGTGTCGGATTCTTTGCAGGGATCAACGCAACAAAACCGGACATGATTAAAAGTGCTTCCCTGTATTATCAAGACACTAATCTGATGGATTTACGATCAATGAATCCCTTAGGCTACTCAACTGATGATATTAAAAGAGTCAAAAATGTTCCCGGTGTCAGATCCATTCAGGAGTCCTATACAAAGGACCTGTTTTTATCATCGGGAGACGAAAAGCTGGTAGCCAGAATCTTCTCCATGGATCTTAAAACCTATAAGGAAAGCTCAACAATAAACAAGCTCCATCTGTTGAGCGGACGTCTCCCTGAGAAATCAGGGGAAATCGTAATTTCAAACGAAAAATATTCCGGTAACCCCATTGAATTGGGAACTACCATCAAAATAAGCGTTCCCGACAATATGGAAATCGGTAAAATCCTGAAGAAAACAGATTTCACCGTAGTCGGAATTTTCGAATCCCCCCTTTATGTAAGCTATGAAAAGGAACAAACAAACGTCGGTTCCGGAAAAATCAATATTGTTGCCTATGCACCAAGTGAAGACTTCAGCATGGAAAAACCCTCTGAGCTTTTCTTTAAAATTTCAGGCACAGAAAATCTGAACCCCCATACCGATGAATATAAAAACACTGTTGAAGCGGTAAAAACTGAAATAGACGCCATCGGCAGAGATATCATGGCAAGGGAAACCCGTGATTTAAGGGCTGAATTGGAAAAGGGTAAAAAAGAGCTTCAGGACAATAAGGAAAAGGCTGCAAAGGAGCTTTCCGATGCAGAAAACAAGCTCATTCAAGGAGAGAAGGATATTGCCACGGGTGAATCCACCCTGCTTACAGAGGAAGCCGACGGGAAGAAGAAAATAGCCGACGGCCGTGATGAGGTGTTGAAAAACAGAATGGCTTTATTGGACGGAAGGCTCAAATATAATGAGGGTTTCCTCCAATGGAGCAAGGCCAATAACGAGTATCTCGCCGGAAAAGCCAAGCTTGATTCTTCAAAAGCCCAGTTGGATTCTGCAAGGATGCAGCTTGATTCTTCAAAGGCAACTCTGGCACAAAGCAGAGTTCAATTAGAATCTGCAAAGGCTCAGCTTGATATGCTGAAGCAGGCAGTGGACGGAATAAACAAGGTTATGGCAACTCTCCCCCCCACCCCTGAATTCACAGAGGCTCAGTACAATGAAATGATAAAGCAGGTGGAGATATATTCACCACAAACTGCCGACTATATAAAAACTTATATACCATATACAACCCCCGGATCCGTAAATTTAATCAGAGGTTTCCTGGATTCAACAATTGCACAGCTCAACTCCACCTATGAAATTTCTCAAAAGCAGTATGATGACGGCTTGAAGCAATATAATGACGGAGTTGCCCAGTATGAAAAAGGAGAATTGGCCTATGCCGACGGACTTGCAAAATATGAAGCCGGTGCCAAGGAACTAGAAGCCGGAAAGGCAGAGCTGGATGCCGGTAAAAACACCCTGGATGAAACTAAGAAAACCCTGGATGACGGGGATGTCAAGCTGGATCAAGCAACTCTTGAGCTGGATCAGGGTGAAAAAGAGCTTAATACAAAGGTTGCAAAAGCCAAGGCCGATTTGGAAAAAGCAAAGGCTGACCTTGCAAAGGGTAAGGAAGAGTTTATAAAACAAAAGGCTGATGTAGAAAAAAAGTTGGCTGAAGCCGATGACAAAATTCTTAAAGCCGAAAGGGATATTGCAGATGTCCCTGACAAATGGTTTGTAACCACAAGAGACGGTAATCCTGATTATACCTCCTGGTTTGAAAATGCAGATAAGATTGGTCAGGTCGCCACCGTATTCCCCTTCTTCTTCTTCCTGGTAGCTGCCCTTGTTTCTCTGACTAATATAACAAGGATAGTGGAAGAGGAAAGGACTCAGACAGGAACATTAAAAGCACTTGGATATTCAAATGCGGCTGTTTCGGCTAAATATATACTCTATGCACTCCTGGCATCGCTTTTAGGCTGCGGTATCGGTCTGGGTCTGGGTTTTACCATGTTCCCCAACGTTATCATCGATGCATATAAGCTAATGTATTCCATACCTTACAAGATAATCGAATTCAATAACTTCTATGCAGTAATTTCCGTGGGGCTGGCTCTTCTGTCGGCTGTCGGAGCTGCAGTTGCAGCAACTCTTTCGGATATCAAGGAAAGACCTGCACAGCTCATGCAGCCCAAGGCTCCTCCGGTGGGTAAAAGAATTCTATTAGAAAGGATTACTCCCCTATGGAAGAGGTTATCCTTCTCCCGTAAGGTTACCTTCAGAAATCTGTTCCTATATAAGAAGAGGTTCTGGATGACTGTTATTGGAATTTCCGGTTGTACTGCACTGATATTGACTGGTTTTGGAATAAAGAACTCAGTCGATGCCATAGGTAACAATCAATTCAAGCAGCTATTCGTATATGATCAGCTGGTTATAGTTGATAATAAAAAGTCGGCTGAAGAAAGAGATCTAAATCAAATCGCCGGAAGTGTCCCTGAGGTTAAATCCTACAGAATAAATCTGTCCGGTTCGATGAAGGTCCATGTACCCGGTTCAGACCGTACCTTTGATGCAACTCTTCTTGTTCCTGAAAATTCAGCTGGACTTGACAGCTTCATAAACTTAAGAGAAAGGATCTCAAAGAAAAAGCTTCAGATTCCGAGTGAAGGAGCAATAATTAATGAAAAGCTTGCAGATTCACTTAAACTCAAGGTTGGTGACGAACTAAGCTACGAGGACACGGATAAGCGACAGTTTAAAACAGTTATTTCAGATATTACTGAAAACTACGTCAATAACTATATTTATATGTCGCCTGAGACTTACCAGAAGGTTCACTTAATGAAACCAAACTACAACGGTATCTGGGTTAATTTGAGCGATGAGGGACTGAAAAACGAAACCTCCGTTACAGAAAAGTTTCTTAAAAACAATGCCGTGGTAACGGTAATCTCCACGGCAGAAATAACAAGATCCTTTGACTCCCAGATGAGCAGCTTATCCTTTGTCGTATTGGTACTGGTTTTAGCTGCAGGTGCACTTGCTTTCATCGTCCTATATAACCTGTCCAACGTAAATATCACTGAAAGACAAAGGGAACTTGCAACAATAAAGGTACTGGGATTCAGGGACCAGGAGGTCACTGCCTATGTTTACAGAGAGAACATTTTCTTAACGCTGTTCGGAGCTCTGACCGGAATGGTAATGGGATTCCTGCTGCATAGATACATTATGACCACCCTTGAAATAACAAACATGATGTTCGGCAAAAATATTGAGTGGACAAGCTATTTGTTTGCACTGCTTTTGACATTCTTATTCTCTGCCGTAGTAAATTTCATCATGCATTTTGCACTAAAGAGGATCAACATGGTTGAATCTTTAAAATCTATAGAATAGGAAAAGGAGTAGTAAACTATGAGAGTAACAAAAGAACCTGAAATGAGAAAAAGAGAAATAATGCTGGCAGCAAAGAGATTATTTATAAACAAAGGATACGGAAACACATCTATAAATGATATTGTCAATGAGGTAAAAGTTGCCAAGGGACTGTTCTATTATTATTACCCTAAAAAAGAGAGTCTTCTCGGCGACATCGGAGATGAATATGTTGCCGACATCAGAAACGGTTGGTTGGAAACCAAAGGAACACCTCAAAATCTATTGACGGATTTGAGCAACTACCTTCAATTCCATTTATCCCAGTCTGAGACAAACAAAAAGGTCCTTGCCATGGGCTCAGGAGAATTCTCACCCTTCTCAGATATGATGAACAGACGCCTAATTGAGGTTGCAGTTGATCATGTGTTTGAGATATTTGAGAACTATCAAACTGAATTCGATCCTCCTCTTACCTATCCAAAATATGCCATACGAATTCTTATTGTCGGATTAGCCGATTTATATTACAACGGAATAAAAGACCCCGGTATTTATCATGTTCTGCTGATGGAAATTCTGGGTGTCAAAGTAAAGGATGACGGCAGCGAAAAGGTAAGTTAGTAACAAATCAAACATTTTATAGCATTCCTGTGAATCTCATAGATTCACAGGAATGCTTTTTGATTAACAGAATAATAATATTTTTGACACTACAATGTTTTATCCTCATGGTAAACTAATTACAAATTACAGTTGTTTATTGCAAATCAGATTAAAATATCCAAATGTTCTATATAAGGAGTGAAGCTTTATGACGGATAAAAACTCAAGTAAGTTGAAAATTATAAATACCCTGTCATTTCTTGTATTGGTAGGAATAGGAGTCGCAGGACGCCAAGGACTCATTGGAGGTGTTTCCCTGGATAACGTATTTTCCCTGAGACAATCCAGGTTTATACCCTCCCAGACGATTATCTACCTGTATCTTTTGACCTTTATAATGTTGTTTTTCTTCATTATTTTCCAATTGGGACTGGTCAAAAGCAAAAGGGAGGTTGCTGACAAAGCAAGATTCAATATAGGCTGGACTGCTTCCTGGTCCATGCTGCTGCATGGGGCAGGCTTGCTCTTTGTTTTCCTAGGCAGACCCCTTCTCATGCTTTTATCCTTCCTTTTCAGCTTCATTGTATTATTGATAGCCAATGGGAATACACGTGACGACAGCAAGGTTTTTTCTGAAAAGCTGTGGGTAAGAAACCCCTTTTCCGTTTTTATCGGCCTGACAATTTTTATGACAATGTATTCAAAGGCTACCCTTATGAATAATTTATTTTCGTCAGAATTAAATTCAATTATATTAGTACTGGCATTCACTGCATTGACATCATTCTTTGCTATGAAGAATAAAAACATCCTTGTTCTGATTACCTTTGCCCTTGGCTTGATGAGTATATATAAAGGCTTCGGCAGTAATGACCTGTTCTCCATCGTCCTTTTATTTGCAGTCATTATTTTAGTAGCATATTCAATTATCCTCACTTCAAGAGGCTTGAACAAAACGCCTGACAGAAAAGCAGCCAGCAGGGCAATGCCAAAATACAATGCAGGCAGAGAAAATGAATTGACCAAGGTTTTAGATCCGCGGCTGTATAAGGAGACCAGGGATCTTGAAGAGGTTTAACACCCAAAGCAAATAGTGCAGTTTCATTTTTATCAATCAAAAAACCTGCCTCAGCAGCTGTTGAGGCAGGTTTTTGATATTGTCATACTCTTTTAGACAGTTTAAAATTCTTCATCCCGGGTATCTATGAATAAATCTCCCTGTACCCTGTCCTTGTAACGTTCCTCGTAAACCCGGTTGAAATCATGCTTCTTTCCCTTTGAAACATAGCCGAGAATAGTATCGGAATATACATTTTCCGAAGCCTTGAGTATGGCTTTATCCACATCCTTGTTGATGAGCTTCATGTCTTCAATCAGTTTTTTAATGACATATCTCTTGTTTCCGGTTTTCTTGGCCGCCACCATACAGGCACAGTTCAACGGCCATATGCCCATTTCATCAACCCATTTTCTTATATGCTTTTCTTCTATGTAGTAAAGCGGTCTAATCAGCTCAATACCTTCATAATTTGTGGATTTAAGCTTTGGAGGCATAGCCTTGAAGGAGCCTCCGAACACCATGTTAAGCATGATGGTTTCGATGACGTCATTAAAATGGTGACCCAGGGCAACCTTGTTGCATCCAAGCTCCCTGGCTTTGGAATAAAGGTATCCCCTCCTCATCCTTGCACACATATAGCATGGATAATCCGATGCAATATCATCGATGACGTCAAATACCTTTGAATCAAATATATCAAGATCTATATCCAAATACTTTGCATTGCTTTCCAAAAGCTCTCTGATCTGAGGGTGATACCCCGGGTCCATTGCTATAAACTTTACTTCAAAATCAAATTTCCTATGTTTTTTTAATTCCTGAAAAAGCTTGGCCATGAGCAGGGAATCCTTACCGCCTGAAACTGCAACTGCAATCCTGTCTCCTTCGGATATAAGTTCAAAATCATTCAATGCCTTTGTGAATTTCGACCAGATGGTCTTTTTATATTTTTTTGTAATTGAGCTTTCTATTTCCTTAAGCGTTTTTTTATCTTCAGAAGGTATCAGGATTTCACATCCCTCTCCCCTTATTCCGTTTTCCATATTTCTTCCCTCCTGGGCAAAGTATATATTATCATAAATCGGAACAAATTTTTACTTTCTCTTGGTTTGCTATAATGGTACTCTTGTATAGAAATATTTTAAAGGAACAATACAAATGACTGAAATTAAAAATAAATATAACAGAACATGGTGGAAGGAAGCCGTAGCATATCAAATATATGTAAGAAGCTTCATGGATTCCGACGGTGACGGCATCGGAGATATAAGAGGAATAATAAACAAAATACCTTATCTTAAAAATCTCGGTATTGACGCAGTTTATTTAAATCCCATCAATAAAAGTCCAAATGATGACAACGGCTACGATGTTTCAGATTACTTTGACATAATGGATGAGTTCGGTACCATGACTGATTTTGATGAGCTTTTAAATACACTCCATAAGAACAATATGAAGCTGATCATGGATCTGGTCATAAACCATACCTCTGATGAGCATCCATGGTTTATGGAAGCCGGAAAATCAAGGAAAAATAAATACCATGATTACTACATATGGAAGGATGCCAAAAACGGAACTCCTCCAAACAACTGGACCAGCTTTTTTGGCGGCTCAGCCTGGGAATATAATGCACCCACGGATGAATATTACCTTCATATATTCAGCAGGAAGCAACCTGACCTGAATTGGGAGAATAATGAAGTAAAGAAGGCTGTATATGAAATAATAAGCTTTTGGAAAAACAAGGGAGTTGACGGCTTCAGATTTGATGCAATAAACCATCTGGCAAAGGACCCCGAATACAGGGATGCCGATGTATTAAAAGATGGGGCCCTGGATATGCTGCCCAGGATACAAAACCTTCCTCCCGTCCATGATTATATTAAAGAAATCCGAATGAATATCCTGGATGGTGATTCAATTGTGGTCATCGGCGAAGCCGGGGGAATAAGCTATGAAAAAGCCAAGGTTTACACAAATATTCCTGAGGACAAGCTGCACATGCTCTTCCATTTTGACATGCATTCAATCGGAAGAGGAGAAAAGCCCTGGCTGAGAGTGCCTCCGAATATCTCAGAAATTAAGGAGAAATTTTCAGGCTGGTCGGAAAGAGATCCAATAGAAGGCTGGAACCCGGTGTTCTATTCCAACCATGATACCACAAGAACCTTGTCCAGGCTGGGAGACACACAAAAATACAGGAGTGAATCAGCAAAGCTTCTGGCATTGCTTCAAATGACCATGAGGGGAACACCCTTTATTTACTACGGTGATGAAATAGGAATGACAAACCCCGTGGATTTCAAGATTGAGGATTACAGGGATGTGGCTGTTAAAAACGAATATGAGCTCCAGGTTGTTAAAGGCAATGTAAGGGAAGAGGATTTCCTTCTTGGTCTTTCCCATACAAACAGAGATAATTCCAGAACACCCATGCAATGGAACAAAAACGAGAACAGCGGATTCACCCATGGGACTCCATGGATAAGACCGGCTTCAGACTATTTGACAGTTAATGCCGAGTCTGAGGAAAGTGACCCATCCTCCATCTTTTCCTTTTATAAGGAGCTCATCCAAATAAGAAAAAAACATCCTGTTTTGATATACGGAAAATTCAGGGAATATTTCAAGGATGATAACCGGGTTTACGTCTATGAGAGATTTGATGCAAATGACTTTGGAATATCGGACAAAACCGGGTATTTGATTATTCTGAACATGAGCAATACCTTCATCGATCTTGACCAGGAAAAAGCACCGGGATTAAGCTTTCAAGATTCAGAGCTTCTTATAGGCAACTATGAAGACACAGTATCAGTAGGTTCGGTTCTGAAGCTCAGACCCTATGAGGCTTTGCTGTTCCCCCTTGACCCAAGCTAATTTTCAGATTCATATATTAATTTTCATTTAAATAAAAGAAATTACCCTATACAAATAGCAGCTACTTAATATAATAAAATTGATTCAATGATATTGAATTTCAATTAGCAAATTGAACCATTATGGTTTAAAGGAGTATATTATGAAGCTTGGTGTTTATTTAGTAACTAACGGAAACGGAAAAGAAGTGGCAGAATACTACGGAAAGGTATTTGACAGAGTACCGCGTATTTCAACCTTCAAAGATTTGCCGGAGAATCCTGAATTTGTCGTGACGGATGAGATGAAAGATCTTGTAATGAACGCAGAAATCCTTCTGAGCGAAGATCATGCAATTCAACTTTCGGACAACATGCCCGGAGTTTCATATGCTGTAGGAGATAATGTATCAATAGTCTTCAATGACGATGATACCGAAGTCATAACAAGAATTTTTAATTCCCTTGCAGAAGATGGTAAAATTGAGATGCCGTTGCAGCCGACATTCTGGTCTGTTCTTTATGGAGCAGTAGTTGATAAATACGGGTTTTTCTGGAATATAAACTGTACTCAAGCCCCGGCTCAGAATTATTAATCGGTTTATAATCTATCTTATAAACATAAGGGACAATTCAGAGACCGGATAAGTCAAGACCATATAAAGCAAAGACCGGATAATATAGGCCGGGTTAAGCAATAGAAGATAAAACAGAGACCGAATAGAATTATACATTCTTTCCGGTCTCTGTTTTTTTGAACAATTCAACTCTAAGCAGTAAATGCTTATGGGGAGTTGTTTCAATTATTTAATTCACGAGTATACTTGAATCCTTCTTTTATAAGATTGATGCCGCTTTTAAGACTTCATCTACAAGGGTATTGAATGAGTCCGGATCATCAAAGGCATGAGTGGCATTCTGAATTGGAACCAATGAGGAGTCCTTAGGGTATCCGGAGTATTCCTTCGATACTTCAAAGGGTACCGATGTGTCCCCCGTACCGTGGATAAAGCGGACGGGACACTCCGTTTGTTTGAGTATTGAAGAATAATCTGCGGTCTTCTCATCCTCTATGAAATGTCTTTTTATGGGAAGGTTACCCTTGAAACTTACTTCTGTCTTTGGATCCTTAAATTGATCGGCATATTTTACCGCATACCTGAAAGCGGGGGCAATGAGTATGAGAAGCTTAAACTCACCGTTGAGCTCCTTTGATGCAACGGTGGCTGCAGCTCCGCCCATGGAAAGTCCGAGAATTCCCATACGTGATTTATCTATATTTTCAATTGTTTTTGCAAAGTCAAAAATTTTCTTGGCTGTTTCTCCCCAGGTTTTACATGAAACGTAGGAGAAATCACCATCGCTTTCCCCCGATCCAGGGAATGACAGTCGCAGAGTTGCTATGCCCTTGTTTTTCAATTGACTAGCCAATCTTGAGAACATGAAGTAGTTTTCCGTGCAATCTCCTGTGAAGCCATGGAACATGACCAACAAGGGAAAATCGGATTCACCCTCATCCGGTATTTCTAAGTAACCCCTTAGAATATTTTCTTCTATCTTAGCCTCAATATGTTTTTTCATATCAATTTTGATCTCCGCTGATATTGTTGCTGTTTAAATTCTTTTTCGCTGACACCTTTCTGTATATTATGAAAATCAGTCCTGCAATTCCGCCGATGATAATGAATACCTTGGAATAGGTACTGAAGTATGAGTCATACTTGTTCCATCCCTCTCCGGCAAATCTCCCCAGCATGATGAGTACGGTATTCCATATAGCCGATCCTAATGTCGTAAGAATAAGAAATGTCCTCTTTCTCATTCCGGTTATTCCGGCAGGGATTGAAATCAAGCTCCTTATTACAGGTACGAATCTGCAGAAAAATACAGCCGCAGGCCCCCTTTTTCTGAACCATTCGTTGGTCTTATGAAGGTCCGTACCCTTCAAACCCAATATTTTACCCGTTTTTCCGGAGAATAATCCCACAATTGTGTCATATTTCAGTTTATTTCCCAGGGCATACAAAACTATGGCTCCAAGGAGGGATCCCAGGGTTGATGTCAATATTACAAATGGGACATTAAGCCCGGCATAGGTGGTTAAGAACCCTCCGAATAATAAAATAACCTCTGAGGGTATGGGCGGAAATAAGTTTTCTATGAATATCAGGAAAAATACTCCAAGATATCCATATTTGGACATTATGTCCAGCATTAATTCATTCATGTTTTATCCTTACAAATTGAAGTTTATACCTAAAGCTAAAACTATCAGCAGAGTAACAGCAACGACGACAAAATTTTCCTGGGCAAGATAATTTCCCATTTCCCTGTGGGACCTGCCTGAAAATATTCTGGCGTTTTTAAAAACAAGACTGTAGGGCAATGCCATAAGAAGTCCTGCTATCGGAAGACTTTTAGTAACTATGGAAATAATGAGCGAAAGAGCTCCCAGTATGTAAATGAAATTGAAGAGAAGAAGTGCTCTGTCTTTTCCCAGCAGTATGGGCAGTGTAAATCGTCCTTCCCTTTTATCTGCGGTCATATCAATTATATTATCTGTCAAAATCAGGTTGGTAAGTGCAGTTACCAATGGAATCATAACCACCAACACCATTCCCAGGCTTTTCAGATCAGCCTCAAAATGGAATCTCGTCTGAAATATCCATGCCTTCAAAAGCTTGTCTTCAAGATGGATAAGTACGGCAGTCAAAGGAACAATAAGTCCCAAGGTAATTCCGGTTGTAATTTCACTCCTGTGGGTTCTGACCGTTGGTATAGGTCCTCCCCGATAGAAGGCTCCCTGGATTAAAATTATGGTCATCATCAGGAATACAAAGAATCCGGCTCTGACAGAAAGTGTTACGGTCAGAGCAAAATACAGCAGCAGAAACAATAATCCGATATTCGGTTTTCTTTTCCTACGCCTGTATTTCTCGGTTATATCTCCCTCCGGAAGCGGATTGTCTTCCTTTATGAAGTATCCTGTCAATCCTGCAATACCTTCCTCCAGAAATAACAGGGCTACAAACAAAAGTATGAGATTAAGGGGATCCAGATTTCCGAATTTATAATATGAGTAGAGAGTCCCTACCAAAAAAGGCAGGATTGTAATTCCCTTTTTCCCCGATATAAACTGTAGTACCCTTCTGTAGCTCATGATAACTCCCGAAAATTAATTTTAAATCAAAATCAATATTTTTTATTGTAGTCAATAATATTCAGCAGGCTTTCTCCGCCTCTGAACCTCTTTAAATTGTTCCTGAATATTTCAAAAGCCCTCTCATTATAATGAGGTGTCGGTCCCGCATTATGAGGAGTAATAATGAGATTTTCAAGATCCCAGAAAGGTGAGTCAGACGGAAGCGGTTCATTCTCAAAGACATCCGAATATGCTCCTCTTATCTTCTTTTCCTTCAAGGTTTCATAAAGAGCTGCCTCATCCACGGTATCGCCTCTGCCCACATTTATGAACACTGACTTCTTATCCATCAGGGCAAACTCTTCGGCACCGAACATCTTTTTTGTGTCCTTTGTTGAAGGTACAACAAGAACAACATAGTCCTTGCCGGGTAATACCTTATGCAAATCTGAAATCGTGCTTATCTCATCAAAGTTTTCCGGCAGCTCCGGGTTCTTTGAGGCTCTGACACCGGATACCTTCATATCAAACACCTTAGCTTTTCTTGCAATTTCGACTCCGATCTTTCCGGTGCCTATTATCAATATATTTTTTCCGATGAGCTCATCCAAGGGATAAGCTTCCCATTTTCTGTCCCTTTTATTGTACATTGCCTTAAGAATGTTTCTGGAAAACATGATCATTGCTCCGAAAACCTGCTCTGCAATGTTTGTCTTATGAAGACCCGAGGTTGTGGTAAGCTTGATGTCCATTTCCCTCAATCTCTCAAGGTCATAGGCATCAACTCCTGCCGTATAAGACATTATCCATTTTAATCCGGTCATTTCTTTTATGACATCCATCTCAGAAAGATCGGTATTAATCAAAATTTCTATTTTTTCCTTGTCTGAAAAATCATGGATTTCATTCAGGGATTCAAAATAAACCACCTTCTCATCCATGTCCTTCATCAGCTCTACGGCAGTTTCCTTAGGCAGCCAGCCTTCTTTGTATACAACTCCTATCATGGTAATACCTCCGTTTATATTGTTTTATGTATTTTATATTTGATACACCTTTTATTTTAACGTAAATCTGTGGTTTTTTGTGCCCTAATTGAAAGTAAAGGTTAAGTCAATTTGAATTATTGATTAACACTGCCATTATGGCAATTACTGTCTGTTATAATAATTGAAATATCTATCAGACTTATTTATCGGTGGTGATTTCTATGTATAAAGAATTGTTTACGGCATTACAGGGGAAAGGCTTTTTTCCCGAAAATGACACTCTTACTAAATTCAGGGGAAATGTTAAATATACGATTAAGGAAGCCGGTGACAGAATAGTCATATCCCGTCCCGTTACGGATGAAATTATTGCCAACGGGACTGCTTTGAAATATATTTCATCTATTTCTTCAAGATTCAGCATAGAAGACGCAAGGATCACAAGGGACAGACTTGAGATTGTCCTTACTCCCCCCGGTATAAATACGGAGGAAGAGGCAAGGAGAATTGATTATGCGGTCAATTCTATAGATACGGGTTTATACGGCTACTCTGAAGACAATGGATCTGAAAACGGGTCGGCATTTGATTCCAATGAGGATTTCACTGACGATGAGATAAATATTAACAGCAACAGAGAGTTAAATTCTGAGGGCAGAGGCTATATTCCTCCGGACAGAAATCCCTATCTGGAACAGTCTCAACAGTATTTCATGCCGGAGACGGCCTTTTCGGCATCCGGGTTAATAGGTGCAATTCTTGCCGCAATAATCGGTGCAGTTTTAATCGCCTTGTTATCCGCCGTCGGTTTTTACGCATCAATTGTAGGGGTTATAACTGCTGTCTTGATTATTAAGGCATACAATTTGTTCTCAGGCAAAAATATACCCATTGTCCTGGCTGTCATTCTTGTTCTGATATCCGTGTTTTTGGGAAATGTATTCTCGGTGGCTGTGGAAATGTTCAGATATTACGGTATCGGAGTATCCGATTCACTCTACCTTGGCCTGATGGCACATTTTGACAATAAAAATTTTGATGTTGCGAGGGTTTGGAGAAGCTTTGGCTTATCCTTGCTGTTTGCAGCCCTGGGTGCTGTTTCAGTGTTTAAAAAGCCCAATACCCGTTGATATTCAGTTGATTTTCATATGTACATATTAAAAACAGGTTTGATAATAATAAATCAGGTAATTAATTATTACCTGATTTATCATTTCTTTATGCATAAAGTTTTTTCTTTTATACAAAGGAATCAATCTAATCTTTTTGTTGCTATTTAATGACCAATTACCATAATAAAATCACTTTCCATTTTAAAAACTGACTTGATTTTATTGTAGTCGTATAACAGAATGTAGTTATTAAATCGTTTTAAAGGGGATAAAATTGGATAATTTTTTAGCATGGTTTTCAATGGATAAACTCCGTGAAAATCTTTCTGTTTCTAATCTGATTAATGAAGCTGTTTCAAGAGGAGATGGAGTGCTGGCGTCAAATGGATGCCTCCTTATCAGAACCGGACAATATACCGGAAGATCACCTCAGGACAGGTTCATAGTTCTTGATGATATCTCAAAGGATACCGTCGCTTACGGCAAAATAAACAAGCCTGTTTCTGAAGAAACCTACGAGAAGTTAAAAAATAAAGTTAAAGATTATGTTGCCGGCAGGGAAATGTTCCTGGTTAAGTCCAGAGTCGGAGCCAATGAGAAAAACACTTTAAAAATCAATGTATTCTGTGAAAGCGCTGCCCAGGCAGTTTTTGCAAATCAGATTTTTATTAAGGACAGGGACAGAAAAGGCTTGGATGCAGATTTCACCGTTATTGCCGTTCCTCACCTTAAGGCATTGGGAAAGGAAGACGGAATTAATTCAGAAGCCTTCGTTATTATCAGCTTGAAGGACAGACTTATCCTGATCGGAGGAACACTTTACTCAGGAGAAATCAAAAAATCAATTTTCTCCATAATGAACTATCTGCTTCCTGAAAAAGGAATCCTTCCTATGCACTGCTCCTGCAACATGGATGAAGAAGGAAATACAGCATTGTTCTTCGGTTTGTCCGGTACCGGTAAAACAACACTTTCTGCAGACAGCTCAAGAAAGCTCATCGGAGACGATGAACATGGCTGGGACGATGACGGTGTATTCAATTTTGAAGGCGGTTGCTATGCAAAAACCATCAATCTGGATCCGGAAAAAGAGAAAGAGATTTATGATGCTTTAAAATTCGGTTCAATTTTAGAAAATGTGGTCATTGATGAAGACGGAGTCCCCGTTTATTCTGACCAGTCCCTGACTGAAAACACCAGGGGCACTTATCCCATAGAATATATTTCAAACGCAGAGCTGTCAGGCCAGGGCGGAATACCTAAAACAGTTGTATTCCTCACCGCCGATGCCTTCGGTGTTATTCCTCCCATATCCAAGCTTTCAAAGGAAGCAGCCATGTACCACTTCATGAGCGGTTATACCTCCAAGCTTGCAGGTACCGAAAGAGGAATAGTATCACCGCAGACAACCTTCTCGGCTCTCTTCGGCGAACCTTTCATGCCAAGATCAATAGAAACCTATGCCAGACTCATGGGTGAAAAAATAGAAAAATACTCCACCGAGGTTTATCTTATAAATACCGGTTGGACGGGAGGAGTTTACGGAACCGGCAGCAGAATACCGTTGAAATACACCAGAAGAATGGTGAATGCCGCACTTAACGGTTCTATCAAGAATGCCACGTTCATAAAGGATGAAATCTTCAACCTGGATGTTCCGACAAAAATCGAAGGAGTTCCCTCAGATTTGTTAGACCCTATGTCACAGTGGTCCGATCCTGAGGAGTATACTAAAACTGCTTTGGCCTTGGCTGAAAAATTCAAGGAAAACTTCAAAAGATTTCCTGATGCAGGTTCAGATCTTGTTGAGGCAGGTCCAAGATAGGCAGTAGTTTATATTATCCCCATAAAGTTGATGAGCGGGATATTAAAATTAAAGAAAAAGATAAGGCTTGATTCCGAATTTTATGGGGAATCAAGCCTTTTTTTCGTCATTATTTATTTTTCATTAAGTTTTCCTATGCAGTTTCAAGAACCTGGAATATGCCAAACTGATTTCCGTCAATATCCTTGAAATAACCCTGCCAGCATACATTTGGTATTAAAAACTTCTCTACGGCTATTGAACCGCCGTGTTCCAGAATCAGATGCTCAATTTTATCAAAGTTACTGACTATGATTGAAGAAACAAAGGAATTAATTCCCTCACTCTTCATGTTTTCTTCCTTTTGCATTATGGCCCCGAGTATTCCCTCAGAGCTTATCCTGTAGTAGGTTATGGGCATGGATCGGTCTTTTTCAATTTTCCAACCAAATACCTTCTTATAGAAATCAACAGTGGCTTCGGGATTTTCGGCCATTATTTCAAAATATGCTACCTCATTCATACTGCACCTCTGATGTCATATTTATGTTTATTGTATTTTTTTAGTAAAAAAAGGTGGCGTAAAAGCACACCTTTATGGAGCTACCAAAGGGAATCGAACCCTTGACCTGCTGATTACGAATCAGCTGCTCTACCGACTGAGCCATGGTAGCATATAAGGCACCTTTCGGTGCCTTTTTTTTAAACCAATGCTGTAAGTACCATGGATAGAATGAACAATCCTGTGAAAATATACATCATTGGAGATACTTCCTTGGACTTTCCGACTACTACCTTTGTCAGACAGTAGAATATGAATCCTGTGGAAACTCCCGCTGTGATTGAGTATGCCAAAGGCATCATTGCCATAGTAAAGAATGCAGGAATTGCTACTTCAAGATCTGACCAATCTATATTTCCTATGGATTCAATCATCAGGATACCGACAACTATCAAAGCAGGTGCTGTTGCAACTGCAGGTACTATTCCGATTACAGGAAGAAGTACAAGTGAAGCAATGAACAGCAGTGCAGTAACTACGGAGGTCAAGCCTGTCTTACCACCTACAGATATACCTGCAGCTGATTCAACATATGTAGTTGTGTTTGAGGTTCCGAATATTGCACCGATTGAGGTTGCTGTAGCATCAGCAAAAAGTGCTCTTTCAAGCTTTGAGTTGAAGCCACCTTCGCTCTTTTCAAACATTTCGGCATCCTTGTCGTCGAATATACCTGCTTTTCTTCCGGCACCCAGGAAAGTTCCTATTGTGTCGAAGGTATCAGTCAGTGAGAATGCAAAAATTGTTGAGAATACGAGAAGAAGTTTTCCGGGATCTGCGAACAAACCTAGTATATCAAGTTTTAAGAAGGTATCACCAATCTCTGCTATGGATACGCCTGAGCCTGCTCCAAGGTTTTGAAGATGTTCAGGTGGAACAACGCCTGTAGCGATTGCCAAAATTGTAGTTGCGATAATACCAATAAGTATTGCTGCCTTAACCTTTCTCAGCATCAGGATTACTGTAATCAATAAACCTGCAAGGGCAACAAGTGCTGAAATAGAAGTGAAATCAACCATTGAAGGAACTATCTTAGCGAAGGTTCCGTCCGGTCCTGCCTCACCGTCTCCCAAGAACTTCAGGAAACCTGCATTCATAAGGCCGATGTATGTTATAAATAGTCCGATACCGCCGGAGATTGCATACTGCATTGACTCCGGTATAGCCTTGATTATTTCCTTCCTTATCTTGGTTGCAGTGATTAGGATATTGATCAGTCCGCAGATAAATACCATACCAAGTGCTTGCTGCCATGTGAATCCCATTCCGAATACAACTGTGTAAGTAAAGAATGCATTCAATCCCATACCCGGTGCCTGTGCGAACGGAACATTAGCGAACAACCCCATTACAAGTGTTCCGATTACAGCTGCAATAACGGTAGCAATAAAAACGGCGTTTTTGTTCATTCCGGTGGCTGACAATATATTCGGGTTAACGAACAATATGTATGCCATGGTCAGGAATGTTGTCAAGCCTGCAAAAAATTCGGTCTTGACGTCGGTCTTGTTTTCCTTCAACTTAAAAAAGTTTTCCATCTTTTTCCCTCCTATTTTTTGTAACAAAAATCCTTTTGCACGATACTTCGGGTCAATAATGCTGAACTTTAAAATAAAAGTTAATAATGCCTATAAAATAATTCAGCAATATTTAATATTGTGATTAAAAGAATGTGCTATTGTTTACTTGTTACAGTTTAATTATACGAAACCGGGGGTATAAATGGAAGATATTAAAAAAAGTCTTCTCAAGTGGTTGATTCTGCCTTTGGTCGGATTCATCCTCTTCTTCTTAATAATTGTATTGAATCAGGGGATCCAGCTTTCAACCTGGGCCTTTGGTGTGAATAATATTTTTGGCTACGCCGTTGCGGCATCGCTGGTATTAATGTTTATTATCCTGATACTGTATCCGGTGATCAGGGTATTGTCCTATAAGGCGGTTCCTGAGGTTCCAAAATCCAAGGATTCCGAAGAGTTCCCGGAATATGTCGAAAAAATGCACAGCCTTCTTCGGAAAAACACCTACCTTTCAACTCACGCAGTGGAGTTGACCGGACAAAACAAGGAGCTGGAGCTGGAAAATGCTTACCGATCATTGGGCGAAGAGGCGGACAAGGTCATAAAAGCCGAGGCGGTCAAGGTGTTTTTAACAACTTCCATATCCCAAAACGGAGCTCTTGACGGTGTGTTCATGCTTACCTCCTTGGTTAAAATGGTGTGGAGAATAACACATCTTTATGAAGCCAGACCATCCATAAGAAAGCTGGTTTACATTTACTCCAATGTTGCAGGAACGGTATTGATAGCCAGGGGGCTGGAAGATCTGGACCTTATTGAAGATCAGATAGAGCCTTTGATAACCTCCCTTGTAGGCGGTTCAATCATGAGTGTGGTTCCGGGGGCAGTCCCCATAACCAACCTTTTGGTTTCATCTGTTATGGAAGGTGCCGTAAATGCTCTTTTAACCTTAAGGTGCGGCTATATAACGACTAAATATCTCGGTTCACTTACAGTACCGGATAAAAAGGCAGTCAGGAGAAGCTCCTCCCTTGAAGCCGCTTCCAAAATCGGCAGTATAATCAGTGAGAATACGGTTCATATTATAAAATCCTTCGCCTCTGCCGCAAAAAATGCAGCCAAAAATGCTACAACAAGTAAGTTTGGTTTCGGTAAAAAGCTGTTGCGGAAATAGATAATCAATAATTTGTTCTAAGACGAAGAAAAAAATGAACTTTAAAGGAAGAAATTACTCCCGGTGATATTAACACCGGAAGTAATTTCTTTTAATTTATTCGTTTTACTTTCCGTCAACCGTTGTTTCAAGGTCTGATTTTATATCGGATTCAAGCTTGTCTTCAATGGCTTTGACATCCATGGATTTTTTATCAATGAAGGACTTTATCCTCTTTTCCATGCCGCCTGCGAAGTCTACAAGCTTATGCTTGTATTCTGAAGTCATGAATGGGCTTGTTATCATAAAATCTGCGGTTGCTTCATTTATAGCCATGGGTATGTCATAAAGCTCCCCTATCCTCATAAGAGCTTTGACATCGGGATCATGGGGCTGTGCTGTCATTGGGTCTGCAAAGAAAACAACAAAGTCAATTTCTTCCTCCACTATTTTTGCACCAATCTGCTGGTCTCCTCCAAGGGGTCCGGATTTTACTCCGCGGACGTCCAAGCCAGATTCATAGGATATTATGGCAGCAGTTGTTCCCGTTCCGAACAAATCATGGTCCTTTAATCTGTCTTTATTTTTAACACACCATCTTAAAAGATCATCTTTTTTTGCATCATGGGCAATAAGAGCTATTTTCTTTCTTTCCCCTATAGTCTTTACAATATAATCCTGGTCCATTAATCTTTTTCCTTGACCAAGCCGTTTCTGTAAGCTTCAAGGAGCTGTCTCAAATCATTTATCTGACCTTGGAGTTCACTTCCTATATCTGTCTCGGAAATTATCTGACGCCGTTTGGTTCTCTCTACGATTGTTATTGTTGAAAGAATATCCTTCTCTTCCTCGATTGCATTCTGGGTTGAGGTAAAAGGCTCATGGCTTGCAAGATGCATGCCCTGTGAGTTGTAAATCAAGGTATATCCTGCTATTCCCGTCTCCTTCTGGTAGGCTCTGGCAAAACCTCCGTCTATGACAAATATCTTACCCTTGGCTTTGACCGGGGATTCACCTTTTTTGACTTTAACCGGTACATGGCCGTTGATAATATGCCCGGTGTTGTAATCAAGACCGAAGTCTTCAAATATTGTCTTCAAAATTGTTTCATCTTCCCTCAGGGTGAAGTAGTTGTTCTTCTGCTCCACATGGGTTGCTTTATCATCAACAAAGTACCTTTCAAAGGTGGTCATCCTTTCTTTTCCGAATAAAGGAGACTTGGGGCCGCACCACAAATACCACATTGTATCCTGACCCACCTTTTTTTCCTTTTCATCTACATTAAAGTAACCGGACCTTGAAAGCTGTTCAAATTTATCAAAAGCAGCACGTCCTTTATACTTTTCACCATCTATTTCAACTTCCATGAAGGAGCCGTCATCCTCCATGGGGTTGCATCCGTGGAATAAAAGATTTCCGTTGAATATAAGGTACATGGATCCCTTTGTGAACATGAATCTCATGTGCTCGTCCATTCTTTTGGAATGCTCAAAGGATGCCGTCAATCTGGACATTACATACTCTTCCTGGTCTGTAAGTTTGTAAGGATCTTTAGGATCTATTGTGGGGAATCCCGTATCATTTAGTGGATACTCCGTATCCCCAAGCATTATTGTTCCCTTCTCATAGTCAATCTTATCAAGAAGGAGCCTCTCTTCCATCTTATACTCAGGGTGTTCCATAATCAGCTGACCTTCAATCTTGAATTGGATTATGGAAATTGCTTTATGCATCATGGCAATGAGGCGAACTTCGCTTTCGCTCTTCTCAGCTATTTCATCACCCTTAGGCATGAATTTCGTAAGGTTAGAATCTGAATACTGATCCATGGCAAGCTGCGCCAGAGGCATCATGTTTATACCGTAGGAATCTTCAAGTACATCCAGGTTGTCATATCTTGCCTGAATTCTGACAACATTGGCAACACAGGCCTTAGATCCTGCCGCGGCTCCCATCCACAGGATATCGTGGTTTCCCCAGGTAATATCCACAGAATGATAATCCATCAACGTATCAACAATAATATCAGCCCCGGGACCTCTGTCATATATATCTCCCAATATATGCAGCCTGTCTATGGCAAGACGCTGGATCAGCTTTCCTATGGCTGTGATAAAGGCTTCCGATCTGTCCAGTTCTATTATTGAATCAATTATTTTATTGTAATATTCGTGCTTGTTGAGTCTGTTCTCATTTTCGTTTATGAGTTCGTCCAAAATATATGCAAAATCCTTCGGCAAAGCTTTTCTGACCTTGGATCTTGTATATTTTGTAGATACCAGCTTACATACCTGTAACAATCTGAATAGGGTAATTCTGTACCAATCCTTGGTAAGTGTCTGACACTTTTCAAGCTCCTGGAGCTTCTCCTCAGGATAATAAATCAAAGTTGCAAGTGTCTTTTTCTCATTCTCCATCAGGGTGGATCCAAAAATATCATCGATTTTTGTTCTTATAACACCTGAGGCATTTCTGATAACATGGTTGAAGGATTCATATTCACCATGAATATCTGATATAAAATGCTCCGTACCCTTTGGCAGGTTCATGATGGCTGACAGATTTATTATCTCAGTTGATGCTGAGGCAATATTCGGAAACTGTCTTGAGAGTAATACAAGATAGTCCTTATCTCTTAGTTTTGTTGCATTTCTGACGCTGACATATTCATTCATATCTGCACAATCTCCCCAAATCTCATTTGATAATACAATTGTAACTCAAATCGGTCTGTAAACGAAATACAGATATTGTAAAACATTAATAATACTCAGCAAAAAACCAAAATGCTTCTTAAAATAAATCCTTAAGCTCAATTTCGAGAGCTTTGGCTATTTTAGTCATGGTTTTAAGTGAAGGGTCAGTCCTCCCAACCTCAATATCCGATAAGTATGTATTTGAAATACCTGCCAATTCTGCCAGCTTCTTTTGGGATATGCCTAAAGCCTTTCTTTTTGATTTGATAACTTCGCCTATATCAAACATATTGCCTCCCATTACTTTATTAACGTAATATTCTCTGTTGTTTTCTATATTAACGTAATTTACGTTAATAATCCATATGGATTGCCTGACTTTACGTTTTTTACGTATTGTTTTATAATGTACTTAAAATACGGTATTTACGGAGTAACCAATGAAAATCGGAAAGAGGATCAAAGACATTAAAGTTGAAAAAAATTTAAAGCTTAAGGATATGGCATCCGATACAGGATTGTCCGTTTCCTATTTATCTGACATCATTAATGAAAGAACCGATCCATCCCTGAAGTCACTCCTTAAAATAAGTAAATCCCTGGGAGTCACCAATTCTTACCTTCTTGAAGAGGAAGAAATTTATTTTGCAGAAGGTTCAGATGAGTTAAAGGAGCTTTTAAAGGATTTTCACTTCTGGCCAAAGGAGCATCAGGATAAAGTCATAGATTTTATAAAGGACAGAAAGCTTCTGATTGAGCTGGATAATAATAAGGGTTATAAAACAAAATAAACAGCTATGGATAAGACCGCAAAGGTTGAGTTTTACATTCAACCTTTGCGGTCTTTCATTTTGATTAGCCAATTGATTTTATTTTACTTGTTCTTGTTTAGATAGTTCCTCAGTCTGTCCAGGTCCTCCCACTCCAAATCCCTTTCGCCACCCAGATTTTCTAGGTGATGACGGAATTCATGGCGTAGAGTTTCCCGAAGCTTGATTGTCATTTGCTCTTCATTTAAATAACCGAAGACGCACATAAATGAGCCGTAATAAATCTCTATTCTTCTTCCCATGAAGTCTTTGATATACCTGCCAAGTATGAATAAAGGATCTCCCTCCCGTGACAGAGGGTCATGTTTTACCTCGTCAATTACTGAAATACCAAGATTCAGTCTGTCAAAAAATACCTCCGGCAACTCATCAGCCAGCATATCCAGGATTTCAAGCATTCTGTCCGGTGTCATTCTTTCTTCCATTACGGCACCCCCTCTATGTCATTTCCATAAATAGTTAAGGTTTATCTGGTGATTGAACTTAGTCTTTCCCTTATTATACTTCTCCAATTCCTCCGGATCATTTTTAAGTAAATCCTGAAGGTAAGTTATATTGAGCATCAATTCTTCCCTCGTCATAATTTCACCGTGACCGGGAATGAGAATTTCAAAGTCCATTTCAAGATAAGTCTCCAGGGATCTAAGATGCTTTTCCACCAATAGGGGATCAATGAAGCTTGGTATTGGGTTTTCAGCATTGTCTCCGACTATGAGAACCCTGTCCACAGGATCATAAATACTTATTGAATCTGAAGTATGCCCCGGAGTATAAAACAACTCAAGCTTAATATCCTTTAAATCCAACTTGGAGTCGAAGGTTATATCCGGTTCTCTTAATTTTATTTTTCCCGACGCAAATTTGAGCAGCTCCTCAAAATCTTCACCTGTTTCCTTTGATTCAAGAAGCTTTTCATGTGCTATTACCACTGCCCCGGAAAAATGAGAATTACCCCAGACATGGTCCCAGTCACTGTGTGTATTGATGACATACTTAACATCGTTTGATGCAAGTCCGATTTCCTTCATTGTAGTTCCCATTATCTTGGGACCAAGGAAGGTATCAATTACACAGGCTTCCTTCTCGCCCTTTACTATATAGATGTTGCTTGTACAGGAAAATTCAGTATCCAGGAGATCATCATAGGTGACTATAATCCCACGGGAACCTATACTTCTTATTTTCATTGCCATAGAATCCACCTTGAATCTGATTTTACTTTAAGAATATTTCTTAATCAGAGTAGCTACCATTATACCCCAGAGTTTTGGATTTAAAGTAAAGAACCGGTTATTTATTTTACAGAATTGAATTCTTCTCTGATTTTTGTATAAAGGATGTCATCCTCCACCGTTCTTTCTCCTGTTGCCGCAAGAGCTTTTATTATTATACAGAGGTTGGTCAAGGCTGTTTCCCCCAGGGTTTTATCCCTGAATTCAACAGTATGCATACTGTATTCCACATCATCGGTTATTTTGAAATTAGGGTTTATGGATGGGACGGCATAGCTCACATTTCCCATATCCAAAGATCCTGGATTTCCTTCAAACCGGACTGTGGTTATTCCCATCTCCTCCATTATTCCGTCATAGACATCAGCCATGGCTTTATTGGTTCTGAGATCTAAAAATCTGTTTTCATATTGTTCCCAATCCAGAGTACAACCGATAGTCATTGCTGCCGCTTCTGCCAGATTATGAACCCTGGCAACCAGCCTGTCCAGGTTTTCCCTGTTGTCAGCCCTGATATGGAATCGTCCCACTGCAAGGTCGGGGATTATATTTGCAGCCTCACCGCCGTTAGTTATTATTCCTGAAATGGTTTCGTTGTTTATAAGGGTCTGCCTTATGGCGTCAATATTGTTAAACATCAGGATCAAAGCGGAAAGTGCATTTATACCTTCCTCCGGGTTTCCTGATGCATGGGCGGTTTTCCCGTGAAATCTGTACTCCCTTGATTCCAACGCCAGAGATGTTCCGCTTTTATAAAACTTGTTATCCGGATGGGTGCACAAAACAGCGTCAATATCACTGAAAGCTCCCCTGTCGGTTAGAACAACCTTACCCCCTATAGTTTCTTCTGCCGGTGTTCCTATTACAGTTACCTTTCCTTTTTTTAAAACCTTTGAAAGAAGAATCCCGGAACCGGTTGTTGCAGCTCCTAAAATATTATGACCGCAGCCGTGTCCCATTCCCGGAAGTGCATCATATTCTGAAAGATATGCTATATTTCTTCCCATGACTCCCGTGTCAAAAACTGCCCTGAAGGCAGTATCCATTCCCATATACGGCATCTCCACGGTGAAGCCATGCTTTTCAAGGAGCTCTTTATGGGCTGTTGAGCTTCTATATTCCTCCAATCCAAGCTCCGGATTGTCATATACATATTGGTTTAACGCCTCTATGTCTTTTTTTATGTTTTCATATTCACAGTCAAAAATATTTCCCATCTTCATTCTCCTTGCTTTAAAAGCAGTACGTATTTTTATCCTTTGCTAATGCCGCTGACCGGCTCTTTCGATTTTGCTTTTTAAAAAAGAGACTGC
The DNA here is from genome assembly GCA_036741195.1 of Clostridiaceae bacterium. Taxonomy (GTDB): domain Bacteria; phylum Bacillota; class Clostridia; order Clostridiales; family Clostridiaceae; genus JG1575. The sequence goes on along the minus strand of DAINSS010000008.1, from coordinate 13,730 downwards.
TTAAACAGTCTCAATGTATTTTTTAAGAAATAGCTTCATTTCCTCTGTCTGAGGATTTGAAAATATTTGCTCCGGTGAGCCTTGTTCCAGGAGTCTTCCATCCCTCAAAAAAGCTATCCTGTCTGAAATATCCCTTGCAAATCTCATCTCATGGGTGACGATGACCAATGTAAGTCCGGAATTTGAAAGGTCCTTTATTACCTCCAGAACCTCATCAACCATCTGAGGGTCCAAAGCACTGGTGGGCTCATCCAAGAGTATGACCTCAGGGTCCATACAAAGTGATCTTGCAATAGCCACCCTTTGCATCTGTCCGCCTGAAAGTCTTTGTACCTTTTGATTGGCAAAGGCTTCGAGTCCGACCTTCTTAAGCATTTCCATGGATTTAGCCGTAGCTTCTTCCTTGTTTCTTTTCAAAACCTTAATCTGGCCAATGTTCAGATTTTCAAGAACATCCAGATTGTTGAAAAGATTAAACCTTTGGAAGATCATTCCGACTTCTCTTCTGTAGTGTTCCAGATTAAAGGACTTTTCCTTTATATTGTTGTCATTATATAAAATATCCCCTTCTTCATACTCTTCAAGAAGATTGATACATCTTAGCAATGTACTTTTACCGCTTCCGGAAGGACCTATGAAGGTAATAATTTCTCCCTTTTCAATTTCAAGGTCAATTCCCTTTAATATTTCAAGTCCGTCAAAATACTTATGTAAATCTCTTATAACTATCTGTTTCATAATACCCTCCTATTTCTTCGGTACAGTCACAGACTGGATTGTGCTCTTTGGCATATCCAGGCGACCCTCAATAAAATGCAGGATCCTTGTCACTGTAAAGGTGAGGATGAAGTAAATTATTCCCAGGATAATCATGGATTCAACAAATTTAAAGTTGGAGCCTGCAACTGACATTCCTTGGAAGAACAGCTCCGTCAGCGCAATGACATTCAGTACGGAAGTATCCTTGATGTTAACCACAAATTCATTACCGATTGACGGGAACGCATTTTTTATAGCCTGCGGAAGTATTATGCTTCTGAATGTCATGGATTCTGACATTCCGATTGTCAGTGCCGCTTCTCTCTGTCCCGGATCCACGGATTGGATACCGGATCTGATTATCTCAGACATATATGCACCGGTATTTAAAGAAACTATTACTATACCTGCAACCAATGGTGTCCACTTAAGGGACTTATACAAGGCATAGTATAAAAATACCGCCTGGGCAATCATCGGTGTTCCCCTGACAATTTCAATATATGCCAGAGTCAGCATTCTTACTATTTTTTTGAAGATACTCATAAGACCGTTGTCTTTTCTTGAGATCCTCAGTCCTCTCATGGCTGATAAAAAGAAGCCGATGAAAAGACCAAAGATAGTTCCCGATAAGGAAACTATCAATGTTGTGATTGCACCCTGAATAAACATATTCTGATTTTTCAAGAAAATCTCCAGGGCGAGTTTTAATGTATTCACTATTCAACACCTGCCGGTTGTATTTTAACTACTTTTTCCATTAATGCATCTCTGTCTGCAATACTTATGGTCTTAAGAATTTCATTGATCTTTTCCTTGAGATCAGCTTCACCCTTCTTCAATGCAATGGAACATGCAGTAGTCACGCCGTCTTCCATTACGAAGTATTTATCTTTGTCCAGCTCGATCATCGCAAGATCCTTGTCTGTAAGAAGTATTGAAATGCCGACTGATTTATCAACGACTGTAAGGTCTGCAACCTCAGTTTTAATCGCATGTACTATCAGCGGAACGGTTCCAAGCGGAGTCAAATGCTGAGTTCCTGTCATCTGTGGTACAACAACATCATAGTTGGTACCCTTCTGAGCTACAACACGAGCTCCTTCAAAGTCCTTTATACCCTTTCTTCCTTCCCATTTGCTTCCCTTCTTTGTTAAAAGCACATAGTTGGAATCATAGTAAACATCTGTGAAATCAACGCTCTTTGCTCTTTCGGGAGTTTCCGACATACCTGCTATAATCAAATCGATGGCTCCGTTTTCAACTGCCGGGATTAAACCCTCCCATGCTATCTGTTTTACTACGAGCTCCTTGCCCAGTCCCTTTGCAATTATCTTTGCAATCTCAACATCATAGCCTCCTGCGAAGCTTGCTGAGCCGTCTATCTTTACGGCACCGTTGGAATCGTCCGGCTGAGCCCAGTTATAAGGCGCATAGTTTGCTTCAAGGCCTACTGTAATAGTACCGCCTGAGGTACCTCCCGTCGTTCCTGTACTGCTTGCGGTTGTAGTTGTTGTTGCTGCACTTGAGCAACCTGTAAAAGCGATAATACCTGCCAATGCCAATGTTACTAATCTTCTGTTCATACTGATCTCCCCTGTTCTTATTTTTTTAAAAAAATAAGAGACCGTGCCAGACGATCTCGTTTTGTTTTCTCAAAAGCTCAATCTAGCGCCACTTTCATTACTGAAAGGAGTTCACCAAGTTTTTCCTGGTGCCCCACATGAACTCAGTGCCCTGAGTTTCACGTTCGGCGGTGATTACCTTTCACCCGAATCAACGCCTGCCGGCTCTTCGGAATACTCATTTGCACCGCTACCTCTATCTCGTATATTTTTTTATAGCATAGCATAAATAAATATAAAGTCAAATGTATTTTTATAAATTATTTTCAAAACCCCAAATCCCTCTTTTCCCTTGCAAACCTGCTCCCTGACTTGTTATTATGGTGCTAAGGAAAAGAGGCAAATAAATGAAAATAAAAATATTCACTGAAAATAAAATAAAATCCGAATTTGTAAAGGATGCAACCTCGGAATATATAAAAAGAATCTCCAGATTTGCCAAGGTAGAATTCCAATCTTTAAAGAAATTTACGGGAGATAATTCAATCAAGGTTTCCCATTCCGGATCGGATATCGACTCGGTAGGTCTATCCAAGCTTTTCACTGAAACCATGATGACAACATCCGACATAAACATCATTCTTTCAGATGATCCAAATTATATCTCCACAACCAATATCAGGCTTACCTCAGTCACCCTTTCACCGGATGTTGAGGTTACCCTTTTGCTGGAACAGATATACAGAGCCTTTAAAATAATGAATAACGAAACCTACCACAAATAAATCCGGCTTCAAAAGACATCTCTGGATTATCCTTGTAAATATCTATTGTCTAACTTTCATTCGTATCCCAGTTTAAATTATTTGGGATTTGGTTTGGATTTGGATTTGGATTTGGTTGTAAAAAATGAAGCTGCCTTTTGGGCAGCTTCCGGTTTTTATTCAAGATTTAATTACTATCTGTTTGCTTCGTACTGTCTTAAAAGCTTCACGAAAAGCTCTGGAACCTTGGCCATTTTCTCAGGAGTTTCCACGAAGGAAAGTCTGAACTGAGTTTTTCCTGGGTTCTTAGAATCGTCCTCTATGTTGTAGAAGCCCTTCATCGGAGCACAAAGAAGTGTAGTCTGAACTCCGTCTATGTCAACTGAACCTTCGCTTGCACAGTATGAAACGAATTCGTTGGCATCAAAGCCTGGCTTTACAACGTTTCTTACATCAATTACGGAGTAGATTGAAGCATCCGGGCTGGATACGATAAGCTTTGGCTCTAAGTCCTTAAGTCCGTTGTACACCTTAAGAATCTGCTCATGATAGTACTCACGGAGTCCCTTTGTCCATGCTGCAAGCTCTTCCTTGCTCTGTGTTGCAAGGGATCCGAATATATACTGTCCGATTGCGTTGGCACAAAGGTTAGCAGTATATTCGTTTACTATACGGGTATAGAATTCAGGGTTATCAGTAATCATTGCACCGATACGAAGTCCGCATGCATTCCAAACCTTTGAAGCAGTCTCAATGCTTATTCTTCTGCCTTCGATTCCCGGTACATCTGCATCTGAAAGTCCGAATACGGAAACCATCTTCTTTGAATCATCGTAGAACAGCTCTCTGTATGCTTCATCACTTGCTAACCACATGTTGTATTTTACGCAAAGTCCTGCAAGCTCTTTTAATGTATCGAAGTCATAGTACTGACCTGTCGGATTGTCATAAGGGATAACAAGAAGCGCACCTGGCTTATGTTCCTTGATTGCTTCTTCAATTTCGCTGATTTCAGGCAGGCTGAACTTTCCGTTTTCTCCAAGGTTACGGGTTACTGTAACTATCTTGCGGCCTGTTCTTTCAGCAAAGGAAATGTAGTTGGTATATGCAGGGTCTATAACCATCAAAGGTCTTACATTTTCACCTGCACCACCGCAAACGCCTAAAAGTAAAAGTTCCATTGCAGTTGAACCGCCATCTGTTACCAATACTTGAAGCTTTTCAGTATCAAAGCCCTGGCATTTTAAAATGTTTATGAAGGCATCCTGAGTTTCCTTGAAGCCTGCAGTTGTGGTATATCTTACAGTACCCTTTGCAAACGGGCTTTCAGGAGCATCAAGGTTAAACATTCTCTGAATCATTGCCGGATTCATAGGAAGTGATACGTTACCTATTCCGACATTGATAACTGCTTCAGGTTTTACCTTACGTGCCTCATATTTCATTTGAGCTAATCTTACATCTGATGGTTCTCTCGACTCTAACAGAGTGGATAGAATTGGTTTGTTCATACATTGACTCCTTTTAAACAATATTTTGTTTGATATTACTACTTAGCCATTCTATTTTAACATTAATTGAACTTTTAATGAAGTCATTTACATATTTATTAACAAACCATTGTGATTTCAGCACATACTCATTTAATCAAAACCCATTTTTACCTTGGTATTAAAAAGAAAAATCCCTTTGAAAACATTTAAATATTTTCTAAAGGGATAATTTCATCAATAAATATACTGATTTATAAATATACAGTTTTAGTCGATACAGGATTTTGCGGGGACTCTAAAAATCATCCATGATTCTGTAATTACTGCTTGTAAATTTGATTATAAATTGCATCAAGCAGGGCAATTCTGAATAGCTGATGCGGAAAGGTCATATCTGAGAAGCTGATTCTGTGGTTTGATTTGTCCTTTATCTCTTCACTTATACCGTGACTGCTTCCGATGATTATGTTTATCTCTTCGATATTTTTTTGCTCTGCTTTTTTTAAAATATTTGAGAAAGTATTGTCAACGGCTTTCTCCCCCTGAATATCCAATATGACATTGGCGGATTTTTTACTCAGTATTTCGGAGATTTTTTTACCCTCCGTTTCCAATGCAGATGCAATATCCTTTTGGGAAGCCTGGTCAGAAGCATATGACTCTTTTAATTCAACAAGTTCAAAGACCGGTTTTCCTGCTCCCGATCTTTTTGAAATAAGGCCCAGGAAATCCTCCTGGGCTTTTAATAAATACTTTTCCTTTAAATTTCCGATTGTTATCAGTCTGATTTTCATTGTATATTTTCCTGTTTTATCTTTTGACTATCTTGGCTCCGAAGGGCATAAGACTGACTGCGGCTAATTTGAAACACTGTTTTCCGAAGGGTATGCCGATTATGGTAATTGAAAAAAGGATTCCGCTTATGACATTTGCCAAAGCGAGCTCAAAGCCTCCGAAAATAATCCAGAGTATATTCAAAAGGAAAGAGGAACCTTTTGCATCCGGATAATATACATCCTTTCCAAAGGGTGCAAGTTGCAGCCCGGCAAGCTTGAAGCATTGCTTGCCCACCGGTAATCCTATTATGGTAATTGACCACATTACGCCCGCCAAAAACCAGATAATACTGTGGAAAAAGCCTCCGAATACGAACCAGATTATATTACCCAGTAAGTTCACTTTTATTCCTCGCTCTTTTTATTACTTCCATGACACTTTTTATATTTTTTACCTGAGCCGCAGGGACATGGATCGTTTCTGCCGATCTTGACTTCATTTCTTATCGTCTTGGATTTTTGATAAGCAGTTTTAATTTCCTTCCTCTTTTCTTCAGAGAATATTCCGTCCCACTGAGGCAGGGTATACAAATAGTCGGCTTTTGCATCCAACATGTTGAAATAAAGCTTCTCATGATCAATGTCTAAGGCTACTTCTGAATCCTCTTTAATGGATTCCAGGTCCAACTCCTTGTTTAGGGATTCATTTATTCCATCAAGGAACCCTAAAATGAATTCCGGTGTAGTTTTGATTTCTTCGGCAAATTCATTTACTTTGAAAGTGAAATTCCCGTCTCTTTTCAGAAGCACTTCCCTGTAAATTCTTTCTTCAACAGAGGAGTATTCCTTCCAGAAAGCTGCCTCACCCTTGGTTTTAACATATTCCATGACCATGTCGGTCCATTCGGTAAATAAACTCATAATTCTTCCTTCCTTATATGTGCAGCCTTTTATGTGTCCTGCTGCATCCATTGATTAATTTCTTTTATTTCGGTTTTTACAATAAAAATCCCCCGGTTTTTCATCCAGGGATTCTTATTTGATTTCAGTATAGGCTGAAGGTCTTATCCGTGAGGCAAGCTTCAAGGTCAGATCCTTGTTCTCACCGATTACTGCACCCTTCTCAATTATTATACTCTCCACAGTCTTCATTGCCAGCTCCGGAACATTATTTGTTCCCGATAAATGGCCAAGAACTATTTTTCTTTCTTTACCACCAAGTATTTCCAATACAGCCCTTGCACAGTCCTCATTGGACAGGTGCCCCAATTCGGATAAAACCCTTAATTTAAGGTTGTAAGGATAGGGTCCGTACTTTAACATTTCAATATCATGGTTGCTTTCTATTAAAATAATATCGGAATCCTTTATGCCCTCTTTAATTTCCCTTGTAAAAACACCCATATCGGTCACGGTGGAAATAAGCTTTCCGCTTCTGTCTTCAATTGTAAATCCGATACAGCCTGCCGAATCATGTGGTACTTTGAAGATCCTGACGTTAAGATCTCCGATGGAGGCTTCCCCATTGATGATTCTCTTGTTTTCAGGCTTCACTTTATCCATGCAAGTCTCCATGGCGGCCCAGGTTTTTTCATTGGCATAAATGGGAATGTTATACTTTCGCGAGAGTATCCCCGCTCCTTTGATGTGATCGATATGCTCATGGCTTACCAGTATTGCCTTTATATCCCTGATGTTTTCATCAATTTGAGTCATTGCACTTTCAATGGATTTACCGCTGAGTCCGGCATCCACCAAAACTGAAGTGTTATCAGAGGATATGAATATTGAATTGCCTGATGAGCCTGAGTAGAGTGAACAAAATTTCATTAATACACTACTCTCTCAATGTCAGCACCAAGAGCTCTGAGCTTCTCTTCAATATGAGGATAGCCCCTGTCAATATGCTCAATATCTGTAATTTCAGTGGTTCCTACCGCTACCAGTCCTGCGATAATAAGTGCAGCTCCGGCCCTTAAGTCGGTTGCTCTGACCTTTGTTCCTGTTAAATGAGGTACACCCTCAATTCCTGCAGTCCTATTCTCACTTACTGCCAGTGCGCCCATCTTGTTCAATTCTGCCAGATGCATGAACCTGTTTTCATATATGCTCTCATAAACCGTGGATCTTCCGTCGGCTATGCACATCAATGTGGTCATGGGCTGCTGAACATCGGTGGGAAATCCAGGATAGGGAAGTGTCTTTATATGGATAGCCTTCAATCTTTTATCGTTTCTGACTATGAGATAATCGTCCTTCTCCTCTATATCCGCACCCATTTCAACAAGCTTTGAGGATATGGATTCCAAGTGCTTCGGAATGACATTATTAATCTTGACCTCTCCGCCGCAGGCTGCTGCTGCCAACATATAGGTGGATGCTTCAATCTGATCCGGTATTACTGAGTAGGTACAGCCCTTGAGCTCCTCCACCCCTTTTATTCTTATGACGTCGGTTCCTGCACCCTTGATATCTGCACCCATAGTGTTCAAAAAGTTTGCAAGGTCAACAACATGAGGCTCCCTGGCTGCGTTCTCCAGAGTAGTTGTCCCCTTGGCAAACACTGCTGCAAGCATGACATTCATTGTCGCTCCAACAGTAACTACGTCGAAATATATATGTGCTCCCTTCAGTGAATCTGCAGTTGCCGTAGTGGATACTTCATCAGATTCCACGGTTGCACCAAGAGATTCAAAACCTTTGGTATGCTGGTCAATGGGCCTGTCACCTATCTGACACCCGCCCTGCATATCCACGGTTGCTTTGCCGTATTTTCCGAGAAGTGCTCCTATGAGATAATAGGATCCTCTCATTGATCTTACTTCTTCGGTGCTGGCAACCAGCTTATTAAGTCCCCTCGGGTCAATTGTCAATGTATTGTCTTTAAATTCAACCTTGCAGCCCAGGTGCTGCAAGATCTTAATATATGAGTTTACGTCTGCTATATCGGGTACGTTTTCCAGTGTAACTATACCGGATGACATAATTGCTGCCGGGATTATCGCCACTGCAGCATTTTTGGCTCCGTTTATATCCACTGTTCCATAAAGTCTGTTCCCGCCATTAATGACAAACTTTTCCATTAAGTGTATCACCTGTCCCTAACTATTATAAAATTCCACTCTTTATTATAGCTTATTTAGCAAAACTTGTACTGGTTCTTAACTAAATATATGCAAATGGAAATTAATCGCTGCCCAAGTGACGAATACACATGTATTTTTAACCCCAGTCCGCGACTTTTACCATACTATCATAGAGTTGTGGATTAGTTATAAATAACTAGCTACTATGATATAATTGAAAAACGAACCAATTTTTTTCAATTGGGGAGCTTTTATCTTTGCCCTCAATAAAGGAAGTGAAAAAATGAAATACTATCTTGTGGCGGTTTTAGACAAGGATTCAAACCGTGAGCTTGATTCAATACAAAAACCCCTTTTCCGCAAGGGTAAGAAAATAATGAAATCCCCGTATATGGGAATACCCATTGATGTAATTGAAGATCCGGACAGGGAGAAGCTTCAGTCAATTTTGACCGACCTTCTTAAACCCTACCGTTATTTCCATGTGGATCTAAAAGGTAAATACACCTTTCAGAATGATGAGAAAATCACAGGCATCCCTGTGACTAACTTCGGTTATATCAAAAAGCTCCAAAGGCATTTGAATTCATTCTTACAGCTTTCCGGCTTCAAGGTAACCCCGGAAAAGGAAGATGATTCGGATTTTATACTATCCATGTCCACGGAGAAGCTTACCAAGGAATTCGAAAACTCAGGACCGCTTTTTTCAACCCCTGAGAATACCAGGGCATTAAGAGTTGAGAGAATAGAGCTTTGGAAATCACTCAATGCTAAAAAGGACTCTGTCGTATTTTCAATTCCCTTAAAGAACCCAAATATCATCTGATTTTGAACAATAATGCTGTTTTCGGAAAATAATTCCGCTTGAAATCATTTTCCGATGTTTCATGTTTCGTCGATTAGTAATAACATATCACTATTAACTGTTTTTATTGGAGGTATTTGGCTTGAAACTTGAAACACTTTTTGAAATCCAACGGGTTTTGAATAATAGAATAGTCGAAGAGCATGGACTTGATGTCAATGAGTTAAGAAATAAAAAGTTTCTTTCCCTTTTGACGGAATTGGGCGAACTTGCCAATGAGACAAGGTGCTTTAAATATTGGAGCAACAAGGGACCGTCTCCAAAGGATGTCATATTGGAAGAATATGTCGACTGTCTCCACTTCATTCTTACCATAGGCTTGGACCATGGTTTTGAAAAGGTCAATCCCTCCTTTGATGAAGGTGAAAACAAGGATGTGACACAGCAGTTCATTAATCTGTTCCTCGATGTCAACGAACTTATAATCTATCCTTCCAAGGAAAGCTATCAGGATATGCTGGAAGAGTTCTTCAGGCTTGGCATATTGCTTAATTTCTCAAAGAAAGAAATTTATGATGCATACCTTGAAAAAAATAAAATCAATCACATCAGACAGGATAAAAAATATTAACGACTCAATGAGTCGTTTTTTATTCCTGCAGCCGGTCCTAACATAATGCTATAATTAATATGCTTGGAGGTGAACCCATGGGAACTGTAAATACCTCAGGGATGGATTTAAATATCGTTTTAATCCCTGATAATCTAATTTTCAAATATTTGAGCGATGCTCCCGGAGACTATATCAAGGTAATACTTGGTCTATTCGGCTTGTCCCAAAAAAATAAAACTACCTCCACAAAATCCCTGGCAGATTTATCGGGAGTCTCTGAGGTCACCGTAATTTCTGCTTTGGAATACTGGGATCAGGCAGGGATTATCAAGATCCTCTCAATGGATAACCACGGAAACCTCGATCTGATGCTTTCAAATAACCGTATTGAATCAAAAGCCGAAAACGGACATATGGATTCAGCTTCAAGAGGTGCATCCCCCGATTTGAACAAAAGCGAACTGGAATTAAAAGCCTTGTTCGACGTAGTAGAAGGGATACAGGGAAATCCCCTTTCACCTTCCCTGCTTAATTTTATAAAGGACCTTAAATTTGATTTCGGATTTGAGGATGAAGCAATTGTGGTACTGTTCAGCTTCTGCTTTGACAGAGGAAAAGCATCGGTGCCATACATGGAAAAAATAGCTCTCGGTTGGAAGGAAAAGAATATACTCACCGGTGAAGATGCAAATTCTGAAATACGCAAGTATGAGGATACCAGGAAAAACTACAGGGACCTGTTCAGGTATCTTGGATTTGATCCGGGAGCCATCTCCGAACCTCAGGAAAACCAGATGAAGAAATGGTATGAGGATATGGGCTTCTCCCATGATGTCATAAAAGGTGCCGCCGAAAGATGTGTTTCCGCCATCGGCAAGGGTGATTTAAATTACATTGAAGGAATATTGAATAACTGGAAAAAACTGGGCATTAAAAACGTCAATGACATCGAAGTCAAGGATGCTTTAAAAACCAGGAAAAGCTGGTCCAAGAAGGGTAATCATGATTTGACATCCTTCAATGACTATTCACAAAGAAGTTATTCCAATGATGAATTGGAGAGTGCAATGCTGGGATGGAGAGAAAATGAGGAGTAAATATCATTCAAAGCTCATGGACTTTTACGAAAAAATCCGGGATGAGGAAGAAAGTGCTTTAAAAATACGAAAGGAAGAAATCACTGAAGTTCTTCCAAAGGTTCTGGAATTAGAAAACAAAATAGCCAGAACCTCTGTCGAAATAGCCATGCTCCACGTAAGAAACCCGGAGGATTGGGAAGTTAAGCTTAAGGAACTTAAAAGCAAGGTATTGGATTTAAGAGGCGAGAAGGCTGAGCTTCTTGTTGCAAACGGATTCCCTCTGGATTATCTGGACCTTAAATACAGGTGCAGAAAGTGTAAGGACACAGGGTTCATCGGTTTGGATAAATGTACCTGCTACAATAAAAATATGGCTACCCTTATATATGAGGAATCTGAATTTTCAAAGCTTCTTGATGAATACAGCTTTGAGGAATTTGACTTGGAGCTTTTCAATGATAAATTGGAAATTCCGGGTACAGGCAAAACCATAAGAGAAAACATGAATGAAAATTTTAACCTGGCCAGGATATATGTTGAAAACTTTCCTAATCACAATGAGAATCTCTTCTTTTTCGGAACTTCTGGTACAGGAAAGACCTTCCTCGCCACTTGTATTGCAAGAGAGCTTTTAAAGAAGGGCTATGTTGTTGTTTACCGTACCGCAGCACAGCTTATTGAAGATATCAAGGAAATCAGATTCAAAGAGAATGATGATGTATTGGACATGCTCATGAATACGGATTTGCTTATTATTGATGATCTGGGAACGGAATTTAAATCAGAGCTTTCAAGAACGGAAATATTCAACATTATAAACGGAAGACTTCTGGATAAAAAGAAGATGATCATAAGTACCAATCTGATTCCGGAAGAGCTTGGATTCAAATATTCGGAAAGATTGCTTTCGAGAATCGTGGGTGATTTTATGAACATAAAATTCGGCGGTGTTGATTTAAGATTCGACAAGGGCAAATTAAAAAGAAGAAACTTCTATAAAAAATTCCTCCAGGAATTTGAATAAAAAGCTAAACAATGGAATATAGGAATCTGCTTTTAAGGCAGGATCACAAAAGACTCTAAACTTTATGAAACGGTAATTTTACCAAATCAAAATAGTTTAGAGTCTGTTTTTTCAAAAAATAAAAAAGCGGCTAACGCCGCCTCTCGTACAACGGATGTTTAACTAGACTCTGGTATTAATCAGAGTCTTTCTTATATTCAAATACCTTGCCGAAGACACTGATGTACTTTTCCGGGCGCATTAGTCCGCCGCACGATTCACAGTCGAATTGTGGCGGTTCATTGATATTACTTTGGTCCATCTCATCAAATGTTTTGACTACGTCGAGTGGTATTTCTTCGCTGGCTCCACAATTTGTGCAGATATAGCGGATCATCGAACTGTTACGTTCAATTATTCCCTGCTGCACCACTTCTGTCTTCTTTTTTCTTTTTTTACTAACCGGCATTTTGACCTTCCCATCTGTACCTTTCTGTGTTTTTTCGTACTCCAGGTACAACTATACCATCCTTCTTCATGAGTGCACCACACTCACATTTCAAAGGATTTCGGTCATATTCCATCATCATCCGGAATTGCCAGGTCTTCATCCGTTTTAGCCTTTTGTATTTCTCTTTGGATATCAGTCTTCTTTCAATTCGCTTGGCCCGTCCATTGTTTCTCGAGTAGATTCCATAATTTCTCATCATCTTAAAGTGAGTCTCTGGAATGTGGATGATTAGCCTTTGGATAAACTCAGCGGCAGTCATCGTCTCCACAACCTCTTTGGTTTCACCATGAGGTACATACTTTATCGTCACATTCTTTCCGTCATAGTCAATGATTCTTGACTCGGCAATGGCTGGTCGGCCAGCATACCGAGCTAAATATTTTGAGATGACTTCCAGATTGGTGATTTCTCCTTGCGCGTAAACATAGAATCCATTCTCTTTCTGTTTGTAGAGCTTGTTAATCAGCGAGCGCATGACCCGCGTCGGGAATCTTTTTTTCATGAGATCCAGCAGTTCTTTTTGCCAAAACATCCGAAGTTTCTTGTAGTTCAGATACCTTAAGGTGCGATCTTCGGTTTTTCCGAGACAGCGCAACGACATGATGATGTGGACATGAGGATTCCACTTCAAATCCCGTCCGAATGTGTGGATTACACTAATGATTCCAGTCTCGAACCGCTGGGTTTTATTCATCTCATAGATGGTTTCTTTGAGTACCTTGGCGGCCTGATCCGATAGGTCTTTAAGTAGAGTTCTATCATGTCGAAAATAGATCCTTAACTCTTCCGGGATGGTAAACACCATGTGTTTGTGCGGTGCGTTGATGAGCCTGGATTCAAGCTTTTCCGCCCACTTATCCCGATAGAGTTTGCCGCAGCTGGTACAAAAACGACTCTTACAGGTGAATGGTACAAGGACCTCACTTTGGCATTCATCGCATCGATAAACTGTAAACCCATTTTCGATAAGCCCGCAGTTAAGCATCCGATTCACTTCCTTGTGAACCGAGTCACGGATCATCTTAGGATGATCCGCGACAAATTGATCCCAATGATCTTTAAAAATGGTTCTGATTACTCCCATTAAAATCACCTTCAGCAAAATGTCTTTGAAACCATTATATTAAGCGGGCTGAGAAAGTTCCAGATTTGTATAATTTCCTATAACATAAATAAAACCTGTTATTAACAGGTTTTCAATGGAGCTGGTGGTCAGAATCGAACTGACAACCTGCTGATTACAAGTCAGCTGCTCTACCATTGAGCCACACCAGCA
>DAINSS010000007.1:55300-86548 GCA_036741195.1 Clostridiaceae bacterium | reverse complement strand
GAACCTGTATTTAAACAAGTTCTTTTTATGTGTCTACTTTTTGTTGACAAGTTCACCATAAAGGTCTGCTTCATCGATTTTTCCGTCTTTGGCTATCCAAAGACTGTGCTTGCTACATAAGAATGATTTGTAAAACAAGCGTTAAGCGAGATATGAGTTTGTGTCTTAATTATACCAAGTATAGAAGTTAATGTCAGCGTATTTAAAAATCTATTTCTAAAAAAATTGAAATAGTTATTGAGTTCATCCTTGTGGGGATGTTATAATTATTTTGAAAAAATTTGAAATAAGTTATGGAAAGGCTAAGCTAATGGATTATTATGATAAGTTTAAAGCTCTATCCGATCCGATAAGACTGGATATATTAAATGAACTGAATAATGGGGAGTTATCTGCAGGGGATATTGCAGATAAAGTTGCTTTACCAAATTCAAAGGTTTCGTATCATTTAGCGATACTAAAAAAAGTAGATATGGTTACAGAAAGAAAATATAAGAATTTTATTTTTTATAGCCTAAATCTGAATGGTATTCAGGAAGCTTCAACTTGGTTTGATAGATTCCAAAAATAAAATTCGCATAAATAAGCTTTCTAAAATTAGCAATTACAAGGAGATGAAGATTTAACTGTTAATTAGGAGGATGATGTGCATGGTATGGGTTACGCACGATTTAATAAAAGGGATTCATAATTTTTTCTGCGGCAAATTTTCCTTATTGCATTTATCCTTTACCTAATTCTAAACTTAATAAATTAAATAGTAGAACTGTTTTTGTTCATTTGAGAGGACTAGGTGTGCCATCATGCCGTAGTCCTCCTTTTTTGTTTTCAAACAAGATTTTGAAACGAAAAGGAGGACAAAAAATGAATAAAGAATATTTCTTGTTTGTAAACGGAAAGAAGATCAAAGTTAGCGAGGAGATCTATAAAGTCTATTGGCAAGAGAAAAATCATGAGAATTACTTGAAGCAGATAGATCGAAAAAATCATCTGCTTTTATTTTCTTCTTTTGACCATGATGGACATTTTGAAGATAGCATCGTTGACGAGGGATTTGATGTAGATAAGATTGTTCAGACACAAATGGTGATAGAGGCAGTACGAGATGCACTATCAAAATTAAATGATGAAGAAAGAGAAATCATTGATAGACTTTATTTCAATGATGAAACCATTCGGTCAGTAGCTGAAACTAAAAAAATATCTCATCCAGCTCTCATAAAGAGAAGAAATAAGATATTGGACAAGTTAAGAGAATTGCTGAAGGACTTTAAATAGTATTGAAAATAAGCAGGCAGATTGGAATTTGCCTGCTTATTTCTGAAAAATATTTTTCCTTATAGAATCCTTAAACTTGTTTTTTATACTGTTATCAAAAGAAAGAGGAGGAACAAAATATGAGCAAATATATTTTGGAAACAAATAAGCTAACAAAGGTTTTTGGAAAACAAAAAGCTGTAAATAATGTGTCATTAAAAATTGAGGAAAATTCAGTATATGGATTACTAGGACCTAATGGTGCAGGTAAATCTACGACATTAAAGATGATTACAGGTATGTTACACAAGACATCAGGTGAAATTATGTTTGAAGGACATGAATGGAGTAGAAATGATTTATCAGATATTGGTGCTTTAATCGAGATGCCACCCTTATACGAAAATTTAAGTGCAAGAGAAAATCTTAAAGTTAGAACATTATTACTTGGATTGCCTGAAGCAAGAATTGATGAAGTTTTAGAAATTGTAGATTTAAAAAATACCGGAAAAAAGAAAAGCGGTCAATTTTCTTTGGGGATGAAACAAAGATTAGGTATTGCAATTGCTTTATTAAATAATCCTAAACTATTGATACTAGATGAACCGACAAACGGATTAGATCCATTAGGAATTCAAGAATTACGAGATTTAATACGAAGCTTTCCCAAAAAAGGAATAACAGTAATTCTGTCTAGTCATATTTTAGCAGAAGTGGAACAAACTGCAGATCATATAGGAATTATTCATGATGGAGAATTAAAACATCAAAACATCATTAATCATAATGAAAATTTAGAAGAACTTTTTATGAATGTTGTAAAGAATGGAAAGAGGGTGTAGCTTAATGAAAAATTATATTTTTGCAGAAAATTTGAAACACAAACATAGCTTTTTGTTTAAGATATTACTCATTGCCCCAATTATAGCTTTACTATATGCATTTGTATTAATGCCATCATATTTTAGCGTAAACGCATACAATTGGTGGTATGTGATTTTAATGCCGGCAACTTTCGCTTTAATACCTGCAATGATGCATAGAAAAGAAGAGAGAAAATTAAACTACCGAGCAATTCTTCCACTCAATATTGATTTAAAAAAGATATGGATATCAAAAATATTAACAGCTTTAATTTATCTAAGTATAACTGCTATTTTGCATATGCTAGGAGTATTTGTTTTTCAATTTTTCCTTGGAGAACAATTAACAGGGAACTATACATTCACGACATTATTATTCGCAAGTGTATTATTGGTTATAACTAACATATGGCAAGTTCCATTTTGTTTTTTCCTGGCTAAAAAGTTTGGGTTTATAGCAAGCATTGTAGTAAATGCTGTATTAGGTTTAGTGGTAGGAATTTTGTTAGCTGACAGTTCTATGTGGATTTATTGCCCTTATTCTTGGGGGATTAGATTGATGGTACCCATTATGCGTATTTTACCGAGCGGTGTGCCAACAGAAGTATCAAATCCAATGATTTTAAACACATCCTTACTTGTTCCTTGTATTTTGTCAATATGTTTGTTTACATTATTGACTTTCATTACTGCAAAATGGTTTTCTAAGCAAGAGGTGAAGTAATGATGAATATATTAAAATCAGAGTTTTATAAATTGAAGCATACATGGATTCTGTGGGCTCACTTTATCTTACCTGTTTTATATGCCCTATTGTTCTATGGGGCAGCAACATTTACAGGTCTAAAAAATTTTTCTGATATGGATATCATACAGAATTATTTTGTGCTTTTAGGAGCTATCTTACCAATAATATTTGGTGCTGTCACATCTAAGGTTGTTGACATGGAAGCAAGTGCTGGACGATTTCAAGTGATTCTATCAACTACAAAATCCAGAAGCAAGGCTTATGGCGGAAAACTTATAATGCTTTTATTGAGTTTCCTATTTTCTATGAGTTTAGCAGTTTTTATATTTGCAATGCTGTTTGGTAATCAAGGTACTATGGCTTGGTTAATTGAATTATTATTAGTTTTTATAGGATGTTTATCTACATATATGATTCACTTATGGGTATCAATTATGTTAGGTGGTGGTGCATCTATTGGATTGGGATTTGTGGAAACATTGATTGCCTTACTTTCAATAACCAATTTAGGTGAAAATATCTGGTATTTTTTACCTTGTACTTGGTCATCGAGATTATCTGCAACATATATTATCGGAAGCAAGTTAACTGATAGTTTATATTTAATTAAAGAGCTTGCCATGTGGGCGTATGTAGCATTACCAATTACAGTAGTCATTTTTATTGGTTCATTATTATGGTTTAATAGGTGGGATGGAAAGTCAATTAGTGAATAATAGCTATAAATGTGAAAGGTATATGGTATAATAATAAATTATTTATAAATTTGGAGGTGGTTTGGTATGGCAAAAATTCTTGCTATAGATGATGAATTAGATATGCTTATTCTAATCAAGAATATTTTAATAAAAGGGGATCATATTGTTGATATTTACCAAACTACTGCAGATATTGATGAAAATAGTTTGGGGAAATATGATTTAATATTGCTTGATGTAATGATGCCAGAGGTTGATGGAATTAGCTATTGTAAAAATATCCGTAGTAAAGTGGACTGTCCAATTATCTTTTTAACTGCAAAGACAATGGAATCTGATATAGTTGATGGTTTATTAAGTGGAGGAGACGACTATATTACTAAACCATTTTGTGTTGGTGAATTGTTAGCAAGGGTAGAAGCTCATCTGAGAAGAGAACAAAGAGAAAAACATTCGATTTTAAACCTTGGAAATATAAGATTTGATTTATCCTCAAATCAAGTATCTGTGAAGGAAGAAAAAGTTCATCTGACAAAGTCTGAGTATCAAATTTCGGAACTTTTAGCAAGGAGAAAAGGACAAGTATTTTCAAGAGAACAGATATATGAAATGATTTTTGGATTTGATGGAATTGGTGATTCTTCCGCCATCTCAGAACATGTAAAAAATATAAGAGCAAAGTTTCAAAAATTCGGTGAAAATCCAATTGCTACAGTCTGGGGGATTGGTTATAAATGGGATTAATTAGAAAAGGTCAGTCACTCAAAATAGTATTTCTAGAATATTTAATTACGGTTGGCATTGGTTTGGCGTGTGCTATTATTTTAGCTATCTTAACCTTTACTGCCTTTTATAATGTTGGATTAATTATCCCTGCTAATCATACAGAAAATTTAGTACTCAAAAGTAAGCAAGAAATTTCAAATGCAAAAGAGTTTAATGAAGCCTTGATCCCTAATGGAGCAAGATATATGTTTTTATCACCAAATGGTGAGATGATTAAAACTAACATGGATGACACGATTCAGTTGAAAGCTAAGAATTTTCACAATCGTGAGGAAATTTCAACTCCATCTTCTTCATTTATAGAATTTAAGAGGAGTGATGGCTATGTGGTAATCAATTACTCAGTAGAACCACATTATAATAATGATTGGATGGAAAAACATTTCCCTAGCATAAATTTACTATTATCATTTTTATTAATAATTTTCTGCTTCATTAGTGCATTTGTGGCAACTCTAATTTGGGCAAAACGAATAACAAGGCAATTATCACCAATGCTAGAGGTATCAGACAAAATTGCAAATCAAGAATTAGATTTTGATATAGGAAGTTCAAATATCAGAGAATTTAATGATGTCTTAAATAGCCTTGATAAAATGAAAATAGCTTTAAGTGATTCATTAAGAGAAAATTGGATTCAAGAGGAGAATAAGAGAAGTCAGATATCAGCATTAACACATGATTTAAAAACTCCTGTTTCTATTGTCCAAGGTAATGCTGAATTGTTAAAGGAAACAGAATTAACTAATGAACAAAAAGAATATGTATCATACATTATAAAAAATTCACAACGTATATCAGATTATACAAAAGCTCTGATGGAGATGAATAAGTCAAATAAATTAGACGGGTTGAATTTTAAAAAAGTAAAGGTGTCAAAGATTATCGAAAGAGTTAGTACGATAGCGAGAGAGATTACATTAATTCATAATCGTAGCATATCTAAATCCATCAATTGTGAAGATGGAGATATAATGATAGATATGAAATTATTTGAGAGAGTCATTCAAAATATATTTAGTAATGCTATTCAATATTCACCAGATAAATCTAACATTGATTTACTAATAATGACTACAGATAAGATACTTTCAATATCTGTGATAGATGAGGGACCAGGATTTTCAAATGAGGATTTGATACGAGGAACTGAGCAATTTTACCGTGGAGATAAGAGTAGACACTCGGCTACAAACTATGGATTAGGCTTATATAATTCTTCGAAAATAATGTTATTACATAATGGACGCATTATATTAGAAAACAATTTAGATAAACCTGGTGCAAGAGTAAAGCTGGAATTACCATTGCTATAATTACAACAATTACTTTTCATATATAATTTTTAAAAAATTTCATAAATCTGGTTACCAAGAAGGATAAATTTTCACTATTAAAGTGTAGGGGGAAATTTATCCTTTTTGCTTTTGAGGTAGAAGAAAAAGTCTATTCCGTTATTAAGCAAAGAATCCTACATAGCAGAAAGCTAATTGATCTTTGACAACTGAATAGACCAAGGTGGGACGTTATCCATTTGTGGAGAATTATGACCTACGCCAAGACTTTTCTGCTAAGAAATTTGGTTTAAATGAATACTGGTAAGTGCCAAGGATAAAAGAAAAAGAGCGATAAATAGGAATACATAAAGGATAGATGTGGCAATCTATCTCTATGATGCAAATGGTGATAATGATACTTCAATAGTTTAAGCCGGCTCGTCTTAATAAGGGGCGGTGGTGAGATTCCAATGTAGCAGCCAATGCACCTACTAATGTCATAAAACTTATTACAAATAATAGTGAGGTCAAGACTATGAATAAGAAAAAAGAAGTTAAGAAAGATAAGGATAAGAAGCAAATAGCCGATGATTATTCTAAGAAAATAACCTACTCTACAAGCGAAAGTGAAAAAGCAGGCTATTTTTCACAGGACAATAGCGATTCGGATGAAGATATAGCAAAAGAAGTAGAAACTATCCTTCATGGAAAAAAACACCTTCTCTCTTTCAAGAATAAAGACGGTAGCTATAACACTTTACGTTTTCTATTTTCAAAATGGACACTTAAAGAGGGCTGGGATAACCCTAATGTATTTACGATAGCTAAACTTCGTTCTAGTGGAAGTGAAAACAGTAAACTGCAAGAGGTTGGACGAGGTTTACGACTGCCTGTAGATGAGAATGGTAATCGAATCTCCAATGAAGAATTCCAGCTTAATTATATTGTCGACTTCACAGAGGCAGACTTTGCTAAACGATTAATAGACCAAATAAACGGAGAAATTCCACAAGCTTCTTCTATTAGCGAAGAAAGATTGGAACAAGTGGCCAAGAAGCTTGGCATGACTTCAGATGAACTTTTTGATGCACTATATGATAAACATTACATAGACAGGCGATTAAATATAAAACCCGATACAAGGGACGCTTTCTTTGCAGAATACCCGGACTTTGCTACAGGATTGTCTTCAGGTAAGGTAAAAGACCGAAATGTAGCAAAACCAAGACCTGTAAAAATCCGCAAAGCTGTTTACAGTGAAATACGCGAATTATGGGAAGCAATCAATCAACGATACCTACTTTTCTATGATGATGATCTGGATGCTGATATGGCTAAAGTTGTTTTATCTTTGCTGGAAAAACCCGGTGTTTTTACAGACGTTGTCATGACTAGCTCCAGAGATATCGTTAAGAGCAATGGCTCACAGATGATGATTGTTTCAGATACAGGCGCCCAATATATAGTATCCAAACCTATTCCCTACAATGAATTTCTTAAGAGGATCACAAATGCTACAAACATTCCAATTAAAGTATTGCATGAGGCATTGTGTGAGTATGTTAAGAGGAATGGAACTATAAATCCAGAACGTATTAATGGAAATTCTGTCAGCATGTTTATCCAACAATTTCATGACTGGAGAAGCAATAATTTGCAAGGTCGATTCCATTATGCAAACAGCACTTACCTATTCAGACGGTTCTCCACGTGAAGATATTGCACAGGGACGTATCGGCACAAAGATAGCTCCAGGAACACCAAGCGAGAAGTATTTATATGATGCTTTCGCTTATGACTCACCGTTGGAACAAAAGAATATTATGTCGGACATCGAAGAAGTCATTGTATATGGAAAAATTCCACGTAGCAGCATTGCCATACCGACTATTACTGGTGGAATGTACAGTCCAGACTTCATGTATGTTGTAAGAAGGACTTCCGGTGAGAAAGAGCTTAACATTGTAGTCGAAACAAAAGACGTAGAAAATAAATCCGACTTACGTGGTACAGAAAAAGCAAAAATTGATTGTGCTCGTGTTTTCTTTGATATGCTCTCGAAAGATGGATACACTGTTTATTTCCGTGATCAGTTAAACAACAAACAGATGGCTCAGATTATTAAGGAAGTATTGGCAGAGTGATTTAATTTAGGGGGATTAAAGGTTGAGGTTAGAAGCATTTTTAATTAAACATTATCGGTCGATAGAAAGAGTGGCTCTTAAAATTCCTCCAAATAAGCCTCTTGTTCTATTCGGACCGAATAACGCAGGAAAATCTAATATATTATCAGCTATAAATAGATTACTTGGTGAAAGATATCCAACTTATATCGAGATGTTGGAAAGTGATTATTTTAAACGTAATCAAAATGAATATCCTACCGCACATATTACCGCTAAATTCACTGAGCCTTTATATTATGATAATAGAGGAAATGGATATGACGTTATAGCTGTAAGTTATGGCTATAATGGACAGGCTAATAATAATCTTTTGCACGATGGCAGTGGAAATAAAATATATCCCACAAACGAACAACGTTCTGCCTGTCAGTCCTGCTTGATTGATGCTGAAAGAAATATCCAGAGTGCTTTTAATTATAGTAGTAGCTACTCTCTGTTAAGCAAGTTTTCAAAGAAGATACATGAAGCCTTAAGTACAGAGCATAAAGATGAATTATCACAAGCCTTTAATCAAATTACAGCATCCTTTGAACAGACTGATGAATTCTCTGGTTTTTTTAATCGATTTTCTGAAGCTCTAAAGGGGGCAGTAAAAGGGTTTGTTCACTCGTTGGCTGTGGATTTTTCAGCCTATGATCCAAACAATTATGCAAAGTCACTTCGGATCTATGCAAAAGAGGGAGATAATATTCGTGGATTTGAAGAATTCGGCACTGGTGAACAGCAAGTCTTGTTAATGGCTTTTGTTAAAGCATATATGGAAGTATTCACAGGTGAAAATTTTGTGTTGATTATTGAAGAACCAGAAGCCCATCTCCATCCCTTAGCTCAAAGATGGTTAAAGGAATATGTTGTAGATATGTGTTCATGTGGTATTCAAGTAATCATTTCAACACATTCCGCAGAGTTCATAGATGCAGAATACTTAGACGGACTTGTTCGAGTACATAAAGAGGGTGGAGTTACTAAAGCAATACAACTATCCGCTCAGCAACTTTGCGATTTTTGTATAGGGTCAGGTGTTCCAGAGAATTGTGTGTCACCAGAAAATATAGTTGATTTTTACTCGACAAAACTATTTTCAGACCAGTTAAAAGGAATGTTTGCTGAAACAATCATTTTAGTAGAGGGAGCTACTGAATATTTTGCTCTGCCAGTGTATTTAAAACGTAGTGGGTATTCTTTAGCTGAACATGGAACCGAAATTGTTAATTGTCGCGGTAAGGATGCAATCCCCTTGTACTGGAGGTTATTTAAAGCATACGGTTACAAATGTTATGCTATATTTGATTGTGACAGGAATGCATCAAAAACTAGGGATGTGTTTAATGGCATCTTTTGCGAAGAAGAATGGGATACAGAAACTGAAAATTGTATTGTTAGAGCCGATTATGCATACTTCGGTAAAGACTTTGAATCCTATTTGCGTACAGCAATAGAGGATTATACTTCAATGGAACAAACTATTTCTGAAAAATATCATATTTCTTCAAAGCCAGGAAAAGCTAAAGCTATTGCACAACATATAGAGGAAATTCCTCATTTTATTAAGGATATCGCAGATAAACTATTAATTATAGAACTATTGGGACAAAGTTAGCTGAATGTTAAAAAGACCACACAGGAGTATAAAACTCTTATGTGGTCTTTTTTGCCCCGTTTGAAGCTGTTCATTCAAGTTTTTCTTCAATCCCTATGTGAGGACAGCTTTTGCCGGACACCCGTTTAAGGTCAAGGACGATGAGGAAATGAATACGCTGATTGAAAGCATACAAGCGCAAGGCGTTCTCTCGCCGCTGATCGTCCGACCGATTGAAAATACAGAGGAATATGAGGTCATAAGCGGTCATCGCCGTTTACACGCCGCACAAAAGGCAGGGATTACCGAGGTCCCCGCCTTAATTTATGCCCTTGACCGTGATACTGCTGCCATTGCGGTGGTAGACAGCAACCTGCACCGCGAGCATATTCTGCCCTCCGAAAAGGTGTTTGCGTACAAACTCAAGTATGAGGCATTGAAACACCAAGGAACTTCGTGCCAAGTTGGCACAAAGTCACGCACCGATGAGCAAATCGCAGAAAATGCTAATGACAGTGCAAGGCAAATTCAAAGGTATATCCGCCTGACTTACCTGATCTCCGAATTTCTTGAGAAGATGGACCAGAACAAAATCGCCCTGTCTGTAGGTGTGGAGCTTTCGTTTCTTGACGAATCCAGCCAGCGGGAGATGCTGGAGCAGTGCGCCATTAACGATTGCACCCCGTCCTATTCACAGGCATGGCGGATGCACAAGACCGACCGGGAGGGCGCATTGACCAAGGCGGTCATCCAATCCATTATGTCGGAGGAAAAAGCCAATCAGCGAGAAACGGTGAAAGTCCCCATCGCCCGTCTGCGGGAGGTTCTTCCGCAAGGGCTGGATGAGAAGAAAACAGAAGATTTTATCATAAAAGCTTGCGACTATTATCGCAAATATCTCATCCGCCAGCGCAATCGGGATGAAAGATGAGGAGGTGTCCCTATGGAACAATTCATTCAAAAATATCCGTATAATCAACTTTTTGAAAACAATGCCGACTCACATTTTCATATGAAAATCGGTGGCACGGTTTATGATGTTACGACTCATTATGACCCCAAGGGGCGGCAGTGCGTGTTGGAGCAGTTCAAGGAGCTGCTGCTTCAGAAGGAATGGAGGCAACCGCACAATCGAAAAGGATAGCCGAAATCAATATAATGGCATATATCCCATTGCTTGATTCGGCTGTCGGAAAGGAGTTAAACGCTATGACAGTCAATAAAAATGCAGACCAGGAAAAAATCACAGCTCTTTACTGCCGCCTTTCGCAGGATGATGGCTTCGACGGAGAGAGCAACAGTATTCAGAACCAAAAAATCATTCTGATGGATTACGCCAAGAAGAACGGCTATCTGCATCCAAAGTATTTTGTAGACGACGGAATCAGCGGCACGACTTTTGAGCGCCCCGGCTTTCGGGAAATGGAGGCGCTGATCGAAGCCGGACAGGTAGCAGCGGTCATCGTCAAGGACCTGTCCCGTTTCGGGCGTGAGCACGTGGAAACCAGCAGGTATTTAGAAATCTTCTATCCAACTTTAGGTGTGAAATTTGTCGCCATTCAGGAGCGTGTGGATACCGAAACCGGCGAAGGAACCGAGATGATGCCCTTCCACAACATTTTTAATGAGTGGTATGCGGCACAGACCAGCAAGAAAGTGCGGGCTGTGTGGGCAATGAAGGCGGCCAACGGTAAAAGAAGCAACTTCCGGGTGCCATACGGCTACAAGCGTGACGAGCTTGATAAAGAAAAGTGGCTTGTTGATGAGGCTGCCGCTGAGGTGGTGCAAAGAATTTACCACCTTTGCCTTGAAGGGAAAGGTCCGGAGCAAATTGCGAGGCTTCTGCAAAAGGAGAAGGTTCTTACCCCTACCGCATATTACTATTCGGTCGGTTCTTCTTCCGCCAATCGCCCTATGCCGAACCATCCGTATTTATGGAAGGACAGCACCATTGATGCCATCTTGAGCAATCGAAAATACACCGGCTGTATGGTTAATCTGAAAACGACTACCGTCAGCTACAAAGTACACAAACTGATTCGCAAGCCGGAGGAGGAATGGAGCATCGTGCCGAACGCACAGGAAGCGATCATTGACGAAAATACTTGGCTCAGAGTGCAGGAGCTGCGCAAAAATAAGCGCCGCCGGACTGCGGCGGGGAAAACAAGCCTGTTTTCCGGATTGGTTTTTTGTGCAGACTGCGGTTCAAAGCTCCACTTTTGTGCGGCTAAGAGTTTGAAAACAAATCAGGAATTTTTTCGCTGTGCCAATTACAAGTCCGGTCGAGGAGAATGCACAATTCAATATATCCGGAATGTCGCGCTGGAACAAATCGTCTCAGTGGCGGTCAGCGATCTTGCAGATTTCGTTGCCTGTCACGAATCATTCTTTCTGCAAATGATTGGAAAGCAACAATCTGCGGGGAAAGATCAGAATATCCGATCTGTCAAATCGGACATCGCTGCCGGAAAACACCGTATCGATGAAATCGACCGGCTGATCGCCAAGCTCTATGAGGATAATTTTGCGGGCAAGCTGTCTGATGAGCGTTATTCCCGTATGGCAGCAAAGTACGAAAAAGGGCAGGCAGAGCTACTGCAATCCGTCAGCACGAAGGAAAAAGAGCTGGCCGAACTCGAACGGGAGAGCGTGGATATTCGACTTTTGCTGGCAGGACTCAGGGAGTACTCCAGCATGGAAACACTCACGCAGGAGGTGGTCAATAAGATCATCAAGCGAATCGAGGTTCACAACAGTGAAATGTTGAACGGACATAAGCGGGTGGGCATTGACATCTACTTTACCGGTGTCGGACTTGTAGACCTTGCAACCATAAAGGAGATGCTTGCTATCGCAGAATCATCAAGGCCGTGATCTACCGCAGAAAGAGAAAAGGCCGCAGCCTCCATAACAGAGGTTGCGACCAATCTCTCATAAGAAAATACATCCTTATGAACGGAAACGGTTTCGGTTACAGGGATTTTTAATATAGTCTTTTAATTTAAATACACCGGTTGATGATTAATTAATTAATTCTACCTTTTAATCTTCTCTTTCTTTAAAAGAAACAATATCAAGGGGTTAACAGTTGCATTTAAAATTATGAGGGCATAGAAAAATTTCTTTGTTTCTTCATAGGTAACTATTTTACCCAGAATCATAATCACAAGTATTGCAAACAGGGCAATTAGTGTGCCTTGTACGGCGAGGCCGACTCTCTTCATGTTGTTCCTCCTTTAATATTGGATCTATATAAGTATTTCACAGTTCCGTCAAAGGGTCAAATAAATAATAAAAGTACTAGTTCCAAGAAATTCTAAAATGCTATCCGACAAAAAAAGTATTCGGGGAATGGAGTATAATGAAAGGTACAAATTGATTTTTTTGGAGCTGATTTATTATGTCAAAACATATTATAAAGGTTAAGCGGGTATACGATGATAACTCAGCGGAATACGGGAAGAGAATACTGTGCGACAGGCTTTGGCCAAGGGGGATTTCCAAGGAAAAGCTCAAACTTGATTTATGGTCAAAATCAATGGCTCCGTCAAATGAACTAAGAAAGAAATACCATGACGGAGAAATAAGCTTTGATGATTTTAAGAAGGCGTACTTAGCTGAGCTGGACGGAAGCGGAGAATCCGTTTCTTTTATAAATCAGGTAAGAGAGTATCTTAAAAATGAGGATGTTATACTACTTTTTTCCTCGAAAATGATTGAAGAAAATAATGCAACAGTCCTGAAAGAATATCTGGAGAAGAATATCTAAAAGGGAATTACTCCGGTGAATCAGGGATTGTATTTTAAGTTGAATTACCTTAGAAAGACTGGTGTACAAATAAAGTACTAAAATTAATACTGATGAAAGTAAATTAACCGGAATAAAGAAAATTACCTAAGAAAGTAAATAAAGCCGGAAGAAAGATAAATTAAACACTGAAAATTAATAATGTTGAAGGGAGGATCCGGGGTTTGAGCTATACAGACAGAATAAGAAAGTTGATTGAAGAAATCAAGAAAAGAAACAGCAAGCTTGATTCAGATTTTACATTCCAAGTCGGAACGGAAAACTTGGAAGCTGATGATAAAAACCCCGGAGACAATGAGGATATTTCAAGTTACTTTGTTGATCCTAATAACCCTTTCGATGATCCTGATTTTTTCTCCGTGGACGACGGGGAAGAAGAGGTTAACTTTGACAGAGAAGAGGGCATAATAGATGTCAGCAATGTTAAACCAAGGGAAATTAATTTTGACAAAGTTAATATAACCACTGCAGACAAGCTGGTGGATCCTGTTAAGAAGCCTTTTATTGAGCCGGTTGAAGCTAAGTTTCAATTTCCCTTCAAACGTGAAAAAGAAGTTGAAAA
Source organism: Clostridiaceae bacterium (assembly GCA_036741195.1). GTDB lineage: Bacteria > Bacillota > Clostridia > Clostridiales > Clostridiaceae > JG1575. Next base: position 72,784 of record DAINSS010000007.1, on the reverse strand, counting down.
ATTTGAAATGCCGGCTGATGAATATACAAATAAGTGGTCAGATGTGGAAAAGGCTTTTTTAGATAAACAGATAAGGTCAAGGTACGATGTGTCAGATATTCCATGGCCATCAAACCTGCCCAGGGATATTTATTACGATCTGGCCTATGCTTTGAATAAAAGGCTGATTGCAAGAAAGACAACCTTGGAAAGGGTTGCTAAAAAACATACATTTTCTGTTTTGGATTTGTATACGGCTTTGAATTCCAGCATTCTAGTAACTCTGCCTGTAATCTACTTCAACCTGACTTCCTGGTTGAACAGCAGGATACTGAATGACCTGGCAACCATAATCGGCGAAACTGATGCAAGATGGGTCTCGAAATATATTAAAGGATGGATTGCCTTTAAAGGAATTGGAGCAGATCCTGTAACCTGTGAATATTATGGTTATTTGAAAAGCGGTATCCCCATTGTTTGGTGGGATAAAAGCGGCAGATTAAGGGAAGACGGAATTATAACCGATGAAGTAATCTATCTTGAGAAGCTTAACTACAGAAAAAGCATATTCATGGAGACTTCTGAATTAAGCGACAGAACTATTGTCCTCTTCACAAAGGTGTGCAGAATAATCAAAGATGAGTTAAATAATTCCAAAGCAACCTGGCCTCCCGGAACCAAGGCAAAGCTTAAAAAATTGTTTCCTGAGGATAATGTCAGAATATGGGTGAGCGAGTCAGCAAAGGATCTATTGTCAAGTCTTTTCAAGATTACAGAAAGTGTAGTCAGAGTAAAACTTCTGGGAAATAATGCACTGAATGTAGTAAGTGAAATGGAAGAACTCAAATACCAGTTAAGACCGAATGTATACGAAGATATTATTAACCTTCTGCAAAGCTATGAAGCTGAAGATCTTTTAATGGATGAAGCAATCAGAATTACCGGATCCAATGAAAAGTTTAACTCGATTCTTCTGCTGGCTTTAAAGAATACGGGAGAAAAGGAAAGATATCCTATTTTGTTTGAGCTGCTTACATTTATTGAAGGCTTTGAGTTCAAGACAAAAATATTGAATCAGCTGTTTGAATCAGATGATACTGTCACTAGTCTCATCAGTGCCTTAAGCTTGAATGCATCGGGAAAACTAAAAGGTGCAAAATTAAAAAAAGCGAGGGAATCAGTCCACAAAACTCGACTGGCTTCCTTTGACGAATTGTTGAGCAAGGGAAAGAATCCTGTATTGGAAGACCTGCAAGATATAAAGGATTTGCAATACATCCATCGGAAGAATATTAAACTTGACTTGGATAAAATTGACAGATCCAGGGTTGAGCTTTCAAGGGTAATAGAAAATGTTAAAACAATAGTCGGTACAGATGCAGAGGATGAACCGGATAAAAATGAAATTCAAAAGTCTGCTGTATCTATTATCGCTGATGTCCTTGCGCCTGATTTGGCAAAAACTGGAGTAACGGATGAAGTTGAGGATGATCTTGTGTCTGATAACCTGATTTCTACCCTGGAAGAAAACAGGATTGAATTTATTAAGAGGGTTATTTCAAAGGAAGGATTGAAGGTTAAGGAAGCTGAGGAGATGGCAGATAAAGAAGGAACTTTCCTATCCACTGTCATAGAGTCTATAAACAATTTGATGTATAAGACTTTTGAGGATCAGGTTCTCCTGATTGAAGGCGATTTTGTCATTGCGGATGAATACTATAAAGAAGAATTAACGGAGTTAATGAATGGATATTAAAATAAAGCCCAAAGAGGCAGCAAGTATTATAAAAGCCCTTGAAGGCGGGGTTGTTCCCGAGAAAGGACTGGCACATTTACAGGTGGGCAGATCACGTGAAGTGGATGAAGTATTAAGGGTTCTAAACGGTGTAATCGACGGTGAAAGCGACTTGAAATTCTGGGTGGGAGACTTTGGTACGGGAAAGAGCTTTATGCTCAGGACAATAGAGATTTTTGCCCTGAATATGGATTTCATCGTATCTACAGTTGATTTGAATCCGGAGAGAAGATTCTATGCCTCTGACGGCAAGGCTAAAGCTCTTTATACCGAGATAATTACAAGATTGGCTTCAAAAACCTCCGGTGACGGCAATACTCTTAAAATGATACTTGAGAAATGGATCTTATCTATAATCCGGGTGATCTCAAGTGAGACTGGACTTTCTTCCAAAGAAATCATGTCAAAGGAACATCAAGGGTTGGTCAAAGAGAAAATCCTTCAACAAACTTCGGAATTTTATTCCAAGGGCATGGCCTTTGAACTGGGGCAGGCTGCCGGAAAGTATTTTGAAGGAATGGCAAATGGAAATTCCGAGCTTTCGGTTCAAGCCCTAAGATGGATAATGGGAGAGATTGATACTAAGACAGAGTCCCGGACGGTTCTTGGAATCAGGGACACAATTACTGACGACAATTGGTTTTTAATGATTAAAAATCTTGCCGAGCTATTTAAGACCATGGGTTACAGCGGTTTTGTCATTAACTTTGATGAGATGGTAAACATCTATAAGCTTCCCATGGCAGCAACCAGGGAAAGAAACTACGAAAAAATTCTGAATATTTACAATGAATGCAAAACAAACTCTGCAAAAAACCTTTTAATCAACTTCGGAGCCACCAGAAAAACGGTATACGACGAAAGAAGGGGAATGTCAGGCTACGGTGCTTTAAAGGGCAGACTCGGAACAGATGTCATATACTCGGAGGGAATTGTAAACTCCATGAAGACGGTAATGGACTTAAAGCCTCTGTCTCCTGAGGAGATTTATACTCTCCTGGAAAAGCTTTGGAAGGTTTATGAAGCTTTTTATAAAACAACAATTCCCTTAACCCACGGGGATATTGAGTACTATATGGTTGAGCAGCTGAACAGACCCGGTGCAAGGGAGTTTCTGACACCGAGGGCTGTTATCAAAGATTTTATTGAGATACTTGATTTATCAAGACAAAACCCTGACCGGACAATAAGGGAACTTACAGGAATGAAGCTTGGCGTAAACACTGAGGTCAAAAAGGATTCAGACGACCTTGACGACATAGAGATTTTATAATATGGATGCATTTGATTATTTACAGCCTGAAATTAAGAGGTTTATATATGAGGAAGGTTGGAGGTCATTAAGGAAAATACAGGAGGCATCTATAAAGAGAGCCCATGAAACAGATAATAATATGATTCTGGCGGCACCCACTGCTTCAGGTAAAACAGAAGCAGCCTTTCTGCCTGCTCTAAACCTTATGGATCAGACAACGGGAGGAGTAAAAATACTGTATATTTCTCCCTTGATTGCACTTATTAATGACCAGTTCAAACGAATGACAGATCTTTGTAACTTCATGGATGTTAAGGTAACAGCTTGGCACGGAGAGGCAAATGCCTCAGAAAAGAAAAAGCTCCTTTCAAATCCGGAAGGAATGCTTTTGATAACGCCGGAATCCATAGAAGCCATGTTTGTAAACAGATCCAGCGAGGCAAAACACCTGTTCAGAAGCCTTGAGTGGGTGATAGTGGACGAAGTCCATAACTTCCTTGAAAACAACAGGGGGATACAGCTAAAGTCCCTCCTTGCAAGAATACTGGAATTGACCGAGGAAAAACCAAGATTTATCGGCATGTCTGCCACTGTCAAAAAAGAAGACTACCCCTTTATCAAGGAGTTTTTCGATAACGGGAGAACCACGGATGTATTACTGGATACCTCGGTGAATGAGCTAGAGTCAACAATAAGCTACTATCCTTCGGATACAAAGGTGCCATACGAGGCAATTGAAGAGATATATGCAAGATCCCAGGAGGAATCCATGCTGGTATTTCCCAATACGAAAGCCAATGTGGAGGAGATATCCGTAAGTCTTAAAAAACTTTCAAAGAAAAGAGGCTCCTATGTTAGGTATTTTGCACACCATGCTTCGGTGGATAAATTTATCAGAAAAGAAGCTGAAGAGTTTGCTAAATCTGACGTGGATGACCTGTTCACAATCTGCTGCACTTCAACCCTGGAGCTGGGAATTGATATCGGCAGCGTGGACAGCGTTGTACAATACGGTGCTCCACCTTCTGTTTCAAACCTGGCACAGCGTCTAGGCAGAAGCGGAAGAAAAACCCAGAGTCAGATATTGCACCTTATTTCTTCGGATCAATGGGCCATGCTCCAGTCAATGGCTGCATTATCACTTTTCAGGAAGAAACAGTTGGACAGCGCAAAGGTCATTGATATTCCGTATGATGTCCTGGCTCATCAGATAATTTCAGAGCTGGTGCAAAAAAGCGGAGTCAATAAGAAAGAGCTTAAGGAAACAATACTTAAAAGACTGTGCTGGAACAGCATTTCTGATGAGGATTATGAAAGGCTGGTAACTTATTTAACCGACAATGAGTATTTAGAAGTATCGGGACCTGAATATATTACAGGAGTTGAAGCTGAAAAGCTTCTGAGGTCCAGGGAATTCTATGCACATTTTTATTCGGAGCCTGATTACAATGTTTATTTCGGTAAGGAAAAAATCGGATCAGTGCCATATACTCCATCGGTAATGGTGGGTGAAAATATATATCTTTCAGCAAAGGTTTGGAAGGTGGAGGAGGTAGAAACCTCATCCAAAAAGATTCATGTGACAAAGGCAAAGGATGGAAAACCGCCTAAATTCCTCGGACTGGGCAATCCTGTCACCGGTGAATTGCGCCATGAAATGGAAAGAATAATCAGAACCCCTTCAGAGTGGACATTGTACGGGGATAATATAAAAGATATGCTTCAAAAAATGTCGGAGGAAAATGTCAAGGAAAAGGGGATATATTGGGTTGACGGCAACTTAACCAAAAACGCTTTGAGAACTTTCGAAAGCACCAGGGTAAACAGGACCCTCCTTGCTTTGCTCCAGATGGTGGGCAACGATGAAACCTCAATGAGGTTTGTATTGGATGACTATTCCTCGAAGATTGAAGGAGCCGACCTTGAGAATGTATTCTATGCACTTATTTCTAACGGCTTGGTTGAAGAGGATTTATCAGATTTTCTGTCCTCCAGACCGGATTTGGTGGATAGGATATTCACCCACAGTAAGTACATGAATCTTGTGCCCTATGACTTAAAAGTGAAATATATCATGAGCAACTATTTCGATATTGAAGGAACGAGGGTATACATAGAAAGTATAAGACAGGTAGCCTTTGAGTATATAAATACATAGTCAAACAAAAATTTTTAATACTTAAATTCAGTTTCAAAAATGATACGGAGGGCAGTATGGACGTTAAAGAAGCTATTTTTACAAGAAGAAGCGGAAGATACTATACAGACGAATACTTAAAGGATGAGGATGTAGATCTTTTAATAAAAGCGGGAACCATGGCAGCCACCGCATCAGCCATGGAACCATGGGGCTTTGTTGTCATAAGGGATGAGGAAGAAATAAAGGAACTTAACAGGATAACAAAGATTTCCAATCTTAAGGAATTAAAAAGCAATCCGGCACTGGAACAATACAGGGCTTGGTTTGAAAATGAGAAGTTCTCGGTATTCAATAAAGCGAAGAATCTTATCGTTATATACGGAAATACTGATTCGCATTTTTATAAGTACGACTGTTCCCTGTGTGCAGCAAATATAATGCTACTGGCACATTCAATGAATATCGGAACCTGCTGGGTGGGTTTCGGACATAAGTCACTTAATACGCCTGAATTTAAAAAGGCGCATAATGTTCCCGAAAAATTTGATTTAGTGGCAACCCTTACCCTGGGATATTCAAGGAAGACATTGACACCTCCGGTGAGGAAGGAGCCTCTGATTTTCAGCAGAAAATAATTGTGGTAGATTTTATAATTTGCATGATATAAATAAGTATAGAAAAAATTAATCATAACGGTGGGGTTATTATGAAAAAAATTCATGTCAGTGATGCTGTGGGACGGGTATTATGCCATGACATGACTGCAATAACAGAAGACGGATTTAAGGGAGTTAGGTTTAAAAGGGGACATGAAATCAGGGAGGAGGATATACCTGCCTTCTTGGACATGGGAAAAAACTATATTTTTGTCTGGGATCCTTCGGTCAATGAAGTCCATAAGGAAGATGCCGCAATAAAGCTCTCCGAGGTGATCGGAGACGATTCTGTATTACTTTCGGGCCCTTCCGAGGGTAAAATAACTGTTTCTGCAGCCTTTGACGGGTTGGTAAGGATTGACAGGGAGGGTTTAAAAGCCATTAACTCACTTCCTGACTATACTGTTGCAACTGTCCCAGATAAGCTGAAGGTTAAAAGAGGAGACAGGCTGGCAGGAGTAAGAATTGTACCCCTGGTAACGGCTGAAGAAAATGTCAAAAACGCCGTTGAGCTGGCATTAAAATATAAGCCTGTCATAACAGTAAAACCCTTTCATGATTTAAAGTGCGGGCTTATTATAACCGGAACTGAAATTTATGAGGGAAGAATCAAGGACAAATTTGAACCCATTATAAGAGGAAAGCTGGAAGAATATAACAGTACGCTTTTAGGTGTAGTCAAATGTCCCGATGACATAGAAATGATAAGAAGGGCTAAAAACTATTTCCTTGAAGAAAAGGCTGATATTATTCTTTTTACCGGAGGAATGTCCGTGGATCCCGACGATTTGACTCCGGGAGCCATTAAAGAAGACGGAGCTGAGCTTATTTGTCAGGGAGTACCCATGCAGCCCGGAAACATGCTCACCATAGCTTATCTCGGGGATACCCTGTTGGTTGGAATTCCGGGAGCTTCCATGCATGCCAAGGTTACAAGCTTGGATGTATTTCTCCCGAGATTCTTTGCAAAGGAGAAAATTACCAGGGAGGAAATAGCCGATCTTGGTCTCGGAGGTCTCTGCGTAAACTGCAAAGAATGTACCTACCCTGTATGTTACTTCGGAAGGGGAAATTAAAATGAAACATGAACCTAAAAATATCAAAGGAATTGGCATATATCAAAATCTCGTTGAAAGCCTGGATTCCGGTTCCCCCCAAGTACTTTTAAGGATATTCGGAAAAGATGGAAAAATGGATGAAATGGAGAAATATCTTGTTGATCCGATGAATTTCCAAAGTGATGTAAAGTTTGATACTGGGGAAGATACACGTGCTTTAGTCACTGAAGCATATACAAAAGGAAAGCCGGTCTTAAAGCATGACAAGGATAAGGATTTGTATTATTTAGCCGAACCTTTCTTCCCAAGGGAAAGGTTGATTATACTGGGCGGAGGCCATGTGGCGGTCCCCGTGGCTGAATTTGCTTCAAAATGCGGATTTAAGGTAACCGTTGTAGACGACAGACCGTTTTTTGCAAACTCCGAAAGATTCCCCTGGGTTTCCGATGTTATTTGCGATTCATTCGATAGCTATCTTTCAAAGCTTAATATAACTTCCTGCGATTACATTGTTCTGGTGACAAGGGGACACAGGTATGACCTGGATTGTTTAAGACAGATATTTAAAAAGAAAATACCAAGGTATCTTGGAATGATAGGGTCTAAAAGAAGGGTGGCAGTGATCAAGAACAAGCTCCTAGAAGAAGGAGTCAGCCAGGGATCCTTGGACTTCATGAATTCTCCCATCGGTCTTAAAATAGGGGCTCAGACACCAGAAGAAATCAGTATTTCCATAGTCGGGGAACTGATCCAAAGAAAGAGAATCGATCTGGCTCTTGAGCCCTTCATCAACAGATCTGATTTGGATCCCGATGTGGTGTACGGCATCCCGGAAATGGAAGAGGGAAGAAGTCTGGTTACCATATTGGAGAGCAACGGTTCTGTACCCAGAGGTGCCGGAGCTTCGATGACTGTAACCAAGGACAGAAGGATTTTAGGCTCCATAGGCGGTGGCTGCAGTGAATCGGAAGTGGTAGTAACAGCAGCTCAAAATACAGGAACAGGCAGATACTTTATACAGAAAATAGACTTGTCCGGGGCAAAGGCCGAAGATGAGGGCATGGTTTGCGGAGGCAACATGACTGTTCTTGTCGAGGACCTTGATTTTTAAAACAATTAAATGAATTAAAAAGCCGAAACTGATCAAAGAAATTCTTTAATCAGTTTCGGCTTTTGCGTTGAGATGAATATCTGATAAGTTTTTTTAACCTTTTTAAATCACGTAATCCAGTTCGAGATTGTATTGGGGTTTAATTTGGGAATCATGTTTTCTGACCAGTTGCGGTTTTCTCGGAATGATTCTTGCGGGAACTCCCACTGCTGTTGCAAAAGCCGGAACATCCGATATGACAACTGCATTGGCCCCGATTCTTGCACCGTCCCCGATATTGATGTTGCCGAGAAGCTTTGCCCCCGCACCGATTAGAACATTATCACCTATGGTGGGATGTCTTTTAACACCGGGTTCTCCGCCGATGCCTCCTAAGGTAGCACCGTGGAATATGGTAACATTTGAACCTATTACAGCGGTTTCTCCTATGACTATCCCCATACCGTGGTCGATGAAGGGGTTATCTCCGATTTGTGCCCCGGGGTGGATTTCTATCCCTGTCTTAGCCCTGGATTTTGCACTGATTCTTTCTGCCAACAAAAAATACCCTTTATTATGCATGGCATGTGCTCTTCTGTAGGAAGCCAAAGCACTGACTCCGGGGGAATACAGAATGTATTGTAGAAGTGATTTTCTTGCAGGATCCTTTTCTCTGGCGCTTTTTGCCAATGAAATAAGATTTTTAATGTAATTCACAATTATTCCTCCTCAAACAATGCTGTTGACAGGTATCTTTCTCCCGTATCCGGAAGAACTGTAACCACGGTTTTACCCTCTCCGAGCTCATCTGCCGCAAGTATTGCAGCTGCTATATTTGCTCCGGCCGATATACCGACTAAAATACCTTCGTTTTTTGCAATGGCTCTTGAAGCAATGAATGCTTCCTCATCGGTTATGTCAAAAACCTTGTCTATGACAGTCTCGTCATAGTTTCCTGGTATGAAATTTGCTCCGATTCCCTGGATTTTATGCCCTGCCGGTGCTCCTCCGTTGAGTATTGGGGATGATGTGGGTTCAGCTGCATAGATTTTTATGTTCTTTACCTTTTCCTTTAAAACCCTGCCCACTCCGATAACGGTTCCCGCAGTGCCGACACCTGTTACAAAGGCATCCATTCTGCCTTCCGTATCATTTAAAATTTCAAGGGAAGTTGTTTCTATATGGGCTTTGACATTAGCCGGGTTATTGAACTGGTTCGGCATGAAGTAACCATGCTCCCTTGAAAGCTCTTCAGCCTTATCAACCGAACCCTTCATTCCCAGAGATCCCGGAGTTAAGATAAATTCTGCTCCGTAGGCTTTCATAAGCTTCCTTCTTTCAATACTCATTGTCTCAGGCATAACTAAAATAACTCTGTAACCCAAGGCTGCGCCTGTCATTGCAAGAGCAATGCCGGTATTTCCGGAAGTAGGTTCAATAATTGTTCCTCCGGGTTGTAAAAGACCCTTGGCTTCTGCATCCTTTACCATGAATAATGCTGCCCTGTCTTTTACGGAACCTCCCGGATTCCTTGATTCAAGCTTAGCTATAATTTCCGCTCTTCCTTCTTTTTTCAATGAGTTCAGCTTTACCATTGGTGTGTTTCCAATGGTTCCCAAAATGTTTTCGTAGATCATGTTAATACTCCTTCTGAGCCTATTCAGCTCAATTAAAATTTTTACACATTAGCGTTTAGTATTTGTATGATCATCGAAAAAATAAAAAGCCTCCGGCATAAAAATGCCAGAGGCGATAAATCGCGGTTCCACTCTGCTTTAGAATTTCTTCTCTCATAAGGTACATTCATACCTTTGTTCTTATAACGGGAACGACCGCCGATCCTACATAGACTTCAGACCGGTTACTCCACGGGGCACTTCGATAAACTCCGGAACAGATACTTTCACCAAATGTATCCTCTCTTTTGAACCTTCCATTTATTTACTCTACCGTTTCAACGTATCATACAAGAGTATATTACTAGGAATTACAAATCATGTCAATATTATTTCTTGAATTTTGAGGTTGATTCTCTGACTACAAGTTTCGGCTCCAAAAGCACTCTTTCAGATAAATGAGTATTTCTGTCAATGAGTTCTATGAGCTTGTCCGTTGCTTCATTTCCAAGCTCTTCAACGGGCTGGTGAATGGAGGTCAGGGGCACTTCAAATATGTCGGTTAAGAATATATCGTCATATCCCATTAAAGAAATATCATTTGGTACTGACAGTCCCTTATCTCTGATAGCCTTGTATGCACCGAAGGCCATGAGGTCATTGCAGGCAAATATGGCTGAAAAATCAACTCCGGATTCTATAAGTTCCTTTGTCATTTCAATCCCCGATGTCAGATTATATTGTCCTTCTTTTATAAGTTTCTTATTCTTCCTTATTCCGTATTCCTTCAAAGCGTCTGAGTATCCTTTTACTCTGTCCTGTGCATCAGTCAGGTTTGAAGGGCCGGTGATACAGGCAATTTTCCTGTGACCCAATTCAAGAAGATGCTTAGTTGCCAGATATCCGCCTTCTCTGTGATCCAAGGTTATTGAAATGACTCCGCGTATGTCAAAATGCCTGTCCACAAGTATGAAGGGAAGGTCGTTAGCTTTCAGCAATCTGACACTTTCCTTAAATATCTCCTTGTTAGAATCGGAGGACATACAATAAAGAACGCCGTCAACATTTTTCGCTCTAAGCATACGGATATATTCAATATCTCTTTTATGCCTGTCAGAGGTATTGCAGAGAATTAAAGTGAAATCCAGCTCCCTGCACCTTTCTTCTATTCCTCTGGCAAGGGATGAGAAAAAGCTGTTTCTGATATCGGGAACGATAAGGCCGATAGTCTTGGAGCTTCTGTTTTTAAGTGAAATTGCCACCTGGTTGGGGCGGTAGTTCATATCCTTCGCGGCCTGCAAGATTCTTTTTTTTGTTTTTTCTGCAATTTTACTCTCTTTATTATTTAATACCAACGATACTGCGGTGACCGAAACACCGACTCTGTCGGCAATATCTTTCAGCTTAACGACCATTTTTATTCTCCTGAACTCCTGATCTTATGATTGAATTTAGTGAAGTAAAACGAGTTATCACTCCATTTAGGGTAAAACCGTTTCCATAATTTTACTATACATTCAAATATAAAAGTTGTCACTTTATTATAATAAACCATTTGGGAATTGCTTACAAAATTTATTATGAATTGTCCAAAACAAATTTTGTTAAAGTTATATTTATCCAAGAACTTGCGGTTTTCAAAATTCTAAAGTGGAAAGTGATTAATAAACTATTAAATTTAGGGCTTTATATTGACATCGGTTACACCGGGATTTAAAATTTAAATATAGTCGGATAAAACGTTTTATCCAATCAATTTACGACTGTACACTGTACAGAACAGGAGGATACGATGAAAAAGCTAACTTCAATTATGGCTGTTGCTGCCCTATCCTTGGGTATCCTTGCAGGCTGTGGCAATACTGCAACACCGCCTACAACTACTGCCGGTGGATCAACATCACAACCGGCGGCTGAGAAAAAACTTAAAGTTGCCGTTGTTTATTCAGGATTCCTTGGTGACAAGTCATTCAACGACTCTGCACACGAAGGATTATTGAAAGCTCAGAAAGAGCTTGGAATTGAATTCAAGGAATTGGAATCAAAGGAACCGACAGAGTGGGAATCAAACTTCGTTGCAATGGCAGAGGGTGACTATGACATAGTAATGGCAGTTTCAACTCAGTTTGAAGAAATTCTTAAGAAACACGCTCCGAACTATCCAAACAAGAAATTTGCTTTAATTGACGGAGTTGTTGAGGGAAGTAACATTGTTTCAACTACTTTTGCCCAGAATGAAGGTTCATTCCTGGCAGGAGCTGCAGCAGCATTATTCACTACCAAAACTGATATCCCGGGAGTCAATCCTGACAAGATTATCGGTTGGGTAGGCGGAATGGATATTCCTGTTCTTGCAGACTTCTTCACAGGATACGAGCAGGGTGCCAAGGCCGTTGTACCGGACATCAAAGTTCTTCAGTCCTTCGCAGGATCATTCAATGACCCGTTGAAAGGAAAAGAATTGACAGTTGCACAGTACAGCCAGGGTGCTGACATAGTTATGAACGTTGCATCAGGAACCGGTAACGGTATTCTGGAAGCTGCAAAAGAGCAGGGTAAATATGCAATAGGCGTTGACCTGAATCAGGATGATGTATATCCGGGATCAATCTTAACTTCAATGCTTAAGAGAGTTGACAACGCAGTATACCTAGTAGCTAAATCAGTTCAGGACGGAACATATCAAGGCGGAAAGACAACATACCTTGACATCAACAACGGCGGTGTAGGTTTAACCGATATGTCCACAATGAAGAAGGCACTCGGAGATAAGTTCCCTGAGGATATCTTAACCAAGATCCAGGAACTTGAAGCTAAGGTAAAGAGCAAAGAAATAACAGTTAACTTTGCACCTGGCTACGGACCTAAATAGAATCAACGTAAAAATAAATCTAAATCAATAATGTTTAATAGTGGTCTGAATAACTTCAGACCACTACCTTTAATCAGGAGGTCCACAATGAGTGAATACATAATTGAAATGAATAACATCAAGAAAAGCTTTGGCTCTGTCAAAGCTATTTCCGATGGTCAATTCAATTTAAGAAAAGGTGAAATCCACTCACTCATCGGAGAAAATGGCGCAGGTAAATCCACGATGATGAAAATCATATACGGGCTTTATAAGAAGGATGACGGAACAATTAAAATTAGAGGTCAGGAAATTGACCACCTGACACCGGAGACTTCAATAAAAAGCGGTATAGGAATGGTCCATCAGGAGTTCATGCTAATAAACGAGCTTACAGTTCTGGAAAATATTATTTTAGGTTTTGAGCCCAAAAAAGGCATGACCATTGACTATGATGAAGCGAGAGCAGAAGTAAAAAAATATATTGAAGAATACAAAATAGATATCCAGCCTCAAAAAAGAATTGAACAAATTTCCCTGGGTGAAGCCCAGAGAGTTGAAATAATCAAGACTCTCTACAGAGGTGCAGATATTGTTATCCTGGATGAACCTACTGCAGTTCTGACTCCGCAGGAAACCGAAAAATTTTTTGAGATCCTGAAGGAATTGAAAGCCGGCGGTAAATCCATAGTTTTCATTTCCCATAAGCTGGACGAAGTTATGGACATATCGGACAGAATCACTGTCATGAGACAGGGTCGCTTTGTAAATACGGTGGATAAAAAAGACACCAACAAAACAGAGCTGGCAAAAATGATGGTTGGAAGGGAAGTATTCCTGAATGTTCCGAAAAAGGATTCCGTTGTAGGTAAAGAGTTATTGGAAGTCAAAGATCTATGGACTTCCGGAGACAAGGAAATAAGTAAAATCAGGGGTGTCAATCTTTCGGTAAAATCCGGAGAAATACTAGGTATTGCAGGTATTGACGGAAACGGCCAAAGTGAGCTTGTTGAAGCCATTGCAGGCTTAAGAAAGGTTGAGAAGGGACAGGTTATATTAGATTCAGTTGATGTAACAAATAAATCTCCCGAAACTATAAGAAAAACAGGATTTGCACATATTCCCGAAGACAGAAATGTCAGAGGTTTAAACAGGGGTCTTAATATCAGCCAGAACCTGATTGCAGACAAACTCGAGGATAAGAGGTTCTCAAAGGGAATTCTTTTTAATAACAAGGAAGTCAAAACATTCTCCGAAGAGCTTGTAAAAAAATATGACATAAGGCCTACTGATCCATTTACCCCAACAAAAGGTCTGTCGGGCGGTAATGCACAAAAGGTCGTCGTAGCCCGTGAGGTTGAAAATAATGCCAAGGTTTTAATTGCGTCACAGCCTTCAAGGGGTGTTGACATAGGAGCGATAGAATCGATCAGAAAGATTCTTAATGAAGCTAAAGCCAAGGGTACAGCCATTTTACTTGTATCAGCGGATCTGGAGGAAATACTTTCATTGTCAGACAGGATAATTGTCATGTACGAGGGTGGTATTTCTGGTGAAATGATGACCCATGAAGCCACGCCTGAAAAGCTTGGAATGCTGATGCTCGGCGGAAAAGAAGATGATGGATATCATGTGGAAGTAACAGAAAAGGAGGGAGACCATGTCCAGTAGATCAAAATATTTTAATTTGTTGATGACTATAGTCGTTTCCCTGCTGCTCGGAGCAATCCTTATATTAATGATCGGTGAGAATCCGCTTGTTGCTTATGTGGAGCTGTTCAAAGGAGCCTTTGCCACAAAGCTTGGCTTTGGTACCACATTACAGAAATTCATACCCTTACTTTTGACATCAATTGCTTTTGCCTTTGCAGCAAGAGTCGGAGCTTTCAACGTAGGTGTGGAAGGTGAAATGTATCTTGGTGCAATTACGGCAGCCTGGATAGGACACAGCATGCAGGACATGCCTGCACCGCTGATTGTAATATTTGCCATGTTGGGTGCCGTTGCCATTGCAGTTGCCTGGGGATTCATACCGGCGGCTTTAAAGGTTTATGTGGGAGTAAACGAGGTCTGTGTAACCATACTTTTAAACTATGTTGCAAAATACATAACTTCATTCTTGGTCAACGGACCAATGAGTGCAAGAAGCGGAGTTCCTCAGACACCGGTTTTACCCGGGGGAATTTTATTTACCCAGTTTTTAAAACCAAGTCAGGTGCATACGGGAATATTCCTTGCATTATTCGTTTCGGCATTTTTAATTTGGTATGCATTGAAGAGTAAAGCCGGTTATAAATATGAAACAGTAGGATTAAATCCAAAACATGCTGACTATGTAGGTATTGATTCAAAGAAGATGATAATAAAAGCAATGCTTATATCTGCTGCAATAGGCGGATTTACAGGATTCCTTGAGGTCTTCGGAGTATACGGATACTTCTTGGACAATTTCTCTTCAGGTCTTGCCTTTGACGGAATGATGGCAGCCCTGATAGTTAAGAATGACTTGAAGATGGTGCCGTTCATGGCCTTCTTCCTGGCAGCTTTGAAATCCGGAGCACTTGGTATGGAAAGATACACCGGAGTTCCTAAATCCATAGTTGATACCATAATTGCTATTTTTATCATATTTGCATGTATGGAAGCATTGTTTTCATTCATCGGCAGGCGTAAAGCAGCTAAACAGGCTGCAGCGGCTAAGTAGGAGGGGATGATATGGATTTTGGATCATTGATAGATATTTCGTTGATTTACGCAACCATAAGAGCATCAACACCGATTCTTTTTGCCGCAATGGCAGCCGTTATGACCCAACAGGCCAATATATTGAATATCGGTACTGAGGGTATCATGCTTATCGGTGCTTTTACAGCCGTGGTAGTCAGCTTCATGACCGGAAGCTGGATACTCGCTTTAATTGCTGCAGTTGTTACCGGAGTTATTACAGCGATGATTATGGCTGTGGCACATATAAAATACGATGCGGATATTACTGCCATCGGTATGGCAATAAATGTCCTTGCCCTTGCTGTCACCAAATTCGGAATCAAGGAACTTCTGGGAACCACCGGAAGCTTTACCAGCCCAAAGATTGCAGCAATTCCAAGATTGGATATGCCTTTCTTAAAGAACGTTCCGATTTTAGGGGAGATTTTCAATAACTGGTCTTTAATGGAAATTCTTGGTATAATTCTGGTTTTCGTTTTAGCATTTATCCTCTACAGGACAGTCTGGGGTCTTAGATTAAGATCCGTGGGTAAATTCCCTCTGGCAGCAGAAACAGCCGGAATCAACGTAACCAAGATGAGATACGAAGTAATGATAATTTCCGGAGTCCTGGGAGGACTTGCAGGTGCACACTTATCCATCGGATATTCACAGATGTTCATAGAGAATATGACAAACGGAAGAGGATTCATGGGAGTTGCGGCAATGTTCTTCGGAGGCGCGGACCCAATATTGGCATGGGTTGGAACACTCCTGTTCGGATTCACGGATTCATTGGGCGGAAGGCTGCAGGCTTACGGATTCCCGTCACAGTTCGTACTGATGATGCCATACATTATAACTATACTGGTTCTTACAATTTCACTTTGGAGAAAGAAGAAGAAGGAAGAGAAACAAAAGAGTTCACTAATTAACGTAAAATAGCGGAGGAACATAACAAATGAGCAAAACACAAAAGGTGGCAGAAAAAGACAGAATTAAAATAATCCTGGATTGTGATCCGGGTCATGATGATGCAGTTGCAATAATTATGGCAGCCTCACACCCTAAAATCGATCTTTTGGGTGTAACTGTTGTTGCAGGTAACCAAACAATCAGAAAAACTACCGAGAACGCTTTGAATGTAGTCCAGAAAATCGGCAGAGAGGATATTAAGGTTTATCAGGGATGCGGCGGCCCCATGGTAAGAAACCGTCAGGTTATCGCAGATGATATCCACGGAGTGACAGGACTTGACGGCCCTGTATTTGATGAACTCAAGATAAAGAAAGATAAAATGCATGCAGTTGATTTCATAATAAAAACACTTATGGAATCGGAAGATAAGATAACCCTGGTACCTACCGGACCATTGACCAACATCGCAATGGCTATGAGGATGGAACCTAAGATAATCAATAAAATTGAAAGAATTGTTTTAATGGGCGGAGCCTATCAGCTGGGTAACACAACTCCTGCAGCGGAATTCAATATTTACGCAGACGCAGAAGCAGCCTATGTGGTAACAAATTCAGGACTGCCGATTGTAATGATGACACTTGATATGACAAGACAGACCCTTTGCTATCCGGAAATAGTGGAAAGAATGAGAAAGCTAAAGACAGTTAAATCAGACCTGTTCTGCGATTTAATGGAATTCTTCGGAAGTACTCAGAAAAAGGTATTCGGCTGGGCGGGGGGACCTCTTCATGACCCTACCTGCATAGCGTATCTGATAGATGAGTCAATAATCGAAACAAAGGATATGTTTGTTGAAGTTGAAATCAGAAGTGAGAAAAGCTACGGTAGAACACTGTGCGACTATTTTGGCGTAACAGGAAAGACACCAAATGCCAAGGTTTCATTAAAATCAGACACTGTAAAATTCTGGAACCTTGTAGAGGAATGTCTGAAGTAGGAGAGCCCTATGAATGAACTATTAAAAACCACCCTGGAAAAGAACAGGGAAAAATATTTAAAACACCTGGCTGAACTTACAGCCATCGATACCCATACAATTGGACACGGTATCGACGGGGGACTTGAAGAAAAAGGCCAGGAATACATGACCGGCTTATTCTCGGCGATGGGTGCCGATAGTGTTGTCCGGGAGGATCTTTCAGAAGAAGTTATCTTATCCTCCATCCAAAGGTACAACGAGGGAAATCCCGGACATAACTATGACGGAAGATACAATGTCTATGCCACCTTCAAAGGTGGCAGGGGCAGGTCAATCATGTTCAACGGACATATGGATACCATGCCTGCTGAGGCGGATAAGTGGTCCCTGGATCCATTTAAGCCTGAAGTAAGAGACGGTAAGTTATATGGCTTGGGA
>DAINSS010000007.1:43143-55290 GCA_036741195.1 Clostridiaceae bacterium | reverse complement strand
GATATGAAAAGCGGCTTAATGGCTGCTGTCATGGCTGTGCAATTGATCAAGGATGCAGGTATTGAACTTCCCGGCGATGTCATAATCTCATCCGTGGCAGATGAAGAGGGAGGCGGAAACGGCTCCATAATAGCCGCAAACGGCGGTCTTAAAGCAGACGCGGTTGTAGTTTGCGAGCCCACGAATTATGAACTAATAGCAGCTCACATGGGCTTTGTGTTCTTCAAGGTAAAGACAAAGGGAATAGCAGTACACTCAGGTTCAAAGTGGACAGGTGTCAATGCCATTGAAAAGTCTATGAAGCTAATCCAGGCAATTGACGAACTGGAACATGAATGGCTTCTAAAATACAAGCATCCTTTGTTACCTCCGCCCAATTCAAATGTGGGAGTAATAAAAGGCGGAACAGCAGGCTCAACGGTACCTGATGAATGTACCTTCAATACCTGTGTGCATTATCATCCGAAGACAATGAGCTATGAGTCTGTTACGAAAGAATATTCGGAAGCAATGCTGTTAAGAAGCAAGGGAGATAAATGGTTATCTGAGAATCCGCCGGAAATCAGCATATATCAGGCCGGAGGATCCTTTGAAATGGATCTTGACCATGACTTCGTAGCTTCCTTTAAAGAGTCATTCAAAGCTGCTGTGGGCAGGGAAGTCCCGATTGTGGGATCACCCTCAGGCTGTGACTCCAGAACCTGGAGGAACATTGCAGGGTGTCCGACTTTGCAATACGGACCGGGCAGGCTGGAAGAATGCCATGCAGTGGATGAATATGTCGGGTTGGATCAATATTATGATGCCATATTAATATACGCGAATCTGATTTTAAATTGGTGCAAAGGAGATTAATAATGTCAAAGAAAGTTTTGATTGCAGGTGAGTCCTGGGTAAGCTATACAACCCATGTTAAAGGGTTTGATTCCTTCATAACAACGGTTTACGAGGAAGGTGTGGGATTCATCAGGGAAGCCCTGGAAAAATCGGGATATGAGGTGGATTTTCTGCCTAACCATTTAGCTACTTTAAAATTTCCAACTACAATGGAAGAAATTAAAAAATATGACTGTGTCATATTGTCGGATATAGGTTCCAATACTTTGTTGCTGCCGCCGGATACATTCACCCGCGGCCAAAAAACTCCGAACAGATGCGAATTGATTAAAGAATACGTAAATGACGGCGGTGCCTTCTTAATGGTGGGTGGCTACATGTCCTTCACGGGAATAGATGCCAAAACCAGATACGGACAGACTGCCATAAAGGACGTTCTTCCGGTTACATGCTTAGACTATGATGACAGGTCCGAGAACCCTGAGGGAATAACTCCCGTGACTGTTGAACCGTCCCATGAAGCTTTAAAAGATGTACCGACGGATTGGCCGCATTTATTGGGATACAACAAAACTGTTGCAAATGATAAAGGCGTAGTTCTGGCAAAGGTCGGAGACGATCCTTTAATAGCAGTAGGTGATTTCGGAAAAGGAAGATCCGCTGTATTCACATCTGACTGTGCTCCGCACTGGGGTTCACCGGAGTTTATTAAATGGGAGGGGTATACACCGCTCTGGAAGTCCATAATGGACTATATAACAAGAAAAAATGGATAGCTCAAAGTCCGGTGTGACTGAAAACCACAAAGAATATGCAGTTGAACTCTTAAAGGAGCTGATACAGACAGAATCCGTCAACCCACCGGGAGACGAGATAAAAATGTGCAAGGTCTTTGAAAGAGAACTTAACGGAATCGGAGTGGAAACTGAGATCCAAACTGTCGGAACAAGGGGTAATTTTATTGCCACTTTAAAAGGAAAGGATACTTCAAAATCCATTGTGTTAAACGGACATTTAGATACCGTTCCCTTCTCCGATCCGAAGCTTTGGAAGTACCATCCCCTCAGCGGGGAAATTGTAGACGGTAAGATGTACGGACGCGGGACAAGTGATATGAAAAGCGGCCTTGCCGCACAGTTTGTAGCTTTTAAGTCCCTGGCGGAGGAAGGCTTCGTGCCTGCTGTCAATGTTAAATTCATCGGTACCTTTGATGAAGAGTCAAGCGGTACAGGAGCTAAGCTTATAAATGATAGAGGATATTTAAGCGACGCCGTTGCCATAGTAATCGGAGAACCAACCAACAATAAGATTTCCATATCCTCCAAGGGCACATTATGGCTTGAAATTGAAGTATTGGGTAAGACATCCCATGCGGCATATCCCAAAGAAGGAATAAATGCAGTGGATATAATGCTGGAGCTGTATGATCTGTTAAAAGCTTCGATTAAGGGACCTACGGATGAGGTGTTGGGAGAAAGCACCGTTGCCATGACTCTTATCAGTGCAGGTATCAAGACTAATATGATACCTGACAAATGCAATGCAGCCTTTGATTTAAGAACGGTACCAGGTGTTTCCCATGATGAAGTTCTAAGGGAATTGGATGCCTTGATTGAATTAATCCAAAATAAGTCAAAGGGTGCAAAAATTACATATAACATTAAAAACAACAGAAAACCGTTGAGCGTCGGCAAAAATAACGAAACAGTGCAAAAACTTTTAAGCAGTATTGAAAAATATACAAAGGCTGAATTTGCAGGTACCAATTTCTTCAGTGACGGGTCAGTATTTGTGGAATACGGAGACATTCCAATGCTCCTCTTCGGCCCCGGTTTATCGGAATTGGCACATCAACCTGATGAATTTGTGGAAATAGATGCATATCTTAAGGCTGTAGAAGTTTATACTGATTTTCTAAAAAATCTATAAGAAGGTGATTTGTTGAAAATATTGAATTTCGGATCACTGAATATTGACTATGTGTATCAGGTGGACCATTTTGTTTCAGGTGGTGAAACTCTGCTGTCAGAAGGAATGGAAGTATTTCCGGGAGGCAAAGGCCTGAATCAGTCTATCGCTTTGGCAAGAGCCGGAGCACAGGTTTATCATGCCGGAGCAGTAGGTGAATCAGACGGTGGGTTCTTAACAGAGATACTGAAGAATAATGGAGTTGATATTACCCATATCGGAAGCGTCAAAGGCGATACCACGGGTCATGCCATCATCCAGGTGGATAAATCGGGTCAGAACTGTATCCTTTTATACGGCGGTGCTAATCAAAGGATATCCCAAGAGCAAATAGACGGGACACTGAAAAATTTTGAAAAAGGTGATATGCTTCTTATTCAAAATGAAATCAGCAATCTGGACTATTTAATTGGGAAAGCCCATGAATTGGGTCTCAGGATAGTTTTAAACCCATCACCTATAAATAAGAAGCTGTTGGAATCAGACATGTCCAAGATAGACATGTTCATAATGAACGAGATTGAGGCAGCGGCTATTTTAGGAGTTGAAGAGTTATCCTATTCCACACCTGAAATAGAAAAGCTGATACCTGAAACATTTTTGAACAAGGATATTATAATTACCTTCGGCAGTGAAGGCTCGGTTTTCATTGACGAGGAAGAGGTATTGCATCAGACGGCATTTAAAGTTGATGCAATAGATACAACAGCTGCGGGAGATACCTTCACAGGGTATTTTCTGGCACAGATACTTAAAGGCAAGACATCAAGGGATTCTCTCAATATAGCAGCAAAGGCAGGAGCCATAGCCTGCACAAGAAAAGGAGCAGAACCTTCAATACCATATTTAGAAGAGATAGATACACTCATCTTATAAATCCTCTCCGAAACAGATCATACCGAGTTAGTTCAATCTAATTAAGCAGATCAACCTGCACTTTACAAATACCTGAAAGAAGAAACCTCTTTCGGCATTTGTGAAGTGCTTTTTTTCATTTAGAAATTGAATCAAATAATTCTTCATATACTAATGCTTTTTTGAAATTCGGGATGTATTTTTATGTAAAAATGCTGTGAAATATTTCATTCATTATGCAATGTAGGATTTAGAACAAGGGAGAGGATTGTTATTAATTTTATAGGTGACAGTGATTTATTAAATGCGTAAAAACACTGAAAACAAACACTTTCATACATATTGTAAAGTTGTCACTTTGAAATGCAAGAATTAAAATATAACTTGCAAAATTTAATAATTAACATGGTAAAACAGTGGATTTAACAAAATAAAATGAATAAAAGTATTGACGAAAATTCAAAAGGTGCTAAAATAAGTTTTAACAGAGCAAGGGGTTCGTGTAATAAACAGAAAAAAATCAACTGAAATTAATGGAGGTAAATTATGAAATTCAATCCTATAGATGTTTTAGAACCGAATTTATTCAAGGAGATATTCCCATATAACGAAATACCGAAGATAAAGTTCAACCATGTCCAGCTTCCTATGAATCTTCAGGAAAACATCTGGATCACAGACACGACCTTCAGAGACGGCCAGCAGGCCTTATCCAATATGAGCGCAGACACAATGGTGAAATTGTATGATTTGCTGCATAAATTGGATAATAATTCAGGGATTATACGCCAGACTGAATTTTTTGTTTATACAAAAAAGGACAGGGAAGCTTTGGAAAGATGTATGGCGAAAGGATATAAATATCCTGAGATAACAACCTGGATCAGAGCAAACAAAGAGGATTTCAAAATAGTAAAATCCCTTGGGGTTAAAGAAACAGGAATACTCATGTCCGCATCGGACTACCATATATACGAAAAGCTTGGCAAGACAAGGGCCGAAGCAATGAAAATGTACTTGGATATAGCTCAGTCGGCAGTTGACAACGGCATAGTCCCGAGATGTCATTTTGAAGATATAACAAGAGCTGATTTCTATGGCTTTGTTCTTCCCCTGGCAAAGAACCTAATGGAGATACGTAAGAACAGCGGTGTAGATGTAAAAATAAGAATGTGTGACACTTTGGGTGTAGGTGTATCTCACCCGGGCGTTACCCTACCAAGATCGGTATCCGGTTTGGTATATGGGCTTATCAATGAAGCAGGGGTTCCTTCAGAACTTTTGGAATGGCATGATCATAACGACTACTACGCAGCAGTAACTAATTCTTCCACCTTCTGGTTATACGGCGGAGCTTCCGTAAACACAACTTTATTCGGAATAGGTGAAAGAGTAGGTAACACTCCATTAGAGGGAATGCTCATGGAGTATGCCCAGATCAAGGGTGACTTGGGCAATATGGATCTCACAGTCATAAATGAGATTGAAAAAGTATTTGAAGAGGATTTAGGTTATAAAATACCTCCGAAAACCCCTTTTGTCGGTAAGGAATTCAATGTTACAAAAGCGGGTATCCATGCAGACGGACTTTTGAAGAATGAAGAGATTTATAACAGCTTTGATACGAAAGCAATTCTGGGAAAACCATCCTTAATAGAGATAAATTCCTATTCAGGCCATGCAGGACTGGCATATTGGATGAACAGCTACTATGACTTGAAGGGTGCTGACAAGATATCTAAATGCGACGAAAGACTATACTTAATCAAGGAAAGAATTGATGAAGAATACTCCACTGGCAGGACGACCAATATCAGTATCAATGAACTTAAAGCATTTTGTGAAGAATACATATTCGGCAACTATTACTCCGAGATAGTTGCATTGTAAAGGAAGAGACTAATGGGTTTAACACTGACAGAAAAAATAATCAAGAATCATCTCACATCCGGGGAAATGACCCCCGGATGTGAAATAGGTATAAGGATAGATCAGACATTGACTCAGGATTCAACGGGGACAATGGCATACCTTCAGTTTGAGGCTATGGGTACTGACAGGGTAAAGACAAAAAGATCTGTAGCATACATTGACCATAATATGCTTCAGGCAGGACCTGAAAATGCGGATGATCATAAATATATCCAAACAGTTGCGAAGAAGCATGGAATTTATTTTTCTAAGCCGGGAAACGGTATCTGCCACCAGGTACATCTGGAAAGATTTTCCGTTCCGGGACAGACCCTTCTGGGCTCAGACTCTCATACACCGACCTGCGGCGGGGCGGGAATGCTTGCCATAGGTGCCGGCGGACTTGATGTGGCAGTTGCCATGGCAGGGGGAGAATATAACATTATTATGCCAAAGGTGGTAAATGTAGAGCTTTCCGGAGCTCTTAAACCTCCTGCCGCGCCGAAGGATATCATCCTGGCGGTATTAAAGCACTTCACTGTGAAGGGTGGCTTGAACAAGGTATTTGAATATACGGGAGAAGGGGTTTCAACATTGACTGTCCCTGAAAGAAGCACCATAACAAACATGGGGGCTGAGCTCGGGGCAACAACTTCAATTTTCCCATCTGACGAACGGACAAAAGAATTTTTCGAAGCACAGAACAGAATAAATGACTATTCCCCCTTAAGTGCAGATGAGGATGCAGTTTACCAGGAGCACTTCCTTATAGATTTGAGTACCCTGGAACCCCATATTGCAGCTCCCCATTCACCTGATGCAGTGGTACCCGTGAGTGAGGTTAAAGGTACCAAGGTTGACCAGGTGGCTATAGGAAGCTGTACGAATTCATCATATTCGGACATTATGAAGGTTGCGGAGATCTTAGACGGTAACACTGTACATGAGGATGTATCATTAGTTGTTACACCCGGATCAAAACAGGTATTAAATATGCTGGCTGCTAACGGAGCCTTGGCAAAGATAATAGGAGCCGGAGCGAGGATACTCGAAAGCGGTTGCGGTCCGTGTATCGGAATGGGACAGGCCCCTGCAAACAATGCAGTTTCATTGAGAACCTTCAACAGAAACTTTAAAGGAAGATGCGGAACCGAAAGTGCTTCTGTTTATCTGGCCAGTCCTGAAATAGCGGCAATGTCTGCAATAAAAGGATATATTGCAGGAGTTGAGGATTTCTCCGATTCAGTTAATCTCGTCATTGACCTTCCTAAGGCATTCCTTATAAATGACAATATGGTCATAAAACCTGCAGAGGACGGAAGAGAAGTTGAAATCGTCAGGGGACCGAATATAAAACCTTTCCCCGTTAGCTTGGAGCTTAGGGATGAAATAAGCGGAAAAGCCCTTATTAAAGTGGAGGATGATATAACAACAGACCACATTATGCCTTCAAACGCAAAGCTTCTGCCATTTCGTTCAAACATCCCGTATCTTTCTGAATTTTGTTTGACGCCTATAGATCCCGAATTCCCGTGCAGGGCTAAAGCTAACGGCGGAGGATTTATCATAGCAGGGAAGAATTACGGACAGGGGTCATCCAGGGAACATGCCGCACTTGCTCCGCTTTATCTCGGTGTTAAAGGTGCATTGGCAAAATCCTATGCAAGGATACATAAAAGTAATTTGATTAATAACGGAATACTTCCCATGACTTTTAAATCTGAAGCTGATTATGACAGAATCAATTTAAATGATGAACTGGAAATTTCAGATGTTTTGGAAGGTGTAAAAACCTCAGGTATTACAATTAATAATTTAACTCAAAATTATTCCTTTGATGTGGATATTGAACTGTCAGACAGACAAAAGGAATTAATTCTTGCAGGGGGCCTTCTTAACCTGATGAAGCAGAAGAACAGGGGGTTGGCTGAATGAAGACAAGAGTAACACTGATACCGGGTGACGGAATAGGCCCCGAAATAATGGAAGCAACAAGGGTGTTGATAGATGCCGTCACCGATTCGATAGAATGGGAGATTAAAACAGCGGGGCTGACGGCTATTGAAACCGTAGGAGAACTTCTACCCACAGAAACCTTGGACAGTATAAGGGCAAACAAGCTTGCCTTGAAAGGGCCGATTACAACCCCCATTGGGAAGGGATTCAGAAGCATAAACGTGGCTTTGAGACAGGAATTTAAGCTATACGGCAACGTCAGACCCGTAAAGAGCTTTGAAGGAGTGGATTCCCTTTATAAGAACATTGACATGGTCATTGTAAGGGAGAACACTGAGGATTTATATAAGGGTATAGAGTATATGGCAACACCGGATGTTGCCGAAAGTATCAAGGTCATAACAAGGGAAGCCAGCGAAAGAATAGCAGGTTTTGCCTATGAGTATGCCGTGAAGAATGGCAGAAAAAAGGTTACAACTTCTCATAAGGCAAATATAATGAAGCTTTCAGACGGGTTGTTTTTGGAATCATCGAGAAAAGTGGGAAAGAAATTTCCCGACATAGTAACCGATGATGTCATAATAGATGCAATGTGCATGAAGCTCGTTATGAATCCCATGGATTTTGATATCATACTCGCACCAAATCTTTACGGAGATATCCTCTCTGACCTGGCTGCCGGTTTAATCGGCGGAATAGGCATGGCACCAAGCGTTAATATAGGGGATGATACGGCAATATTTGAACCGGTCCACGGTTCAGCCCCGGACATTGCAGGGAAGGGTATTGCAAACCCTACTGCTGCGATTCTGTCAGGAGTAATGCTTTTAAGACACCTGGGTCTTACGGAAGAGGCAGGTAAGCTGGAACAGGCCATAACATCTGTATTGGCAGATAAAGCCCTGCATACCAAGGATTTAGGCGGGAATTTAACTACTAAAGAATTTACTGAAGAAATTAAAAAGAGATTATAATTTTTAAGCCCCGCAACGGGAAATCAGTTTTGATATACCGTTACGGGGCTGTGAATTTTTAAGAGTTAATCATTGGCTGAAACAGACTTAGACTTAAACTTAGATATAGACTTAGCCTTGGAAGGATTCTGTGAAGAAGTTTATTTGATAGGGTCAGCTTACGCTTATTTCAATACCTGTAGTTATGGGGGTTGCTATTGAAGCTTCCCAGTTCAGTTTGTTGTCAGAGATATATTTCTTGGTATCTTTCAACTTCTCCTCGGCATCTTTTTGATGGACAAAGGCTATCATAGTAGGGCCGGCACCGGAGATATAAACACCTTCGGTAATAGATCCCACATAGTCGAATACGTCGCTGAACTTTCCGTTTATCTTACCTATGGCTTCCATTCTGTATTTTTGATGAAGCCTGTCCTCTAAAAAGATCCTAAGGTTCTCGGTTTCTCCGCTTTCCAATGCATCAATAAGAAGCGGAATCCTGGACATATTGAATATGGCATCCTGCCTTGGAATGCTTGTGGGTAATAACTTTCTTGCTACCTCCGTACTGTATCTGAAGTCTGGTACAACAAGTAGGAGTCTTAAATCACCATGGACTTTTCTTTTAGTGTAAATAACCTTGCCTTCGGCAATAATTGTTGAGGTCAGGTTTCCCAGGACTGCAGGGACTACATTATCAGGATGTCCCTCAATGGCAGTGGAATACTTGATTATTATCTCAATTGTCGGATTCTCTCCGGCTAATATAAGTGCTGCAGCAACCCCTGCGCATATACAGGAGGAGGAGGAACCTATGCCGTGGGAAATCGGAATTCCTTCATCAACTACAATGGAGGCAGGAATATCTTCGACTCCCAGTTTCTCATAGGTAAACCTCATGGCAAAGACAATCAGATTATCCGAAACTTTTTCATCCACCGAACAAACAACGGAATATTCATCAGCCTTTTCAAAATGAAAGACATTGTATTTATCAAGGGCAAGACCGGATACATCGAAGCCCGGTCCGAGATTGGCAGAAGTTGCCGGTACCTTAATTACGATGGACATTATCTCTCCTCCTTGAATTTCTTCAGTATTTCTAAAACTTCATCCTGTTCTGCTACTTTCTTTTCCCTGAGTTTTTTATCATATATTCCGTTCAAGGCCGGATGAACAGGAATCATCTTTGATAAAAGGTTGAAAGCTTCTTCTTCGGTACCGGGAATGCCTTTTTTATTATCCGAAAGTGCTTTTACTATTGTCAGCGGAAATTTAAAAGGGGATGCTGTGGATAGTATAAGGGTATCATTGCCTAAGCCTGACTTTCTGTATGCAACTACACCGCAAGCCGTGTGTGGATCTAATATATATCCTGAGTTGACGTACACTTCCTTTATGACCTTTGAAGCCTCCCCGTCATCGGAGGTGTAGGATGAAAAATCAGTTAAATTTTCCATGGGGATCCGATATTCGCCCTGATCCTTGAGTGATTTCATGGCCTCTTTCGTTTTGACCGGTCCAAGTTCATGGTATAACAACCTTTCAACGTTACTGGATACTATGATGTCCATGGAAGGTGAGTTGGTTTTGAACAAAGATCTTTTTTTATTGTATACACCTGTGTTTATGAAGTCATACAAAACATCGTTGGTATTTGTAGCCGCCACCAGTTTGCCAACGGGCAAGCCCATTCTTTTTGCATAGTATCCCGCAATTATATTACCGAAGTTTCCTGAGGGTACTACGAAATTCAAGGGTGAAGCATTAATTGCAGAGTCCTTGAAGTACCGGATATACCCATAATAATAATAGGAAATCTGGGTGATTAGGCGGGCAATGTTTATTGAATTGCATGACGATGAGTTTTCAATTTCACCCGAAGTCAGAATATCTTTGACAAGCCTTTGGGCATCATCAAAATTACCATTTATCGGGACAGGAAGGATGTTGTCCGCAGGTTCGGACAGCATCTGTCTCTCCTGGAGCTCACTTACTCCGCCGGCAGGGTATATTACCGCAAGCTTCATCCCCGGCTGGTTTTTAATGCCCTCCATGGCTGCCTTTCCTGTGTCGCCAGAGGTGGCTGTAATGAAAAATACATCTTTAATATTATCCTTCGATTCTGACATGCTCATTCCCACTATTTTAGGGAAAAGCGATAATGCAACGTCCTTGAATGCAGCGCTTCCTCCGTTGAAAAGCTCCAGTATGTTCAAATCACCGGCTTTGACCAAGGGTAAAGGAAAACTGCCGTAAGAGGATTCTATGTTCATCCGTAGTTTTTCTGAATCAAACTCACCGTAAAGCTCCCATATCATCATTACAATTTCAGGGAAGGTAAGTTCATATATTTTTTTACTCAATTTATCAGCGTGTTCCTGAATTGTCTTAAGATCAAGCCTTGGAAAAGCGGGCGGAACATATAGTCCGCCGTCATCGGACAAGCCTTTGAGAACTGCAGTTTTAAAGTCTGTTTCAATATTGTTGTTCCTTGTTGAAGTTAGTTTCATGATTGCTCCTAATTAGATTTTGTAAATGATGAATACAAGGTGCGGATGGCATCTTCAAAAGACGCATCCTCAACACCTACAAGTATGTTTATTTCATTCGGTCCCTGGGTAATCATCCTTATATTAATAGCCTCATCCCCAAGGGCTTTGAATATCTTACCCGATATACCGGGCTTCATTACCATGTTTCTTCCCACAAGGGAAATTAAAGATATGTTTTCAACCACGGAAATTGAATCAGGCTCATTGGATTTATTTAGTTCATCTTTGACTTCATTGATTCTTAAAAGAACGTCAGGGTCGTTAATCAGTATGGATATGTTGTTTATACCAATCTGGACATGGTCAAAGGTTATGCCGAATTTGTCATATACATCAAGGATATCTTTTATGGTGGTAACATTTGAGGAAAGCTGGCTGTTATATACCGACAATACCGTGTAGTTCTTCTTACCGGTTATTCCCGTTATGAACTTGACTCCGTTCTGTTTCCCCGCGGGTATCTTTTCAACGATTATGGTACCCGGGTCATCCGGTGAATTGGTGTTCTTGATGTTGATGGGAATATTTGCTTCCCTTACGGGGAATATACTGTCCTCATGGAGGACTTCCGCTCCCATGTAGGACATTTCTTTAAGCTCATCGTAGGTTATATATTCAATCTTTTCCGGATCATTGACAATCCTGGGGTCAGCCATGAGTATACCTGATACATCGGTCCAGTTCTCATATAGGTCTGATGCTGTTGCAGATGCTACAACCGCCCCTGTAATATCAGAACCGCCGCGGGAGAGTAGCTTTAATCTTCCCGGGGAGGTGGAGCCGTAAAAACCCGGAATGACGTAGTTTCTGCCGTCCAATAATGCGGCCCTTAAGGACCAAAGTGTGGTGGATAATATTATCTTACCGTTGTAGTCCATATGAATATGGTCGGCTGGATCTAAAAAATCATAGCCGATATAGGTTGCAAGAATCTTTGCAGTCAGATACTCACCTCTGGAGACAACATAGTCAGGGAGAACGTTCTTGGAGAATTTGGACTCCATTAATTTAAATTCGCCTTCCAAGTCAAAAGCTATTCCGCATTCATCAGCAATTGCCCTGAATCTGTCCTTGATTTTCTCAAATATTTCTTTATGTGAAATACCATATTT
>DAINSS010000007.1:18275-43133 GCA_036741195.1 Clostridiaceae bacterium | reverse complement strand
ATTTTAAATGGGCATTTGTAAGATACAAAAGATCGGTTATTTTATTAGGTTCAAGGGCAGATTTCCCCGGAGCGGAAACCACGATGAACTTCCTTGAAGGGTCGGATTGGATTATATTTTTGACTTTCTTGAATTGTGTTCCGTTTGCAAGGGAGGAACCCCCGAATTTAGCTGTTTTAACCATATCTAATCTCCAAAAAATAGTATCTCATACAGTATACACCTGTATTTTGTGGATAGACAATATACATTCAGTAAAAATGCAATTTCTCCGTATATTATACACATTATCTCAAAAATTGATATATGTATTCGATTAATAAATCTATTATTACCGACGGCAAATCACACTATACGGCGATTAAAGGACATTTCTTAAAATCTATTTCCGTTTATATTAGAAGGGTTGTTTTCCGCATAACTAATAATCAATATTAGTATGCCTACCGGGTTTTGAAAACTTCAACTAAGGTGATATCATTAGGAAAGAGGACAGCGTTAAAAATAAAATGAAACAACAAATGAAGCACAATATTTTAATAGAAATATATATTAAATTTGATAGGAGTTGATTTAGTGTATGTTTTTAAAGAAGAAATGAGATTAACCCAGGAAGAGATATTAAAAGCCAGGGAAGATAGGGGTAAAAAGTTGGAACAAAGGGAGGCGGATTATCCGAGTCATACCATGGTCAATTTTAAGCTGAACATACCCGGGGATATTAAAACGGGAAGTAAGATAATCTGTTTATTCAATTATGGGTTTAATGCAACTTTAAGAGTACTGCAGAAAATGGCCTCCACGGCATTGGTTGAAAGAGAGTATGAAAATTACGGTCCTGAAGGTCTGATAATCACTAATGTCAAAGCCGAGGATGTTAAAAAGGCTATGATAAATCTGGAGGATGGCTCGGAAGAGGGCAGGCTGTATGATATAGATGTTTACTTTGACGGTAAACAAATATCAAGGGAAAATCTTGGATATGAGAAAAGAAAATGCCTGATCTGTGACAAGGACGGCGTTGAATGTTCAAGGGCAGGGTCACATGAAATGGAGGATGTCCTTGCAAAGGTCAGTGAGATTATAGAAAAAACAGTGTGCTAAAAGTACTCTTATAAAGTAAAAGAACAAGCCCGTTTCCTGATGTATTTAAGTCAGGAAACGGGCTTTTCTTCTTATTTGATTTAAATTACTTACTAAAAAGCCTTTAAATGAACAGCGGCCAAATAGTTCCGACGATAAGAAGCGGAATATTGTAGCAGATAAACTGAGGAACACAGGTGTCCCAGATATGATCATGCTGTCCGTCTGCATTAAGACCTGCTGTAGGTCCAAGTGTTGTATCTGATGCCGGTGAACCTGCATCACCCAGTGCTCCTGCAACTGCAATCATGAACAGGATAGCTGCCGGTGAGAAACCAAGCTGTAATCCAAGAGGTACATAAATTGCCGCGATAACAGGAACAGTTCCGAAGGATGTTCC
Organism: Clostridiaceae bacterium; assembly: GCA_036741195.1. GTDB lineage: Bacteria > Bacillota > Clostridia > Clostridiales > Clostridiaceae > JG1575. Next base: position 41,650 of record DAINSS010000007.1, on the reverse strand, counting down.
GATTCCCATAGTTATAAGAAGACCAAGGAATACCATTATGAAGGATCCTGCTATTTTAGATCCGCCCATTGCTGTTACAGCCGCATCAACAAGCTGAGGAACTGCTCCGGATTCATTTACAACTGCTGCGTATCCTGAAGCTATAAGCATTACGAATGCTATGAAGCCCATGAGTCCGATACCGCCGTCCAACATTGCCTGGATTCTGTTCCACTTGATAACTCTGGTAAGAACAAGGAATGTAAGTGCTGCAAATGCTCCGAGAGGAAGTGAATCAGTAAGAAGCTGAACAACAAGTGCCAGGATTCCTGCTGCAAGAGACAGCCAATGCTTGCCTTCAACAACAACCGGCATGTTCTGTTCCTCCATCTCTGCAACTGATTCTTTATAGGTTCTTGATCTTGAGAAGAAAATAAGTCCGAAAACAAGTCCGACAAACATTGCCACTCCGGCCATCCAGTTTGTCTGCCATGCCAAGGATTTATCAACGGTAAGACCTGCTTTTGCCATGGAATCAACTATTATTCCGTGGAATATTGCACCAAATCCGAAGGGAAGTACAATATAAGGAGCCTTAAGACCGAAGCCCATGCTTATTGCAGCCATTCTTCTGTCCATGCCCATTTTGTTCATCAACGGAAGTAGCGGCGGAATAAGAATCGGAATAAATGCAATATGTACAGGGATGATGTTCTGTGAAGCAACTGATACAAGAAGGATTATGAATGCTAAAGTAAATTTGTTGCCACGTACAAGTGTTGCGATTTTCTTTGCAAGAATGGTAGCGGCACCGGTGTCGTGAATTGTATACGCCAATGCTCCCAAGAGAATGTAACTCAGCGCTGTGTTGGAGTTACCGCCCATTCCTCCTACGAAAACCTTCATTGTGTTTTCCAAGCCCATTCCTGCTGCAAGACCTGCCGTAATTGCGGAGATCAAAAGTGCAGCCAATACAGGCAACTTAATCAGACAAAGTACAGAAAGTACAATAACCGAGATAACTACAGGATTAAGTAGTATCATAAAAATTTTCCCCTTTAAAAAATATTTGGTTAATAGTGCTTCTATGGCATTCTCCATAGAATTGGTTTCTTTCCCTAATTTACATCTAACTCATAAGTGGATTGCAATATGCTTTTTCAATCACCTCACTTAAAGAATAAAAATACATTATCAACTTTGACAAAAACAGGGACAAGTATAATGAATATGTTCAGTCCCAACACTTTTTCATAAATTTATTATATCAAGAAAAATAACAAAAAAAGTAAAAGAGGAGCTGTAAAATCAAATGTATCATATAGGCAATATCCTTTCCTCAATCTTAGTAATTTGGCCAGATTATTACTTCAAGTATTAGTAAACGATTAAAAAATTTCAAAAATTTGTAACAAGGTAACTGAAAATTCAATTTGTATCAAAACAAAGAATGCATATATGCAGGTTAAGGTGAATAAATACAGAAAAATGAATACCTGGTTAAAAGGTATAAAAAAACCACATGCTTATTTTACACGTGGTTTAAAACAAGTATTACCTTATCAGACTAATTTAGTCAATTCAATGGTTTGGGGCACTGCAATTGTGGTTCTCTCTGTCAGGTGACTTAAATCATCAATGGAGACGGAGTAGATTTTCGGATTCATGTTACTTCTGACAGTCAACAGTCTGCTGTTTCCGTCATATGCACTTACATACTTGGTATAGGTATAGTCAAATTCTGTTTTAGTGAACCCCTCGGGGATTTTCAAAGCTTCCAGTATGGAGTAAGTATTTTCAAGGGCATCTGTCATGGTGACTGCGGGAGTTATGTTCTTTTTTAAATAATATACTTTGATGAACCTGGATACGGGATCAAAGCCTCCTGGAAGATCCTTTGAAGGGTTGAACTTACGACCTTCCTGAGTGAAGGTTTTGTTTAAAGCTCTTATATGGTGACTCAGGGCAGGGGGGTTTGTCATCACATTATATGTGTCCTCCTTTGCCGTCAGCATTTTATTCTCGGGTTCCACAATTATTGATGCACCGGTTGGGTCCGCGAAGTAGTAGTGGAAATCGGGAGAAATGACCTTGTTTCCTTCAAAATCTCTTTTGGCAATATGAAGATTAGGCAGAGCTTCTGTAAGTTCCTTTACGGATTTGAAGTTAGCGAGGACGTAATTTACAAAATCCAGGGAAGAAAGATTGATTTTGTCTTCCGCCGGATTATTGGAATGGAGATTCATCATCAAAAACATGTTACTGCACCCCATAAGACCGTGTTCATTAACGCCGTCCTTCAGGGGGTTCATGTTTCTGAAACACATTCCCAGCATCCTGTATTTGTTTTTAAGGGGATTTCCATTCAGATCCTTTGAATAGACGGTATCCCTTGGGAAATAAAGTATCTGATACATGACATCGGTATCCCAATCCATATTTCTCCCCATTACCGATCCGTTTTCATAGTTGACCTTTATAGTAGTACACATATTTATCTCTCTTTTCCGATTCATTTTAAAAAAGGATGATGGTTCATCCTTCCTGTCATATCAATTATTATATCAAATGCGTCAATAAGTTTACGAGAAGCTGTTTGGGAGAGCAGTAATCAATTAACCAATGTAGGTTCTTAGTTTTGGTATAGGGGGGAAATAAAAATGAGACTGCTAAAAAGCAGTCTCAAATATTTCTTTATTAATGTATCCTAGAATACAAGTCCCATTGTGATGGATTTTGCAGGACAAACCTTGATACATTCGCCGCAACGGTTGCATATATCCTGATCTATTACTGCAAGTCCTTCCTTCATTGAGATTGCATTTACAGGGCAAGCCTTGACACAAAGTGTACATCCGATACATCCGATATCACATGACTTTTTAACGATGGCACCCGGAAGTGGGTTGGAGCATCTGTTAACATAAGCCTGTTTGTGTTTTGGAATGATGTGGATGATACTCTTGGGACACTCTCTTACGCAAGCTCCGCAAGCTGTACATTTTTCAGGGTCGATTCTTGCCAATCCGTCAACTATGTTGATTGCATCGAATTCACAAACTACTTTACAGTCTCCGAAACCAAGACATCCGTATACACAGCTTCCAGGTCCCTTATGAACCAATGAAGCAGCCTTACAAGTAGGTGAACCTGAATATTCGAATCTTGGCTGAGTGTGTTCCTTTGAACCCTGGCAGTGTACCTGAGCTACTGTAGGAACGAACTCTCCGCCGGAGAGTCCAAGGTAAGTTGATACTGCTTCTGCTGTATCCTTTCCGCCTACTGAACACTTTGAAGTGTTCTTTTCATCACCGGAAGCCAAAGCTCCTGCATATCCTGCACATCCTGAGTATCCGCAACCACCGCAGTTTGCACCGGGTAGTATTGCAATTATTTCAGATGTTCTCTGATCTTCCTGTACGGCAAACTTATTTGATACTACAGTGATAAGTACGCCCAGTGCCAATGCCAGAAGTCCCATTACAAGGATCGGCATCATTATATCCCCAAGGGCAAGTATAGTTATATTCATTATTTCCCCCCCTTATTAGCGGAACAGGTTTTCAGCTATTCCCTTGAATCCGAAGAAGGATACAGAGACAATTGCTGCTGCCGCGAGGATAATTGGAAGACCCTGCAATGATTTGGGGATATCAGAATCAAGCATTCTTTTTCTGACACCGGCAAACAGGAACATTGCAAGCATATATCCTAAGCCAATTCCCAGGGAGTTTAACATTGACATACCGAAGTTGTAGTTATTTTCAACGTTTATCAACGCAACACCCAGTATTGCACAGTTAGTAGTGATTAACGGAAGGTATATACCAAGCGCTTTGTAAAGTGAAGGTGAACCTTTCTTTATTATTGCTTCAACGATCTGTACCAGTGCTGCTATAACAAGGATGAATACAAGTGTCTGAAGGAATTCGATATGGAATGTCTTCAGTATGAATTCATTTATCGGCCAAGTAAGTGCAGTAGCTCCCAACATGACAAGTATAACTGCGATAGACATACTCATTGCTGTTTCCAGTGAGTTTGAAACTCCCAGGAAGGAACATATTGCAAGGAACTGTGCCAGAACTACGTTGTTAACAAATATAGTGTTAAATAAAAGCTGTAATGCATCTTTCATTATTTCTGTCCTCCGATTTCATCATTCATTGCTTCAGGGACGATGAATTTCTGAGGTTTCATTGCCTTTCTGAATTCACCCATGCCACATCCTGCAGAAGCTGCGCATCCTGCACATCCTGTGTCAGAACATGTTGCAGCATCAACTACAACAGGCTTTTCCTTAAGAAGCTGAGCTGCCTTATTTCTTGCAGCATCATCCTGATGTCTGATTATTGCCATTGTTCCGGCGATCATAAGACCATAAACAAGGAATCCTCCCGGAGCCATTTTCATTATTGCCAGTGGGTTCTCTGAGATTATAGGAACAGCTTTTCCGAAGATAGTTCCGTTTCCTAGTATTTCTCTGATTGAAGCCATTATTGTAAGTGCTATGGTAAATCCTATACCCATTCCTAGTCCGTCAACAGCGGCAATAAGAGGTTTGTTCTTATTTGCGAAGGCTTCAGCACGTCCTAAGATGATACAGTTAACTGTTATCAGGGGAATGAATATACCTAGTGATTTATCAAGGGCAGGAACATAAGCTTTTATCAATAATTGAATTATTGTAACAAGTCCGGCGATGATAGTTATATAAACTGCAATTCTTACTTTATCTGCAACAAGATTTCTTATCAAAGAGATAAGGAAGTTGGAGAGAATAAGTACAAATGTTGCTGCAATACCCATACCTATACCGTTAAAGGCTGTGGTTGATACTGCAAGTGTGGGGCATGTACCGATCAGAAGGATCAGAACAGGGTTTTCTCTTAAAATACCGTTGGTAAATACTTCTGCAACGCTTTTTTGTCTAGCCATTTTCTACTCCTCCTTAATTTTTAAGTTTAGCCGCAGCTTTAACTGCTGCGTTAATAGCTTTCATAACAGCACCTGAAGATATTGTTGCGCCGGCTACCTGGTCGACTGCAGTTTGATCTCCTGAAGCTTTAAGTGCGAATTCTTTGTCTCCCGGCTTTCCGACAAACTGATCCTGGAAGGCAGGTTCTTCAATTTTCTTTCCGATACCCGGGGATTCCTGAGTTTCAGTAATCTTAATACCTGACAATGTATTATCTGCTTTAAAACCGGTCATTACAGGAATGTCGCCGCCGTAGCCTTTAGCTGTAGTCTGGATAACTGTTCCTATAACATCGTTACCCTTTTTAGCTTCGAAAGCTCCTGTAAGCTCGGGGATTTCACCCTGAAGTCCTGCAACGTCAATCGGTGCGAAAGTATCTGCATCTGCGAACAGAACCTTCATTGCTTCTCCCTGTGCTCCAAGGGAAGCTGCTGCGATGGTGTCCTTAGTTGCTGAGTAAGTCAATGCTAAGAGCAACGCTGTAATTACACAAGTCAATGTGAGTACCACGGTAGGTACTATTCCACCTTTATCCTTCAGCACGTTTAACACCTCCTATTGGTAGTGTTTTTGTCCACTCTTTAATGTGCGGAGCGAAAATGTTCATAACAAGAATTGAATAGGAAACACCTTCAGGTGATGATCCGAAGAATCTGATCATTGCAGTTATAATACCGCAGCCTATTCCGAATATTATTTTTCCTTTTGTAGTTATCGGAGATGTTACATAGTCAGTTGCCATGAATATAGCACCTAACAGAAGACCGCCGGTCAATACATGGAATACAGGATCATTTCCTGTAACCAATGCAATTGCTGCTACAGTACCAACGTATGTTGCAGGAATCCAAAGGTCGATTACACCTCTTACAACAAGGTAGATACATCCAAGAAGCAATGCCGCTGCACTTACTTCACCGATTGTACCTGCATGCTGTCCCAAGAACAGCTTCATGTAGCTTGGAACTACTTCTTTTGCTCTCATAAGTGTCAACGGTGTTGCTGAAGTCAATACATCAGCGCTTCCCATTGTTCCCGGAGCTGCAAACTGTGATTTAACTGAGAACTTGTTCATAGCCTCACCAAAGGAAAGGAGAAGAACTATTCTTGCAGTGATAGCAGGGTTTGCAAAGTTGTTACCAAGTCCGCCGAACATTCCCTTAACCAGCAGCATTGCTACTGCAGCACCTATTACAGGCATCCAAAACGGAATTGATTCAGGCATGTTGTAAGCTATTAATATACCTGTTACTACTGCTGATAAATCAGCTATAGTAGTAGGCTTTTTTGTCATTTTAGTCCAGAGCAGTTCGAACAGTACGCAGGATGCAACAGAAACTGCAACTATCATAAGTGCTCTTGTTCCGAATACCATGAATGAAACGACCAATGCAGGAACCAGTGCAATGATCACATCCAGCATCAATGATTGAGTAGTTCTCGAATCACGAATATGTGGAGAACTTGAAACTGATAAATTCATTAGTTTTTAGCCTCCTTTGCTTTCTTTAATGCATCAAGACCCTGTCTGTAGAATATCTTTCCGAGTCTGATATTCTGAACCAAATGTCTCTTTGCAGGACATACATAAGTACAAGCTCCGCATTCTACGCAGTTCATAATGGCAAATTCATCCATTCTTTCAAAATCCTTAAGTCTTGAAGCCATGTCAAGCTCAGTAGGCATCAACTGCATAGGACATGATCTTACGCATCTTCCGCATTTGATACAAGCTGATTCTTCAGGGATAACTGCACCTTTGTTGAATACGAGTATTGCGTTGTTGTTTTTAACTACCGGTGTATTTATATCTGAAATGGCAAGTCCCATCATAGGGCCGCCCATCAGTATCTTCTTTGCATCTGCCTTAAGTCCGCCGGTTTTTTCTATTATTGTAGAAATTCTTGAACCGATTGGAACACGGTAGTTGCCCGGAGTATTTACGGCATCACCGCTCAAGGTTATTACCTTATGAGTCAGAGGCTTACCGTTTTTAAAGAAATTATTAAGTGCTATAACGGTACCTACGTTAAGTACCATAACATTGACATCATGAGGAAGTCCGCCTGCAGGAATTACTCTGCCGGTCACTGCCTGAATCATAGTTTTTTCAGCACCCTGCGGGTATCTGACAGGCATAACTTTAACTTCGACCTTGTCTTTTAATTCTGAAGCAGCAATAGCCTCTGTGACCTTCTTCGCAGCCTCAGGTTTGTTTGCTTCAATACCTATAATTGCTTTTGGGATTTCCATGTACTTTAATACTGTTCCCAAACCTTCAACTATTTCTTCGGTCTTTTCCAGCATCTGTCTTTCATCGGAAGTAATGTACGGTTCACATTCCATTCCGTTTACCAGAACAAGATCCGGATACTTATCCTTCGGAGGCTTCATCTTGATATGAGTAGGGAATCCTGCTCCACCAAGGCCGACCATACCGGAATCAGTAACTGCTTTTATGAATGAATCCCTGTCCACTATATTCGGAACAGCAATAGATTCGTGCCAGGTGTTTTGGAAATCATTTTCGATTTCTATTATTTCCACCATATCTCCTGTACCCATAAGCTCTTTTTTCACGGATTTTACTTTCCCTGAAACAGTAGCATGTATCGGTACTGCAATACCTGAAGGTTCCCCGATTTTCTGACCGATATCAACGTGATCCCCTGATTTTACAATCGGCTTACAGGGCGCTCCAATTTGCATGTTCATTGGAATTCTGACTGATTCAATATCAAGAATATCCTTGATAGCGAATTCTCTCGTCAATTTGTTTTCCTGCGGATGAACGCCGCCTTTGAAAGCATGCTTTTCAAACAATTTGTTCCCTCCTCCTTGTCAGTACAAGATAATTACCCAAATTATCTATAATTAAACAATGATTCCTTCCAGTGTTAAAACACCATTACCTACATATGATATAACAAAATAAATCATTTGTTAACAGAATGATGACATTTAATTACTTTTTTAATATTGTTAATTGGCAAAAATATAACAGTTCCCGTCATTCTTGAAAAATCACGTTGATTTTATAAAATCCAATATTTTTGCTGTAACAAATTGAATTATATTCAATCGAATAGGGGAGATATTTATAATAAAGTAATGAACTGATTGATGATTAATAAGTTTTATCCCTGAAAAACCATATTTAACAATCTTTCTTGTGAGATGTTTATCAATGAAAATTCAAAAAATTAATTTCATAAGCCCGAATTTCGTAAAAAATAACACAAATTGAGTGAATAGTACCCGGGATAAATTAATACAGTTTTCTAGGGATAAAAAGTATCTGTATTCTAATTGAAAACCATTATCAAATAAAACGGAAAGGGAGGATCTTTTATCCTTCCTTTCCGTTTTTCATTTGATACTACTTATAAAAGTAGAATGTTGTAAATTATGTCATTTATTTATCACAATAGTAAAAAAAGAACTTACTACCCTTTGATAATCACATGAAAACTGTTATATTTATTTAGCATCAGAAGTGTTTACTGTTCTATTTAGCTGTTTGTAAATCATCTGTGAACATAAACTGTATGTATTTGATTAATACGAAGGCGATTACAACCGCAGCTATAATTTCCTGAACCGGGACAATGGTTTTTAACAGTGGAATAGGAGTTCCTGCTTTTACTAAGTATCCGTTGGTAAGCTTAAGTGCCAGTCCCGAAATGACAAGGGGGAAAGTGAAGGAGGAAAATGCCGGGGTGAACTTCTTTGTTATCTGTCCCAGTAATATATAAAGGGCATAAATATAAAACAAAACGGAAAAGAAAAGAAGTATATATATAATGGTAGTAATTTTTTGAGGAGCTGCAGCTGCATATGCTGCAAGGAGCAGTGAACCGGGAGCTGCAAAAATTGCAAGTGTAGGTTTTGCCGGATCCGGAATATCCTTAAGCACAAATACTCTGTAACCTACAATGCAAAGCATTATAAAATAAGCTGCAAATGCAAACCAGAAGAAGTACATTGACAGAGGTACAGTACCATGAGGTCCTGCTGTCAAAGGTGCCACTGCAATACCCACAAAAGCTATAAACCAAGTGGGGAACACTTTTTTCATACTGAAGTTTTTAATGAATTTAAGAGAGAACCAAATAATATGAATTATCTGAAGAATAAGTCCGATGTACCAAACAACTGCACCGATTGGTTTGAATTGTGCAATATATGTGGAAAGTACCATTATTGTCATGGGGAATGTGGCCATTGTACCTCCCACAACGGGATTTTCCATGGCTTCTAGACATGGTTTGGTAAGAGCAAAGAATTTGATAATCAAAAATATTATCAGCAGAAATGATATGATTCCTAATACTGTTCTAAGATCCTCAGAGTAGGTTCTTAAGAGATTTCCAAGGGATGCGATGCCCAAGGCTGTTCCGGAAATCGGAAGGGGATACTTTTTTAATAGCTTCATTTTTAACAATCCTTTCGAAAATTATCAGATTATAAATTAATATAACATATAAAAGATTCGAAATAAATTCAATTTACACAAATATTAAAACAAATTGATAAGATAAAATTTATAAAGTATAATAACACCATAAATAGTAAATATAGGCTATAAAAACTGATAAAAAAGAGGGAGTAAAATGGAAAAAATCAACACTGCAGAATTCACCAAGGAAGAAATACTGGAAAAAGTAAGAAACAAAGCAGAGGAATTATTCAGGAGTGGAACCTTTTTCTGCTCAGAGGCAGTTTTGTCTACCATCAATGAATATTTGGGATATCCTTACGATCCGTCAATAGTTAAAATGGCATCATCATTCCCCATCGGAATGGGAAAAGCACAGTGTTTGTGCGGAGCAGTGTCAGGGGGACAGATGGCTTTGGGAATGGTATACGGAAGAAACGAAGGCGAACCGATGAATGAGAAGATGTTCCCAGTATCCAAGGATCTTCACGACCACATTGTAAAAGACTACGGTGCAACATGCTGCAGGGTAATAACAAGACAGTGGGCAGGAGATAACTTTGCATCACCGGAAAGAAAAGCACACTGCATTCATATTACAGGTGATGTTGCAGCTTGGGTTGCTGATAAACTTATAGACGACAAGAAAATACCTGTAAAGGAAAGCTAAAAAACAGAACGATACATAGTTCAGTAATATAGTTTAATAAAAAAACTAAATAAACAACATAATTAAGCAGAATAAAAGTAATACCCACTGACATGCAACTAAAGTTACATTGTCAGTGGGTATTACTTTTTGTTCTCTGTTTTAAAAGAATGATGATTCAAATATCCATAACAAGTTGAGAATAAAATTTAAGATGGTTCGTCTTATTTTTCTGACATGAATAATAATGATAGGATATAATTGAAGTTGAGGTATAAATAATGGGCAGAATATTTACTTTGGAAGACGTCAGAAGAATACTGGATGAGACCGGGACTGAAGCAGGATTTCCATGCAACGGAATCCATGTGGAAATATCGGTGAGAATGCAGAAGACCTATGGTTCCTTTGTATTTAAAGCAGTGGAAAATAAAATAATTCCCGTTGCTTTTAAATTTTCTGAAAAGCTCTTGTCCGGAGATTTCCCCGATGAGGTAGTTATAAACACAATAAAGCATGAATATGCCCACTACTATGCCAATGTGACGACAGGGGTAAACCATATGCATGACGCATACTTCAAGGATGTATGCAGAAGGCTGGGAATACCTACCCATACAAGATTTCAGGGAGAGCATAAGGAAACCGTAAGAAACGGATATAAGGTTATCTGTTCGAAATGCATGAATGAGGTGGCAAGAAGAAGAAGATCGGATTCGACTAAAGCACTTCTTATGAGATTCCGCTCCGGATGCTGCAATGCAAGGCTGATAGCTAAAAGGGAAAAATACTAAAAGAAAAAAATTTATTCGTGTCAAACCGAATTAAAGGAGATAAAAAGCAATGTTGAAACTGGATATAACAAAAACCATCGGAATGATCACCGCCGATGAGATGGATAATATGAAGCCTTACGCCGAGGTGGCTTTAAAGGCAGCAATAGAGAAAAAAGGTGCAGGGAATGAGTTCCTGGGTTGGATAGACCTGCCTAAAAATTACGACAAAGAAGAGTTTGCAAGGATTAAGAAAGCTGCAGAAAAAATAAAATCCGATTCGGATGCACTTGTTGTCATAGGAATAGGCGGATCATACCTTGGAGCAAAGGCAGCGGTTGAAATGCTGACTCATGCCTTTTTAAACAATGTATCAAGGGATAAAAGAAAGGGAACCGAAGTATATTTCTTAGGTCATAACATGTCTCCTGATTATCTTAATGATTTTCTGGAAGCAATAGAAGGAAAGGATTTATCAGTCAATATTATCAGTAAGTCAGGTACAACAACTGAGCCTGCAATAGCCTTCAGAATAATGAAGAAATACATGGAAGAAAAATACGGTAAGGCAGAAGCATCCAAAAGGATTTATGCAACGACCGACAAAGCCAGGGGTGCTTTAAAAACTTTGGCAGATGCCGAAGGGTATGAAGAATTTGTAGTTCCCGATGATATAGGCGGAAGATACTCCGTTCTGACGGCCGTTGGATTATTACCCATGGCTGCAGCCGGTATTGACATAGATTCTGTAATGGCAGGGGCTGGAAATGCCATGATCAGGTATACAGACTCAGTTTATGAGGAAAATGATGCTGTAAAATATGCCGTTGCAAGAAATATTTTGGCTGCCAAGGGAAAGGAAATTGAAGTGTTGGTAAATTATGAACCTGGGCTTCAGTATTTTTCTGAATGGTGGAAGCAGCTGTACGGAGAATCAGAAGGCAAAAACGGAAAGGGTATTTTCCCGGCATCGGTTAATTTCTCCACAGATTTACACAGCATGGGTCAGTTCATACAGGACGGAAAGAGAAACCTGTTTGAAACCGTAATAAAAGTTGAGAATTCCAGAAGAAACTTCACGATAGAAAAGGATGAAAATGATCTTGACGGACTGAATTTCTTAGCCGGAAAGACACTTCATGAAGTAAACGAAAATGCGTTTAAAGGAACCTTGCTTGCACATAATGACGGCGGCGTTCCAAACCTGATATTGTCAGTGGACAGACTCGATGAGGACAACTTCGGTCAGCTTGTATACTTCTTCGAATTAGCCTGTGCAGTTTCCGGTTATTTGTCCGGGGTAAATCCGTTCGATCAGCCCGGTGTTGAAGCTTATAAAAAGAATATGTTCGCCCTTTTGGGCAAACCAGGTTATGAGGATTTAAAAGCTACCCTTGAATCAAGGCTGTAGTATGTTTAATGAATGCTAACCGGGATAAAGTAAAATCATAAAGTACTGTGAAGAGTCTGATTTCAGAGCTATGAGCCAGACTCTTTTCATATTTGGGAGGAGTCTGATGGAAAGACTGGATAAGATTCTATCCAATACAAAACTTGGATCCAGAAAAGAAGTTAAAGAGATAATTAAAAAAGGCCGTGTAACGGTGGACGGCACCGTAGTCAAATCTTCTGACATGCCGGTGGATAAAGACAAATCAGAAATCAGGGTTGACGGAGAATTATTAAACTACAAGAAATATATATACCTCATTATGAATAAACCTGGTGGAGTATTGTCTGCAACAGAGGATAATTACGGAGAGACTGTGATTGATCTTTTGGAGGACAGATATAAAGCTTACAGCCCGTTTCCGGTGGGAAGACTCGATAAGGATACAACAGGCCTCTTGCTTCTTACAAATGACGGAGAATTGAATCATAGATTGATTTCACCTAAGTGGGAAATAGATAAAAAATACCATGCTTTAATTGAGAAACCGGTGACTCCAAAGGATATTGAAAGATTTGCCAAGGGAATAGTAATTTCCGAAGGCTACCGCTGCAGACCGGCCCAGTTGAAGGCTTTGTCCGAGGATGGGAAATTCTGTGAAGTCATTATTCATGAAGGAAAGTTTCACCAGGTTAAAAGAATGTTTGAGGCATTGGACAACAAGGTTTTGGAGCTGAAACGGGAGAGCTTCGGACCCTTGGATTTACCCTCTGAGTTAAAAGAAGGGGAATACAGGGAGTTGAGCGAGGCGGAGCTGACGAAGCTTTTAAAGGCAACCGAACTGGATAAATAGAACTGTTGTACGATTTAGATTTGTTTGCTGTGCTATAATTTAGATATGAATACCAGGGAGATAAAAATGGCAACTGATTATAAGAAACTACTTAATGAAAAACAATACGAAGCTTGCATAACAACCGAAGGGCCGGTTTTGATATTGGCCGGGGCAGGCTCGGGTAAAACCAGGACTATAACCCACAGAATTGCATATCTGATGGAAGTGGAAAACGTAGCACCATGGAGTATATTGGCAATTACATTCACCAATAAGGCAGCAGCCGAGATGAAGGACAGGGTTAAGAAACTTGTCGGAGACGAAGCAGACACCATGTGGATATCCACCTTCCATTCATCCTGTTTGAGAATCCTGAGAAGGGAAATAGAAAAGCTGGGGTATAAAAAAGATTTCACTATTTACGATACCTATGATCAAAAATCACTGATCAAGCAATGTATGGAAGAATTGGGAATCAGGGAAAAGGAATTTACGGAGAGAGACTTTATGAAAGCCATCTCCTCTGCAAAGGACTCTTTGATTGATTCTGACCAATATCTTAAGCTGAATCAGGGAAACTTCAGAAAAAGGAAAATCGGAGAGGTATATCAGCTTTATCAGAGAAAAATGACATCTAATATGGCAGTTGACTTTGATGATATCATCGTCTTGACAGTCAGGCTGTTTAAACAATTTCCTGAGGTTCTGGAATTTTACAGAAAAAAATTCAGATATATTCTGGTAGACGAATATCAGGATACTAACAAGGCTCAGTATGAGTTGATAGACCTATTGGCCGGAGGACACAGAAATCTTTGTGTTGTAGGGGATGATGACCAAAGTATTTATAAGTTCAGGGGATCTGATCTAAGGAACATTCTGGAATTTGAGAAGGACTATCCTGACGCCAAGATCATCAAGCTTGAGACAAACTACAGGTCCACCTCAAATATTATCGATGCTGCAAATGCAGTAATCAGAAATAATATAACCAGAAAATCAAAGACCATGATTCCAAACAGGCAAAAGGGAGAGAAAATCAGGATATACAGAGCCTTTTCGGATAATGACGAAGGAGCTTTTGTTTCAAAGGAAATAAAAAAATTATCCTCAGACGGCAGAAACTGGAATGAATTTGCAATTCTCTACAGAACAAACGCCCAATCACGTATATTTGAAGACAGCTTCATGAGAAACGGCATCCCCTACAGGCTCCTCGGGGGCTTGAAGTTCTATGACAGAAAGGAAATCAAGGATATTATGGCTTATGCCAGACTTGTTAATAATCCCTTTGATGAGGTTTCTTTAAGAAGGATAATCAATGTACCTAAACGTGCAATAGGAGATGCCACAGTCGATAAAATGGCACAGGTTGCCGTTGAACAGGGTCTGAATATATATGATGTCATAATGGATATCGAAGAGTATGGGGTATTGTCCGGCAGAGCATTGAACTCCGTCATCGAATTCAGGAAAATGATCAACACAATAATGAGTGATTCCGTGGATCAAAGTGTCCAGGAAACCTTCAGTGAGATCATAGATAAATCAGGATACTTAAAAGAACTGATAACCTCAAGAAACCCTGAAGATACCAGCAGGGTTGAGAACATTGAAGAGCTTATAAATGCAGCTGCAAATTATGACTTAAGGGATGATGCGACTCTTCAGGGTTTCCTGGAGGACGTGGCCTTGATTTCTGATGTGGATAAATACGACGACGAGGCTGATGCAGTTGTAATGATGACGGTCCATACTTCAAAGGGTCTGGAATTTCCGGTTGTATTCCTTGTGGGAATGGAAAACGGACTGTTCCCGGGTACACAGTCCTTTGAGGATCAAAACGAGATGGAGGAATCAAGACGCCTTGCCTATGTCGGCATGACCAGGGCTGAGGATATACTCTACATGACCCATGCAGAAGCAAGATTGGTTTACGGCAGAACTATGATGTATCCTCCTTCAGACTTTATAACAGACGTGCCGGATGATTTAAAGGAAATGCTTAATGACGGATGGCCGAGAACAACAATGGCAGGTGGTTCAAGACAAGGTATGCCTTTCCAGGCACACGGCATAAGACAGAATGTACCTCCCACACAAAAAGAAATCAGAGCCATGGCAAAGAATGATACCATGGAGAATTTCCTGACAGAGGACAATGCAAAGCCGGGTAAAAAAGTATCCCATCCGAAGTTCGGAAACGGGATAATTGTCAATGCAACAGCCGAGAAAAATGATATCAAGCTTCAAATTGTATTTGACAATTACGGCATTAAAACACTTCTTCTGTCACTGGCTCCTTTAACACCGATAGATTAAAAATTCAGGGATATATTTTTATATCCCTTTTCTTTTTTCATAATAAGTATTCTTAGAGAATGGTTTGGGAACGGGAAATTATTTTAACAAAAATATACCTGTCACGGTATTTCCGAAGTATAGGATATAGAAAAAATGATTTGTTTTCATGCTATAATTAAATGATTAAAAACACAGTCCAAGGAGGTAGCCATGGAAGACAATAAAAAACGGATTGAAGAATTAACTGATCTTTTGAATAAATATTCCGTGGAATATTATACTTTAGACAAACCGAGTATTTCCGACGTGGAGTATGACAGACTCTACAGGGAACTGCAGGATCTGGAGAACAAAGAAGGCTATTCTTTGAGCTATTCACCTACTAAAAGGGTTGGGGATGAGATACTTCCCGGCTTTAATAAATATACCCACAGGGCAAAATTGTGGTCCTTGGATAAGGCACAAAGCCAGGATGAGTTGATTGAATGGCTGAATAAAAACAAGAGATTTGTGGCTGATTACAATGCAACCCATGAAGATAAACTACCTGAACCTTCCTATGTTTTGACAAGAAAATTCGACGGTCTGGCTGTTAACGTGACCTATGATGACAACGGAGTTTTGGTCCAAGGGGCAACAAGGGGAAGCGGAAGTGTCGGTGAGGACATAACAAAACAAATTATGACCATACCTTCAATACCTTTGAAGATAGCCTCAACCAACCTATTTGAGATCCACGGAGAAGCCTTGATGACCAAGGAAGCATTTTTAAATTACAATAAAACTGCCCTTGTACCATTGAAGAACACGAGAAACGGCGCGGCAGGTGCTTTAAGAAACCTGAATCTTGCCGAGACTAAAAGAAGAAATATCACGGTTTTTTTCTATGATGTCGGATATAAGGAAGGAGAGCCTTTCAAAACATATTCTGAAATGGTGGAATTTATCCGGGGACACGGATTCAAGACGGACAATTACTTTAAAAAAGCCTCAACCTATGAAGAAATAAAAGCTTTGATAGATGAAAATATAGAGACAAGAAGTGAATTATCCTATGACATCGACGGCATAGTGATTGTGGTCGATGACATGAAAACAAGGGAGGAAATGGGGTATACCATTAAATTCCCGAAATGGGGCTTAGCTTATAAATTCGAAGCAGAAGAAACTGTGACCAGACTTCTTGATGTTGAATGGAATGTAGGCAGATCGGGAAGAGTCGCACCTACTGCAATACTTGAACCGGTTGAGCTTGCGGGGGTAACCGTAAAAAGAGCAACCCTTAATAACATGGATGATATTAAGAGGAAGGGTGTCGGTATCGGCGCAGATGTATATATAAGGCGAAGCAACGATGTCATACCTGAAATAATGGGTACTGTTTTAAATGACAACGAAATAAGGGAGATTACCCCTCCCGAATTCTGTCCGTCCTGTGGCACGAAGCTTACATTGATTGGTGCACATTATTTCTGTGAAAACACCTTGGCATGCAAACCACAGCTTGTAAAAACCATGGTTCACTTCACCTCCAGGGATGCAATGAACATAGAAGGCATTTCTGAGAAAACTGCGGAATCGTTCTTCACGGAGCTGGATCTTAAAAAGGTCTCAGAATTCTATTCCCTAACTAAAGAGGATTTGTTAAAGCTTCCGAAGACTAAGGACAAAAAGGCTGACAATATTTTAAAAGCCATTGAAGATTCTAAAGAACCACAGCTGGAGAATTTCATATATGCAATGGGAATCCAAAATGTGGGTCTGAAAACCTCAAGGGACCTTGCCACCACTTTCAAAACCCTGGACAACATAATCAACTCCACCTATGAAGAGCTGATCAAAGTTCCGGATGTGGGAGATATTGTGGCAAATAATATTCTGGATTTCTTCAAAAGCGACTTGGTGCTGGAGGAGATAAGATCCTTACTGGAACTTGGCGTTCGGCCCCAGGAGAAGCGGGAGGCAATAATAGTCCAAAACCCGTTCATGGGTAAGACTGCAGTAATTACAGGAACTCTTAAAAACTACAAGAGAAAGGAAATGGAGGATAAACTCATTTCCCTTGGTGCCATTCCACAGGGCTCGGTAAGCAAGAAAACGGACTTTGTAATATACGGCGATGAAGCCGGAAGCAAGCTTACCAAAGCCAATGAGCTCGGAGTAAAAACCTTGACCGAAGAAGAGTTCGAGGAGATGATCAGATGATGAAAAGAGTGGATGAAAAAAATGATGTTATTGTTACATTGAACCTTTTAATCAAGATAATGTCATGGCTTATGTTACCCATCGCATTCATTACAGTCATAATGACCTTCCTGTCCACCTTCAATATTTATGTGACTGCATTGTTTGAAACATCCAGAACATTGATTACGGTTTTGTTTATAACATTCTTGTTCTGGACCTTGAGAAGTATAATTGACTCCGTAAAGTATCCCACCTATAGGGTATACTCAGTCGTCTTTGCAGTGTTGACCGTTATAGCAGGCTATCTGTTAAGAGCCAATGTATTTTAATAGATAAACCTTAAACGGACAGGAGTTCAAGTATATAAAATAATATAAGAAAACAAATAAATTCTCAGAACAAATAATTCCCGGAAACAAAAAATAAAAGAAAACACGTCAAAGAATAAAACTATAGAACAAAAATAAAAGAATAAAAGTCAGATAATAATAATCAAAAAAAATAAACCAAAGAATAAAAATAATTTAATTTGAGGAGGAAATCATGGCAAAAGATGCATCATTCGATATAGTATCTCAGGTGGATATGCAGGAAGTTGACAATGCTTTGAATCAAACAGACAAGGAAATTAGCACCAGATTTGACTTTAAGGGGTCAAACACAAAGATAGAACGCAAGGATGAAGAAATTCATATTGATACCACGGATGACATGAAGATGAAGAATGTGGTTGATGTATTAGAGGGTAAACTAGTTAAGAGAGGGGTAAACCTTAAATCCTTTGAATACGGGAAAATTGAATCTTCACTTGGCGGAAGAGTTAAACAAAATATTAAAATCAGAGTAGGTCTGGACAAGGAACAGGCTAAAAAGATAACTACTAAAATTAAGGACTTAAAGCTTAAGGTAACTCCTTCAGTTCAGGGAGATGCCGTAAGAGTAACGGGAAAAAACAAAGATGACCTGCAAACAGCCATTGCAGCATTAAAGGCTGCTGACTTTGATTTTGCAATTCAGTTCACAAATTACAGATAGGAAGGAAAACAAATGTCGGTATCGAAAAAAGACGTTGAGCATATAGCAGAGCTGGCAAGGCTTAAATTTTCTGAAGAAGGCCTGGATAGCATTGCCCATGACCTTAATAATATTCTGGTCTATGTTGAGGAACTTCAGTCAGTTGACACTGAAGAAGCACAAATTACGGTTAACCCGGTATATATAGAAAACAGATTCAGGGAAGATGTGGTAGTTGAAGGATTTAATTCGGAGAAAGCATTGATGAATGCACCCGGTAGAATTGAAGACTACTTCTTGGTGCCATCTGTTTTTGAGGTGGAAGAATGATCAGAACTGATTTAACCGTATTAAAACTTAAAGAAATGTTGGACAAAGGTGAGACCACTTCAAGAGAGATTGTAGAAAGTTATCTTGAAAGCATTAAAAACAAGAATCCGAAGATAAATGCATATTTATATGTTGCTGAAGAAGAAGCACTGAAAGAAGCGGATCTCAGAGACGAGGAAAGAAAACAGGGTAAAGCCCTAGGGCTCTTACATGGAATTCCGGTTGCAGTGAAAGACAATATGAGTGTCATTGGCATGCAAAATACCAATGCTTCAAAGTTTATGGAGGGATATATATCTCCCTATGATGCAACGGTAATAGAAAAAATAAAAAATGAAGGCGGTATTATTTTAGGAAAGCTGAACATGGATGAATTTGCCATGGGATCAACTAATGAATACTCAGCTTTCGGTCCGGTTTTAAATCCATGGGATTTGGAAAGAATCCCGGGAGGTTCATCGGGAGGATCTGCAGCTGCAGTTTCCGCAAACATGGCACCCATTACTCTTGGCTCTGATACCGGCGGTTCCGTTCGTCAGCCAGCTGCCTTCAATAATTTGGTAGGAGTTAAGCCTACCTACGGCAGAAATTCAAGATATGGAGTAACCTCCTTCGGATCAACACTGGATCAGGTCGGAATATTGGCAAGGGATGTCAAAGACAGCGCTCTGATGCTAAAGGTATTGGCAGGAGAAGACCCTAAGGACTCAACCACAAGCCGGGCAGAAGTGCCTGAATACCTGTCAATGATAAAAGGAGATTTATCAGGTGTTAAGCTTGCTCTTCCAAGAGATTTTTTCAAAGAAGGAATCAACGAGGACATCAAGAAAGTTGTTCTAGAAGCTGTTGAGGATTTTAAAAAGCTTGGAGCAGTTGTGGAAGAAATAGATCTTCCCATGGCTCACCATGCCCTGGCGGTTTACTATATTGTTTCTTCGGCGGAGGCTTCGAGTAACCTTGCCAGATTTGACGGAATCAGATACGGAAAAAGAGCGGACAGTTTCTCGGATAATGTAGATTTATACAAGAATTCCAGAAGCGAGGGCTTCGGTGAAGAAGTCAAAAGAAGAATTATGCTCGGTACCTATGTATTGTCGGCAGGCTACTACGATGCATACTACAATACTGCATTAAAGGTAAGAACTCTGATAAAAGAGGATTTTAAAAAGGTATTCGAAAAATACGATGCAATAATAGGACCGGCCACAACAAACTTCCCGACTAAAATAGGAGTCAAACCTGACAATGTCATGGAAGTATATTTAAATGATCTATATACGGTTCCTGCCAGCATTGCAGGACTTCCGGCAATAACCTTCCCCATTGGTTTTTCAGGGGGACTTCCGGTTTCCATGCAGATAATCGGAAACTATTTTGAGGAAGGAAAGCTGTTTGACTACATATACGGCTACGAGAAGGAACATGACTATACAACCAGAACACCAAAGGAGGACAAGTAACATGGAATACACAACCATAATCGGCTTGGAATGCCATGTAGAACTTTCCACCAAAACAAAGGCTTATTGTTCATGCTCCACTGAATTCGGAGGCAAACCGAATTCCCATGTCTGCCCGGTATGTCTTGGGTTACCCGGTGCATTGCCACAGCTTAATAAAGAAGTGGTGAATTATGCATTAAAGGCCGGATTGGCATTGAACTGTGACATCAACAGAGTTCAAAGATTTGACAGAAAGAATTACTTTTATCCCGATACTCCGAAAAACTATCAGATAACTCAGCAGGTTTATCCTATTTGTCATGATGGTTATGTGGAAATAGAAACAGAATCAGGCGGTAAAAAGAAAATAAGGATTGAGAGGATCCACATGGAGGAAGATGCCGGAAAGCAGCTTCATTCAGATAAAAATACGCTTGTTGACTTCAACAGATCCGGAGTTCCTTTAATTGAGATTGTTACAAGACCTGATATCAGAACAGGTGATGAAGCGACTGCCTTCATGACAAAACTCAGATCCATTCTTGAGGCTATCGGAGTCTCAGATGTAAGAATGGAAGAGGGTTCATTAAGAGTCGACCTTAATATTTCAGTCATGAAAAAGGATGCAGAGAAATTTGAGCCCCGTGCTGAAATTAAGAACCTTAATTCCTTTAAAAGTATGGAAAAGGCTGTGGAATATGAAGCGAAAAGACAGATTGCCATGCTTGAAAACGGTGAAAAAAGATCCGAAGAAACAAGAAGATGGGATGAGGCCAAACTTGAAACAGTTCATATGAGAAGCAAGGAAATGGCTAATGACTATAGGTATTTCCCTGACGGAGATATGGTCACCATAAACATTTCAGATGAATGGATAGAAAGCATTAAAAAATCAATACCTGAACTGCCCCATGAAAAAGCAGACAGATTCATAAATGAGTACGGTGTAACTGCATATGATGCAATGGTGCTGACATTGAACAATGACATGGCAGAGTACTTTGACAAAACTGCAAAGCTGTCAGGAGACGGAAAAGCTGCCGCCAACTGGTTGATGGGTGATATTTCACGTCTTATGAATCAAGAAGCAATTACGGCAGAAAAGCTTAAATTCGGACCGGAAGAACTCAGTGGGATGATTACATTGATCAAGTCAGGAAAAATCTCCAATGCTGCCGGAAAGACAGTTATTGAAGAAATGTTCAATACCGGTAAAAATCCCGAAGAAATAGTAGAAGAGAAGGGATTAAGCCAGGTTTCAGACGAGGGAGCTATTTTAGAAGTAGTCAAGTCAGTGTTGGATGCCAACCCTAAGGTTGTAGAAGACTTTAAAAACGGCAAAACAAAGATTGTCGGCTTCGCTGTGGGCCTTGTCATGAAAGCCCTGAAGGGAAAAGGAAATCCTGCCATGATTAATAAAGCAGTGGCAGAGGAAATAGAAAAGAGAAGCAAATAGATAAGAAGACCTTAAAGGCAGTCTGAGACCAGGCTCTTTTAAGGTCTGACTTTTTTCACCACCGTTTAATTATTTCTTTAATTGAGTTAAAACAAATCTTCATATTAAGCCTGAAACAAGTCATTCATTTGAATCAAGCTTTATTCAATGGCATGTGTTAAAATGGAAAATGTGAAAAGGGTGATTTTATGAATATTGGTAAACTTGACAGCCGGGTGCTGGAAGCCATGCTAAGTAAATATACAGGTTACAGGAGAAGCGATGTACCTTCCTTGGCAAAGGTAGGGGAGGACGTATCATTCATTGAGGTTGGCAGAAAGACTATAGTACTTACAACCGACCCTGTGACTGCTGCCAAAACGAATATAGGAACCATTGGGTTTAATATAAACATGAATGATCTTGCCACGTCAGGTGCCGAAGGCATAGGACTGTTGGTTACAATACTTCTGCCACCGGAAACTGATGCTTCTGAGTTGGAAACAATAATGAAAGAGATTCATGAAGAAGCCTTCAAAAATAAAATGCAGATTTTAGGCGGTCATACGGAAGTCACAGAGGCTGTGAACAGAATTGTCATCTCGGTCACTGCCATTGGATTGACTGACAGGGGCGAGGAAATCAGAGCAGGTAACGCAAGGGTCGGGGATACTTTAGTAGTTTCCAAGGTCTTAGGCATTGAGGGCACATATATAGTAGCCTCTGACTTTAAGGACAAGCTTTTGAATGTGTTGAGTTCTGATGAATTGGACCATGCAGTTTCCATGGGAGCCTCCTTGAGCGTGGCTAAAGAAGGACAGATCGGACGGATTGCAGGCGTACATGCAATGCATGATATTACCGAAGGCGGTGTAAAAGGTGCCGTTTGGGAAATGGCGAATGCTTCAAATAAGGGTTCTATAATTTACGAAAAAGACCTACCTTTTGATCCCGTAACATTGAAAATTTGTGAGTTTATGGGTATAGATCCCTTAAGGCTGATCAGTTCCGGCTCCATGCTTTTTGCAACCGATGATCCTAAAGAACTGATTAGATTACTGAATGAAGCCGGTATAACCGGAACCGTAATTGGTAAGGTGACAAAAGAATACCAGAAGATAGTTATAGACGATTTGGAAAAGGAATTGGAACCTCCCGGAAGGGATGAGATATACAGGTTGTTTGAAAATGAATAGATTAGATAAAAGAAAATTCGATGAACTAAGACCGATCAAGTTAACTGAGAATTTTATAAAATATCCGGATGGCTCGGTTTTAATAGAAATGGGAAATACAAAGGTCATCTGTACTGTGATGGTGGAGGACAAAGTACCTCCCTTCCTCGCAGATAAATGTGAAGGTTGGATTACGGCAGAATACAATATGTTACCTGGATCAACACATACAAGAAAATCAAGGGATATCGGCAGGCTTAAGCTTGACGGAAGGTCTCAGGAAATCCAAAGGCTCATTGGAAGAACTTTAAGAAGCGTTGTTGATTTAAAGAAAATACCGGGTAAAACATTCCTTGTGGACTGTGATGTTATTCAAGCCGACGGCGGAACTAGAACAGCCTCCATCAACGGTGCATACAAAGCATTAACTCTGGCTGTTGACAAGC
>DAINSS010000007.1:813-18265 GCA_036741195.1 Clostridiaceae bacterium | reverse complement strand
GCTTTTAAAAGAAGGCAGAATAGGAGAGAACCCTGTTTCGGGAAAGGCAGGAGCTGTCAGTGTCGGTGTAATAAACGGTGAACCGGCATTGGATCTTTGCTATGAAGAGGATTCCCGTGCCGAGGTTGACATGAATCTGGTAATGAATGACAAAGGCGAATTTATTGAGATACAGGGTACAGGTGAGGAAAGACCATTTACCGCTGTTGAATTAAGTAAAATGCTTTCCCTTGCAGATAAGGGAATTAAAGAGATATTTGAGAAGTTGGGTTAATAGGATTAGGAAATAGATTAGAGGTTTATTATGAAAATAATAGTTGCATCAAATAACCAGCATAAGGTAAGGGAAATCAAGGAGATATTGGGCTCCAAGGATATTGATGTAGTTTCCCTGAAGGATGAAGGTATAAATATAGACGTCCTTGAAGACGGAAAGACTTTTGATGAAAATGCTTATAAGAAAGCTAATGAAATTTATAAGTATATCAAGAGTAAAAACATAGAAAAGGATAAGAAGTTCTGTGTTTTGGCAGATGATTCGGGTTTGGAAGTGGATTTTCTGGATGGAGCACCGGGTGTATATTCCGCCAGATATTCAGGGAATCACGGAGATGACAAATCAAACAACGTCAAGCTTTTGAATGATCTTAAAGGCGTTGATTACGACAGACGATCAGCAAGATTCGTTTGTTCAATGGTTTTGGTCTGCAAGAAAAACGTAATTAAGACACATGGGTATGCCAATGGCTTTATTATCATGGAAGAAAAAGGATTTGAAGGCTTTGGTTATGATCCCTTGTTTTTCTCCTCGGATTTAAACAAGACTTTTGCAGAAGCATCAAGCATTGAAAAGAACAGTGTAAGTCACAGGGCAAAGGCATTAAAAGAAATGAAGAAGGAAATGAGCAAGCTTTGATTATTGGAGTTTTATCAGATACTCACAGAAACATGAATTCTGTGGACAGGGCATTCTCAATTTTTAAAAGTAAGGGAGCAACTATTGTGTTTCACCTTGGCGATAAAATTGACGATGTCTATGGCAAGGGTGAAGAGTACGATATGGAAATCGTGGCCGTTTCAGGAAACATGGACTTTCGCCCGGATATGGAACGGGAAGTGGTTTATGAAGGTGACGGGATTAAATTTCTCTTAACTCACGGACATTACCATGATGTCAGGTCAACACATTACCATCTAATTGAAAGAGCAAGGGAATTAGGGTGCAAGGTTGCGCTATACGGGCATACACACATGCCCTTCAACAACATAGAAAAGGGGATATTAGTCCTTAATCCGGGCAGTGCTGCAGAACCAAGAGGAGGTTCGAAAAAATCCTGTGCCATAATTGAGACTTCTTCAACAGGTATTAATGCAGAGGTAATACTGCTTTAGAAATACCAAAAACTGCGGTTTTTGAGCATTTTAAAAGAAAGTTGAAATTATTTAGCATATTTTGAGTTTTTTTCGATTTAGGTAGTTGACGAGGTTCTCCCTTTATAGTAGAATTATTTTTGTCGTCAAGAAAAGACCACTGAAAGAACGCGGGTTTAGGCTGTTTTACAGTTCTGACAATTAGTAATGAAGAATGTTGATTCTGGGGTATAGCCAAGCGGTAAGGCACCAGACTTTGACTCTGGCATTCGTTGGTTCGAATCCAGCTACTCCAGCCAATTTTCAATTTGTTTTGATTTTCTTCAGAGGTTGTAATATAATAACTTTACCGTAAAATGCAGGTGTGGCGGAATTGGCAGACGCACTAGACTTAGGATCTAGCGCTTGACGGCGTGGGGGTTCGACTCCCTTCACCTGCACCATTTTTAAAAGTGGAATTTAATATGCGGGAGTGGCTCAGTGGTAGAGCGTCACCTTGCCAAGGTGAACGTCGCGAGTTCGAATCTCGTCTTCCGCTCCGCGGGTGTAGTTCAATGGTAGAATCCCAGCCTTCCAAGCTGGTCGTGAGGGTTCGATTCCCTTCACCCGCTCCATTTTTTTTAATACGCGTCACTAGCTCAGCTGGATAGAGCATCGCCCTTCTAAGGCGAGGGCCAGGAGTTCGAATCTCTTGTGACGCACCATTTTTATGGTGGACGTAGTTCAGTTGGTAGAGCACCAGATTGTGGCTCTGGTTGTCGTGGGTTCGATTCCCATCGTTCACCCCATTTTTAAAAGTTGGGAATTTCAACATATACCGTACATATTGGGGTATGGCCAAGCGGTAAGGCTCTAGACTCTGACTCTAGCATTCGTTGGTTCGAATCCAGCTACCCCAGCCATATAAGATCCACTAGCTCAGTCGGTAGAGCACATGACTTTTAATCATGGTGTCCGGGGTTCGATTCCCCGGTGGGTCACCACTTTAATAAACCTTTTATCGGGGTGTAGCGCAGATGGGAGCGCGCGTGCTTTGGGAGCATGAGGTCGCAGGTTCGATCCCTGTCACCCCGACCATTCTGTTTAAAGAATAAAAATAACCTGCAAATTTGCAGGTTTATTTTTTTTAACCATCGTGGCAAAATTAAATAAATGCACCATTAGCTCAGTCGGATAGAGTGAAGGTTTCCGAAGCCTTAGGCCACTGGTTCGATCCCAGTATGGTGCACCATTTTTCTTTTTAGAAGGCAGATATTGATATTTAATGTTTGCCTTTTTATTTATCTAACAAAATAAATTACTTTTTCCACTAGTAATAAGTTTTTAGTAACCCCGATTTCATTATTTTTAGTAAGTTGAATATTGAACCTTGATATGTTATTTTTAAGGGGTAAATAATAATCAAGCTTTAGTCAGATTGATTAGCCGTAAAGGAGTGATTTATTATGAGAAATTTATATATTGCAGACGTTAAAAATGAGGTAATAACAGAATAGAATTAATGGGGCTTACTGTTTAAAGCCCGGAAAGAAAACTCTTTAGTGCCGTATATACTGAAAGTCATAGGATTATAACCATTTAGACCGCAGTAATAGCCTGGGAGCTGTTTCTGTGGATTTTTTGCGCCATTTTTTGATTCTGTTATGTTGGACATTATTTAAAAGAAAGGTGTTAAATGAGTACTTTAAGAGAAGGATTTATAACAACAGTCCATAAGGACAGGTATGAAGTGCAGGTAGATGAGAAAAATCTATATGCAAAGGTAAAATCAAGTGTTTACTTTGTGGGACGTGAGGATACGGCATTCCCCGTAGTCGGAGATGTTGTCGATGTTGAAATTAATGAAATGGGCGACAGTGTAATTACTAATACCCATGAAAGAAGAACTGTTTTTATCAGAAGGGATCCGGATATTGGAAAGGGTCAGCAGATTATTGCAGCTAACTTTGACTATGTTTTTATTTTTATGTCCTTTAACTTGGACTTCAACTTAAGGAGACTTGAAAGATACCTTACTGTATCCTGGGAAAGCGGAGCTGTTCCTGTAGTAATTCTTACCAAGGCAGATCTGACAGAAGATAAGGAATCATTGATAAGGCAGGTTGAGGAAGTTGCTTTAGGGGTAGATGTAGTGGCTTTGAGTGTATTGACCGGGGAAGGTCTGGACAGATTAAACGAATATTTAAAACCGGGGAAGACAATTATATTTTTAGGATCCTCGGGCGTTGGGAAATCAACCTTAACGAATTATCTTTGCGGAGTGGATGTCATGAAAACAGGGGAAATCAGGGAAGATGACTCCAAGGGACATCATACAACAACCAGAAGGCAGATGCTTATTCTTGATAACGGAGCAAAAATAATAGACACTCCCGGAATGAGAGAATTAGGGATAACTGAATCAGACCAAGGATTAGACACCGGATTTTCTGATATTGCAGAACTGATGTTGAACTGTAAATATTCAGACTGTACCCATAACTCTGAACCGGGTTGTGCGGTAAAAGAAGCTTTAGATGAAGGCAGGCTTGATATTTCAAGGTGGAAGAGCTATGTCAAGATTCAGAAGGAATCAGAGCACAGAAGAAGAAAAGAATCGGCTGGCTTCAGAGAAAAAGGTGGATGGAAAAAAGACGTCGCCAAAACAATAAGAAAGATGAAAAATAATATACATGAGTTTTAAAACAGAATACTTGAATGTATAGTGGATGGCAGAACTTGATTTATGCTTGATATGATTGATAAAATACAACTTCAAAGTCCCAAAATGAATATATATTAGTTGAGTAATAAATGATAAAATATCTTCTATAAAATGTATTATTTCATTTGAGGTTTATAAGATGAAAAAGTTATTAGCACTATTTCTTTGTTTATCAATCGTAGGATGTTCCGGAGGCGGAGCTCCACAGGTATCGGAACAAAACACTGCTGATGAGAGTAAGCAGGTTACAAAAGCAACTGATACTAAACCAGAGTTAAAAGCAGAAGTAACTACCCCAAGTACAACGGCACCGGTTAAAACCAGTTTGCAAAGGCAAGCCTTAATGAGACATAAAAAGTGAGAGTTGTTGAAGAACACAAAATTAATGTCCAATCAAATTAGTATATTTACCCCATAAAGCAAATAAAAATTTTTGGGGGAAAATTATGAAAAAGATTCTAATCACTGTACTGACCGCAATAATGTTGACTGGTTGTTCTTCGGCACCTACTGTAAAAGATACAACTCCCGCACCGACACCAACTACAACGGCAGCTACACAGACAACAGAAACAAAAGCACCTGAGACTCAACCAACTACAACTGCTGCTCCGGTTTCAGAAGCTGGTTTAGGTAAAACAATTGTTTTCAAGGATTTTGAAATTACTTTTAAAGACGTTGTAAGATCAAAAACTTATGATAACAAAGAAGGAGTAAGACTAATCTACGATTTTAAGAATTTATCTGAAGAAGCCCAGGCTCCTATGTTTCTTGCAAATATAACGGTGTATCAAAAAGGAGTGGAGTTAAGTAACCTTTCCATATTTGAGGACACCAATGATAATGGCATGAAAAAAATTAAAAAGGGTTCTGTTCTTGAAGACGTGCTTTCTGATCATGTTGCAGAGCCGGCTGATGGTGAGTTGACCATTGAGGTAAAACCTCTAATTAGTTTTGATAAGAAAGAGGTTGCTGAATTTACTGTTGATTATCCGGCAGAATAGAAATGTTTAAATAATAATTATTTTTAGAGGACTGGAAGTTAGCTAAAAGGCTACCCCAGTCTTTTTCTATTTAATCTTATTTTAGTTTCGATGATGAATAATGAAAAATATAGTAAATTTATGCTGAAGTGAGATTATCTGCCTATTTAAATAGGGAGGTGATTATATGTTTAAATGTCCGAGGAAATGTTGTATGGCTGATGAGATAGAAATTGTAAGGATGGATTTGGATAATAATTTTGAATACGGCAATGAGCCAAAGGCTATTGTCATTCATGAAACTGACAATGAAAATCCCACTGCCGGAGCTGTCAGCCATTTCAGATTTTTCAACAATCCTGAAAATGAAGTAAGTGTCCATTACGTTTGTGATGAGGTAAGTATTCTGAAACTTCTGGACCATTCTTTGGTTGCCTGGCACTGCGGGAATTCTTTGGGTACGTATTCCAATCGAAATACAATAGGAATTGAAATCTGTGTCAATGGAGATTACGAGGAAGCAAGAGAAAATGCGATTAAACTTTGTAAGTACCTTATTGGTATAACAGGGATAAGAACAATAATCAGACATTATGATGTTTCCGGTAAACATTGCCCAAGGAGAATGATGGATCTTCCGGAGCTTTGGACGGATTTCGTAAACAGATGTTTCGAAGATTACATAATTGTGGAACCTGAAATTGGTGAAACGGAAGATGGGTATATCATGGGTATTGTTAATACCGATGTTTTAAATGTGAGAAGCGGCAGAGGCATATTATTTGAGCGAATCGGACAGCTGGAGTATGGAACGGCTGTGAAGCTGTTGTATCTTATGGATGGATGGTGGTCCATTGATTTTGAGGATGACCTGGGTTTTGTCAGTGCTGAATATATTGATGTTTGCAGATAGAGAAACAGAATAAAATAGTTGAATTAAGCAATAGTCTGAATAAAACCAGATTATTGCTTTTTTTATGAAGTGTTTCAATTGATACACATAAAGGATGGATTAAGTATTATAATAAAGTTGAGCAAAACAATCGGAATTAAAATATATAGAAATATAGAGAGGAAAAAATATGAAAGAGTTGGATAAAACCAAGAAAGTATTTGACCTTTGTACTGAAAACGAGGGTTTAAGGGATTTTTTGGTGGAGAATGGATTCAGTCCTTTAGCGAATGATTTAATGTTCAAAACTTCAGGTAGGATGGTTTCTTTGGAGACCGGTCTTAAGAACCATGATGTAAATTTGGATGAACTTAATAAAAAACTAGAAAAAATTGGATATAAGGTGGTATAAGAATGAGTATAGTAATTAACAACAGAACTATAATGTCTGATTCAGAAAAAAAGAAGCAGGAAATTTTAAAGAGTATAATTTTAGAACTTCATGAGGGTAAAGATCCTGCTGATGTTAAAGCCAGGTTTGCTAAACTGATTGACGGAGTAACAGCCGGTGAAATCTCACAGATGGAACAGGGGTTAATAGAAGAAGGAATGGCTGTGGAAGAAATTCAAAGACTATGTGACATCCATGCAGAAATTTTCAAAGGTTCAATTGAAGATATTCATTCCTATACAAATGAAGAAGAAAAACCGGGACATCCAGTAAGAACCATAAAGGACGAGAATAAAGCCATTACTGAGTTGATCGATGAAGGGTTGTTACCGAAATTCAGAATGTTCTTAAAGAACAAAACTTTGGTTTTAAAGAACGCTTTGTTGGAAGAATTGGATTTATTGTGGGAGATAGACAAGCACTATCATGTTAAAGAAAATGTATTGTTCCCATATATGGAAAAACTTGGTATCACTGCACCGCCAAAGGTAATGTGGGGTGTGGACGATGAAATAAGAGCTTCTATAAAAGAAGTGAAAGCAGCTGTATCCGAAGAGGATTATGATAAAGTCTCAGAGCTGTATGATCCTTTGATGACTAAGATAAAGGATATGATATTCAAAGAAGAGAATATTATGCTTCCTATGCTGACTGAAAAGCTAACTGAAGATGAGTGGGTAAATATTGTTCACGATTCAGAAGGAATCGGTTATGCTTTGATTACACCTGGAGTATGGGAGCCCACAAGAGTAAAAGCCAAGGATGCGGGTTCTGCACTGGTTAACGGTATGATTAATTTTGAGACTGGAAGTGTTTCAATTGCAGCTTTTGAAGAGGTTATGAAGCTCCTTCCGGTGGATTTGACCTTCATTGACCAGGATGATGTTGTAAGATTCTATTCCGAAGGAAAAAGAGTTTTCCCGCGAACTAAGTCTGTACTCGGAAGAAATGTTCAAAACTGTCATCCCCCAAAGAGCGTCCACGTAGTGGAAAGTATCCTGGCTGACTTTAAGAGCGGCAAGAAGGATACTGAAGAATTCTGGATTGACTCAAGAGGTATGTTTATTTATATAAGATACTATGCAGTCAGAGATAATTCAGGCAAGTATCTCGGAACTTTGGAAGTAACCCAGGAAGTTAAGGCAATCAGAGAGCTCCAAGGTGAAAAGAGACTGATGTCTGAGTAGTATAAAAGCAATATAATAACTAAAATGTAAATACAAATATAATAAGCCTCTTTTGTCATATTTATATGATAAAAGAGGCTTATTTATGTTCACTGTTTCATATGAAGATTATTTAAGTTCCAATTTCTAAAAAACGGAAGTCTAACCTTCAATCCAATTTTTCAGGTTCTTTAATTCTTTTGAATTATCAGCATCCTCTTGGAATTCTTCCGAGATGTCTAAATAAGGAAGATGGACATTTTCTGAGGACAAAATTTTTTTCAATTCTTCCATGAAAATACCATTTTCTTTACCAGAGATATCACATGTGGGGCTCGAGCCGACACCGATGATTCCAATAACATAAATATCTGCTTCAAGGTAGTGTTTGATTATCTCCATAGCCCCTTTTGCAAGTTTCTTGCAATGAGTTCTATACTCCGGAGTATCATATTCTTCTTTTGTTTGAGGAAGTCTTAATATTCCGGAATAAAGAGTTTCCGGACAAGGAAGAAGCTCTATACCAATCCCATTATCCATTAAAAGATTGACAATTTCCTTATATGCTCCTTTTGCCCTTGCATAAGGGCTGACTACACAATTCTGGTTAATCAAGCAATGGGCAAGGAATATAACCTTATTATTTCTCAACATAAAAAGATTCTCCTAAATCTTCATGGTAGTTTTAACTTTTTCACTTAAAAAAGAGGCAAGGAGACAGCTTACTATTTTGTCTACAAGGTTGCTTGCGACCCTGGGTATGAATGCTGAAGAAAATACACCTGCTCCCCAACCTTTCATAATTGTAAAAAACACATCATTGAAGTCCCCGGTCAATCCGCCAAAAACTGCAAGTGCGATTGGTGTACCGATTAACGGTGCTACAATTGACAGTATTACTCCAGTAATTACGGCAACCGGAACAGAAAATTTTCTGTTCTTTGCTATCAAGCCTACGACCAGACCAACAACAATATTTACTATAGCAAAAGGGATTGTTTTAGGATTTGTGATAATACCTTGAATTACATTTGTCAGGCCTCCAATGGCCATACCGTAAAAGGGTCCCAGAATTACCGATCCAAGTATTGTACCAAGAGTATCTAAGAAAAGAAGTGGAATTTTTAGCATATCGACTGTTGTGCCCAGCACAATGTTGACAGCTATCATAATAGCGGATAGGACTAGTTTTTTTGTAGAATTGTTTTTCATTTTTCCTCCTGTTAACGCTGAATGCATTAAATAAAATAATAAATAATAAAAATCTATAATAAATATACTTCTCCATAGAGCTGCTGTCAATTGAGTACATTTGCGTGTAGTATAAGTATAGAAAAATAACTTATAATATGTAGAGATATTCATTAAGGGAGGAAAATGAAAATGACTGATTTTAAATCACCCTTTAGTTTTGAGTTGCCAACTAAAATAGTGTACGGTCCGGGAAAGATACAGGAAATTCAAACAGAGCTTAAAAATCATAAGGTCAATAGACCGTTGATTGTTACTGATAAAGGTATTAAAGCTGCAGGAATTTTAAAGAAAATAACTGATATTTTGGATGCTTCAAATATAGAGTACGATGTTTATGACGGCGTTGAAGCCAATCCTAAGGATGTTAACGTTGAATCCGGTGCACAGCTGGCGAGGGAGTTCAATGCGGATTCACTGATTGCAGTAGGAGGGGGAAGTCCCATAGACTGTGCAAAATCAATCGGTGTATTGTTGGCACACGGTGGAGACAAGATACTGCCTTATGAGGGCAAGACTGCTGCTACTAAACCGCAACCGCCGCTATTTACGATTCCTACAACAAGCGGAACGGGAAGCGAAGTTACATTTTCATCTGTTATTACTGTCAGTGAAGAAAAAAGAAAGATGACGGTGAAGAGTCCATATACTGCAGCAACCGTTGCAATTTGTGATCCGGAACTTACACTGACTGTTCCTCCCCACATTACCGCTGCAACAGGTATGGATGCTCTTACCCATGCCATAGAGGCTTACACTGCTACATGTTCGGAACCTATAAGCGATGCAATGGCTTTATATGCAGTTGAGCTTATCTACAACAATTTAGAAAAAGCCGTGAAAAATGGAAATGACATTGATGCAAGAAGTGCCATGCTTTTGGGAAGCCTCATGGCAGGCATAGCTTTCAGTCATTCGGATGTTGCATCAGTACATTGTATTGCCGAGTCCTTGGGTGGAGTTTACGACTTGCCCCATGGAGTCTGCAATGCAATTTTCCTCCCCTATGTCATGGAGTATAACAAGAGTTATGCCGTAGAGAAGTATGCAAGAATCGGAAAAGCAATGGGTTTAAGCTTCGGCAATACCGGTGAAGGCTCGGACAAGACCGTGGAAGCTGTTAAAAAACTAGCGTCGGATGTAGGGTTGCCTGCATTTTCAAATCTGGTTGATTCAAAGGAGAATTTTAATTTACTGGCAGAGATGTCATTGAAAAATATATCCACACAGAGTAACCCCAGACCAATGGATTTGGATGACTATTTGTTTGTAATTGAGGAAGCTTTTAATAGTTCAAAATAAGATATTTCAAGTCAGGATGATTTTTGGTGAGTTATCCTGACTTTTATTTGATTTTGAATTATAAGGAAGAGTTAATTTAAAAGCAAAATTCATGTAAATCTCTGAATTAATATGTGAAGTCACACCAAATAAAAATAGTCTGTTATAATTAAATAAAAAATTAATCAAATGAGGTATTTTAAATGGCATTGGCTGACCAACGGTACCTGGACATTATTTCAGATATCCTTGAAAATGGATATTTTGACCAGAATCGTACAGGAACACCGACTTATAAACTTCCGCATAAAATAATGCAATATGATCTTGAAAAGGAATTCCCTATTCTGACAACTAAATTTGTAGCTTTTAAAACTGCAGTCAAGGAGCTTCTTTGGATTTTCAGGGACGGATCAAATTCTGTTATTAAGCTGAATGAAGAAAATGTACATATCTGGGATGAATGGACAAAGGAAGATGGAACCATAGGAACGGCGTATGGTTGGATAGTTAATAAATTCGGGTTGATGGATAAACTGATTCACCAGCTCAGGACTAATCCACAGGACAGAAGGATGATAATGAGTCTTTGGCAGAATGAGTACTTAGACGGAGGAACTCTTTATCCATGTGCCTTCATGACAATGTGGGATGTGACAGATGGAAGATTAAATATGATGCTGATTCAAAGATCTGCCGATATGCCTTTGGGAGTTCCCTTTAACATGGCACAGTACGCAGTATTATGCCACTTGGTAGCACAGGTGACAGGATATAAGCCCGGTCTTTTTACCCATGTAATCAATAATGCCCATATTTACGAAAACCAAGTTGAAGGAATGAAGGAACAGCTGACAAGAAGAGACAAGGCATTACCTGCTCCGAAACTTTGGATAAATCCGGAAATCAAGGAATTCAAGGATTTTACAATTAAAGACATTAAACTCGAGGGCTATGAACATCTTGGAAAGATAGACATGGAGGTTTCTGTGTAATGATATCCATAATTGTTGCAATTGCGGTTAACAATGTTATTGGTGGTGACGGCAAGCTTCTCTGGCACATTCCAAGTGATTTGAAATATTTTAAAAGCGTAACAGACGGTAAAGTTATAATAATGGGAAGAAAGACCTTTGAATCATTGGGTAGGGTACTTCCTAACAGATATCACGTAATATTAACCAGAAACGAAGAATATAAGGTTGATGATGAGAATGTCAAAATCGTTCATTCCTTAAAGGATTTAGATCAATACGTGGATGATGACCAAGAGCATTTTGTAATCGGAGGCGGAGAACTTTTCAGAACCTTCCTTCCAATCGCTGACAGGTTGTATATTACATGGGTTGGAAAAGAATACGAAGGAGATACAACCTTCCCTGAAATTCCGGCAAATGAATTTGTACTGTCCCAAGAAACTGAATCAGTGGATGATAAGACAGGTATTGAACTGAAATTTGCCATTTATGAAAGAGTAGAGAATTTCCCGGAGGAAGAGGATTGGGACATATCAGAAGACCGGAATTAGTAATCTTTGATATGGATGGGACTTTGATTGACTCAGAACCTGCTTCCATAGAATCATGGATAACTACACTTAAAGAAGCAGGAAGGGACGCTGATTTTGAAGACATCTTACCATTTATCGGCAAGAATATGAGTCTGATAAAGAAGGAAGCTGAAATAAGATGGAAAGGTCTTAATTTTGAAGCCATATTCAAAAGGCAGAAAGAATTAATGATTCAAAATCATAACAGCGGTGCACTTTTAAAACCGGGAATCCTGGATTTTCTTACAACCTTGGAGAGCCTCGGGATTAAAAAATGTGTAGCCACATCTTCAACCAGAAACAGGGCAGAGAGGATTATGAAGTCACTTGATCTGGAATCAAGATTTGATTTTCTCATTACCGGTGAAGATGTTATTAATTCAAAGCCTGACCCGGAGATATTCATCAAATGCTTTGAAAAGTCCATGCTAAAACCTTTGGATGCAATTATTATTGAGGATTCCAAAAACGGTATAATCGCTGCAAGAAGAA
This sequence comes from Clostridiaceae bacterium, assembly GCA_036741195.1. Lineage (GTDB taxonomy): Bacteria > Bacillota > Clostridia > Clostridiales > Clostridiaceae > JG1575. The sequence continues at coordinate 6,125 of DAINSS010000007.1, read as the reverse complement.
GCGGAGCAGTTACGGTATTAATTCCGGATATTATCAAGGCTGATGATGAAATGCTTAAGTGTGCAGATTCTGTTTTTGATTCAATGATTGGATTAAATGAACATTTCAGAAAAACCTTTGGATTAAGTTAATTCCCATGTATGAAATAAACACAGAATTTACAGTATTCAATGGATTTGAATAAATTAGGCGACTTTTGTCTTTATTCAAAATACGCTTATAAGTAAATACACCAAATAAAAAATCGGATTTTATCCGGTTTTTTATTTTTTGAAACTGTGCATAAACAGAGACGAAACCCTTAATAAGGGATTAACTTTTATTGAGAATTGATTTAACAGTAAAAAGGTATATTTTAAACCGAGGGTTAAAAACTCAAAAACTAATTCAGAAGGAGAAACAAATGACGAAGAGATTAAAAGCATTGGTACTCGCAGCAGTGATGACCGTTGGCTTGGCAGTATATGCACCTACTGCTTCGGCAGGATCTTTGACTGCACCGACCAGAGTAAACGCACATTTTGGTGAAGATGCATCAACCTCAATCAATATCACTTGGATTACGGATGGAAAGACAGATGCAAAACTTCTTGTTGCACAGGGAAACGGAAAGAACTACAAAGCATATACCGGATCATCCAACAAGATATCCTTGGTGAAGGAAGCCGGTTCAAGTGAAATGGTGGAGAAGTATTCAAACCAGGTTGAGATTACAGATCTTAAACCGGGTACTGACTATAACTATGTCATAGGAAGCGGTTCAGAAACCTTTAACGGAATATTCAAAACTGCACCGAAAGCTGGTAAAGCACCTGTAAAATTTTTTTATGTTGCGGATCCTCAGGTAAGATTTGCCGACAATGCTGAAGCATGGGGTGCTACATCTGAACAAATTTCAAAAATCAATAATATGGATTTCCTTTATATAGCCGGAGACCATACAAACACAACTACATTCAACCAGGAATGGGAGTATTTCTATTACAATGACGGTCTTTATCCTACCGCTCCACAGGAGCTGCTTTCAAAGACCAAGTTGGCTTCAGTTTATGGAAATCATGACACAAGAGAAAACAGCTTGGATGTTAATGTAAATCTTCCTGATGAATATGGCAAGGGAGTTTATTCCTATAATTACGGTACTGCCAGATTTATTATGCTGAACATGGAAACGGCGAAGGATACAACAGTCAGAGAATACCAGTATGAAGTGGCAAAGGAATTGGTTGAAGAGGCCAAGGCCATGGGGATGTGGACAATTGTAGGATTCCATAAGTCACTTTACACCGGAGCCAGCCACATAGTTGATAAAGATGTTGTTGAAGCAAGAAAGTTCTGGGGTCCGAAATTTGCCGAGCTTGATGTGGATGTTATCCTCCAGGGACATGACCATGTTTATTCAAGAGGCTTTATCAATGCTGAAGGCAACAATGCAGAAGTAGGTAAAGACAGTGCCGGAAACTACATCCTTCCTGATAATGCTCCGCTTTGGATGGTTGGAAATCATGCAGGTGGGTTAAAGTGGTACTCTCAGAAAAAGTATACTGTTGATTCAGAGGATCCTTTAGCATTGGATTATGCATTCTTGGATGTCAATTCAACTGATGATGGTTCAGACCTAAAAAGAGAACAGACCTGGACAGAAATTGAAGTGAAGAACAATACAGTGACATTCACTGCATACATGATGAAGTACGATGAAGCTACAGACACAATAGTAACTAAACCTTACGTCTACGATTCATTCACCATTAAAAGATAATAAACTTTTCAGTATAGCAGCTGCTTAGAAATAGGCGGTCTGACAAAAATACATAAGCTGAAAGAATTGGATTGTATTTCAAAATCAAGTAGGCTTAAAAAAAGCATCTTCAAAAACTGAAGATGCTTTTTTCTTTGGTAACACAAGTATTTTATCATTGAGAATTTGATTGAAAACTATATGTATGATTTTTTTTGTAAAACCTTTGTATGATTTTATTCCTGAACTTCAGGGAACCAGATTGAGATTTCTTTTTCGGCAGATGCTTCACTGTCTGACGCGTGGACGGTGTTTTGCTGAATGTCTAGGGCATATAGATTCCTGACTGTACCGGGAAGTGCTTTCTTAGGATCTGTTGCTCCGTTCAAGTCCCTGATCTTACAAATTGCACCTTCTCCGCTGACTATCATGGCTACAATATTTCCGTCCAATATTGAATCAAGCAGTGACTGGTAAAATGGTTTTTCGGCATGCTCTTTATAATGCTCTTCTGCTTTGGCTTTATCAGGCTCAACTGTCTTTATCCTTAAAATTGAAAGACCGTTTTCCTCGTAGATGGATATTATTTTCCCTATGATATTTCTTTTGACGCCATCCGGCTTTATTAATACTAAACTTTTTTCCATTATAGTTTCTCCTTGAATTCTTGGCATGTATCTGTAAAAATACCTGAAACACCAAGTTTTTTTAGCTTTGCAGCAATTTTTATATCATTAACAGTATATATGTTTAAGAACATGTTGGAGTTTAATATTTGTTTTATTAACCGTTCATTTACAGCTGTGACAGATGTATGGATTCCGCTTGAGCCCAGAGACTTTGCAAAACCAACCATATTGCTCATCTGCCTTTCTATGAGCGGAGCTGTTTTAAGATTTTTCCCCATTTGGTTAAGAATTCTGATTGAATCATGATTAAAGGATGAGTATATAACTTCATTGGGAAGATTATACTTTTCGACTTCAAAAACAACCGCCTCTTCTATACCGGGGTAAAATATTTCGGAATTTTTAAGCTCAATATTTAGCTTGATTAAATTATTTCCATTTACGGATTTATTATAATCAGTTATCAAATCAAGCAATTCAAACAGTTGAGGAAGTCTTTGGAATTCAAAACCCGGATTGCTTTTACCGAAGTCAAGTTTTTCAAGTTCCTTATAGGAATAGTCTTTAACGAAACCTCTTCCAAAAGAAACTCTGTTTATTTTTTCATCATGGATGACAACTAATTTATTATCCCTTGTCATTTGAACGTCACATTCAATGCCGTCACAGCCTGACTCCAGGGCTTTTTTAAATGCTAACATGGTATTTTCGGGATAAATTGACGAGTAACCTCTGTGAGCAAAGATATCCATAGTCTTCCTCCAATCCTTAAATCTAATAATTAACCTGGTTTAAAATAAGGCAATAATCATACCTGTTTCCGGGCAATTTTTTGGTTAATTACAGAGTGGTATTTAATTACCCCTAATACCAAAAGTTACCTCATAATAACTATTATAAAGGTGATTGGAATAATAATTAATACCCTGTAATGATAAAAGTAAAAACCTGGAAAGTTGTTTAATCTGGATACAGAAGTTAAACTGTGATGTAATAATTCGGGAAGATTTTTATTATAATGAAAAAAGGTGGTGATTTTTTGATTAAAGAGTTTATTCAATACTATAAGCCCCACAAGGTGCTTTTTTTCATAGATATATTCTGTGCTTTCTTAGTTGCCGGAACTGATTTGGTTTTCCCCATGGTCACAAGGCAATTTATAAGTGATTTCATACCGAACAAAAATTTGGACAAGATAATAATGTTTGGATTGGTGCTGTTAGCTTTATATATAGTCAGATTCATATTGGACTACATAGTTGGATACTGGGGTCATATTCTGGGGGTCCGGATGGAATACGACATGAGAAAAGTCATGTATAAGCACATCCAGAAGATGTCCTTCAATTATTTTGATGATACAAAAACCGGAAGTATTATGTCCAGGTTGGTAAATGACCTGAATGAAATTTCTGAGCTTGCACATCATGGACCGGAGGATCTTTTTATTTCAACGGTAATGTTCATTGGATCCTTTATCTTACTATTGAGGATAAATGTACCTTTAACACTCATTGTTTTTGCCATAGTTCCGTTTTTGATTTGGTTTGCCCTGTCTTATAACCTGAAGATGAGAAGATCCTTCAAGGATTTAAGAGTTTCTTTGGGTGAAATAAATTCAAGACTTGAGGATTCTATATCCGGAATAAGGGTGGTCAAATCATTCACCAATGAAGAATTTGAAGAAGAAAGGTTCGACTGGGGCAATAACAGATTCAAGATTTTAAGAGGAATAAGCGTAAGATATCTTGGAATATTTGGAGGAGGGATAAACTTCTTTGCCAATATTCTGCAGCTGGTCTCCTTGGTAGCTGGAGGATATTTCGTATATAAGGGCTCAATAACGATAGCTGATTTGACTGCTTACATTCTTTTCATGGGAATGATGATTAATCCTGTAAAAAGGCTTGCTCAATTTATTGAACTATTCCAAAGAGGAATGGCAGGGTTCCAAAGATTTTCCGAAGTGTTGGCAATTGAGCCGGATATTGTAGATAAGGAAGATGCAAAAATACTTTCCGATGTTAAAGGCAATGTTGATTTCATCAATGTCAGCTTCAAATATTCCAATAACAATGAAGAGGTTCTAAACAACATAAATTTAGAAGTTAAAGCCGGTGAAACAATAGCTCTGGTCGGTCCTTCCGGGGCAGGTAAAACTACTTTGTGTTCGCTCATCCCAAGATTCTATGAAATTAGCGGTGGGAAGATTCTCATAGACGGAATCAATATTCAGGATGTAACCTTGGATTCATTAAGAGGTGCAATCGGAATTGTTCAGCAGGACGTATTCCTGTTTGCAGGAACTATAGCCGAGAATATTGCCTACGGAGACTTGACTGCTACCAGGGAAGAAATTATGGAAGCAGCCAAGAAAGCCAATGCCCATGAATTCATTCTTGAAACGCCGGATGGATATGATACGAATATCGGACAAAGGGGAGTAAAACTTTCCGGAGGACAAAAGCAAAGAATAAGTATAGCCAGAATGTTTTTGAAGAATCCGCCCATATTAATATTGGACGAGGCAACTTCTTCCTTGGATAATCAAAGTGAAAAAGTGATTCAGGAGTCAATAAAAGAACTGGCAAAGGGAAGAACTACATTTATAATAGCTCACAGGTTGGCTACCATCAGAAATGCCAGAAGAATAGTTGTACTGACCGATCAGGGTATTTCCGAAGAAGGAACTCACGATGAGCTTGTTATAAAGGGCGGAGTTTATTCCGAACTATATAACTCACAATTTTAAGGAATCGAAAAAACAAAACAGGGAAATAAGATCATCGTTAATCTTATTTCCCTGTTTTGTTTTATCTCATATGACATATCTTATATGACTTATATTAAATGAATAGACCTACGGTGAACCAAGCGGCTATTCCCAATATTACTCCCCATACAACATCAATAAAAACATGTTGTTCAGTGGTTAAAGTAGA
>DAINSS010000007.1:0-785 GCA_036741195.1 Clostridiaceae bacterium | reverse complement strand
TATGATTGCAGTTTTATAAACTACTATAAATAATGTCAGAACAGGTGAAAAACCTGAAGCTATAGATGCGATTATAGTCAGAGTACATGTTGAAACATGAACCGAAGGGCATCCGTTATAAGGATTGTTGGCATGCCTTGTTATATTCAAAACCCAGGATGCAAAGCCATTACCCGGGATTTTCCCTCTTACTACCTTATTCTGGAAGAACATGTAAAAGAGGAAAGATACTATATGAACAAGAATATATGCCGGGATGAGCTGATAAAATACATCCTTATGATCCACGGCAATCAGAAAGTAAATCAGAATCATTGAAGGATACCAGGAGTTATAAATAAATACCGTCCAAGGTATTACCGGGATTCTTTTATCTATTTCCATGTTCCATTCATATGGTTTCTTACCGAACCATACCCTGTCCCAAATGAGATAAAGAACTGAAAGAACAGGTAAAACCAGAAGCTGTCGAACTTCAACTATATTGTATTTTGCAGTGCTAATTAATTCATTAATCATTTCAGGATCACCTCAATGCATCTATATTATCAGCTTTAATCAGAAAGGGTAATATCATTATTGTTAAAAAAGTATAGAATTTCAACAACCCCGGGTGTATCGGAAATAGGAATGTGAATCAAAAACAGAGAAAATGAAAGAAAATAAGTCCTAAATGTAAAATTTGACCGAATTTTATAGATTTTAATAATAGACGATGGTATAATATCTAGTACACCCTAAAAATCGGGTTGAGATTACCACGACACAAAAACCAAAAAATATTT
>DAINSS010000006.1:94127-96605 GCA_036741195.1 Clostridiaceae bacterium | reverse complement strand
TTCTTTGCCAATGGCGAGGATTTATCCCGAGTCATGCCAAACGACTTTCAATCACCGGTAAAATCCATCGGTCATGGCACGACCTGCATCTCAGACCTGGAAACCAATGATGAGGTGTGGAAAGTCATGCTCCACCTAACCCAGGATATCAGCCATCGGCTTCGAGTCCATGACCTGAAAGCCAATGGCGTCCAAATCACAGTGAAGGACAATACCCTATCCTATCGTCAATATCAGATGCAGCTGCCCATGGCGACCCAAAGCCCCATGGAGATCGCTTCAGCGGCACGGCATCTGTTTGAAAATAACTACGACTGGCATACATTTGTGCGGGCAGTAACTGTTCGCGCCATCAACCTCGAACCCAAATTCATGCCACAGCAGCTGATGCTCTTTGATGATGCTGCCAGACGGGCCAGGCTGGAACAACTGGATGATACCATCGAGATCATACGAGGTCGCTTTGGAAAATGGTCCATCTATTCAGCCTCCCTGTTAGGCAGTATGAAAGCATCTGGAGACAGCAGTCATGAGGTCATCATGCCCGGCATCATGTACGCCTAGTACAGGAGGGATACCCAATGAGAACCGTCCAGATCAAATGTAATCGAGAAAGAAGACTCTTTGACACCATAGAAGGCTCAAAACTGAAGATTCTGATCAAATGCAGTAATACGAAGGTCTGCCCCTACAAGTCTGACTGTCTGAGAACCACCGAGATCGTCCTTGGAGCAGAGAAAGAAGCCTTTGACGAATTCTACAAAGCCATCAATTGTCCCCACTGTGGGAAGCGACTTTTCGATGTCACCACAGACAGCGTAGGCATTGTTACCATCAAATGTGAGATGTGCGGAAAAGTGGCAACCATTCCGGTCATCGCAGACCAGGGATAAACTCATTATCTGATTATGGAGCACCGGCGCACTTTTTGAAGTAGCGACCACCGCACAAGCAGACAATGAACAACTGAATATCAATCGATACCGAGCACCGGAGCCGATTCACTGAGCTACCACCGCCGGATGATTACTCAATTGAGAGGATCATCCGGCCTTTTTTATTCAGTAATCAGCTTTTTTTGGCAGTGTATCACCAATGACAGGCTCCCTGCCAAAAGGAGCCTGTCATGTTTATTTACAGCCAAATGAATAGAGCTGGCTGTCTTGTCTCACCGAGATGCCGCAGCCCACCGCCTCCTTCTTGTTTGCCGCAAACAAGCCAACAACGAGAAGGAGAATAAAAATGAAAAAGATTAATCTGCGGGACGTATACCCGTTTTATGAGAATGACTGTTTTGTCATGGTCGATGATGAAATCGCTGAGATCTTCGAAGAATCCAAACGCAAAGAGCAGAATTACCAGAGAAAAGTCTACTGGAACAAAGCCCACTATTCACTGGATCGGGATGACGGAATCGAGCATGAAGCAATTTTTGTCTCCATGTCACCCTATGAGATCTATGAGCGGAAGATGACGAAGCAGGAGCTGTATGTAGCCATCGCCAAGCTTCCCGATATTCAGGCAAAGCGAATCTATGCTTACTACTTTCTGGAGATGACCAAAACTGAGATCGCCCGAGCTGAAGGTGTCAGTGTTATGGCGGTCTGCAAGTCCATCGCTCAAGGATTGAAGACTTTAGAAAAAGAATTAAAAAATTTTGAGGATTAGGGTTTAAAAATGCCCTTCAAATCTCATGGCTTATGAGAGGGACTTTTATCTTCTCATAAAATCGATCTTTGACAATTTCATACAGGAGAACCGGATACCTTTGGTGCACAAGCCGGAAGGACAAGCCAGGCAGCAGGTACGCAATGACCTTCGTTTCACGAAGAGAGCGACAAATACCCTTGCTGCAGGTCGATCTTGGCAGATCGGCTGGCCACGACCTTGTGCATCAGATAATGATACTTCCGTATAGTCACAGTCCGAGCGTGATCAAACCGTCGCAGGCAATGAGTACGGCCCGCCATCAGAATGGAGGGAGGTGAAAGTCCTATGAGAGCGTAAGCCAACGCTTGTCCGGTCCATCCAAAGAACCAGAATCAAATATAAAAGCCGCACCCTGAAAGAACCCGCATAAAATTAGCGGAAAGATTGATTCAGGTGCGGCTGTTTTCTATTAAGTGAAGGGAGGTTTTTGCATGAGCACAAATTTATCCAGTAAAGACGCCTATAGCCTCATGCTCAAAGATTATCCCGACGTCATGAATATTGATCAAATGTGTGAAATCCTTGGTGTCAGCACCAAGACAGGTTATAAGCTCCTGAAAAACGGTGACGTGACCTTTATCAAAATTGGGCGTAACTATAGAATCCCAAAAGCACACATCATATCGTATCTCAGAGTCGGAAATGAACAGCCATCCATTTGAACCTCCACAACATTGCACGAAGCAACTTGCCTATGATACGTTCTATGTGTCAACGGCAGGTAATCGGAGCTACAAACAAAGGAGGTTTTTATAATGGTAGCAGGAC
>DAINSS010000006.1:54763-94117 GCA_036741195.1 Clostridiaceae bacterium | reverse complement strand
ACACCTGCAAGAAAAGAAAGGCTATTTCTACATGGTACTTACTTACAAAGACCATGAAGGAAAGCGCAAGAGCAAATGGATTTCTACGAAGTTGCCCATAAAAGGAAATAAGAAACGGGCACAGGAAATGCTCCGGGAAACCCGGAAGATCTTCGAACCGGATATACCGGTTTCGATGGAGGACATGCTTTTTCATGAATTTTTGGGGCATTGGCTTGAGATAGCAAAAAATACGATTCAGCTTACTACCTACGCAAGCTATGCAAGCATGTGCAAATCACCTATTGTTCCATACTTCAAAGACAAAAAGATCAAACTTGTTGATCTCAAACCCAAGGATATTCAGGATTTCTATACCCTCCAGTTGAAACGGGTGAAGGCCAGCACTGTGATTCATTATCACACCATTATCCATAGGTCTTTGAAATATGCGATGAAGATCGATATGATTCCCGTTAATCCGGCCAGCAAGATTGAGCGTCCAAGACAGGAACGGTTCATCGGCAGCTTCTATGATAAAAATGAAGTAAATCAGTTATTTGAAGTCGCCAGAGGAACGAAACTTGAGATTCCTATACTGCTTGGGGCTTTCTATGGGCTGAGAAGAAGCGAAGCGGTCGGTCTTAAATGGAGTGCCATTGATTTTAATAACAACACACTCATTGTCCGGCACACCGTTACATCCTTCAGCATTGATGGTAAAGAGATGATCTATGCATCGGATTCGACCAAGAACAAATCCAGTATGAGAACTTTGCCACTGGTGCCAGCTTTTAAGGAGAAACTTCTGGCTGCCAAAGCACAACAGGAAAGCAACCGTAAGCTTTGCGGTAGATCCTATAGCAAGGAATTTCTTGATTATATCTGTGTCAACGAGTTGGGCGTCAGAATTCGCCCAAATTATGTTACAACAGCTTTTCCCAAGCTGCTGGAGGAGCATGGTTTAAGAAAGATTCGCTTCCATGACCTTAGGCACAGTTGTGCCAGTCTTTTGCTGGCAAATAATGTGCCGATGAAGCAGATCCAGGATTGGTTAGGTCACAGTGATTTTGCAACCACGGCTAATATTTACGCTCATTTGGACTTCAACTCAAAACTGGTATCAGCACAAGCCATGGTTGATGGACTTAATTTCGTCATTGCACCGAAGCCAGAGATTCGTCAAGATGAAGTGATCGTATACCATCACCAGTCAGAAGGAGAGAAAAAACAAGACGCTTCTGCACACACATAAAAAAATAAGGCATTCCTCAGAGACTGAGGAATGCCAATGGTTTTCTGGCGGAAGCGGTGGGATTCGAACCCACGGAACCCAGAAGGTTCAACTGATTTCGAGTCAGTCCCGTTATGACCACTTCGATACGCTTCCGTATTTATCTTCAACATCGGTTCTCTGAAACCCCTCGGATAAAGGAGAGAACTAATGGAGAGAACTAAACTATGAAATTTTGCGATCTGACTGGTTAAACCCAGTTAAATCAATGGTTTAGGCTTCTATGTTACCACATAAGTACGACGCTTCGAGTCAGCCCCGTTATGACCACTTCGATACCCCTCCATATGTAGTTGACACTTACTAATGTTACTAAATATGGAGAGGGAAATCAATTATAAGGTTTATACTTTGATGAGTTTGTTTTTGTTAGGGTTAATGTTTTGGCAGGGAACTCCTACTTGGCATTTACCGCAACCATACCTAACCCTGTTGTTAGGGCCGTGGGGAGAGAGCTTTAACTTATCTAGGTAATCACTACATGTTTGGTGGTCTTTGCCACAAACTACTCCTTTTGATGCGTCTATTGCCTTTATAGGGCAAGTCTTTGCACACATTCCACACATAGTACAGTTTTGGAATGGGTCCATGTATAATCTTGGAGTTGGTTCAATATAACAGTTTGTAACAACACTTCCAAATCTACCGGCAATGCCTTTTTCGGTTATCAATCCTTTTGAAAGAGAGAATGTTCCGAGTCCGGCAATGTATGCCACATGTCTTTCTGACCAATTGGATTTGAATTTTTCCAGTAATTTAAAACTATTGTCTGTAGTTGGAAATGCTGCAGAATAGCCTTCTTCCTCCAGTTTTTCTTTAATGAATCTTCCCATTGCCGCAACCATCATCTGACCCTCAATCCTGGCGTGGAGCCATTCGTCTGATGGATAGAAATAACTTTTGGTATTGGATAATTTTACTACATCAGTAAAAGGCATAAAGTATGAGATAACACTTTTAGCATCCGGAATCCAGTCCTTTGGCATCATAACATCAGGATGGATTATATTTGGATCCTTTAAAGATTCGAATATTGGATCATCAGCAGAAGCTACCTTTATCAACGGATCATCATACATTTTCATACCAATGAGGTCTCTTCTGATTGCATCCTCTTTAGTCACATAGTTCTCAGGTGTGTTGTTTAAGAATTCTGAGCACTTTTCTATCAGGTTGGATAACTCCATGGTTTCACTTCCTTTTATATTGTTCTATATTAATTTTATTCTAACATATTCATTCGATTGTTAATAATTATTCAAAAGAGGGTATCTTAGATATTTTGGATGACTTATATTTGATTAAACAGATAAAATGGTATATTTAAGTTGGTACTAGGATTTTTCTTAAGAGGTGATTCTGTGGATAAATTAATAAATAGAATTGTTGAAATAGAAGATGAAATTATAAAAGTCAGGAGAGATCTGCATAAAATTCCGGAGGTTGGGTTTAAAGAATACAAGACTACAGAATATGTAGCTGGATATTTAGAAGACTGTGGATATGATGTTACGATTGGACCCGGAGATACGGGAGTAGTTGGACTGATTAAAGGAAAAGAAGAAGGAAAAACTATTGCTTTAAGAGCTTGTCTTGATGCTTTGGAAGTTGAAGAAAAAGGAGACTTAGAGTATAAGTCCTGTCAAGCTGGCATGATGCATGCCTGCGGACATGACGGAAATATGGCTGTCACGCTTGGGGCTGCAAAGTTAGCAGCTGAGTTTAAAGATCGGCTTAAAGGAAATGTTAAAGTCATATTCCAATCTTCTGAGGAGAACACAGGCGGAGCTGCGGCAATGATTAAAGCAGGAGTATTAGAAAATCCCCATGTGGATGCAATAATTACGCCCCATATTTGGAATGAGCCTGAATTCGGAGCAATTGGTATGCGAAAAGGGATTGTAATGGCAAGTTCTGATTTATTCAGCATCAGAGTTAAAGGTGTTCCGGGTCATGGTGCTTGGCCTCAGGCAGCGGTTGATCCAATTCCTGTTGCGGCAGAGATTGTAACATCACTTCAAAGACTTGTAAGCAGAGAAATAGATCCAATGAAGCCCTGCGTTCTATCAATTGGTAAAATTGAAGGTGGTAAGGCTGCAAATATAATCTCAGAGTATGTTGATATCTATGGAACTGTAAGGGCATTCGATAATGAAGTTCGAGATCACATCGAAAATAGGATAAGTGGGTTGGTTGAGTCTATTGCGGAAGCCAACAGGGCAACCTGTATAGTCAAGTATGACAGAGTAATGCCGCCAATAAATAATAACCCTGAGTTTGTTGAAGATGTCGGAGTGTATATCAAGGATTTGTTCCCTGAAATAACCGTAACAGAGGAATATCCGATAAACATGGGATGTGAGGAATTTTCACTCTTCCAGGAGAAAGTACCGGGTATTTTCATGCTGATTGGAAATCATAAGCCGGAGGAAGAACTGATACCACTCCACAATCCCGGGTTTTATTGGCATGAGGAAAATCTAGTTGTGGGAGTAAAAGCGCTGACAGCTGTAGTGTTTGGATACTTAAAGTAAATTAATTAATTGCTCTCAATTCATTGGGAGCAATTTTTGGCTTAAAATAAGAATTATTTGTTATTTATAATTTTTTTTGAAGCGGTGATATATAATCTAATTAATCAAAAAAGTAAGAGGTGAGGAAATGATCTATCTTGATAATGCAGCAACCAGTCTTTTTAAACCTGAGGGGGTAGAAGAGGCTATGATTACAGCCTTGAGAAAAGCAGGTAATGCATCTAGGGGAGTAAATGAGGAGAGTTTGAAGGCTGCCCGTGAGATTTATGGAGCCAGGGTCAGTATTTGCAGATTGTTTAATGCATATAGCCCTAAGTATGTTGTCTTTACCCGTAGCATTACTGAAAGCTTGAATGTTGTTATTCAGGGCATGTTCGAAAAAGGGGACCATGTTATAACAACTTCAATGGAGCATAACTCAGTTTTAAGACCGATTTACTTTATGGAGACCAAAGGTGTTGAACACACAATTCTTGGATTGGATGAAAAGGGGAATATATCCTTAGAGGAACTGGCATCTGCAATCAGACCGGAGACTAAGGCTGTAGTTGTAACACATGCCTCAAATGTCACAGGAAATGTTAATGATATTAAGGGAATCAGCTCCATTTGTCATGAAAAGGGAGTTTTGGTAATTCTGGATTGCGCACAATCTGCTGGATTTTTGGATATAGATATGCAGGATTTAGGTGTTGACGTACTTTGCTTTACCGGACATAAATCACTGGGAGGACCGCAAGGTTCCGGTGGCTTATGTATAAAACCCGGGTTAAACATAAAACCACTGTTGTACGGGGGAACAGGTAACCACAGCTTTGACAAAAGTCAGCCTGACTATTATCCGGAACACCTTGAAGCCGGCACAATGATGACACCGGCAATAGCAGGACTTCATGCTGCTGTGGATCATCTATTGGAAAAAGGTATTGTAGCAAACAGAAGGAGAGAACTTGAACTAAGTTCCAAGTTTTATAACGGGATAAAAGACATTGCGGGAATAAAAATATACGGTGATTTTGAGAAAGAATTGAGAGCGCCGATTGTTACTTTTTCATCTGATAAAATGGATTCATCATACATTGCAGACATGCTTTCGGAAAAATACGGAATAGCAGTCAGAGCAGGAGCTCACTGCGCACCCTTGGTACACAAGCACTTTAAAACAATTGACAGCGGAATGGTCAGATTCAGTTTTTCACACGGAAATACTGATGAAGAAGTTGAAACTGCAATAAAGGCAGTCAAGGAAATAGTTGAGGAGAAATAATGGATTTTAAACAATTAGAGGTGTTCGTCAAATTATATGAACTTAAGAGCTTTACAAATGTTGCCAAGGAGCTGGATGTATCACAACCTACGGTCACTCTGCACATCAAGCAGTTGGAAGAAGAACTGGATACATCACTTCTTATAAGATCAACAAGAGACATAAAATACACACCAAATGCAACCAAGCTTTATAATCTGGCAAAGATTATTCTGAAGCAAAGAGAAGACTTGATAAGACAGATAAAGAATAATCCCCAGAATAACCTGATGCTCGGAGTTTCAACAATACCTGCAGCATATATTCTTCCGAAGCTTTTAGATCTTGCAAAAAAAGAAGAGTTCAGCTTCAGTATCAAGGCTTCAGAAGCAAACAGCAAGGAAATCATAAACAAGGTTGCCGATTCGGAAGTGGATTTGGGTATTGTCGGAATGAAGGATGACAATGACAGATGCATCTTCATGGAGCTGGTTAAGGATGATTTCTTATTTATTGCTCCGCCTACAGAATATTATATAAATCTGAGGGATAGCTCACCCACAATGAAGATGCTTGCATCAGAACCATTGATATTCAGAGAAGCAGGTTCAGGTGTAAGAAAAACAACAGAGGACATACTGAAATCCGGAGGAGTTGATCCGGAGGAAATTGTACCTGTTGCCGAACTCAGCAGTGTTGAAGCCATAAAACAACTTGTCATGAAAGGTATAGGAACATCAATAATTTCCTCTCTTACAGTTCAAAGTGAAATTGATAAGGGAGAGATTGTGGGAATACCCATTGACGTAAAATATCACACCAGGAGCCTTTACCTGGTTTGGAATAAAAACAGGTACCAGAACGACTCAATGCAGAAAGTTATCACCCTGCTTACGGACAACTTCACAATAAAATAAAATATTGAAAATAATTTAACGAAAATTCGTTGACTTTAGAAACCCTTGTTATATACTTTAATTAGAATATTTTAAGATATATTAAAAATTTTAATCGGAGGGGAAATGAACAAGCTTAACAACAAGGGATTTCTATTGATGCTTGGATTGATAGGAGGCCTTGGAGCGGTATTGCTGGCATTGACCGGTAACCCTGCTAACATGGCCTTTTGTATTGCCTGCTTTATTAGAGACAGTGCAGGAGCGATGAAGTTTCATTCAGCATCGGTAGTTCAATATTTCAGACCGGAAATTGTAGGAATTATCGGGGGATCATTTTTAATTTCCATAGCAACAAAGGAATTTAAATCAACTGGAGGCTCATCACCTGTAACCAGATTTTTATTAGGCGCAATTATGATGATCGGAGCATTGATATTCCTGGGATGTCCTTTAAGGATGGTCATAAGAATGGCATCGGGAGATATCAGTTCTTACATCGGATTGATTGGTTTTATAGGCGGAGTAGGGACAGGCTCCTTTATGCTGAAGAAGGGCTTCAGCCTGGGAAGATCACAGGAGACTCCAAAGGTCAACGGATATGTTCTGCCGGGTATAGTAGCAGGTTTATTTATCCTGTTTTTGACAGTTCCGTCATTATTTGCATTCAGTGAAAAAGGTCCGGGCAGTATGCATGCACCTATATACCTTTCACTAGGAGTGGGAGTTTTATTCGGAATAATCGCACAGAAAACCAGAATGTGCTTTGCAGGTTCAGTAAGAGATATATTCCTGCTTAAAAACTTTAATTTGCTGATGGTAATTTTGGGAGTTTTTCTTCCTTTACTTGCCTATAACATATTCACAAACAAATTTGCTTTTGTAGCATACGGACCTATAGCACATGCACAAACCGTTTGGAATATTGCAGGAATGTTCATTGTAGGCTTTGCAGCAGTATTACTCGGAGGATGTCCGTTAAGACAACTGGTACTAGCCGGTACAGGTTCCACAGATTCAGCAATAACAGTAATAGGAATGTTTTCAGGAGCAGCCCTTGCCCATAATTTTGGATTGGCAGCAGCCGCTGCAAGCGCAGCAAAAGGCGAAGTGGCAGCAGTGGCCGGAGGACCCGGAATCAATGGCCAGGTGGCAGGTGTACTTTGTATAATAGTTTTATTTTTCATAGCATTCACAGGACTTAAAAAGCAAAGAAAAGGAGCGATTTAATATGTTAGATGTTAAAGGACTATCCTGTCCGGAACCACTTTTACTCCTGAAGGAAGAGCTTAAAAGTTCTCCGAAAACATTGGAAGTAGTGGCAAACGAGGCACATACAGTCAGAAATATAGTTAACTTTGCCGAGGATATGCACTATAAGACTCAGGTCAGGTCAGAGGGTAATGATACCTACATAACCCTTTCTAAAGAATAACAGTGGCGAAAAAGCTTGTAATCGGATTTCCAACTACTGCAGATGCTATGGCAATGGAGTCAGCCTTCAAGGAATTGAAAAGACCGGGAAGACTGATACCTGTTCCAAGGGAAATGTCAGCAGGCTGCGGTATGGCATATGCCACTGAAACAGAATACGAAGAAGAAATTGTCAATTTTATGGCTTCGCACCATATAGATCATGAAGATATAGCAATAATTGACATGAAGTAATCACTAAATCGCTAAAGCCACCGGGTGTTTTGGGTCTATACTATGAAACCCTTCTGAACATACCACCAATTATGTTTTCAAAAAACTACCCCAACATTCAAAATACCCGGTGTTCTTTATATAACAAAATTAACTCAAAGAAAAGATTCCAGGAAGGAAATATCCTCTTGGGATCTTTTCTCATATTAGGAGCCAATATTGGATTATACTATAGAATACAGACAAGAAATATAGGGAAACGGAGCTCTCCTGTTGATAAAATCAAGAAGAAAGGAGGGGAGAGGCATGAATATGATCAGTTCTTTCAACAATACAATGGACTATATAGAAATGGTTTTGGATGAGGAGATTGATGAGAAAAAAATAGCACAGTTGTCAGGCTATTCCAATGCCATGTTCAGCAGGATGTTTTCGATTTTGACAGACACTTCCTTCGCTGAATATGTGAGACTGCGAAGATTGACTGAGGCGGCGATAAAACTCAGGGATGGCAATGAGAAAGTAATCGACATAGCTATGAAATATGGCTATGACTCATCCGACTCATTTGGGTATGCTTTCAAAAGCTTTCATGGCTGCTCACCTACCGAAGTAAGAAAGGGAAAACCATTTAAGGTTGTTTCCAGAATCCAGCTGACACTGGGTATCAAAGGAGGAAGAAAGATGGATATCAAAATTCAGAAAATATCTGCATTCACAGTTGCAGGCATAAAAAAGGAAGCAATAGACAGCTCCATGTGTCCCGCTGTTTGGGATGAGCTGTTTGAGAAATGCTCTCCCATTAATCTGGAGAATATGGGAAACGGTAAAAGCTATGGTATTTGCTATGACATGGAGGATGCAAAACATATCAACTACATGGCTGCATATGATGTACAGGATAAGAGCAAAGCAGAGCAAATGAATTTAGAAATCATGGAGATTTCCGAGAAGGAATATGCAGTCGTTAAACTTAAAGGAGCGATTCCTGGCTGTGTTCATGAGGGCTGGAAATATGTCATGGAAGTATTTTTCCCTGAACATGGCTACATGCACTCAGGGGATCCTGATTTTGAAGTCTACAACGAAGGGGATATGGGATCACCTAACTATGAAATGGAGTTGTGGGTTCCTATAAAAAAAGCAGTTTAGTATAACCTTCCCAAAAATATTTGCAGAAAAGATTTTTCGAACACCTGAAAAAATGCAGCCTATAAAAACGAATTGTTTTTATAGGCTGCTGTATTTTTATCTGCCGTAGAAGTATTTATAAATCTCCTCTGCCATGTATTTGGCGAGAAGTCTTTGGAAGCCCGGGTCGGTTATCATTTCGGCATCCTGCTGGTTGCTGATGAAGCCCATTTCCGTAAGTACTGTCCTGGTTTCAACGTTTCTCATGATATACAGGGTATGTCCAGAAATATCTATGTCCTTATATGCTCCCCTGTAGTTCATTCCTGACTTCAGGTATGCATCCTCAAGCTTTGCCGCAAGATCTCTGCTCTCCGAGAAGGAAGCCTGAGTAGAAGGATTGTATTTTACTGAAGGGTATATTGACAATCCGCCTCTTGCAACGGTTGAACCTGCATTATGGTGCAATGAAAGCATGAGGTCGGCGTTGTTATCGTTGGCCGTATCTGCTCTTGTGGAGTTTTCCACATAGTAATCACCGTCTCTGGTAAGTACTATGTCAAAGCCGTAGCCTTCCAGATATCCTTTTAGGTACTTCATGATTTCAAAGTTATAGTCCTTTTCATATAAAACAGAACCGTTTAAGAAACCAAGTGCTCCCGGATCTTCTCCTCCATGTCCCGTATCCAGAACAATGAGTGGGGTTTTGTTTACTGTAAAATTCTCTTCCTGATATAGGGTTCCTTCGTTTGTTGAAGCTATTATCCTAACCTTATTGTTCCCCGGGAGGGTAACATTGGAAGGGATTGTATAACTGAAGGAATTTCCGCTTAATCTGGCGGTGCTCAGAAGGTAGCCGTTGAGATATACACTGACACTTGAAACAGAGTTTGTTGAAACTGTTCCTGATACCGGTATATTTTTATCTCCATAGCTTCCCATGTCATCAATGCTAATCTTGTCTGAAAGTGTTACTGCACCCGTGGACTTGCCGTAGGACGAGGCAGAATAACCTGTGTTTGACTGTGGCTTAGGAGCGGGGCTTGAAGATGAATAATCCCTAACATAATCCTGGTGAATATAGCCGTAGGATCCGTCATAATAAACCTTTAAATATTCTCCGGACCTGTCAATTATTAATAGGTCAGTACCTGTTGTTACACTGTAAAGAGGTGTTGCACCGTATTGGGCATATTTTCTTATATTTGCATTCTGAGCAACGTACATATGGTACCCGTCGGATCTGAAGGAGCCGGTTTCAACGGCAACCGGAGCTGCAGAAACCAGATTCTGAACAGGCTTTTGTACCGAAGCACCGTAGTCAACCAGGTAATCCTGGTGGATATAGCCATACTCTCCGTTGACATAAACTTCAAAATATTCCCCCGATTTATTTATGACAAGGACATCCTGATCCCCTGCCAGAAGGAATTTTGCACCGTAGGACTGACTTGCTCCGCGGCGTACATTGACTGTTGTGTTGGTCAGCATATGATATCCGTCAGCAATGTAAGAGCCAGCTTTTGGATAGTTTGATACTCTGACACCGGATGGGATTTCCTGGGTAACGGTTTGGGTTGCTGTGGGAGCAGGCTCCTGAGAAGTAACCACAGGGACAGCCGATGCGCCATAATCTGTGACATACTCCTCGTGTATGTAGCCATAGGATTGGTTGTAGTATACCTTGAAGTATTCACCGATCCTATCGATTATATGTAAGTCTGTACCGGTGCTGACCCTGAACAAGGGGGTTGCACCGTAAACAGGGTTGACTCTGATATTTGCTTCCTGATTTACATACATATGGTATCCGTCAGAAGAAGCGGAAGAATTAGTTGAGCTGCTTCCTGATTTTTCAGGTTCGGCTGCTCTGCCTTCTACATCCTCAAGATTCAGATACATGGTGAGAACATAGCCTCTGTGTCCGTTCCATTCCACATTTGCCCAGCTGTAATTTGAAGACACGGAAATGACATCCACTACCTCACCTGCAGGAATCATTGCGATTCTGGAAGTATCGGTGGACATTCCTGATCTTAAGCTAATGGAGTCAGTTGTCACATATTCATATTGAGCTGCAAGTGCAGTCTTTGCAGTTAATGCCGTACCTGTCATCAAAGTAAATGCTGCAAGGCAGATTAATACGGATGCCTTTAAGTAGTAATCTTTCATTTTTTTGTTTAACATTTTAATACCTTGTCCATGATAGCTATATACACATGGCCTTCTAAAAGAGATTCCAATCAGTTCTTTTTTCTGTTTTTGGGGATAAATAAGAGTACAGATGAAATTGCTTCCCCATACTCGAAAATTTTACTTAATATACCTCATCAAAACCGCTCTGTCAGTCGCTTCAATTCCTATACTATTATTTATGCATAATTAAAGTCAATTCAAAAAATGACGGTTTAATAATCATTAACAATTGGTAATAATTGATTTAGCCCACAAGGATTAATCGAACATATTTTTGAATGAAGCTGCTCATATTTATTCTGATTTCTATTTATATTTCGAATGAATTTGCATAAAACAGCCTGCTTCAATGGGTCTTGGAATTCGCTAAAAACTGCCCAAATTGTGAATAACAGTTGGGTACATCGGAGTTCAAAAATTGATGTGTGCATATATAGCGTCAGTCATTATGCACAAAACACAATATAGGCATTAAAATTTAAATTTTAGCCCAGATTATTAGTATAGAATTCAGTGATTCCAATGGTAAAGCGTTCAGGTTTACATAGTATTTTTGATTTTCAGACAATTCGGACTAAATTAGTTATCCACAGGATTATGTGTATAACTCAAGGTATTTGTGCATAACATTTTTGATAAAATGATAAATTTAAGTATTTTTTTGAGAGAATCAACATAGTTATTTTTTTAAAAATTTGCATAAAATAGTAGATGGATATGAAAAATGATAGAATAAAAAGAGGAGACTACAGTCATGGGAAGAGTGAAGCAATTTATACTGGATTTGACAGCTTTTGCAAAAGATACCGACACCGGCTTTATAAATGAATATTTGAACGATGAAGAAAAGCTGCTTTTCCATAGACTCAGAAAGGCAGAAATTCTCCATGGAATTTCGGTGGCAAAAAATGCCAGGCAAGAAATTATAAGAGGAGATCTTAACTCCCTTGTCAACCTCAATGACCGGGAGAAGGGATTCATTGTAAAAATGGCATTGTTACATGATATCGGCAAGATAAAATACAGAATGAATGTATTTCAAAAATCCATGGCCGTATTGCTGGATAAAATAACCGAAGATATCGAAGGAATGAGGAAGAAATCCAGGATGATGGATACCTATTACGGTCATCCTGAATACGGAAGGGAATACCTTAAAAAGATAAAAGCCTTCGATGAGTTCCCATATCTTTACGAAGTAGTTGGAAGTCATCATAAAGGATTGAACAAAAATACAACCAATATTGAAGCTGATTTGGATAAAGCAGCTGCAGTACTGGAACTGCTAATAAACTCAGACGATGAAAGCTGAAGGTGAAAAAATGGATGCGGAAAGCAGAAGAAAAGAAATATTGAAACTACTCACCGGAAGCGATTTGCCTGTCAAAGGCCAGGAAATTGCCGAAAGGTTTGATGTGACAAGACAGGTTGTTGTAAAAGACCTGGCCATATTAAAAGCAAAAACTCCCGGGATTGTATCAACCTACGGCGGATATTTAATGCTGAAGGAGAAGGACTCCCATAAAAGGATTTTCAGAGTAAAACATGACTCGGAAGGAATATACGAAGAATTAAGGATTATTTTGAAATATGGGGGGATAGTCGAAGATATTATCATCGAACACCCATACTACGGAGAGCTTAAGGGCAATCTTTTTATCAACTCCCTTAATGAATTGGATAAATTCCTTAAGGAGTTTAAGGAGACAAAAGCTCTGCCATTATCTGAACTGACAGGTGGTATCCATATGCATACGGTCACCTGCCAGGATGAAAAATCCCTTGATCTGATTGAGAAGGAATTAAGTGAAAAAGGATATCTGACGGAGGACGTATATGGATTATGATGTCATAATACTTGGAGGCGGTTTGGCAGGATGTGCCACAGCCTGCGCATTGTCAAAATATAACCTGAATATAGCAGTAATAGAAAGAAACTTCGATATAGCCGAGGATGTAGCACCAATAATTACCTCCTTTGTATCTGACGGCTCAGATATAGAAAGTGATTTTATTTATAAATATATCAAGGAATCAAGGGAAGAGCTTTTAAAGCTTGCCGAGGAAATCAACCTGGATTATAGAATTGAACCCTCATTTTCAGTCTATGAGTCGGATGAGGAATTCAAGGAAGTTCTTAAAAGAATCGAGGATAGGGGTATAGAGGGCGTAAGGCAGGTAGACTATGAATTTGCCCAGAAGCTGACTCCTCATATTAAAGAGAATGCCAAAAATATTCTATACCATGAAAATACCGGTATAATTTCACCCTATGACCTGGCAACTGCACTTGGAGAAATTGCCTTTGACAATGGGGTCAGGTTCAGGCTTGAAGAGGAAGTCAAAGCGATTGAAAGAGTAAGCAGGGATGAAGTAAGGGTTATAACGGATAAATCAAAGTATTCCTGCAGAGTTGTTGTTATAACAGCCTTCAATGATCTTTATCTCGGCCACAAGGAAGCCAAGGTTGCAGAAAAAACCATTCCATTAGAGACCATGCTTTTGGAGAAAAACTTTGCAACTGACATCAAAACAATGATTAATATTTTCAGGGAGGACGGCAATGCAACCTCAATAATGCCCACATTCTCGGGCAAGAGCGTTGTAACCATAGAAAGTCCTGAAAAAATTGACTATAAAAGCGTAAAGAAAATGGCCGAAGCCGTGATCGGACCATTCCCGTCCGAAAGAGTGGATCTTCTCACAGTAAATAACTTCTACCAGGATCCTGTCATATTAACCGATCTTCTTGATGAAGAAGGGTATATCAACATGTATGCCAAGAACCATAATCTCCCTGGGATTCTCCCCATGATAACAAACAGGGTTACCGAACTTGTTGTAAGTAAATTCAAGGCAAGGGAAAACGGAGACTATGTATTTAAAAGAAGGCAGTATTTCAACTTCAGGGACATGTCCAATGAGGAGCGGAATGAGGCAATTGCCTTTGATGAACGATTCGGCAAAATGATTTGCACCTGCAGCATGGTGACAGAAGGCGAGATAGTAAATGCAATAAGACGGCCCCTCGGAGCAAGAACAATCGAAGGTGTCAGAAGAAGGACTGGAATTGTATTCGGTTCATGTCAGGGAGCTTACTGCTTAAACAAGGTTTTGAAAATATTATCCAAGGAACTGGACAAAAAACCTGAAGAAATATTAAACGACAGGAAAAATTCCAGAATTTTGGCAGCAAGAATAAAAGAGTTTGACAGTATTTAAACCGGAGGTGGAAGAATGAAGGCTTATTTTACATCCATAGTCAGGTGTAAGGATCAGAACATCATAGATGTAGTACCCATAAAAACAAAAGAACCTGTTGATATGGAGCTGTTCGTTCCAATCTCCAAGGTTTTATCCAGAATATATGTAGGAAAACCGGTAAGACGCGGAGATGTCATTTGTACTAATGTATTAAACCTTGGCATTGATATAGTCGCTACAAAGACAGTTGAATAGAAATTCTCAAAGAGTCATTTTATAAATGGCTCTTTTTCGTTTGAATTTGCAGTGTAAAATATACCAAATTGCTATATATAAGAGTTTAACCCGTTATTAATTGCGTAAATGGTAATATTTATCCCAAGACCTAAAAATTTGTTGTAATTACCCTTGGATGGTAATAGAATAGCATTTAGAAAATCTTTAAAGAGGTTCTGAGAAGCCGCAAGATTTAATACAGGGATAACTATGTAATCTTGCGTTAGGCAGGATTTTTTTATTGCAATTTTAAATTTTTTCATAATCATCGGAGGTTCAAAATGAGTAACAGAGTAATGGGATATCTTCCCGACGAGACACCGAAACCGGCGGAGTTGATTCTATTTGCATTGCAGCAGATGATAGTAATGTTCCCTGCAACAGTATTGGTAGCATTGATAACAGGGTTCCACGTATCCACAACAATATTTGCATCAGGTTTGGCAACACTTGCATTCATATTAATCACCAAAAGGCAGATACCTTTATACTACGGTTCTAGCTTTTCTTACATTACAGCAATCGCTTCAATAATTGGCGGAGCTGCTTATCAGCATTTAACATTGAATCAGAGAATTTCAATGGCTCAATTCGGTATCATGATGTCAGGTTTAGTATCCATAGCAGCAGGATTAATCATAAGAAAATATGGTTCAAAGCTCATCGAAAAAGTATTACCTCCGACAGTAACGGGACCGGTTGCAATGATAATTGGTCTCTCCCTTGCAGCAAATGCTATGGGAAATGCATCAACAGCACCAAAGGGTTTTGAAGCTACCGGAACAGACTGGGCATGGGTAATAGCAATAATCACACTTGTCTCAACAATTCTTTACTCAGTTTACCTAAAAGGCAAGCTGTCACAGCTTCCCATATTATTCGGACTTGTAACAGGATATGTATCAGCAATAATAATCCAGGCAGTTACAAAAATACCGTTTATTGATTTCAATACAGTAAAAGGAACTGTTTTCCAGCTTCCCATAATCACTCTTCCTTCACCGTCATGGGCAGCAGTTGCGGCAATCATGCCCATAGCAATTGCAACAATTCCTGAATCAACGGCACATATATTCCAGCTCCATATTTACGTCAATGACCTTGCAAAGAAGAAGGGATCAACAAAGGTATATGATCTTGAAAACAAGCTTGGAGACAACCTGATCGGAGACGGTATCGGCGATATAGTATCAGCATCCATAGGCGGACCTGCAGGAACAAACTACGGTGAGAATATCTCAGCAATGGCAATATCAAAGAACTTCTCGGTAGCAGTACTTATCGCAGCAGCAATAATTACAATGATAATCTCAAGCTTCACACCACTTATTAACGCAGTCTACTCAATACCTACCGCAGTTATAGGCGGACTATCAATATACCTCTTCGGTGTAATAGCGGCACAGGGTATAGCAATAATGATGGAAAAGAAAGTAGACATGTTCTCAGCAAAGAACCTTGCTATAATCGCAATAATCCTGATTATAGGTCTTGGCGGAACCTTCAACTTTGAAGGAGGAATAATAAGATTGTTCGGAGTAGGCTTCCCTGCAATAGCTACTGCAGCACTGGCAGGCATCCTTCTTAACCTTCTTCTCTCAATCAACCAGAAGGAAGAGCAGGTTATAGTTCAGGCTGACGAAGAATAATAGGACATAACCTAGGTAAAATAATATTATCTGAAACACAAAACCCTTGAAACTACTTTAATCCGGTAGTATCAAGGGTTTCATTTTTACACCAAAACAATAAAATTTGTTTAATTATGCGAACTCCGTAGTAAATCAGATTTTTGATTAAAATGCTTAAGTAATCAATGAGGATTTTTGAGTGTGTTTTGGAAGTGAATGATATAATTTTAGTTAAGATAAGAATATGAGGACCTAAGGATAGAAAGTTACCTTGTGACACTGTTCGTATGGGTGAGGGATTTGGGTCAAGGGGGCATATTTTATGAAGATACTGATTAAGAATGGATTATTGGTATATGAGGGAAAAGAGGAAAAGGGAGATATCCTGGTTGAGGATGAGAAGATTTTAAGAGTGGGTTCTGTGATTGAAGCTGCTGATTTGGTTATAGATGCTGAAGGTCAGATTGTTATTCCCGGAGGTATTGATCCCCATACTCATATGGAGCTTCAGCAGTCGGAGAAATTCCGTTCCTGTGATGATTTTTATACAGGCGGAGCGGCTGCTGCTGTTGGCGGTACCACTACAATAATTGACCACATAGGCTTTGGACCGGCAGGCTGCAATCTTCATTATTCCATTGATGAATACAGGGAAAAGGCTTTGAAATCTCCCATTGACTACTCTTTTCACGGTGTTATTCAGCATGTGGATGATAATATACTTTCCGAGCTTACTGACATTGTTAAGAATGAAGGGATAACAAGCTTCAAGGCATATACTACCTATGGATATAAGGTTGGAGACGGAGATGTATTCAGGTTGTTTGAAGTTCTTAAGGAAGCCGGGGGGATTTTGACTGTCCATTGTGAGAATGACGAAATAATTGGTTTACTAAGACAAAGGTCTATGGATGAGGGTAAATTGTCCGCCTTGTGGCATGCCAAGACAAGACCACCTGAAACTGAGGCTGAGGCTGCTGGTTCAATAATGGATATTTCAAGGCTGGCAGGAGACGCTCCTTTTTATATAGTCCATACCTCAGCCGCTTATACCATAGACAAGGTCAGACAAGCCTTTGACTTGGGACTTAAAAACACCCATGTTGAAACCTGTACTCAATATCTTCTGTTAACCGATGATAAATACAGTGAAGGCGGCAATGAAGAGGGGATAAAGTATTTAATGTCACCTCCCTTGAGGAAGAAGGAAGATGTTGAAAAGCTTTGGGAGGGTATTTTTGACGGTACCGTGGAAACTGTAGGTACTGACCACTGCCCGTTCATGTATAAGGATAAGGCGGAGGGTCTTGACGACTATACAAAAGCCCCGGGAGGAGCCCCCGGAGTTGAAGAAAGACTAAGGGTTTTATATACGGAGGGAGTGGTCAAAAGAGGGTTGTCACTTTCAAGATATGTGGATTTAATCAGCACAAATGCAGCTAAGATCTTCGGTTTATATCCAAGGAAAGGAACCCTGCTTCCCGGATCCGATGCAGATTTGGTTATTTTAGATCCAAATTCAGGTGAAATCCTGGGATCCGAAGGCTCAATGAGCACCTGTGACTACAGCCTGTATGAAGGTTATAAGTCTGAATGTAAGGTTAGACTTGTCATGCAAAGAGGAAAGATTTTAAAAAACGGAGCTGAAATTAATTTTGGCAGAGGTGCCGGAAAATTCTTAAAAAGGGTTCCCAACACAGATTTTGATACAAATATATAACTTAATTTAACAAGAATAATACTTTTTTATGCAGATGTATCAGGAGTATTTTTATCAGTTCAACAATTAAAACCCGTTTAAGTGTATCCTATACATTAAACGGGTAATTTTATGCGATTTTAATCATTTTCATTGTGTATACAAGGATAAAAATGAATTTAACATCGTAATGAGAATGACAACAATTAAACAGTAGTACGGTTAATTCAATACTGTATATATGAAGTGCTGTACATATCGATAATTCTTGACAGTACATGGTG
Source organism: Clostridiaceae bacterium (assembly GCA_036741195.1). GTDB lineage: Bacteria > Bacillota > Clostridia > Clostridiales > Clostridiaceae > JG1575. Next base: position 76,100 of record DAINSS010000006.1, on the reverse strand, counting down.
TGGCTTTCTATAATATGCATAAGTATTCGTATTCTAAAAGAATAAACTACACAATCTTAATGAGACTGGAGGAGAAAAATGAAAAGATTCATCGCATTGGGCATGGCATTATTAATGCTTGCCGGCTGTTCGATGGGAGGAGAAACTACTACAGCCGGAGGTGGCTCATCAACTGCCGGACCTGTCGTGGAAGAGAAGGAATACAGGGTTGCATATCCTGCGGAAGCTACAACTCTTAACTATCTGCTTTCATCTACCACAAATGAATTTGCCCTGGCTGCAAACTTCATCGACACATTGATCGACTATGACAAGTATGGAGTTGTTAAACCTGCACTTGCAGAAACCTGGTCAAAATCACCTGACGGAAAAGTATGGACCTTCAACCTGAGAAAGGGTGTTAAATGGGTAGACCATACAGGTAAGGAAGTAGCTGAATTAAAAGCTCAGGATTTCGTCGATGCAATGAAATATATCCTTACAAAGACAAACGAATCCGCAACAGCTAACATTGCCTATTCTGTACTTAAGAATGCAGAAAAATACTACAACGAAGAAATCAAGGATTTCAACGAAGTAGGAGTCAAGGCAAAGGATGATTATACTCTTGAGTACACTCTGGAAAAGGAAACACCTTACTTTGAGTCAATGCTGACCTATGTCTGCTTCTTCCCTGCAAACGGAAAGTTCCTTGAAGAGAAGGGCAAGAGCTTCGGAACAACAAATGATACATTACTTTATAACGGTGCATACATTCTTGAATCCTTCGTTCCTCAGAGCGAAAGAATTTTAACCAAGAACCAGACCTATTGGGATAAGGACAATGTATTCATAACAAAGCTTAACTACAAGTACAACAAGGAAGCAGCTACACTTGCTCCTGAAATGGTTGTAAGAAATGAGCTTGATTATGCCGATGTTCCGTCAGACATAATCGATGCATGGCTTAAGGATCCTGCAAAGAAGGATCTGGTAAGACCAAACCGTACAAACTACTACTCATACTTCTATGCATTCAACTTCGATCCTCAGTTCTCGGCTGAATATGAGCCTGACAACTGGAAGATAGTTGTTAACAACGTAAACTTCAGAAAGGCAATGTTCCATGCATTGGACAGAAAACAAGCCATGATCACCATGGAGCCTTATGATCCTGAATACAGACTTTTAAATACAATCACACCTAAGAACTTCGTAGATGACAAGGGTCTCGATTATACATTGATCGGAGGACTTAAGGCATTGACAGAGGGTAATTCCTTCAACGAAGCACAGGCTAAGGAATTCAAGACCAAAGCAATGGAAGAGCTAAACGGAAAGGCAACATTCCCGGTTAAGGTCTACATGCCTTACAACTCCGGTGTTGCAAACTGGGCAAAGAGAGCGCAGGTTATTGAGCAGCAGATGGAAGGCGTTCTCGGAACAGACTTCATCGATATCTTGGTAGTTGCAAAGCCTTCAACAGGATTCTTAAAGGATGTCAGACGTAACGGAAACTACGCGTTCCTGGAAGTAAACTGGGGCCCTGACTATGCGGATCCTGAGACCTACACAGATCCGTTCACACCTGATTCCAACTATAACTTCCCGCACAAGGCAGAAGGCTACAAGGAAGCAAACGGAAAGAACAAGTATGAGAACATGGTAGATTTAGCAAAGGCTGAAACTGCAGACACCAGCAAGAGATACAAGCTGTTTGCCGATGCAGAGGCATTCTTCATAAACGAAGCCTTCGTAATACCGTTCTTCGTATCAGGCGGTGGATTCTCAACTTCAAGACTTAACCCATTCGATTCACCATATTCACCGTTCGGTGTTGCAAGTGAAAGATTCAAGGGTCAGAAGCTGTTGGACAAGCCTATGAATACAGAAGAATTCAAGGCTGCACAGGAAGCTTGGAATAAGGAAAGAGCAGAAGCATTGAAGAATGCTCCTGAGACAACAGTGAAATAGCATTCTGTTCCATTAATAATACAAGGATAAAAGTCTGCTTTAAGCAGACTTTTTGTCCTTTATTCGATGGTGAATCGTAAGTCACTAAAAACACCTCAATGGTGTTAATATTAATAAAACCTAAAATTCATGTATCGGTACATGATTTCAACTGCGATTTATTATCGGAGTTTTTTCTGAAAGGAGGACACTTGACTTGCTAAAATACACTTTAAAAAGACTAGGGCAATCACTTATCACTCTGTTTATAATACTGACGGTGGTTTTTCTTCTCATGAGGCTAATGCCTGAGGAAGGCTATTTCGGGGCAAATTATGAAAAGCTGGATCCGGCACAAAGGGAAGCCATATTAACCGGAATGGGATTAAGAGACCCCATCCCGACTCAGCTTTTCAGATTCTATAGGCAGACAATTTCAGGTAACCTTGGTACATCCATAACCTACAGACCAAATGTTGCCGTAGCGGATATTATTAAAACGAAAATACCGTATTCATTGAATTTCGGACTCATGGCAGTTGCAATATCACTTGCAATAGGAGTGCCCCTTGGCTCATTGATGGCAGTCTTTAAGGGAAAACTCTGGGATAAACTGGGAACGGTGTACATTGTATTTATAAGTGCAGTCCCCTCCGCCATATATTATTTGTTCATTCAGCTTTATGTCACAAAGGCTTTTGATCTGCCCACATTATTCAATGCACGACGGCCCATAAGCTGGGCATTGCCTGCCCTCTCCCTTGCCCTTGGCTCAATAGCATATTATGCCATGTGGATGAGACGGTACATGGTGGATGAATCCAACAAGGATTACGTTAAGCTTGCAAGGGCAAAGGGCTTTAAATCCGGTGAGATAATGAGGACACATATTTTAAGGAACGCAGCAGTTCCCATGGTACAGTATCTGCCCTCAACCATACTTTATACAATTTCGGGATCCATATTCATTGAATCCCTGTACTCCATACCGGGAATGGGAGGTCTTTTGGTAGACGCCATTCAAAGGCAGGACAATCCCTTGGTTCAGGCACTTGTGCTGATTTACGCCTCCATTGGAATAGTAGGTTTATTCCTGGGTGACGTTCTGATGGCATTGGTCGATCCGAGAATCAAGCTTCAAAGAAAGGAGGGGTCTAGATAATGGCAGGCGTGAATTCAGAAAAAGTATTACAGCAGGCTGTAAATGAGGATCTTTTCACCTTCGCGCAATATGACGAAAAAGAAGCTGAAAGAGGGGGATATTCAAATTATTCTTATTGGAGATCCACCTGGAATGTGTTTGCGAAAAATAAAATGGCACTTTTCTTGCTCATATCAATAGGATTGTTGCTGTTATTCACTATAATTCAACCCTATCTTCCGGGACAAAGATCCCCTATACATATAAACATCGATCCTGCGACAAAGATGCCGATTTCAAACCTGAAGCCGTCGGCAGAGTACCTTTTCGGTACAAACTCCATCGGACAGGATTTATGGGCAAGACTTTGGTCGGGAACCAGGACATCACTGTTCATAGGAATAGTGGTAGGTATATGGGAGCTGGTTGTGGGAGTTATAATCGGTGCTTTGTGGGGCTACGTTCCGTGGTTGGACAGACCGATTACCGAGATATATAACGTCTTGGACAACATCCCGGTTACAATTCTTCTGATACTTTTGACTTATATCATGCGACCGAGCTTATCCACGATGATATTTGCCATGTGTCTGACCGGTTGGGTACAGATGGCAAGATTCATCAGAAATCTTGTCATAATGCTAAGGGACAGGGAATACAACCTTGCATCAAAGTGTCTTGGAACACCAACGGGAAGGATAATATCCAAAAACCTGTTACCCTACCTGGTTTCAGTTATCATGCTGAGATTTGCACTTTCAATTCCGCAGACAATAGGTTATGAAGTATTCCTGACCTATATCGGCCTGGGACTTCCTCTATCTGTACCTTCACTGGGTAACCTGGTGCAGGAGGGAAGAATATTGATGATGGTGCCAGATTACAGATACCAGTTAATATTGCCGTCAATAGCCATTTCATTCATCACCATTTCCTTCTATATTCTGGGCAATGTATTTTCCGATGCAGCTGACCCGAGAAACCATGTATAGGAGGGTATTATGAAAGAGAGAAATAAGCTGAATAACGGCGATAAAATAATGGAGATCAAGGATCTCGTAGTAAAGTTCAACTTAAGAGGCCAGAAGCTGACTGCCATAAGAGAAGCCTCCCTTGATATTTTCAAAGGTGAATCTCTTGCAATAGTAGGTGAGTCAGGATCAGGCAAGTCCGTATTCACGAAGACCTTCATGGGACTTCTGGATGCCAACGGTTGGGTTGAAAGCGGAGAAATCATATTTGACGGAACCGATATTGCCACATATAAGACAGAACGTGACTGGCTCAAGATAAGAGGAAAAAGGATTGCCATGGTTTTCCAGGATCCCATGACCTCCCTTAATCCTTTGAAGACCATCGGTAATCAAACCATGGAAACTGTATTGAAGCACAGGGATGTATCAAAAGAAGAAGCAAAAAAGATTACCATTGAGCTTTTATCCGATGTGGGTATAACAGATCCGGAAAGAAGGATGAAACAATACCCCCATGAGTTCTCAGGCGGTATGAGGCAGCGTGTAGTCATTGCAATAGCCATGGCCTGCGACCCTGAAATACTTATCTGTGACGAGCCAACAACAGCACTGGATGTAACCATACAGGCACAGATACTGCAGCTTTTAAAGAATCTTAAAGAAAAATATGACCTTACAACCATATATATAACCCATGATCTGGGTGTTGTTGCAAATGTGGCAGACAGGATTGCAGTCATGTATGCAGGAGATTTTGTAGAGGTGGGAACCACTGAGGAAGTATTCTATGATCCTCAGCATCCCTATACCTGGGCACTTCTTTCATCCCTTCCCCAATTAGGAAAGAAGGGTGAGGATTTATATTCAATAAAGGGAACTCCTCCGAACCTGTTCCTGGATATCAAGGGTGATGCCTTTGCTCCCAGAAATCCAAGAGCACTTAAAATAGACTTTGTTGAAAAACCACCCTATTTTGAGGTCACACCGACACATAAGGCAAAGACATGGAGACTTGATCCAAGAGCTCCTAAAATAGATCCGCCGGAATTTTTGGATACATTAAGAAACCAATGGGAGGGAAATAAATAATGAATGAAAAAGAAAAACTCCTTGAGGTGAAAAACATAACCGTGGATTTCGGACGGGGCAGGAAGAAATTCAGGGCAGTCAAAGATGTAAGCTTTGACATATACAAGGGAGAAACCTTCGGATTGGTAGGTGAATCCGGCTCGGGTAAAACCACAATAGGCAGAGCAATAGTCAGGATAAATGAAATTACCGAGGGTGAGATACTCTTCAAGGGTGAAAAAATATCAGGCAAAATATCGCCAGCAACGGATAAGATGGTAACTCAGAATATCCAGATGATTTTCCAGGACCCTATGGCATCCTTGAATGAAAGAGCCAAAGTCGAATACATCGTGTCCGAGGGGTTGATAAACCTGAATACCCCTGAGGCTGAAAGAAAGACGAGGGTTGTCAAAGCAATAAGCGATGTGGGCTTGCTTCCCGAATTCCTTTCAAGATTCCCCCATGAGTTCTCGGGAGGCCAGAGGCAGAGAATAGGCATTGCCAGATCCATGGTATTGGAGCCGGAGCTCATTGTTGCAGACGAACCCATCTCAGCATTGGATGTATCAATAAGAGCACAGGTTCTGAATCTTATGAATGACCTTAAAAAGAAAAAGGGACTGACCTATCTATTCATAGCACATGATCTTTCCGTAGTAAGATTCATTACTGACAGGGTTGCAGTTATTCATTTGGGAAGAATTGTGGAGCTTGCCGAAACAGAGAAGCTGTTTAAGCATCCGCTGCATCCTTATACAAAATCACTTCTTTCGGCTATTCCGCTTCCGGATCCCAGGCTTGAGAGAAAGAAGGTACTTCAAAAGTATGATCCGAGTGTCCATCAATATGAGTCAGATCCGCCGAAATGGGTGGAAATTGAAGAGGGGCATTTCGTACTTGCAAACTCTATAGAAGAAAAATCATATATTGAAGAGCTTAAAAGCTTTGAGGTCCAAGATGACAAATAATACTTATATATACAACGTAAAGGAGCTCCTGGAGCTGAAGCTTACAAATATTAAGGCAGATGAATACGGCGGACTGACATTAGGGGAATCCGGGGATACCGGTAGTATAGAATCCTCTGAAATTGAAACCCAAGGGTTTATAAATCTTGTTCCGTCCTGGAATGCGGTGGCAGAGGGCGGAGCCACTGTTGAGGTTTTGATATCTGTCAGGGTGGATAATGAATTTACGGGATTCTTTTCAGCCGGAATCTGGAGCAGGGACGAAGGAGGAAGCATCAAGGGGCAGAATGAAGATAAAGCATTGATGGATATTGATACCCTGAAGGTTAAATCCGGCGAAGCCTGTGCTTTTAAATTCAAGGTCATCTTAAAAAAGGAAAAGGGTAATGGAAAGCTGAGCTTTAAAAGGGCAGCTTTCACATTAAAATATGCGAATGCTCCGGAAATGGAGGACAAGCATATGTATCCTGATTTTATGGATATAAGTGTTCCCAAAAGGGAACAGATGACGGTTCCGGAGGTTGGAAATATAATCTGTTCACCCACATCTTTGTCAATGATTCTTGATTTTTACGGTTCATCTGAGGATACAAGGGCAATTGCAGAGCTGGCTTTTGATCAAACAGCGAAAATATATGGAAACTGGCCCTTCACTGCTGCGGTGGCAACGGAGTTTGGACTGAAATCCTATGTTAAAAGACTCCATGATTTAGAGGAAGCCAAGGAGTATATAAGCAAGGGGATACCGCTTGTGGCATCCGTTGGTATAAAGGATAAGAATGAGTTGAAAGGGGCAGAAAGCTCCTACCCCGACGGACATTTACTCGTAATCAGAGGCTTTAAAAGGACTGGGGACCGGGAATTTGTTCTGGTCAATGACCCTGCGACCTCAAATATGGATAACATATATCGGGAATACGACTATAATGAATTTAAGAAGGCGTTCTCAGGAATAGTTTACGTAGTGGAAAGGCTGTAGAGAATTAAAACAGGTTCCATTATAAGTGACGGTTGAAACCCGATTTCCGTGGGAATGGATTAATAAAATAAAAGCATAAAGTGAGGGATTTGCAATGATTTATCCGGACAAACTTAAAAAAGGAGACAAGGTGGGAATAGTATCACCTTCTTCGCCGACACCAAAAGAGAAGATAGAAGCATCCTTCAAGGTCATTTCCGACATGGGCTTTGTACCCGTTCCGGGAGAAAGCTGTTACCTTGATACCTACGGAGAAAAAAATTATCTTTCAGGTTCAGATGAGGTCAGGGCCGAGGACATAAACAGAATGTTCGGTGACCCTGATATCAAAGGAGTCTGGTGTATCCGGGGAGGGTACGGAGCAGCAAGGATACTGGACAGGCTTGACTACACCACCATAAGAAACAATCCAAAAGTATTCGTAGGTTATTCGGATATAACAGTACTGCACACTGTATTCAACGGAATGTGTAACTTTTCGACCATACACGGACCCATGCCGTCAACTGATTTGTTAAATGCCTCATCCTACACCTGGGACAGTCTGAATGCTGCTTTAAATTACACAGGGGAAGAATTGAGGGAGCTGAAAAATCCGGAAGGGGAAGAAATGGAATTTTTCGGTCCCGGAACTGCCGAAGGAATTCTGACCGGCGGCTGCCTGAGCCTATTGGTTTCAACACTTGGGAGCCCATATGAGGTGGACACTAAGGGCAAGATCTTGTTCCTTGAAGACACGGATGAGGAGCCATACAGGATTGATTCCTTCATGACCACTCTTAAAAACGCTGGAAAGCTCGAGGATGCCGCAGGTTTTGCAGTCGGTACCTGGTCGAATTGCATGTACAGAGACGGAAGAAAGAGCATATTAACAGAGGACTTATTGAAAGAAATGATACTACCCTACGGAAAACCCTCCGTTTTCAATGTAAGAGGAGGGCACACCAAACCTGTTGTTTCCTTGAATCTCGGAGCTGACTTTAAAATAGACAGCACAGAAAAAAGGATTTTCACGGGGAGGGGAGTAAAATAAAGCCTTTCAACGAAATCAAAAATCAGATAATTGAAGCATTAAATGAAAAAAATCAAAAATACCCAACCTTTAACTATTCTGTCTACCTCAAGGATTTGACAAGGGGAGAAGAGCTTTTAAAGGTGGATTCCGACAGGAAGATAGTTGCAGCCAGCATGATAAAGGTGCCCATAATGCTTGCTGCCGTAATGGCGTCTGAGCAGAAGACTCTTTTTCTTGATATGAAAAAAGATATCAAGCACAAGGATAAAATTCCCTGGAGCGTAATTACGGACCTTACAATATCCAGATACAGCATCAGAGACTTGATTACCCTCATGATCTGTTACAGTGACAACACTGCAACAAACAGGGTAATTGACATTATCGGAATGGATGAGATCAACTGCTCCATAAGCTTTGCAGGACTTAAAAATACTGTCTTAAAAAGGTATATGATGGACGCAGAAGCAAGGAAATACGGTCTTGAAAATATGACTACCCCGGAGGAAATGGCAAAGATATTTGAGATAATATATAAAACCTCCCAGGGTAAGGATAATTTGAAAGGCAAGCTTTCCCAGGTTTCATCGGTATATATGATGAACACTTTAAGAAAGCAAAAGGACAATACCTCACTGAAAAGATTTCTGGATGAGGATATCAAGGTTGCGCATAAAACAGGTGGACTTGAAGGTTTAAACCATGACATGGGAATATTCAAAACCGTAAACGGAGAATATCTTCTCGGAGTTTTTACCTGGGGGGCACAAAATAACTATGAAACAAAGGACTTCATCGGAGAAGTCTCCAGGAAGATTTATAATATATATACAAGTTAGAAAATATAGCGGCATGAATTTTTATCTTGACTTGAAGCGGAGGTAATTATGGAAAAAATCAGAGCAGTTGTCAATCAGACAGTTTGCCCCATACAGCTTAAAAGCGCGGTAAAGGGAGAAATGGCTGATGAAGCTGTATACGGAATGACGGTTACCGTTGTGGATTATGACGGTGAGTTTGCATTTATTGAAACCGACTATGACTATAAAGGTTATATTTTAAAGGAATATCTGGAAACAGATAAAGAAAGGGTAAAAGCCTGGGACGAAGCCGAAAAAAGCGTGGTCTGGCATTCCTTTGCCGATTGTCAGCATGAACCAAGCTATAAAAGCTGGCCTGCAGCCAAGGTTGTAAGAGGATCCTATGTGGTACTTACAGGCAAGACCGAGGGTGACTGGTCTGAGATCAAGTTGGTCAGCGGAGAAAATGCATGGTTGAAAACAGAATATGTCAAACCGATAAAAAAGGTTTCCGATTACGGCAACGAGGTGGATTTAAGAAACGCTTTGGTAGACACCGCAATCCTTTATCTTGATACCCAGTACCGATGGGGCGGTAGAAGTCCCCTTGGGGTTGACTGTTCGGGTTTATGTTCCATGTCCTATCTTCTGAACGGAATAAAAATATACCGTGATGCACATTTAAAGCCTGAATACATGGATGAGATAACGCTGGAAGAAGCAAAACCGGGAGATTTATTGTTCTTCCCCGGACATGTAGCAATGTACCTCGGAAGCCTTAGATACATCCATTCATCCTCCTCTGTTTCGGGAGTCAAGTTTGGAAGCTTGAACCCGGAGGATTTAAACTACAGCCAAAAGCTCCATGATACCTTGGAGGCCTGCGGCACAGTATTCAAGGGAGACAGGTTGAAATGGAAATAGCAAAATTTGACATAGGACTTATCAGTGTCCCTCTTAGAAGACCCTTTAAAACAGCATTAAGAACCGTTGATTCGGTAAATGACATAATTGTCAGACTCGAAACAAAGAGCGGAATTGTAGGCTTCGGAGAAGCACCTCCCACCGGGGTTATAACAGGGGACACAAAGGGAGCAATAATAGGAGCTCTCCAGGATCACATAAGCAAGGCCATAATCGGAGCACCTGCGGATAATCTTGATGAAATAATGGGCAGACTCGATTCCTCCTGTTTGCATAATACCTCGGCAAAGGCTGCAGTGGACATGGCTATATATGACATATTTGCCAAATCCATGAATGCACCTCTTTATAAAGTATTGGGTGGATACAGAAATAACATTGAAACAGACATCACCATAAGCGTCAATTCACCTGAGGAAATGGCGGCTGATTCTGTATCAGCCGTGGCTGAAGGCTACAAAGTTCTTAAAATAAAAGTAGGCAAGGAACCTGCCAGGGATATTGAAAGAATAAAGAAAATCCGTGAAGCCATAGGCTATGACACACTTATCAGAATAGATGCAAACCAGGGGTGGAAGCCAAAGGAAGCCATAAGGATCCTAAGATCCATGGAGGATGCAGGCCTTAACATTGAGCTTTGTGAGCAGCCTGTAATCGCCCATGACGTGGAGGGATTGAAGCTTGTGACCGATAATTCAGGTATTCCCATATTGGCGGATGAGTCCTTGTTCTCACCTTTGGATGCAATGAAAATTATCCGGATGAGGGCAGCAGACATGCTGAATTTAAAGCTTATGAAAACCGGTGGAATCCATAATGCCCTGAAGATAATCTCCATGGCGGAGACCAACGGAATGGAATGCATGATGGGGTGCATGCTGGAGGCAAATGTTGCAGTAACGGCTGCAGTCCACCTGGCCTGTGCAAAAAAGGTTTTTACAAAGATCGACCTGGACGGACCGGTTCTTTTAAAGACAAACCCGGTAATCGGAGGGGCTTCCTTCAACTACAGAAACATTACCCTCAGTGATGCACCGGGACTGGGCATCACAGATGTTGAAGGTGTTACGTATATTTAATAAAGGAAATAAACAAAAAAAATCATTACAGCAACGGAGGAGCAGATGAAGGTATTTATCAGCGCGGATATAGAAGGAGTTACCGGGATCAACACATGGTCGGAGACCACACTTGGGAATTTTGATTATGTAAAATTTCAAAAGCAGATGACCAGGGAGGTTGCAGCAGCGTGCCAGGGTGCATTTAAAGCCGGAGCCACGGAAATTTTTGTAAGGGATGCACATGATTCGGCGAGAAATATCATCGGTGAGGAGCTTCCACAGGGAGTTAAACTTATCCGAAACTGGAACGGACATCCCCATCAGATGATGTTCGGACTCAATGAGGATTTTGATGCAGCAATTTTAATAGGATATCACTCTGCGGGAGGCTATGGCTGGAATCCATTGTCCCATACAATGAATACATCAAGGGTATCGGAGGTATGGCTCAACGGTGAAAGGCTGAGTGAATTTGCCATAAGTGCAATGACTGCAAAGCATATAGGGGTACCCCTTGTTTTTGTATCAGGTGATGTGGGCTTGGGGGAGGATGTAAGACGCCTTGATCCGGGAATTGTTTTCCATGGTACAAATGAGGGTATCGGACAGACAACCATATCAAAGCATCCCCTGGATTCATTGAGGGATATTGAGGCCGGCGTTGAGAAAGCCCTTGCTCAAAAGGATGATCATGATTTTGAGCTGCCTGAATACTATGAATTGAAGGTTAAATACAAGTCACACACAGAAGCCTACAGGAATTCTTTCTTCCCGGGAGTTACAAAAGAGGGTGAGAGCACCCTGGTTTTTGAAACTGATGACTTCTTCGAATTTTTAAGAGCAGTAAAGTATATTATTTAATAAAATAAGGGATCTAGGAGGATTGCCATGATTAAGGAAGTCAAATACGGCAAACTTTATTATGATGGCTGTGACGTTATTTCCTTAAAAGAAACCTACGGCACTCCACTATATGTTTATTCACTTACTGATATCAAGCTGAGAATAAAAGAGCTTAAGGAAGCCTTTACCAAAAAATATGAGAATACTAGAATTGCGTACGCAGGCAAGGCATTTTTAAACTCTGCCATGGTGAGGCTGATTCAGAATGAAGGACTTTGCCTGGACCTTGTTTCAGGGGGAGAGCTTATAATGGCTTTAAAGGCATTATTTCCTGCAGAAAGAATAGAGTTCAACGGCAATAACAAGCTGCCCTGGGAAATAGAGGTAGCAGTTAAAAGCGGTGTGGGAAGAATCATTGTTGACGGTCTTAATGAAATTGAGATGATTTCCCAGTATGCAAAAAAGTATAGAAGGACGGTAAAGGTACTTTTAAGGATAACTCCGGGAGTTGCAGCAGATTCCCATGATTACATCGTAACAGGTAAAAAGGATTCAAAATTTGGTTTTACCTTAAGTGAGGACGGAATCGTAAAGGCAATGGAAGAAGTGTTCAAAAGGAAGGAAATTGAGCTTTTGGGCTTCCATTTCCATCTGGGCTCCCAGCTGTTCCGGAATGATGTTTATTTAAATGCACTGGATATTCTTTTTGAATTGATTAAAGACTCCAAGGAAAGATTCGATTTTGTACCACAAGAGCTTAACATCGGCGGAGGTTTTGGAATAAACTACCTGAGCACCGACAACAGAAGGCCATATTCTTATTTCATTGATCCAGTCATGGCAAAAATCAATGGATTTTTTGAAGAACAGGGTATGGTAAGACCGGAAATAGTTACAGAACCGGGCAGAAGCATTGTGGGAGAGGCAGGAATAACCCTTTACACAATAGGGAGCATTAAAGATATTCCGGGTGTGAGAAAATATGTTTCCGTTGACGGCGGCATGACTGACAATATAAGACCGGCCCTTTACGGAGCCATATACGAGGGTATAAATGCAAGCAAGCCCGATGCTCCTGCAAAGGATCTTGTGACAATAGTCGGAAAATGCTGTGAGTCAGGGGATATTATAGCAAAGGATACTTATCTGGCTGATCCAGCCACAGGAGATATCCTTGTCATATTCTCCACAGGTGCCTACGGCCACTCTATGGCTTCAAACTATAACAAGCTTCCCATTCCTGCAATAGTATTCGCTGAAAGAGGAAGACATGAACTGGTAACAAGAAGACAGAGCTATGAGGATATGAACAGAAATGATATCATTCCTGAAAGCTTAAGGTGATAACATGAAGGACATTAATAAGAACATTAGCTTTAAAGCAAGCAAGTTTCAGGCTACAGGTAATGATTTCGTATTGATAAACAACCTGGAGGAAAAGCTGGAGGAGTCAATATTACCCGAGCTTGCCGGGAAAATATGTCACAGACGCTTCTCCCTGGGGGCAGACGGATTGATTCTTGTGGACCGTGCCGTCGGTAAGGATACAGATTTTAGAATGGTATTTTTAAATGCAGACGGAACCTATGGAGAAATGTGCGGTAACGGAGCAAGATCCATTGCCCGTTTTGCCCACGAGGAAGGAATTGCAGGAGTTTCTATGGTTTTTGAAACCTTGGCAGGTCCTGTCAGCGCTTTAAGACTTGACGAGAACACATATAAAATTAAGCTGAACAGGGTATCAGTCTATAAGAAGGATATGGAGATAAAGCTTGGCGACAGGCTGTATACAGGGGACTACATCGAGCTTGGTGAACCGGGCTTGCCCCATTTTGTACTCAAGCTTAAGGATATGGAACCTGAGCTGTCACGGGAGCTTTATAATCTTGGAAGAGCCTTAAGATATGCCCCTGAATTTCCCAAGGGTGCAAATATCAACTTTTACAAGCTTACAGGGGACAATGAACTCAAAGCCATCACCTATGAAAGAGGGGTGGAGGATTTCACCTTTGCCTGCGGTACAGGTGCTGGCTCCATGGCTTACTCCGTAAAGCAGGGAAATAAAACAGAGAGTGACAAAGTCACCGTCAGGGTTCCGGGAGGAACACTTGTTGTTGAAGTCGAGGATAAAACATTGTACCTGACAGGTGATGTTAAAAGAGTCTATGACACGAACCTGAATCTTAATACCGTTTTGAACAGTCAGCCATAAAAGAAGGAACTATCCCCGATATATTGCATCCGATGCAAAGGGATAGTTCTTTCTTTTTACTTATATATGGATTTGAAATTTACCTCGAAGATATTTTCATTTTTAACTCTGCCGTTGATAATGTCATTCATATACTCCAAGGTTCTTAAACCCTGTCCGTATTCCTCCCAGAGCTTATAGCCCTCTTCATTCTTGATATCCTTGGATACGGTGTCTCCTCTTCCCTGGAAGTAGGTTAGGTTAAGCCTTGCTGCAATTTCCGTCATCTTGTCCAATTCCTCGTCAGGGATGTCTATATCCTGGGATATAAGCTGCCTGATGGTCCTGTTGACGGAGGTCTTTAGGAAGAACTGTCTAGAATAATTTGTAAAGTCGAGAAGGTTCGGGTCCTGTGATCCAAGCTTTTTTGCATAGCCTGCAACATCAATCATTTTGGTGTAGTACTTGAAATCATCATCCTTGTTTATCTGAATCACGGCATAGCTGTTATCAGCTACTGCCATTGAACCCGTATCTGTCTCTATCATGCCGGTCTCATTGTCGGATACATCCTGTACATGAATATGTCCCGAAAGGTTGATAAAGGTCTTGCCCCGCTGAAGTATACTCAAGACTTCCTCGGAGTTATTGACCTTGTAGCCGTCAACGATCCTGTTGTTGTGTGTAAGTAGGTTCTGGTGCGTGGAGCTTATAAGCTTGACTCCTTTTTCAGCTGCAGTGTCAATCACTTCATTCAACCATTCCTTAGTTGAAGCTGACATTGTGTCAGGGCTCTCGGCGGTATTGACATCTATCATGATAAGCCAGAGAGAGTCATTAAGCTTCGTGACATAGGAGAAGCTGCCTGGATCCTTCATCTCTGATTCCCCGTAGCCGAAATCCTTATACAGCTCCTTGAATTCTTCGTCTGTTACTGAATCTGTGTAATAGGCCTTGTCCCCCTCGAAGGAATAGGCAAAGGGTATTCTGATATCATGATTGCCGGGTATAACAGATACCTTTATACCCGATTCCTCAACCTTTCTGAGCTTTGATGAGAGGTCCTCATGACTTGCCAACTCTCCGTTATAGGTAAGATCACCTGTCAGAACCAGAAAATCCGGTTTTTGCTCTATGACCTCATCAAAAAATGCGTCTGTTATCTCCGGGGTATAATGTGTAATCTTCCCATCTCCCTTTTCCGTGACCTTCATTATAGAAGCACCCTTATCCATTATTCTTGGGGAAATAAAGTGAAGATCCGTTGCAGTTATTATTTTTACTCCGGAATCCATTGTCCATACCGATTTTTCGTTTGCTTTAACATCTATTGCCACAGTTGAAAAACAGCCTGTAAGCACAAAAAATGCCGATAATAACACCGGCAATATCTTTTTTAGCATGAATATATACCTACTTATAATTATTGTAAGTATATCTTACATCTTTTTTTAGATGTTTCAATAAAAATTATCATTTTTGAACATAGTCGGGAATAAATTAAAGATTATTGTAAATCAGCATATTATGGAAGATTATCACTCCTTTATTGTAGCCAAATTGTCAAATTTAGTTGGGATTAGGGAGTATAATTAAAAATATAGGAGGTAGAGTCAATGGATAATTATTTAATCACTGTTTATGACAATATTAGTGATGTCCCGGGAGTAAAAGTCGGTCATGTTACTGTAACCGGAAATGGTTCAAATACCGGTGTCACTGCAATAATTCCTCCGGGTGGGAACCTTTATGACGATAAGCTAATTGGTGCATGCCACGTTATCAACGGCTACGGAAAATCTGCCGGATTAATTCAGGTGGAGGAAATGGGAACCATCGAAACCCCGATACTCATGACTAATACCCTTGCAGTGGGAAATGCAATGACCGGACTTATAGAGTACATGCTAAAAGTGTCTTCTGACATAGGAACAACGGCGGGTACCGTAAATCCCATTGTGCTTGAATGCAATGACGGGTACAGCAACGATATAAGAAAAATATCAGTTTCAAAGGAGCATGTGGAACAAGCCATTGAAGCTTCCGGGGAAGACTTCAGCCAGGGCTCCGTCGGTGCAGGCAGGGGCATGAGGACCTTCGGTTTGAAGGGAGGCATCGGCTCCGCATCTGAAAGTGTCATCATCGAAGGCAACAGATATACAATAGGAATAATAGTCAACTCAAACTTCGGCTCCCTGTCTGACCTTAGGGTATATTCAGAACCCTTGGGAGAAATGATATTCAACAAAGAGAAGCATTTGTCGGATATGGAGGATAAGGGCTCTTTAGTTGCAGTACTTGCAACGGATCTTCCAATCTCATCAAGGCAGCTTAAAAGAGTCTTGAAAAGAATACAGAACGGTATAGCAAGAACCGGTTCCTATACGGGCTCAGGCTCCGGAGACATATGCATCGGCTTTACAACCGCCAACAGAATAAACAGAAAGAGAAAGATAAACAATCACAGCTTTTTAAGTGATGACGTCTTGAATGCTGCATTCAAAGCCACCGTTCTGGCAACGGAACGGGCGATTTTGAAATCCATGGTTGCTGCAGAAACCATCCAAGGCATTAACGGGACGGTAAAATCACTCGAAGATAAATTAAAGGAACTTGGCCTTACTTCCGAGGCATTGGAATCCGTCAGACAAAGTCTGAATGATTGAAATTCAAAGGAGAATCATGATTAGAAGCAAAATGACCAGGAAAATTATAGCAGCAATAGGAAGCTTGATGATATTTTCATCCTGTTCTCTGCTGCCAACCAAAATAGAACCGGCAACAAATACGACAAAGGCAGAGACAACTGCAGCTCATAGCTCAACAGGGGATACCAAGCCCGTTGAACCCGGAACAAGCACTGACGGCACAACAGGTGAAAGCACTACAACCGCTGCCGGAACAACCACTGCAGCTACAACAGCACCGGGAACCACTTCGGCAACTTCAACAACCCCGACAACAACCTCGGGAGATCCTAAAAAAGCAATGGCAGAGGAGCTCATGGCCGGAATGACACCGGAGGAGAAGGTAAAGCAGATGCTCATAGCTCATTATGCAGAGGGAATGGAGAACAGCCCGGTACCATGGGGAGGAGTATTGTTCTTTTCGGCTGCCTTCGAGGACAGATCGGAGTCATCAGTCAGAACCTTGATGACCGATCTTCAGCAAAACAGCAAATACACCCTTATTACAGCAGTAGACGAAGAGGGCGGCACTGTTTTAAGAGTAAGCAGATTTGGGCAGTACGGGGCAGATCCTTTCAAATCACCTTCTGAAATCTTAAATGCATCCGGTTTGGACGGGGTTTATGACGATGCCGTGGCAAAATCGCAGTTTTTAAGAAATTTGGGTATAAATTTCAACTTCGCTCCCGTTGCCGACGTTTCGCAGGATCCTGACAGCTTTATATATGAAAGGGCTTCACAGCTCGACTCTGAAGGAACTGCCGAATATGTGAAAAGTGTAATCAAGGGTATGAACAGCGTTGGTGTGGGAAGCTCATTGAAGCATTTCCCGGGATACGGGGATAATATAGATACTCATACTGATATAGGAACCGATGATCATTCATTGGAATATATCCAGGAAAGGCTTCTTCCCTTCAAGGCAGGTATTTCTGCCGGTGCTGATTCTGTCATGGTATCCCACCTTATAATCAACGCAATTGATCCGGATTACCCTTCATCAATATCCCGGAAGGTCCATGATGTATTGAGAAAGGAATTAGGCTTTGAAGGTGTCATTATGACTGATGATTTGGAAATGCAGGGTATAGTTCAATTTTCGGAGAATCCTGAGGTTGCAGCCGTTCTGGCAGGGAATGATATGCTGATAACACCGGACCCTGAAAAAATGGCAGCGTCAATTTTAGCTGCAGTTTCAGACGGTACGATACCTCAAAAAACCATAGATGATGCCGTAATGAGAATCCTTACCATGAAGCTTACAGCCGGACTGATAAGGTAATTAATAATTATTATCGATTATTCCTTTTTAGTGGTATAATTTATTTGTACAAGAAAGGGATGATTATATGCTCGAAAAGCTCAAGAAAAAAATAAATGACAAAATCGAAAAAATGGCTAAAAACAACGAAAAGAGATATGCGGGAACTCAACCTTCCTGATGCTCGGTAAACAGGCAGGTGCCTGGAAAATCCAATAAATAGCCTATTTATAAAATTTCCATCCTGATTTATTAGGGATGGATTTTTTCAAACATAAATTTTCAAATTAAAATATTAAAGGAGAGACAGTATGGAAAAGCCGGTTTTTGACATGGGAAACAGGATGAATGAGGAAATGAGCAGGAACTTCAAGGGTCAGGCCTATATTAACAGGTTGACCGACATCGGCGTAGGCATAAGCAATGTCACCTTTGAGCCGGGATGCAGAAATAACTGGCATATACACCATGTCGGGGGACAGATTCTTTTGGTAACTAACGGAGAGGGCTGGTATCAGGCCTGGGGAGAGGAACCGAGAAGGCTTAAACGCGGCGATGTGGTGAATATTCCGCCGGAGGTAAAGCATTGGCACGGAGCGGCAAAGGACTCCTGGTTTACCCATCTGGCAGTGGGAATTCCTGCGGAGGGCTCATATTATGAGTGGTTGGAGCCTGTGTCAGATGAGGACTACGGTAAACTTTGATATTTATTTACATATTTGGTGTCAGTGATTATCATTGATTGTATGAAAAGATCAAGAGAGGATAAAAATTGGAAATCAGGCAAATCATCGGCAATACATATATTATAGAAACAAAGGTTATTACCATACCCTTTTACAGACTGAATGAAACAGAGGTTATTCTTCTGGACTCGGGCTGGAGAAAGGACGGTGAAGAAATCAGGAAGACCTTAAGGGAAAACGGCTTTAAGGTAAAAGGAATACTAAACTCCCACTCTCATCCAGATCATCTGGGCAATAATGAGTTCTTCAGAAAAACGGACGGAGCAACAACAGCTTTATCCGAGGTTGAAGCATGGATTTATTCTTCAATTTCTAATTTAAAGGTTTTTTACAATATTCTGACAATGCAGGAGATAGAAGAGGATTTTGCAGATATTATCCATACCCCTGACATCCTGATTCCAAAGGATGCGGAAAGTATCAGCTTTCTCGGAGTTGATTTTAAACTGTACCGTTTTCCCGGACACAGTGACAACCAGCTGGCAATAAGAACACCCGACAATGTAGTTTATCTCGGTGACCTTATACTGTCCGAGAAGACTCTTAGAGGTTCCAAGATACCCTATGATTTTTATCTTAAGGAAGACTTGGTCAGCAAGGAAAAGGTAAGATCCCTTGAAGCAGACAGGTATATTCTTGCCCATGACGGAATCGTGGAAAACCAGGATGAACTAAAGGAGCTTTCTTATAAAAATATTGCCTTTTTCAAAAACAAGGCAAGACAGATTTTTGAATTGATTGAAGAGAACTCCACCATGGAAGATATATTCAAAAAGGTTAAAGAAAGCTTTAATCTTTATATAACAACTCCGAAAAGATATGCAGTTGTTATAAGAATGCTGAGAAGCAACGTCGAATATCTGGAATATCGCGGGTATTTGTATAAGGTTATGGATGACAGCTATGTCAAATACAGGAAAAATGTTCCGGACTGGGATAATTATTAGAATTTACATTTTGAGGTAAACAGAAATGACAAACGAAACCAGGGCAAAAGAAACCGTGACAAATGAAGAAATTAATAAACTCCACAATAATCTGATTGTGGTGGATACACATAATGATACCATGTCCAGAATAATAAACACTGAAACCTGGCTCCCGGAGTTCGATCTTGGAGTGGATACACCATTTCATATAGATATGAACAAAGCAAAAAAAGGGGGTCTTGATGTTGCATTCTATGCAGCCTTCACAATTTACAAGGGTGAGGGAGAGGAAAGATTTCCCAAGACCAACAGCAGGGTTTTGGCAATGCTCAATGCACTTTATCATACCGAAAAACAAAATCCCGGTACATTTAAAATAGCCGGAAGCGTTGCCGAAATAAAAGATGCTGTCTCCAAGGGCTTGCACGCGGCGGTTCCTGCAATGGAAGGCGGATATGCTTTGGAAGAAGATAATGCAACGGAGCTGCTGGAGCAGTATTATGATCTGGGTGTAAGATATTTAACCCTGGTCTGGAACTTTGAAAATGAGCTTGGATTCGGAACTGCAACAACGGAAGAAAAGGGTTTAAAGGAATTAGGACGCAGGGTCATAGATAAAATGGAAGAGCTGGGAATGATGGTGGATGTCTCTCACATGAATGAAAAGACCTTCTGGGACACAGCCTCCCATGCAAAGGGTCCCCTACTTGCATCACATTCATCCTGTTCAAAGCTTATACCTCATGTAAGAAATCTGACCGATGCTCAGATAAAGGCCATTGCAAAATCATGGGGAACCGTTAATATCAATTACTGGAACGAGCTCCTTGCCGTACCCAAGGAAAAGGCATCTGTAACTCATATTGTCGACCATATAGATCATATAGTAGAACTGGTTGGTGTTGACTATGCAGGTCTTGGTTCTGATTTTGACGGTACTGACATCCCATATGATTTGAAGGACTCTTCTGAGCTGCCCAAAATAACTGCAGAGCTCCATAAACGGGGCTACTCAGATATAGATATAGAGAAGATACTCGGAGGAAATACCTTAAGGGTAATGAGGGAAGCAGAATCAAAGCGAACTGCAAATTCAAAGACCATTCCGGGGATTTCAATAGAATCAGGGATAAAAACGGGAGAGATACTGAAAGATTTAAGACCTGTTTTCAGGGCATGGGTAAAAGGCTTGAAACAGGAAGAGGACTATAAGCTGAGAGTAGTATTGGACGGAAAAGTGTATGACGGCTCTTTGGATAAAATGTCCGGAGAAGTAAGCTTCAGCCCGGATTTCGAGCTATTTGACAGAGTATTCCACGTACTTACCTTTGAAATATCGAATGCTTCAGACGAGAAAACCAGGGAAACTATAATATTTTATTCAGACGGTTCCGGTTTAAACTAAAAAGGTAGTAAAAATTGAATCAAATATGTTAAACGGTGAAACGCTTCGTTGCAGTATAAAACGGAGTGTTTCACTGTTTTAGCTGAAGCTCAACGACCTTTGGCAGTTTGGATTGGCATGTATTTTGCTTATTTATAAGTTGATAATCAAAAATATTTTTATTATTTGGAAAGGGAGTGAGCATTATCAGCATTTTAGTTAAAAATGTAAACAGACTTTTGGAGGATGACATATCAGCAGGAGACATAGCTGTAGGAGAGAAGATAGAAAATGTTACCGAGGGAAAAGAGTATACAGCTGTTTTCAACGGAGACGGACTGACTGCAATTCCCGGATTGATAGATATGCATGTTCATTTCAGGGACCCAATGGATGTGGAAAAAGAGGATGCTGTTTCAGGATCCAAGGCA
>DAINSS010000006.1:33503-54753 GCA_036741195.1 Clostridiaceae bacterium | reverse complement strand
GCGACATCCGGTCATACCTTTGTTAACCTTATGTATGATTCGGTGCCTGAGTTTTCAATTTCTGAAACCTTGGATTATGTTTTAGGCAAAGTTAGGGATACAGGTTTAGTTGATGTAGAGCAGAGTGTCTTTATTGGCAGGAAAAAAGGTGAGCAGATAAAGAAATTCCTGAATAGTTTGGATAAAAGAGTCAAAACCGTGGTCATAGAAAGAAGTGCAAATCTGACCGGAGAAGAGCTTTTAAACGCCATGAGATTCTGCCATGAAAACAACCTGTTACTGATGATTCAAGCCGAGGACAGAACAATTTCAAATCAGTATACCGACATAAGTGAATACATTGAATCCGTCAGGTGCTGTGACATAAGTATGATTGGACCGTATCCCATACATTTTACTCATGCTGCAAGCTCAAGGGCAATTGAAGCCATGGTTCAATACAGGGAAAAGGGAGGGCTTATAACAAGCGATATAACTCCTCATCATATAATTCTTGAGAACAATCCTTTCAAAGTAAACCCGCCCATCAAGTCAGGAGATGAAAGAAAAAAACTTACCGACCTGATAATCAACAAGGGTATAGAAGTGATTGCCACGGACCATGCACCTCTTTCCGAGGAAGATTTAAACGGCGGTAAAACGGGAATTGTCGGTTTGGAAACTGCCTTTGGATTGATGTACGGAAACTTTGTAGACAATAATCTGATCACCATAAAGCATTTGGTGGACTTGATGTCCTTAAACCCTGCAAAGCTTTTGAAACTTAACAAGGGAAAGCTTGATGCGGGATTTGACGGGGATGTTCTGATATTTGATCCAAATGTAGAAACTGAGGTTAATCCGGAAAATTTCCAATCAAAATCAAAAAATACTCCTTTTGTGGGAGCGAAAATGAAGGGGCTGCCTGTACTTGTATTCAAGGGTGGGAAGGTTACCTACCTCAATGAAGCATACAGGGACAGGCTGGAAGAAGTATGATCCAATCCAAAATTCTGATATTGAAAATTGGGTTATTGGATCTGCCAGCCAAGTCCGAAATGCATTTTAACGGTGTATTTCCGGTTTGTAAATTAATACAGTAATAGTGCATTGAACATTAAAAACTTGGTACAATAACTTGAAATAAACCGGAGCATTTCCGATTTACTAAAAAATTAATTTCTTTGAACCTATAATCGATTTTAAATAATCAGTGAGGAAAACCATGAAAAATATAGATGAATACCTAGTTGATATAAAAAAGGGAAATGAATCACAAGCTGAATTCCTTCAGGCTGTGGAAGAAGTCATTCATTCAGTTCAGGGGGTCCTGGAAGGGGATCATAAATACGAGAACGCTTCAATTATCGAAAGGATAACAGAGCCTGAAAGACAGATAATCTTCAAGATATCCTGGGTGGATGATTCCGGGAAAATCAGGGTCAACACAGGTTATAACGTCCAATTCAACGGAGTCCTGGGACCTTTCAAGGGAGGAATCAGATTCCATCCTTCCGTAAACTTGTCAATAATAAAGTTTTTGAGCTTTGAACAGACCTTTAAAAATGCATTGACCGGAATAAACATGGGTGGTGCAAAGGCTGGATCTGATTTTGATCCCAAGGGAAAGTCAGAAGAAGAAATCAAAAGATTTTGTGAGAGCTTTATGTTTGAAATGTTCAGACATATCGGATCTGATATAGATGTTCCTGCGGGGGACATCGGTGTCGGCGGAAGGGAAATAGGATATCTCTTTGGTACCTTCAGAAGACTTACAGGGGAATTTGATAACGGAGCAATTACAGGTAAAAGCGTAGAATACGGAGGCTCAAGCTTTAGGCCCGAAGCCACAGGCTACGGGATAGCATACTTTGCAGACAGTATATTAAAGTACGGAAATGATTCGTTTAACGGCAAAACTATTGCAGTATCCGGTTATGGCCAGGTGGCTGCAGGTGTAATCAAAAAAGTTTCGGAGCTGGGAGCTAAAGTTATTACAATATCAGGCTCTGACGGGTATGTCCTGGACAAGGAAGGGATATCGGGAAATGAAAAACTCAGCTTCATTAACAGCATGAAGGACAATAAGAAAATAAGGCTGAGGGATTACGCTGAAACCTTTGGTGCAGAGTTTCACGAGAAAAAGAAGCCCTGGGAGGTTCCGGCTGACATTGTAATACCTGCTGCAACTCAGAATGAAATAGGGATACCGGAGGCTGAGCTAATAATTAGCAACGGAACAAAATATGTCATTGAAGGGGCTAATATGCCTTGCACCAATGAAGCTGTGACTCTTTTTGTCAAAAACGGGATTATTGTTGCCCCTGCAAAAGCGGCAAATGCCGGCGGTGTAGCTATTTCAGGAATGGAAATGGCTCAGAATTCCAGAAGGCTTACCTTCACTGATGAAGAAATGGAGACCATGCTGAAAGGGATAATGTCGGATATTCATTCCGGAATAGTCAGAACCTGCGAAGAGAAGGGACTTGAATATGATTTGATTAACGGCGCAAACATCCTTGCCTTCCAAAGGGTTGCAGATGCCATGATCAGTCAGGGAGTTTATTAAAATGTTAATATTTTAGTTAAATAACTACGATGTTTTAAATAACAAAAAATTAGATATTTTATCAAAGACGGGATTTTCTTGGTTGTAAAATGCCGTCTTTGATTTTTAAGCCAAGAATAGTTCTGATATGAATGATAATTTTAAAATGAACAAATGATGTAATGATTCATTTTCAGTAGAATTTATGTTATAAATTTAACAAATAATCGATAACATTTTTTAAGCCAAATTGAAATACGAAACTTAATATTGTTTCATTTGTAAAAGATATTTATTTCATGGTTTTTGATTGAATCATATCAAACCGAATCCGATCAAAAATCGAAAAAACCTTTAGTATAAGCTTAGTTTTATTAACGAAAATTTTACAGGATAGTTCATTTTTGAATCAAAAAAGCTTGGTTAAAATTGAAAGAAGCAGGCAGGAAAAAATCAGAACCATCCAAAAAGTTACAAAACGGAAACATTGATATATCAATGATTTTTAAATATTTTTTTAATTCAAATTAATCATTGGGGGGTGGTTGAAAATAGGAATTTGGCGCGAAATGAATGCTGAGATATTAACAATTTATTATGACAAAACACAAACAATGGTTTACAATATATCGTTTACTCCTGTAATATTGATAGTATAACAAATACTTAATGTTGGAGGTTATCATGTCATTATTTTTATCTTTTACTGACACGATTAAAGAAGTTAATGACTTCTTGAACGGTATCGTTTGGGGACCGCCGGTCCTTATCCTAATCATCGGAGCCGGTCTTGTTTTGGCCGGAGTAACCGGACTTATAGTTTATGGAAAGCTTGGTTACATCTTTAAGAACACCTTTGGAAAAATGTTTTCTAAAACAGATGCATCTGAATCAGGTGTTACACCGTTCCAGGCAGTTTCAACTGCACTTGCGGCCACAGTCGGTACCGGTAATATTGCCGGAGTTGCTACAGCGATAGTTTCAGGCGGACCAGGAGCAATATTTTGGATGTGGTTTGCAGCCATAATCGGAATGACTACTAAGTTTGCAGAGGTTACTCTTGCAGTTGCTTACCGTGAAAAGAACGAAAAGGGTGAGTACTCAGGCGGACCTATGTACTACATAAAGAACGGACTTGGATTAGGCTGGATGGCTAAGCTGTTTGCATTCTTCGGAGCAATCGCAGCCTTCGGAATAGGCTGTATGACACAGTCCAACTCCATAGCGGCGGCAATGAATGAAACTTTCAAGATTCCACAGTGGATGATGGGACTTGCATTGGCAATAGTTGCGGCAGTCATCCTTATCGGCGGAATAAAGAGAATCGGTCAGGTTGCAGAGAAAATAGTTCCTTTCATGGCATTATTCTACATAGTCGGAGCTCTTGTAGTTTTATTTATAAATGCTGACAAGATACCGGGAGCATTCTCTTCAATATTCTCAAATGCATTTACATTGGATGCAGCTGTCGGTGGTGGATTAGGATTCACGATGATGCAGGCAATAAGATTCGGAGTTGCAAGAGGAGTCTTCACAAACGAAGCAGGTCTTGGATCTGCGCCTATAGCACATGCATCGGCACATACAGATCATCCTGTAAGACAGGGTATGTGGGGAGCATTCGAAGTTTTCGTAGACACTATATTAATAGCTTCAATGACTGCATTGGTTATTCTTACATCAAATCTTAACACTACTTCTGACCTTAAGGGTGCAGCACTTACAACGGCAGCATTCAACAACGGTTTTAGCGGCGGTGGATATATAGTTACATTCGGTATACTGTTGTTTGCATTTACAACAATAGTTGGATGGTGTTTCTATGGTGAGAAATGTATGGAATACTTATTTGGTTTAAAATCCATACTTCCTTACAGAATAGTATTTATAGTACTGGTATTCGTAGGTTCAATCACAAGCCTTGACCTTGTATGGGGTATATCCGATACATTCAACGGTTTGATGGCGATACCTAACTTAATCGCTCTTATAGCTCTTGCTGGAGTGGTACAAAAGCTTGTCAGAGATTTCTTCAAGGATCCGGATAGAATCAGAACTTCTACAGCGGAATACCATGACATGCTTAAATGGAAAGGACCGGGCAAACCCCTGTAATTAAATATTGTAATACACCAAAATTTAAACACAGACCCCCCCGGTTCTCCCCGGGGGGTTCTGTGCTTATAAAATAAATAACCAGGCCTCAACTTCCCTGAGTGTAGAGCCGTTTATTGAATTTTAATTTCTATAATCCGACAAAATCAAAGAAAATAAAAAGCTGAACCCTCGATATACAGCTATATCAAGGGTTCAGCTTTTAAAGTATTCATATGGCGGAAAGACAGGGATTCGAACCCTGGGATAGTTGCCCATCGCCGGTTTTCAAGACCGGTGCCTTAAACCAACTCGACCATCTTTCCAAATCGAATGACTAAATAATAATACCATTGAGGCTGCAAATATGTCAACATCTTTTTTGAATATCTGCTGCCTTTCTCGATTGAAATATCAAGTGTCGCATTCATTAAACAACATGATCGTATATTTTCGCCGGAGATTTATAAGTTTGTAATAAAACAATTTCTCCTTACAGATTTTTCAAAAAGAAGTACAGTGTCATCCTATTAAACCGAATTATTGATTTGTCCTTTGATATAATTAGTAAGTATTTTAATGAAATGATTCATCAGAACTGAAAGGGGGGAACAGAAGTGTTAGAAGGAAAAATTTCCAAATCCATTATTTTATTTGCATTACCCATATTTCTGGGGAATTTATTCCAACAGCTTTATAATGTTGTGGATTCGCTTGTTGTAGGAAATGTTCTGGGTGATACTGCATTGGCTGCCGTGACCTCCACAGGGAGTCTTATATTTCTCATGGTCGGGTTCATACACGGTATCTTTGTGGGATCGGGAGTTACTATAGCAAATTACTTCGGAGCTAAAAACAATAAGAAGCTTACAACTGCTGTCCATACCACTTTGGCATTTGCATTTTTGACCGGTCTGATTCTTACGGTTGCAGGAGTAGGACTGACTCCTTGGGCTCTTAAAATGATGGCTGTTCCTGACAATGTTTTTCCCGCGGCTTCAGAGTATCTCCGTATTTATTTTTTAGGCGGTATACCCATTGTTCTTTATAACGCCTGTGTTGGTATATTCCAGGCAGTGGGAGACAGCAAAAGACCTCTGTATTATCTTATAGCGGCTGCAGTACTTAATGTAGTTCTGGATATGTTGTTCGTAGTATTTTTAAATTTAGGTGTGGGTGGTGCAGCGTGGGCTACTGTCCTTTCTCAGCTTCTGAGTGCTGTTCTTGCCTTCTTTAAACTTACCCGTGTTGACGGGGTATACAAGGTTGATATCAAGAAGATAGGCTTTAATATTCCCATGCTGAAAAAGCTGCTTAGGATGGGCATTCCCTCCGGAGTTCAGAACTCGGTTGTGGGATTTGCAAATGTAATAGTCCAGTCAAACATAAATGTCTTCGGATCAATTGCAATGGCAGGAAGCGGAAGCTACACCAAGCTTGAAGGCTTTGCCTTCCTTCCCATTACAAGCTTCAGCCTGGCGCTGACTACCTTTATCGGTCAGAATTTAGGTGCAAAGCAATATGACAGGGCAAAAAAAGGTGCCGGGTTCGGAATGATTTCAGGAGTAATTCTTTCAGAGGTAATCGGGATAGTCATTTTTGTTTTTGCTCCTGTATTCATACGCTTCTTCAATGACAATCCGGACGTTATAGCCACAGGTACTGAAAGGGCCAGGATTATATCCTTGTTCTTTTTCCTCTTGGCCTTCTCACATCTTATTTCAGGTGTGTTAAGAGGAGCAGGCAGAACCAAAATACCTATGATTGTCATGCTTATGAGCTGGTGTATCATCAGGATTGCCTATATCACAATAACCCTGAGGTTCATACCTGATATCAGAGTTGTGTTCTGGGCTTATCCTTTGACATGGACTTTAAGCAGTATCGCCTTCATATGGTACTATAAAACCTCAAATATTTTCAGGATGAAGGATTCCGTTACTTAAGAGATTATTCAATAAGGTTAATTTCTTTGAAAGATAATGTAAGAAAAAGTTTTTTGAGTTGATATGTAGAAAGTATCAATTCCTTTTTATTTGCTTTAAAACAGGTATTGAATTATAAAATGCTCAATTTAATTCATATATTGAATTAAATTATATAAATAGTAATAAAATAAAGAACAATAAAGAATATTCAGAAAATATCGAATATGCTGAAATTCATTGAAATATCATCTTTGAGGTGTTAGGATAAGCTTGAGATTTAAAAGAAAAAGAGAGGGAATCTAGATGAAAAAGGGATTAATATCTGCAGTTCTCGCAACGGGAATGATGTTGACCTTGGGGAGCTGTAGCACACCGCAGACACCGGGTACTACTGCAGGGACTCAAAATACAACTTCAGCCGCAGGCACTACGGCTCCGGCAACTGATTCAGAGAAGCCAAAGCTGTCAGGAACAATGAAAGTGGTGGCAACCAGTGAAGACTACGTCAAGCTTTTCGAGGACTTTACAAAGGAAACGGGAGTAAAGGTTGAACTTCTGTCCATGTCATCAGGTGAGGTGTTATCAAAGCTTAGGGCAGAAGGTGGATCGCCGACGGCTGACCTATGGTTCGGCGGCGGTATAGATGCATTTATGAGCGCAAAAGAGGACAACCTACTTGAAAAAGTAACCTTTGATGCCACGAAAGATATTTCACCGGATTTCTTAGACAAGGATGGTTATTGGTTCTCCAAAGGAATTACAATTGTCGGCTTCCTTGTAAATGACAAGCTGTTGAATGAAATGAAATTGGAAGCACCTAAAACCTGGAAAGACTTGCTCGATGAAAAGTACAAGGACGAAGTTATAATGTCAAACCCTGCGGTTTCAGGAACTAACTACGCCGTTGTCAATGCCGTTCTTCAAACATTGGGCGAGGAAGAAGGATGGAAGTATTTTGAAGGATTGAACAACAATATTGCCTACTACGGAAAGAGAGGTTCCGACCCGTTAAACAAGACCATTTCGGATGAATTTGCAGTCGGTATTTCATATATCGACAGAGGGGTTGAAGCTCTGACAAAAGAACATGAGGTTTCCATCGTGTATCCTACAGACGGTATTCCGTGGGTACCTGAAGGGGTGGCTGTATTTAAAAATTCAGACAATGTTGAAGCCGCCAAGTACTTTGTAGAGTGGCTGTTCAGCAATGACGATAATTTGAGAAAGCTTGCCGAAATTGATAAGAAGGATGGTATTAAAATAATAAAGCCATCTATAGAAGGGATTAATGTTGGATTTGACAAGAATATCCTGATGACGGAAGATTTGTCGAAATTTGGTTCCCAGCGTAAAACCATATTAGAGCGCTTTGAAACGTTGATGGGTGAAAAAGCAAAAAATGACTAAAAATGTAAGGACGGAATATTCTAAAAGGGCATCAACTGATGCCCTTTCCGTGATTATTTCAAAATTCGGACAGAAATTCATCTATCTGTTATTGGTTGGCTCCGTAATGGTGTTTATTTTATTTCCCATGATAAAACTATTCACTCAAAGCATATTGGGTGAAGACGGCTCATTGACAACAGCTTATTATTCCCAGGTATGGAATCAATACAGTGTGTCTTTGAAGAACAGTATTTTTGTCGCTGTTCTAACAGCTTTATTAAGTACCTTTCTGTCCTTGGGGGTGGCATTTATTCTTGCTATTTCAAAGGGTTGGATCAGAAGATCAATAATGGGGATGGTGCTGGTTGCAATGGTTTCACCACCCTTTGTATCATCCCTTGCCTATATTCAGCTCTACGGTAAAAGAGGATTGATCACCCACGGACTTTTGGGATTATCTTTGGACCCATATAATCAGTGGGGGATAATATTGATGCAAAGTATATCCTTCGTTGCTTTGAATGCTGTTTTTTTAGAAGGAATGCTTAAAAAGATTGATGCAAATGTAGTTAAGTCTGCCCGGGATTTGGGGGCTGATGCATCCTCTGTTATACGGGATGTAATACTACCCATGTTAAAACCGGGAATTTTGGTTTCCCTTTTATTATCCTTTATCAGATCCATGGCCGATTTCGGAACTCCCATAATTATCGGGGGACGATACAGCACCCTGGCTTCTGAGGTATACCTTCAAATAGTAGGTTACTCCAGCATTGAAAAAGCTTCGGCAATGAATATGTTTATATTAATTCCATCTATAGTCGCTTTTTTTCTTTACAGGCTTCTGATGAAAAAATCCGATGATTTGATGAAGACGGGAAGAGGAAGGCAGGATCGCCTGAACATTGGAATTAAAGGTACCGGTATTTTTGGCGGAGTTTCGGTATTAATCACTTTGGTTGTATTCATAGTTATATTTTTACAGTATGCCTCAATTTTCCTGAATGGCTTTTTGAAAAACGGAAGAAACGGCTACTTTGCATACTTCATGGACAGAAGGAAGGTGAAAGGAAGACATGTTCTGGATGGTATTGTAACCCTTCCATATGTCATTCCTGGTATTTGCTTCGGAATCGGATACATACTTGCATTTAACAGCTGGCCTCTTAAAATCACCGGCACTGCAGCAATAGTATTATTGAACATGCTTTTTAAACAGCTGCCCACAACGACGAAAATATGCTCGGCAGCATTGACCCAGATACCGGAATCTTTGGAGCTTGCTGCAAGGGATCTGGGAGGCAATCAAGGAGCAGTAATTAAGGATATTATAATCCCCAGTATGAAGCCTGCCTTTGTAAGCAGTTTTGTTTACAACTTTTCAAGCTCCATGACTACGGCTGGTGCAATATTGTTTTTGGTAAGTCCCAGTCGGAAACTGGCAGTTTTCAAGCTTTTCGATTCGGTTTACAGGGGGGAATATGCAATGGCATCCCTTCTGGCGACTGTGATAATTTTAATTGTCCTTGCTGTTGAAGCAGGAGTCTATTCTATTTGGGGAAGTGAGGTTGGTATAAATGTTTTTAGAAATTAAGAACCTTACAAAAAAATTTGATGAAAAGACTGTAGTTGATCATCTTGATCTGAATATAGAAAAAGGTGAGCTTGTATGTATACTTGGAGCTTCAGGATGCGGTAAAACAACTACTCTTAACTTGGTGGGGGGATTTATCGAGCCTGATTACGGAAATATTTTTCTGGATGGCGAAGAAATAACAAATTTCCCTCCCGAAATCAGGCCTGTCAGCACGGTGTTTCAAGCTTACAGTCTATTTCCCCATATGTCAGTCATTCAAAATGTGATATACGGTCTGAAATTCAAGAAGCTTTCAAAAGCAGAATCAATTGAAAAAGGTAAGAAGTTTCTGGAGCTGGTGGGCTTAAGCGATCATATTGATAAAAGAATCCATGAATTAAGCGGGGGACAGCAGCAAAGGGTTGCTCTTGCAAGAGCCCTCATTGTGGAGCCAAAGGTTTGTCTTCTTGATGAGCCCTTTTCGAATCTTGATGCATCCTTAAGGATAAAGTTGAGGAGTGAACTTAAAAGGATTCAGAAAGAGCTTGGTACCACAATGGTGTTTGTAACTCATGACCAGGAAGAAGCCTTGGTTATAGCAGACCGAATAGCAATAATGGATAAGGGTAAATTAATAACCTTTGATACACCGGATAATATTTTGAAATCTCCGGGAAGCGGTTTTGTTTCCGAATTTTTGAGAATGGATGAATTAAGATGGGGCGAATCCGGGGAGCTGTTAAGACTTGTTAAAAAGGAAGGAGGTAAATAGAATTGTTGGTAGATATGCATTTACATGAAAGCACACATTCAAAGGATAGTTTTATTACTCTTGACCAAATTGTAAGACGTGCTAAATACAGAGGCCTTGACGCCGTGTGTATAACCGATCATGACAGCATGGGACTGAAGGAGCAAGCTGAGGAATATTCAAGAAAGACAGGTTTTCCGATTTTTGTAGGAGTTGAATACTACTCTCTTAAAGGAGACATTACCGCATGGGGTATAGATACCTTTCCAAAGGAAAGGATTGACCCACAGGAATTTATAGATTTTGTACACGCTTCAGGTGGCTTTACAGTATCCTGCCATCCTTTCAGGAATAATAACAGGGGATTGGAACACAACTTACTGAATATTAAAAATCTGAACGGCATAGAAGTCTTAAACGGAAGTACTACCTTAACTGCCAACAGAAAGGCTTTGGCATACTGCAGGGACCTCGGATTAAAGCCCATAGGTGCCAGTGACAGCCACAGAATGCATCAGATCGGGAAATATGTAACCTGGTTGCCTGAAATGGTCAACAATCTGAAAGACTTCGTTTCCCAACTGAGGGAAAGACCTACTCTGCCTGCAGTATGGAACGGGATACATTATGACGTAATTGAAGTATTTTGATGCTTCTGCTGTTAACTAAAAATATATGGTTAAAAACATATCGGTATAAAAACAAATGAATATAAACAGAAAATCTCCCTGTTAACCAAAATTTTGGTTAACAGGGAGAAAGCTTTACCCCTTACTAAATAGTTATATTGGGTTTCAACTAACCCTGATCTGAGGAGCAGGTGTTACTTTATAGGACTACCCAATGTTTTGACTATTTCTGTCAAAGTCTAAATACCTCGTTCCTTGGAAGGTTAAATCCCCTGTGTCATCTTCTGCAAGCATGCCATATTCTGAGCCCGATACAAGGAATTCAATACGTCCTCCGTTTTCATCCTCAAAAGTAACATAGTAGGAGGTTGACCTGTGCTGCTGCCTTCTTCTGTCTTCCGATCTTTTGGAAACTAAAGTGACAGGCATAGTGGCAATAGGAGAGTTATTGTTGCGGGTCCATTGAACAAGAGCTTTGATTCCTACCACAGTTATGATTGAAATTAATAATATTCCTACAAGTGATTGCATTGTCAGAATAAATTTCAAATTTCCGTCCATAGGCCGGTTCATAAATGGGAAGAAACGTATAGGTTGCATCAGATACATTCTCTACCTCCTTTTACAAAATTAAAGTTGACTACATTATTTCACGGTCTTTTCTACATGTTTTTCAAACCAATCTGTTATTTCCGTAAGTCTTCTTACCCTATGCTTTGGTTTACCGCTTCTTGAAAGTTCATGCGTTTCTCCGTGGAACAGGCAAAGCCTGGCTTCCACACCGTGATACTTCAGTGCTGTGAACATCTGATATGCTTCAGGGGTCCAGCAGCGATAATCTGCGTCCGAATGTATGAACAGTGTAGGTGTTACTACCTTATCAGCATATTTCAAAGGTGACTGCTCCCACATTCTTTCATGGTCCGACCAAGGCGTAAAGCCCGTCTGGTCATCTGCAAAGTAATAACCGATATCCGAGGTGCCGAAGAAGGAAATCCAGTTGGATATGCTTCTTTGTGATGCAGCTGCTTTAAACTGAGTGTTATGTCCTATTATCCAGTTGGTCATGAAACCGCCGTAGGAACCACCGGTGACACACAGGTTTTTGACATCTATATCAGGATAGGTATCCAAAACCTTGTCTGTAAAATCCATTAAATTGTCGTAATCTACCGTACCGTATCTTCCCCTGATATCTGCAAATTCATTTCCCTTACCATCAGATCCCTTTGGATTACAGAAGAATACAAAATATCCCTTGTTTGCCCAGATTTGCATTTCATGGACAAAAACATTGCCGTAAGCTGTTTTGGGACCGCCGTGAACCACAAGTATTCCCGGGTATTTTGTCCCTTTTTTGTATCCCACCGGCTTTAATACAAAGCCTTTAATGATATCATCGCCTTCACCCTGACATCTTAAAACCTCAGATTTGGATACAGATCTGGATTTTAAATAGTCATCGTTGAAGCCTGTCAGTTTTTTACCCTTAAGACCAATTACTCCATAAAGCTCCTGAAGAGAGTCCTTCTTCATAATTACAGCCAGGATATTGCCCTTGTTATCAACATCAAAGGCATCAACGCTGCCCTCATCCTCCACCAAAATTTCCACGTTGCCTTTATAGTCCATTCTTTTTAAAAGAGCATCAGTATCATTGGTTTCAACGTAGTATACGTGGTTTTTTGTCACCTTCAGAGACCTGCCGCCTCCAAAGCGCATGTCGGAGTTTATGGATGATCCTACGGAAAAATCTTGAGTATCCGAGATTTTTACAAGCTCCCCTGACTTTAAATCAAAGGTATGGAAGGTTGCATTCTCATTAAGTCCGAAGTTCAGATGTTCATTGATGTTTAAGAATACAAGATCATCCTTTATGAATTCTGCCTCGTACTTATAACCTTTTCCCGTATCAAGCTTTTTAAGCTTTTTTGTTTTAATGTCCAGGAGGTGGATTTCATTGATCAGTTCTTCCTTCCCCTTATTTTCAGAAACCATGACCAAGGCCCTGTTTTTACCCTCATCCAGACTTACATCCTGAACGTTTAAGTCAGATGGAGTAAGCTCCGTAATTTTGCCTGTTTTTATATCGAAGTGACAAAGAACAGATCTTTTTTTGGAGGTAAAGCCTCCCCCGTTTGACCAGAAAGGAATTTCCTGGAAAACCTCATAGTCCTTTTCCTCATCTCTTTTTGCCTGTTCATCCGCTTTTGCGCTGTCCTTCAGCTTATACATGGGTTTTTCACCTGCTCTGAGACTGTGGGTGAAGAGTAGTGAGGTTTCATCAATGAACCGGAAGGCTTCGACTGAAGCGGGTATTTCAAAAATCTTTTCTGCCTCCCCTCCGTTTATATTTATCTTCCAGAAAGGAGTAAATTCCTCCTTATCTCTTTTTTCATCGTTTTTATTTTTTCTGTTGGTAAAAACTATGTTCTCATTGTCCATCCATTTAAATGAGCCCTCTTTACCGCCTGAGGTCAGCTTTCTCTCTTTTTTGGTTTTCATGTCCATGATATGGATATGGGATATATACTCATTGTTTTTTATATCTGCTTTTGATCTTACAAAGGCAGAAAAGGAGCCATCCTTGTTGAAGTCAGGATTTGACAGGAAGGAGATTTGATCCAAGTCGTTAATCTCGATCTTTGATTTTTCGTTCTTCATTATTTTCCTCCAAGATGTGAAGCGGATGCTTCCATTGACTTTATAATTTAATTATAACTGAGTATCAGTCCCTTGGCAGGTAAAACAAACAATGTTTATAAATAGAAAATCAAAAGTAAATAATTATATATATTCAAATTGAAAACTGACTTTTGGGGTATAGTAAAAGTATGTTGATAAGCAAGAATAAAACTATAAATTACAATGGCGGTGAGAAAATGAAAATCGATAAATACAGAGTGGACTCCAAAGATTTTAAACTTAAAAAGTACGAAACCAATGATTCCGGAGATTTTAAATCAAAGGATGAAGCAGCCGATGATATGGAGAAGAACATTCAAAAGATGGCGGTGTTGCAGGATATGCTATATGCCTCCAATGAGTTTTCCTTGTTAATCATAATCCAGGCAATGGACGCTGCAGGCAAGGACGGTGCAATAAAGCATGTCATGAGCGGAATCAATCCTCAGGGAACCCAGGTAGTGAGCTTTAAGCAGCCTTCCTCTGAAGAGCTTGACCATGATTATCTTTGGAGGATAAATAAGAACCTGCCTGAAAGAGGAAGAATAGGTATCTTCAACAGATCCCATTATGAGGATGTGCTTGTCGTAAGGGTACACAACCTGGTACACGGTTCGCAGGTTCCTTCCGTGCTGATAAATGATGATATTTGGGAAGAGCGCTTTGAAGATATCAGAAACTTCGAAAAATATCTATTCAGAAACGGAATTATCCCAATAAAGCTTTTTTTGAATGTTTCAAAGGACGAGCAAAAAAAGAGATTCTTGGACAGGATAAACGACCCTACAAAGAACTGGAAGTTCTCGGCAAGTGATGTCAAGGAAAGGGCATACTGGAACGACTACATGAATGCCTATGAGGATGCCATTAAGAATACATCCACGAAAGAAGCACCCTGGTATGTCATACCGGCTGATAAAAAATGGTTCTCAAGATATCTGATTTCTGAAATTATTGTGCAAACTCTGGAAGACCTGAAGCTGGAATATCCTGTTTTAGAGGATTCAGCCAAGGCATCTCTTGAAGATGCAAAGCAGTTTCTAATGAATGAGGATAACTAAATCCTATGTCAAAATTTAAGCTTGTTGCCTTGGACATGGACGGAACTTTGACCAATGATGAAAAACTCATCACTCCAAAGACCAAGGCAGCGTTAATAGAAATACAAAAACAGGGTGCCGTTGTTGTACTGGCATCGGGAAGGCCCACAACAGGGCTTTATAAGGAAGCATCAGAGCTTAGGCTTCATGAATTCGGAGGCTATCTTCTGTCCTATAACGGAGCGAGAATATCAAAGGCAATTGACAGGACTGTTATTCATGAGGACAGATTGCCGAGACATATGATACCCGGACTTGTGGAGCATGTTTCAAAATTTCCCGTATCAATGATTTTTGACGACGGGGTAAGTCTTTATACCACAGACAGGGATGGATATGCCGTTTCCGTTGAAAGCAGGATAACTCATCTTGACATAGTTGAGATAACAAATTTGAACAAGGTATATGAGGTGGCACCGGTAAAGCTTTTGATGTCAGCTGAGCCCTCTGTTTTAAGGGGAATAGAAAAAGAAATAGGGGCACCGTTTCCTGAACTGGAATTTGTAAGATCGGCTCCGTTTTTTCTTGAAGCAGTGAACAAGGGAGTTTCAAAAGGAGCGGCTTTAAAGCTTCTGGCGGAAAGCCTCGGAATTAAAAGAGAAGAAATCATGGCTTTCGGTGATGAACATAATGATATACCCATGCTGGAGTATGCAGGGTTGGGAGTAGGTATGGAAAACGCCTGCGACGAGATATTGGAAATGTGCGATGTAGTGACCTTAAGCAACAATAATGACGGGGTTGCACATATGCTTGCAATGTATTTTGAAAATATTTAGCAGATAAATTCAGGGTTAATCGGAGGATAATAGATGTATAATTTCAACCTAACAGAGGATACGGCAAAAAAACTTGACTCTGAAGATCCGCTTAAGGCCTTCAGGGAAAGGTTCTACGTGGATGAGACAAGAATATACATGGACGGAAATTCACTGGGACTGTGCTCCAAGGATGCTGAAAGCCACTTACTTGAGGTGCTTGAGGTATGGAAAAAGGATGCCATAGAAATTTGGGGAGCTAAAGGGGGCAAATATTTAAATTATTCCCAGTTCCTTGCCGATAAGATGGCATTTTTACTGAATGCCGACAAGGATGAGGTTGCGGTTGTGGGGAGTACAACGGTAAATATTCATCAGACCATTGGTACTTTTTATAAGCCAACAAAAGACAGATATAAGATTCTGGTTGATGATATAAATTTCCCCACAGACAAATATGCCATAGAGAGCCAAATCAGGCTCAAGGGCTTGGATCCGGATGAAGTGCTGAAGGTCATCCAAAGCTCGGACGGATCCCTGATTGATGAAGATAAAATTATTGAAGGAATGACTGATGATGTGGCAATAGTCTTCCTGCCTTCTGTACTATACAGAAGTGCCCAGCTCCTGGACATGAAGAAAATATCGGCAGCTGCCAAAAGTAAAGGGATTTTGATTGGCTGGGATCTGTGTCACTCAATAGGAGCGGTACATCACGACTTCAGAGATATAGACCCTGATTTTGCGGTGTGGTGCACCTATAAGTATCTTTCTGCAGGACCAGGAGCCAATGCCGGACTATTCATAAACAGGAAGCATTTTGGCATGAAATCAGCCCTGGCAGGATGGTTTGGAAATGAAGCAGAGACAAGATTCAAGCTTAGCAATGAGTTCAGACAGGATGAAACTGCCAAGGGGTGGCAGATAGGAACTCCAAGTCTTTTGTCCATGGCACCCCTGGAAGGTACATTGGATATATATAATGAAGCGGGGATGGACAGAGTCAGGGAAAAGTCCCTGAAGATAACGAGCTATCTGATGTACCTCATAGACAGTGAGCTAACTGATTACGGCTTCGGAATAGGAAGCCCCAGGGAGGACGATAAAAGAGGCGGCCATGTTTGCCTGACTCATGATGATGCATACAGAATAAACATTGCAATGAAAGAGAAGGGGATAATCCCGGATTTCCGGGAGCCGAATGTAATAAGGCTGGCACCTATTGCACTTTATGTCTCCTATATGGATGTTTATAAAATGATAGGGGTAATAAAAGAAATCATGGATAACAAAGAGTATGAGAAGTTCTCCGATAAAAGAGGGCTGGTTGTTTAATTCAATATAAACTAAAAAAGTCAGCCCCGGTGAATTGCACCGTGGGCTGAACTTTTTAGTTGAATTAATGGGATATTATCTTCTTACAGTATCTGCCGTTTTGTTAAAGCCGGCTTTTTCCAAAGCCATTACTACAATGGGAATGAAGATAAGCTGTATCAGCATACCCGGGATACCGTTGACCAATGCTCCGGTCATATAAACCTGAGGTGACAGCTTAAGTCCCAGCATTGGCTGAATTGTAAATACAGCGGCTGCCAATATCAATCTGCCGATAATCATTGCCCCCACCAAGGATATATACACGTTCAGCTTTAAGGTTTTATAAAGAAAACCTGCTGCGAAGCCATAGGCTGCCAATTCAAACATCATGAAGTAGGTTATTGGAACCTGTGGCATTCCTGTCAATGCTGCGCTCAAAAGAACTGTTATAACCCCTACAAGTGCGCCTGAAGGAGCACCAAGGAAGAAGCCTGCCAGCAAAACAGGGATATGCATCGGTAAAAAGATCGGTCCTGTTCCTCCGAACATATGAAATGCCTGGGGAAGCAACAATCCAAGAGCAATAAATACTCCTGAGAATACTAGTTTTTTTGTGTTCATACCTTCTCCTTTAAAACTGCATGGATTCCATGCTATTTTTTCTGGAGACTACTCGAGTTGTCATAAAGTGATGAT
Organism: Clostridiaceae bacterium; assembly: GCA_036741195.1. Taxonomy (GTDB): domain Bacteria; phylum Bacillota; class Clostridia; order Clostridiales; family Clostridiaceae; genus JG1575. The sequence continues at coordinate 37,303 of DAINSS010000006.1, read as the reverse complement.
AATTCGTCTATCACACCGTCCAATAGCTCAGACATCTTCCTGTCCTTTATACATGGGATATATACATTACACCTGTTCAAGGGGATAAGAATCTTTGGTACATCGGCATTACCGATTGCAAATGCAATCTCCGGAGTTATTTCACCCATTACGGAGTTTGGTATTACTATGGCCATAGGTCCTACAATGGCATCTACCTTAGGTGCATTGATTATTATAGGATTCGTTCCTGTTGCACCCTTGTCGGCACCTGCCTTCAGCATTTCCGATGTGGCAATCGAATTGGTTCCGAGCGCAAGTATCTCAATCTCTGAGAGTTTGCTTTTTCTGATTTTCTCAACCAGGTTTTTACCTATTCCTCCACCCTGACCGTCCACTATGGCGATTCTCATTTTTTGCCTCCGCTTGATTCATGTTCCATGCATAAATATACTATACTGTAAATAGAGCTATGCTTAATTATATCAGCAAGTTCTTTTAATGACCATATGAAGAGGTTTCCGTTTGTAACATAAATTGGAGGTGTATTATGGATATTTTGAAAATGGCAGGTATTTTAAAAGCTGCGGAGGATGGGAAAACTCCTGTGGACCCTGTGACTTCCTTTTGGGAGGATATTGATTTATCCGAGGCTTATGCAGTCCAGGTGAAAAACATAGAAGAAAAGATCAAGGAAGGAGACAGGATCTCCGGCATGAAAATCGGCTTGACAAGCCGGGCATGATGGAGCTGGTTGGAGTAAGTGAACCGGACTTTGGTCACCTTTTGGAATCCATGGAGGTATCAAACAGGGGAGAAATTAAACGTGCTGACCTTTTACTGCCAAAGGCGGAGGGGGAGCTTGCATTTGTTTTAAAGGAAGACCTCAAGGGTCCCGGCCTGACCTCTCAGGATGTTATAAATGCAACGGCTTATGTTGTACCCTCAATCGAAATAGTGGATTCAAGAATAAAGGATTGGAAAATAAAGCTTTTGGATACAGTGGCCGACAACGGATCAAGCTCAAGATATATTCTGGGTGATACTAAACTTGATCCAAGGTAAATTGACATGAAACTTACCGGAATGCTCATGGAGAAGAACGGAAAGTTGATAAATTCCGGAGTACTTGCCGAGGTATTTGGTAATCCTGTGGAATCAGTTGCCTGGCTTGCGAATAAACTATCGGAATTCGGTATAGTCCTGAAAAAAGATTATGTTATTCTGTCAGAAGCTGTTACAGCAGCAGTTCCTGCAGACAAGGGTGATTCCTTCAAGGTTAGCTTCCATGGTATGGGAGATGTTGAAGTCACTTTTATTTAGGTAAAAATAATTATGAAAAAACAGACTCCCCGAATTTGGATAAACCCAAATTCAGGGAGTCTGTTTTTAATCCTCTAAGCTTTCATCAGTCTTCAAGCCTGCTTTTTCTATAGGCATAAACGAAGAAGATTATGAATATTATGATATTTATGAATATAATTGCAAATTTATCCGGCGTGAAATTTGAAGGAGTAAGATCCTGCAGCAGACTATAAATCTGCTGTGTAAAGGAAAATTTTGCAATACTCTCGATAGTTTTATTGAACATGGAAAGCATGGGTAAAAATGAGAACAGGAGCATGAATGGAGTTGCAATTGATGTTGCACTCATTTGATTCTGTGACATTATGCCAATACCGCAGCCTATGAAGTAGGATGCAAAAGAGCCTAAAATCATGACTCCCATGTACATAATAAGCTTCATGCCTGAAATCCCCCCTATCAATGCCATTGCAAGGGCACCCAGGGAAGATGCGAAAACAATAAACAGTGCAATACCGATCAGATACTCCATTGGCTTAACATTTGCCATGATAAGAGTCCTCAGGGTGTTTTTTTCCTTCTCTTCTCCGATGATTGCAGCTGAATTCATAAGAGGTATCATACCCACATACATGGCTGAGAACATTAATACAAAATAGTTGTCAGGCATCTCAGACAGGTTCTTGCCCATAGCCTGGGTCAAAACGAGAGTCATTAATGGGAGTAATATGAAGTTTGCCAAAACAGTCTTGTTTTTCAACGTATCCTTAATCTGTTTTGTAAAAACGGCTGAAATTCTTCTTATTTTCATGATTACACCAACTTTCTTCCGGTTAAGGAAATAAACACGGTTTCCAGGTCAGGTTCCGAGGAATGGATGGAATCTATTTGATTTGATTTAATAAAATCGGAGAGCATATCAGCCGATTTTTCATCCATGGACAGAACTTCTTCTTTTCCGTTTTTTAAAAAAACATGGATCTTCTGATCGGTGTTGTACTTTGAACAAAGGGCTTTTGGAGTATCCAGTTCTATTATCTTTCCTTCATTCAACAGGGCTACTCTGTCACAAAGGTTGGTTGCCTCAGTCATGTTGTGGGTGGTAAGAAAGACTGTTGCTCCCCTGTCTCTTAAATCAAATATTATTCTGTGGATTTCCTGTGCCGTTGCCGGATCCAGGCCGCTTGTGGGCTCGTCCAAAAACAACAGGGAAGGATTGTTGATTATTGCCCTTGCAAATACAAGTCTTTGAGTCATACCCTTGGAAAGCCTTGAAACAACCTTCTTTGAAGAATCCTCAAGCTGTACTGCCCTCAATGACTTTCCGATTTCTGATTTGTCTATTCCGAATATATCGGTGAAAACCTTCAGGTTGTCGTAGGCCGTAAGCCTTGTATATAAACCTGTGGTGTCTAAAACCATACCTATTTTGGCGTATACTTCATCAGGGATTCTTTCTGTATCATATCCGAATATAGATGATTTCCCTTGAGTTGCATTCAGCTGGCCTGTCAGTATTTTGATCATGGTTGTCTTACCTGCTCCGGAGGGTCCCAACAGTCCGAAGATTTCCCCCTTCGGAACCGTAAGGGATACGCCGTCCAGGGCTTTTTTGTCTCCGAAAACCATTTGGATATTTTCCATAAAAACGATTTTTTCGTCTGTCATAATATCTGCTCCTGTCTTTAAGATGAATAGTCTTAGGTTTTATAGGTTTTAATTTAACATCGACAGATTAAATGAACGTTAAGCATTTATCATTTAAAATGAACATTTTCTTACTTTTTTGAATAAAAAAGCAACCGTGTTAACCGGCTGCTTCTCAAAAAAATGATCTTTATTAATTGTTGTATCCCGGCTTTCTGACCCGGTTTTGCGAATTAAATACTGTAGTTATCAAAGTAACCCTGGATGTATATAATAGGTGTTCCCTTATCTCCTGAGCCTGAAGTCAAATCACAAAGTGAGCCTAATAAATCTGTAAGCCTTCTTGGTGTTGTACCCTGGGCTTCCATTTTACCTGTCAGGTTTGCATCCTTGTCATGTATATGCTTTTCTATGGCATGCTTTAGTTCGTCTCCTGAAAGGTTACTGAAGTTATTGTCTGCAAGGTATTTTATTTTAACTTCATTAGGTGTTCCTTCAAGACCAGCAGTATAACCCGGAGAAACAACAGGATCTGCAAGCTCCCAGATTTTTCCTACCGGATCCTTGAATGCACCGTCACCATAAACCATGACTTCTATGGTTTTACCTGTCGCTTCCATAAGCATTCCCTGAATCTTATAAGCAAGCTCTTTACAATCTCTTGGGAATAGCTTTACTGATTCTTCAGTCGCCTTGTTTGTGCCGAGAAGGCCGTAATCTTCATTATAACCGTGTTCATCTGTCTTCTCGCAAAGAATGTCGTCCAAGGAGTAAATCTTCTCTCCGCCTGCTGCAATGAGCTGATTCTTGGTTCTTTTCCTTGTATGAATATCACAGTTTATGACATTTTTTGTAAATTTTAATATCTC
>DAINSS010000006.1:0-33493 GCA_036741195.1 Clostridiaceae bacterium | reverse complement strand
CTCGCATTGGGCACCCTCAGCCTTAACTAGTTCCTTATAGTAGTCTATATAATCAATTCCCGTAAAGGTGTGTTTTTCATAACCAAAAGCCGCCCTGAATTTTTCCTCTGTTAACACATCTGCCCAGGGATTGATGCCTGACTGATCAAGCTTATCCAGGTATATCAGATGGTTTCCGACCTCATCAGCAGGGTATGATAGCATGAGGATAATCTTTTTTGCTCCTCTTGCAAAGCCCTTTAGGTTAATAGCGAATCTGTTTCTGGACAAAATAGGATGTATAACACCGATAGTTTCTTTGCCAAACTTCTTCTCGATATCCTTTGCAATATCATCAACTGTAGCATAGTTGCCCTGTGCTCTTGCAACTATTGATTCTGTTATTGCAACGATATCCTTGTCATTAGGCTTAACATTCTCAAGCTTCAGAAAATTTTCAACTGTATCAGCGGTGATTTTCGCTATATCATCACCTTTTCTGATAATTGGAGCTCTTAAACCTCTAACTGTAGTTCCGACGATTCTTTCCATTACTTTGACCTCCGGGGATTAAAATAAATTTGTTTTACATGAACATAATTAATGATACTGCCATCAGCATCATACCAAATACAAAACCATAAACTGACAAATGATGCTCTCCGTATTCCCTTGCAGAGGGCAGCAATTCATCGATGGAAATAAAAACCATGATTCCTGCCACGGCAGCGTTTACCATTCCCTGTAATGCCGGTGTGATAAAGGGCATAAGGATCAGGTATCCAAAAAGCGCGCCGATGGGTTCGGCAAGACCTGATGCAAAGGAATAATAAAATGCACGTCTTCTTGAGCCTGTGGCATGATATATAGGGACCGACACAGATATACCCTCGGGTATGTTATGTATGGCTATGGCTATTACGATAGGTATTGCCAGTCTTGGATTGTTTAAAGCTGTAAGGAATGTGGCCAATCCTTCGGGAAGATTATGTATTGCAAGTGCCAATGCTGTTTTTATACCGGTCCTCATCAGCTTACCATTTCTTGTTTCCTCTTCATAGGTGTCAGGGTTTTTGACATCATGGGGATTGTCCTTCTCGGGTATGACCTTATCAATTATGGCGATAAGAAGCATACCGATGAAAAAAGCTGCTACGGCTTTGATATTAGCAAGCCGCGGTGTTGAACCAACAGTAAGCTGAGCCACTGCTGAAGGAAATATCTCTATCATGGATATATAAATCATGACCCCTGCAGAGAATCCCAAGCTGATGGACAAGAACTTTGTATTGGTTTTTCTTGATATCAGAGCAATAAGACTACCTATTCCGGTTGACAGGCCTGCTATGGCTGTGAACATGAATGCAGTAAGGATATTGTTCAAATATTTCACCTCCTGTTCTTTAACATACATATTGTATCACTTTTCAGAATATGTAAAAGAAAAATGTAAATACTAAATGTAAATCTTTTTGACTTTTTTCAGAGCAGGCTCTGAATGCTATAATGAAAGAGACTCACAATTGAAGGGAGCTATACATGGAAAGAAACTGGTGGAAGGAAGCTTCGGTTTATCAAATATATCCGAGGAGCTATAAAGATACAAATAATGACGGAATTGGAGATCTCAGGGGAATAACCTCTAAGCTCGACTATATAAAGAATCTGGGGATAAACGTGATTTGGATATCACCTTTTTTCGCATCCCCCAATGATGACAACGGCTATGACATAAGTAACTACAGGGAAATTCATCCTGATTTCGGAACCATGGAAGATTTTGATGAATTACTCAGCGGAATACACGAAAGAGGTATGAAGCTTCTTGTGGACCTGGTGGTCAACCATTCTTCGGATGAACATCCTTGGTTTAAAGAATCAAGAAAATCCAGGGATAATAAATACAGGGATTACTATATATGGCGAGACGGGAAGAATGACGGTCCACCCAATGACTGGGGCTCAGTCTTTTCAGGTCCTGCCTGGGAATATGATGAAAATACAGACCAATACTATCTTCACCTGTTCAGTAAAAAACAGCCTGATTTAAACTGGGAAAATCCGGTTCTAAGAAATGAAGTCTACGATATTATGAGATTCTGGCTTGATAAGGGTGTTGACGGATTCAGAATGGATGTCATAAACCTTATATCAAAAAAGCTGAATAAACCGGGTGAGGAAGGACCTGAAGTCAACCACATGGGCCCGAGACTCCATGAGTTCCTTCAGGAGATGAACCGGGAAGTATTAAGAAAATACGATATTATGACAGTGGGTGAGTGTCCGGGAACCACCGTTGAGGATGCGATAAAGCTTACCTCCCCGGACAGGAACGAGCTCAACATGATATTCATCTTCGAGCACATGGATCTGGACAACGGACCATCAGGCAAATGGGAGCTGAAAAAGCTAGAATTAAAAGAGCTTAAGAAGACACTTGGAAAGTTCCAGGAGGGACTGCACGGCAAAGCCTGGAATTCGCTTTATTTGAACAACCATGATCAACCCAGGATGGTTTCCAGATTCGGGAATGACAGTGGGAAATACAGGGAAGTATCTGCAAAGATGCTGGCTCATATCACCAACTTCATGGAGGGAACACCGTATATTTACCAGGGTGAAGAGTTGGGAATGACAAACCTGGATATTGAATCAATGAAGGATATCAGGGATATAGAGAGTATTAATGCTTATAATGCTTTAACATCCTCAGGAAAGATGACTGAAGAGGAAATGTTAAGAGCGATCAGAGCCAAGGGCAGGGACAATGCAAGAACCCCGATACAGTGGGATGACTCAGGAAATGCCGGATTTACTGACGGAACTCCATGGCTGAAAGTAAACTCAAACTATAAGGAATTGAATGCAAAAGCCCAGGTGAACAACCCTGATTCGGTGTATTCATACTATAAAAGGATATTAAGCTTAAGAGCAGAGCTGCCTGTTATAGTATACGGAAGATATGAACCTGTTTTTGAAGACAGTGACGAGGTTTTTGCCTGGACAAGGTCCCTTGGAAAAGAGAAGCTTATCTGCCTGAACAACTTCACGGACAAATCTGTTGAATTGGATATTGATTCAGTGGTTGTTCCGGATAAATATGAGCTTTTAATTTCAAACTACGGGGATACAAAATACACCGGGGATAAAAAGCTGACTTTAAAGCCCTATGAAGCCGTGGTACTTTACTCAGAGGATATGTAACACAAATATTGAATATCATTTAAATTTTTAAAGGAGGTCAAGATGCAAAATAAGATAGGATTGGAGCAAAAGCTTGAGCAAAGGCTTAATCTCACCCAGGAAATGAAGATGAGTATTGAGATCCTGAAGCTTAACGGAGCAGAGCTCTTAGAATATGTTATGGATGAATCACAAAACAATCCGGCTGTAGATTCCGATCACGTTGTTTCTCAGGTTGGAAAGCTGAATGAAAACTACAATCTTCCTGATTTAGTAAAGTATCTTGATACTCCGGGAACAAGCTATACAACCTATGAACCCTCAGACAATGAAATGCCGGAGTTCAATATTTCCGACGAGGAAAGTCTGAGTGACTATTTAATTGAACAGCTGGGCTATATAAAGCTCAGCAGGAATGAGAAGATAGCAGGGGAATATATCATATACTCCCTGGATGAATGGGGTTATTTCAGGCAGTCCATTGAAGAAGCTGCAAGAAATTTAAGGCTCCACAAAGGGATTGTAGAAAAGGCTTTTGCACATGTAAGGTCCTTGGAGCCTACTGGTGTAGGTGCCAGAAATCTGAATGATTGTCTTTTAATGCAGCTGACTAAAAATGGAAATCCAGATCCCGTTTTAATGGACCTGGTAAGAGATGACCTTGAATCCATAGGAATGAAGCAAACTCAAAAGCTGTTGGACAAGTATGGGATAACTCAGGAAAAGTTAAACGAATATATTAAAACCATTAAATCTCTTAATCCCAAGCCTGCTTCAGGTTTCAGAACGGGTGGTGAAGCAACGGTTTATATTGTTCCGGATGCGGACATTTCCTTTGATGAAGACGGCAAAATGATAGTGGTGTTAAATAATGAAATAATACCGGAAATCAGAATAAGCCCGAAGTATCTGAAGCTCTTGGAGGATGCCAAGGAATCCGACAAGGAAGCACTTCAAAAATATATAACAAGGGCAATAAACATTGCCAAATTCATAGAGAAAAGAAACACCACCCTAAAGAATGTAATAAACTCCATTGCCACATATGAGGAGGAGTATATCAAAGAGGTTGCAAATCACATTCAACCATTGACTCTTTCACAGATTTCAGAGGACAATAACCTGTCAATATCAACTATTTCCAGGACAGTGAGAGGAAAATACATAAGTACTCCAAGAGGTGTTCTAAGCCTGAGAGACTTCTTCCAAAGATCCTTCAAACAGGGGACGGGTGAAGTTATCTCCAAGGAATATATTCAGGACAGAATAGGCAATATAATAGCTGAAGAAGTTAAAACAAACCCCTTGTCAGACAATACAATTACGGAAATCCTGAACTCCTCGGGAATTGAGATAAAAAGAAGAACTATTGCAAAATACAGGGAAGAAATGGGCATACCAAATGCATTACAAAGAAGACAGGATAGTTAAGAGAGCGGCAAAAGCTCTCTTTTTTTATTTAACATTAATAGTAACCATAATTTTAAGAAATTTTTAGGAATCCTTTTTGCCATTGCAGTTGGTTTTTCAAGTTTGTCAATTAAGGGGAAGAATTGAAGATAATGATAGCCAGTTACAAATCAGATTGTGGTTTGTAACTGGCTTTTTTAAGATTTTATTCAAATTGTATTAAAGGGGATTCTAATTTGTCCTCCAGTCAGTGATGAACTTTGGAGCTGCATCAAAGTTATTCTTGTTCTTTTCCAGTAAGGTGATGAGGTTTGGGTCATCAAACAGGGTATCGCTTAAGCCCAAAAGCATTACACCGTCACTGTAGTTTGAGTTGAAATTCCAGGTATTGAAATTGTACCCGCCTACTTTTAGCTCATCCCTGATGTTTTTAAGCTTTTCAACAATTTGCTGAGTATCTTTCGTCTCAAGATTTCCGTAAAGACTTATTTCATAATTTACATCGAGTTCCTTTTTGTATTCCATATCCGGCTTTATATTCGTCTGTGACAGGGAGTCGTCCTCCATCCTGATGCTAAGATCAAACCCTTTAATATCAGTTTTGAAGTTTTTGAGGGTTTCCTTAATCTTCTTCGCATGCTCCTTGGAAAGCCTTACCATTGTATTTTCCCTGTAACCGCCGTATCCAAATTCACTAACGGTACCGTTGGGAGCTGCCATTAAGCCGACAAAGTAGTCCTGACTGCCTTTTTTTGTAAATATTGTTGAATAGCCAGCCTTATCCTTAATTGTTTTGCCCGGAACCCAATCGCTGTCAAGCTTCAATGTTTTAGTTGCATACTCTAAGGAAGTTTTCCTGGCTTTAGAAATCTCCATCGGATTTCCAAAGATATCCATATAAAGAAAACCAAGAAATGCCATAAGTGCGAATGCTCCTGTTATTGCCAAAACCCTTAGTGTTTTAGGTTTTTCCTTTTTTGTTTTATTTGAGTCATTTATTTCTTTATCCATTTTTTATTTACTCCTGAATCCATAATTAAGCAGAAATACTATTGCACCTCCGATGAAGGTCAATAATGCCGCAATACCTCCGAACCATAGGGCTGAGATAAATGCCGTGCCGATGCCAGAACCTGATATAAACAGGTATTTGACAAATGCTATTGCAAATAATACTCCCAATACTATCAGCGGCAGCCTGTACCACTTCTTTTCAAACAGCAGGTAACCCAGGCCTCCGACTATGGGAAGGAATATGAAGTTGTATAGTATTGACATATCTTCCTTGGCCACAGAAATTACTCCAAAGGCTATTCCTGAAATTATAAGGAAGCTGTAGAACAATTTAAGCTTTTTTTGAATAGTGCTGACGATACGCCTGTCGGTATCCGGAGATATTTCAATTCCGGTAAAATCATTTCCTGTATTTTTATCCCATAAATCTGAGTCATTATTTAGCTCTCTGTTTTTTTCCCTGCAGGCAGGGCATTCTTCCAAATGTTCTTTATAAAGCTTAACTGTTTCTTCTGATGCCACACCATCTTCAACCAATGGCTTGATATCTTCAAAAACGTCACAATGTATCTTCAAATTAAGCCCTCCTTTTTAAGTTTATTTTTTATTGTTTCCCTTGTCCTGTGATGTATTACCCTGCAGGAGCTGGAGGAAATCCCCAGTTTTTCTGCAATCTCAGAAAAGTCAAAGCCCTCACTTCTCATCCTTATTATTTCACCGGCTTTTGGATCAGACTCTCTTAAGATTTGAACTATTCTTTTTGACAGCTCCTTATCGAGGAAATCCTCGGCAAGATCAATACCGTCATCCGAATAAAACTCAAGGATCTCTTCTAAACCCGGTGTTTCTTTATTCTTTTTAAGTGAATTAAGCCAAGTGTTTTTTGCTATGGAAATTATCCAGGTTTTCTCAGAGGAGAGTCCCTTGAAGGAGGAAATTGATTTTATAACCTGGTAAAAGGTCTCGGCTAATATCTCTTCAGCCTTATGACTGTCACGGGTTTTGAGTAACAGATATTTAAATACATCATCTTTGTATGCATAATAGAGCTCTTCTATATCCTTCATCTGCTTTCCTCCTTTCACCTATTAGTAGAAATAAGAATAAAAATGTTACAGGTTAAATAAAATGATTTTTCAATTTTTTTAAAAACCTGAAATACCTTTTCCAATTATTATAAGGTATAAACTTTATGTATGATGAAAAACCAGAACCATGAATGACAATAATATGCCGTTAGTTAACTATGCCCAATAAACTTTTTGTTTTTTTTGAGATAACCTCAGAAGGCAGTATAGTTAAAAGGGATTGTAAAAGTTAAACTGAGTGTATAGTCCTGTTATATATATCAGAAAAACAAAGGGGGTATCGGGTTATGCCATTCAGAGACAGGTTTTTTATAATATTGGGTTATTATGCAGTGACAGTTGCTGTTGTTTTCTTAGCGTATATTGTTGGAAGCCTGTTCATGGGGTTATTTATATTAAAGGGGACCCCCAATACATTTACCACATTTTTGGTATCAACTTTATCTTATTTGACAGTGATAGCTCTTATATCATTTATTATGTTCAGCAGGCTGGCCGATAAAAACCCGGATATCAAATATGGAGAAGTGCTCATATTCATTGTGATTATCATGGTTATTCACCTTATAATAGTTTTCTTCGGAAGATTTGATGCAGTTTCATCCTATACCTCAACTCTCGGTCTTTTGGTGAACTATTTATATAACGGCGATCAGTATATTATGTCCATCAGGGATATTCCGAGATATTACTTTTATCTGGTCAGACTGTTGAAGGATGTAGTTTTTCTCGTAAGTGCAAGTATAGGATTCTTACAAATGAGGATGATATCAAAAAATACCGGAAAGGCAGCATAGGACTGCCGTGTAAATTTACTTGGATATTATGATTAGAAAAAAGAATAAAAATTGAATGCCGGAGTGTAAACTCCGGCATTCAATGTGCAAAATTTATGTGGTTTTATGGACTACTTTTCAGTATAAAGCTTTTCTACCTCATCCCAGTTTACAACATTCCAGAATGCTTTGACATAGTCAGGTCTCTTGTTCTGGTAGTTCAGATAGTAAGCATGCTCCCATACATCTATGCCGAGAATTGGCTTCTTTCCTTCTGACAGCGGGCTGTCCTGGTTAGCAGTTGAAACTACTTCAAGCTCTCCGTCCTTATTAACTACAAGCCAAGCCCATCCGGATCCGAATCTCTTTGCTGCGGCTCCTGCGAACTCTTCCTTGAATTTATCAAAGCTTCCGAACTTCTTATCTATTGCTTCTGAAACCTTGCCCTTAGGCTCGCCGCCCTTACCGGGTCCCATAATCTTCCAGAAGAAGGAGTGATTTACATGTCCTCCGCCGTTGTTTCTGATCTGGGTAACCACTGCATCGGATGCCTTAATGCCCTTAAGATCTTTAATCAAAGCTATGACGTCTTCATCGCTGTATTCCTTCTCTTCTCCGCCGTCCTTTTCCTTAAGTGCCTTCAAAAGATTATCAATATAAGCTTGATGGTGTTTTGTGTGGTGTATTTCCATCGTTCTTGCGTCTATATAAGGTTCTAATGCATCGTATCCATATGCCAGTTCAGGTAGTTTAATTTTACTCATTTTAATTCCTCCAAGTTATCTTTGTTTAGGTTTATGGTGTTTCGTACCGTTTAAAATTTTTAATTATCTGTTTTTTTATTGAATAATACTCTCATTAAATGATAAATATTATCAATTAGCCTAAAACAAGTATACCCTACTTGATAATCAATATCAATGAACTCCGTGTTAATAAACAGTAAAGCTAAGACCGGAGCCATTTGTTGCTCCGGTCAATAAAAATGTGTTTTCAATTTTATAATTTATCAGTTTGATTTTATCTCAAAGCTTCGTATGGCTTTTAAAACTGCCTGTCCGAGAAATGCTGCCTTATCTGAAATAGTAAAGGCAAGCTCCTTTTCAAATCTTGGATCAACATCGGCAATTTTAAGTCCTTTTTTCACGGGAAAACCATTCCTGATCAATCCTCTTAATGTACCCGGAATAGTACTCACAACGGGAGTATCCCCAATCATGGCTATGGTTTCATTTTCTTCAACAAAATCGCCTATGGCTTTTATGTTTTGAATATCTCCGTCAGCAGGGGAGTGTATTACTCTCTCGGTTGAATGACCGGATACTAGCGCCGGTGTTCCCGTATCAGGTAAAGCCGGACCTTCTGATATTATATTGCCCAGGGTTTCACCCCTCATTGTTTCAATTACAAGATGGCAGTCAATCGGTGCAGAAAACCCCGGTCCCATGCATATTACCAAAGGTGCCATGGATTTGTGGGTACCGCAGTTTTTCTTTGCGATTATTGCATCAACCAATACGTCGGGATTAATCTCTTCCAAGGATTTTAAATCCGAGTCTACCAGGATTGGAATTTTGCCTTCCTTCCAGATTTTAAATCTATCTCCGGGGTTTTTAATCAGCTTAGAGGTTACTCCCTGAATGGTTTTGCTGTCTTCCCATATGGCAGATGCAAAGGAGACCTCCGTACGGATACAGGAAGGATTTTCTGATTCTGCTATGATAACCCTGCAGCCGCTTTCAAAAAGTGCATGGGCGACTCCTGTGGCCAGGTCGCCTCCGCCTCTGATCAATACAGTTTTACGATAACTTACCTCTTTTTCATAGGATTCCATGGTATCTATATCTGTCAGCTCCTTAATATCATCGAATTTTATATATGTAACAAGGTCCCGGTGCTGTGCAATAACTGTTTTTCCGCCGGTGTCACCTTTGAGAGATGCGAGTTCTGCTTTTAATTCCACCGGGAATATAACCGGAGATCCTGATTTTCCGTTGAAAACCGGAATAACAATTTTGGTTGTATCCTCCCGGAATTTATCGATTATAGCCCCTAGGGTGGATACTGTGATGAACGGTTGGTCTCCCATAATGAAGGCGAGTCCTTCGGAGTCGGAAGCTGCACATTCAACACCTGCTTTTATGGAGGTGGATACTCCAAGATGGGATTTTTGGTTCACAATAACCTTTAGTCCATTGGAGAATTCGGGGAAGCTTTTATTTACTATGAGAAGCACCTCGTCAAAGTCCGAGGCTTTAACAGTCTTTATTACCCTGTCAATGATCCTCTCACCCTCTATTTCCATCAGTAATTTATTCTGTTTCATCCTTGTGGAGAAGCCTGCGGCAAGAATAATGGCTGTAATTTTCATTTTGTAGTTCCTTTAAGCTGGTTAGTATTATTGAATGTATTGCTATGCTTCTGCTGTCCTTTATAATTAAATCCCGAAGCTTTTCTCCGTGTTCCGTCAGCCGGTCAGTATCGCATCTGTTGATTATAACTATTCTTTTTGGATTGTATCCATATGAATTTTTAAAAAGCCCGTCTTCTCTTAAAACTATTTCCTTTAAGAGGGTATAATCACAGGTTTCTGATGAGGCTATGCACTTGACTCCTGCAAGGTTATAGGTGTTCTCTTCCTTCAAGGTTTCTCCAAGCATATTTATAGGTATGACTCCGTAGATAACATCAGAATCCTCCGGGATGGGAGGTTCATGGCCGTACCACCACTTAAGGGGCTTGTTTTTTGAGCCGTCGGCTTCAATGAGAAGATATTTGTCACTTCTTTTCAATTCTGTAAGCTCATCTCTCGATAGAGAAGCTATTTTTTCGGGGTTATCCTCAAGTGGCTTACCAATTAGTATGACAGGGATGTCTTTTTTGTTCTGTGTATCTTTCTTTTCCGATGTCAATTGTTTGAAGATTTCGGGTGAATCGGAAAAAACATCGTAGAACCTCATTTCCTCTGAATTTTCCGGAATCATTATTTTAGCCGTTGTAGTAACGGTAACACTTTCACCTGCTTTTTTTAAAAGTGATGCCAGATACCAGAGCAGGGTTGTTTTTCCTCCGGACCCTGATATGGAATGACTCCCGCCTTTTGTAAGGCAGAAGTCATCCATAAGTTTACGGTACCGACTTGAAAGGCCGGAATTATTTGTTTTATGGGTAATATCTTCGAGGGTGTCTTGTTTTTTCATTTTATCCGGCCCTTTCAAATAACATAAGGAGTTTTATTTTTTAGGTTTATTGTAATAGGTGTCAGTTAGGGGCAGGGAGGTACGGAATATTCCGTCCTTGTTGTAGTATGCATTCTGGCAGGCAGGTGCCTCCGGAACCACTACTATTTCACCGATTCCCTTTGCTCCGTAAGCAAGCTCATTTTGATTTTTTCCGATGATTATTGATTTTATTTCCGGTACCTGGGTGGATCTCAGTAAGCCAAGGGTTCCGAACTTGACCTCTGGTACGCTGTTGACACTCTTGAAGTTCTCTGTCAATGCGTAACCCAGTCCCATGACTACTCCGCCTTCAATCTGTCCTTCGGCACCCTTTATATTTATCGCTTTACCCATATCATGGGAAGCAATGACTTTGACTACCTTTCCTTCCTTGTCCAAGACGACAAGCTGAGTTGCATAGCCATAGGCAACGTGGCTCACAGGATTCTTTTTATCCGAACCCATGGGGTCGGATTTAAAGGAATATTCACCGAAATATTTTTTACCGTTGAGCTCGGATATATCATTTACACTTTCCAAATCCTTTTTAAGCTCAAGGCTTGCCTGTCTCACAGCTTCACCTGTGAATACTGTTTGCCTTGATGCAGTCGTTGTTCCTGAGTTTGGAGTGAAGAATGTATCCGGTTTTTCAACTAATGCGCTCTTTGAATTCAATCCTGTTGTTTCACAGAATACCTGCATCATTATGGTATGTATACCCTGACCCATATCAGAAGCTGAGCTTCTTAAATGTGCAATACCGTCAATGACCTCTATTTCGCATCTTCCTGTATCAGGTACACCGACCCCGAGTCCGGCGTTTTTAAGTCCGCTTGCTATACCAACATAATAGTCAGGATTATTCAAATATTTATAGTAATCTTCCTTAACCGATTCCAAGGTCTCAAGATAGGCTGTGGATTCATCCGCTATCTGGCCGTTTGGCATTTCATCCCCCGGTTTTAAGGCATTTCTTCTCCTCATTTCCCAGGGATCCACTCCGACCTTTTCAGCCAGAGCATTCAAACAGGATTCCAACGCGAAGATTGACTGTGTTACGCCAAAACCTCTGAAGGCTCCGCAAGGAACATTGTTGGTATATGCAGCACGTCCTTCAATATCCACATTCTGATAGTTATACGGACCTGCGGCGTGGGTACAGGCTCTTTGTAGAACGGGACCTCCCAAGGATGCATAGGCACCTGTGTCAGATACAATCCTCGCCTTAAGACCGGTTAATTTTCCTTCTTCATCACAGCCAAGTTCAAAATCCATGTACATCGGATGCCTTTTTGGGTGTACAATCAGGGATTCCGCCCTGGTAAGCCTTACCTTGACAGGATTTTTGAACAGGTATGAGAGGAGTGCAGCATGGTGCTGGACACTCATGTCCTCCTTGCCTCCAAAACCGCCGCCTACCATGGCAGCCTTGACCCTGACCTTTTCAGGTTCAATTCCTAAAAGTGAGGCTATTTCCCTTTTATCATCGTATATACCCTGGTCAGAAGTTATTACCTCAACACCGTCAGCTGCCGGATAGGCAAGGGCACATTCAGGCTCTAAAAATGCATGCTCGGTCCAAGGAGTCTTGAAGCTGTACTTGACTTTGTACTTTGATTCCTCAAGGGCTTTATCGGCATTTCCCCGTTTAAGCTGTTGGAAGGAAAGCTGGTTTCCCTTTTCGTGGATTTTCGGAGCATCCTCCTTCAGGGCTTCAAAGGGATCTGAAACAGGCTTTAATTCCTCATATTCAACCTTGATCAGTTTAAGAGCTTCCTCAAGAATTTCTTCGGATTCTGCAGCTACAAGCGCAACAGAGTCACCCACGTATCTTGTTTCTTCACCTGTTTTTATAAGGGCCGGCCAATCCTTGACAAGGTGTCCGCAGTTCCTCTCGCCGGGAATATCCTCTGCAAGTAATACTCCCACAACTCCGGGTAGCCTTTTTGCATCTGCTGTATCAATGGAAATTACCCTTGCTCTTGGATATTTTGTTCTTAAGGCTTTACCGTAAATCATGCCATCCATGGACATATCATCAACATAGACGGGGTCACCCAGAGCTTTAGACCTTGCATCAACCTTCAACACATCCTTATTTACTCCGGATTCGGTCTGCTCTTCCGGTTCAGTGCCTTCTCTCATGATTTTTGCAGCATAGAGCATTGAATCAACTATTTTGACATAGCCTGTACATCTGCATATGTTTCCCTTTATGGCAGAGGCACATTCCTCTCTGGTGGGATCAGGATTAACATCTATCAGTGCTTTTGTAGCAACCAGCATTCCCGGTGTACAAAAGCCGCATTGAACCGCACCCATTTTTTCAAAGGCATGGGCATAAACCTTCTTTTCCCTGGCTGAAAATCCTTCAAGTGTATTTATCAATTTTCCTTCCAGCTTAGAAGTCTTTAAAACACAGGATTTCATCAGCTTTCCGTCGACTAGAACAGAGCAGGTTCCGCAAAAGCCTTCGCTGCATCCGTTCTTCACTGAGAACAGATTTAATTCCTCCCTCAGGAATTTCATCAGGGTGGTATCTTTCTCAGTTGACACATCATTTCCGTTTACTTTAAATCTATACATCTTGTTCCCCCTTAGTATAGGTTGTAAAAACACAAATAGACCGTTTAATCAATAAACAGTCAGTCAGCCGCGGACAAGGAGCAATAAGATCCGGAATATCTGCTCCCTAACCAAATATACATCTTAATTACAAAAAGTATAGCAGAAAGAAATTACTTTAACAATTATTTTTTATACGATTTCAAAAGGTTTGTATCAAAATGATAATTATTCTATAATCAAGTCAACGACATTGGTTCAAGTTGTTTTGACTTTAAGCTTTTAGACCCCGGAGGTTTTTGGATGGCTGATATAAAAAGAAAGTATTTGAAGGATATTCAATCGGATGTTACGAAGTATGCCGAGGTAATTGCATCCATTTTAAAGGTGGATGTTGAAATAGTGGACAACGACATGGAGAGAATTGCAGGAACCGGTATTTTTCATAAAAGAGTAAATGCAACCTCCCCGGGTTTGGTCTATTCCTCTGTCTTAAAAACAGGACGGGAGAGGATAGTTCAGTTTCCAAGGGAGGATGAAATATGCAGATTATGCGATGCAAAGGGTACCTGTCTTGAAACACTGGAGGTTTCTTCACCAATCAGGTACCGTGATGAAAATATCGGAGTAATCGGTCTTGTATGCACCACCATGGAGCAAAGGGACTATATCAATGCAAATTTAAACAACCACATTGATTTTATAAAGCAGATGGGGGAGCTCATCTCTGCCAAGGTTTCAGAATTCATCAACATGGAAGAAAACCTCAACGGTATTATAATGCTGAGGAAAATTCTGGATGATGTTGAGAACGGAGTGATAGTACTAAATAAAAAGGATGAAATAGTATATATAAATAAGAAGGCCGGACAGAAATTCAGGTTTTTGGAGAATACCCTGGGTCATGTTTTAAAGGTATCCAAGGTCAGCGGGGATTCAGAGGATGGCTTTGAATACAAGCTGGAGTTGGGTAACAAAAGCTACATGGTTTTGGGAAAGGTCCTGGAAATGGGTCGTACCTACAGGGATTACGACAGGATAATAATATTCAGGACACTTAAGGATATAAAGAAGAATGCCTACAGGATAACCCAGGAATCCAGGATGATCACAATAGACAATATTGTGGGAAGCTCCGAGGCAATGAAGGATATCAAAGCCACTATATTAAAGGTTGCAACAAACGACTCCACCGTATTTATAAGAGGGGAATCCGGAACGGGCAAGGAGCTTATTGCCCGCGCAATTCATGCAGCTTCTGACAGAAGAAATGAGCCCTTCATAGGAATAAACTGTGCTGCAATTCCCGATACTTTGCTTGAATCAGAGCTCTTCGGCTACGTCAAGGGAGCATTTTCGGGAGCATCCGGAGCCGGAAGAATAGGTAAATTCGAGCTTGCCAACAAGGGTACTCTTTTTCTCGATGAAATCGGGGATATGCCATTGTATTTGCAGAGCAAGGTTCTAAGAATTCTTCAGGAGAGGACCTTTACAAGGATTGGATCCAACGATTTAAGGGATTTGGACATAAGAATAATAACTGCCACGAACAGAAATATAGAAGATATGATAAGAAAAAACCAGTTCAGGCGTGATCTCTTCTACAGATTGAATGTCATCCCAATAAACATCCCGCCCTTAAGGGAAAGGCCTGATGATTTGGAGCAACTGTTCAAGACTTTCTTGGCAAAATACAATATGCTTTTCGATAAGGATATAAGGTCGGTTGACCCAAAGGTCATGGATATTTTCAGAAGATACAGCTGGCCCGGTAATGTGAGGGAGCTTGAAAATGTCATCCAATACCTTATAACAATTGCAGATTCGGGAAGGATAACAAAGAGCATGATATCGGAGGAAATCCTTAAATCCGTCGCCGACAAGGGTTCTGTCCAGGATAAGCAGGCTGCACAGAAGCCATTCCGTACCCTGGAAGAAATTGAAACGGAAGAGATAGAGAGGGCTGTGTCCTACTTCGGAAATACAACGGAAGGTAAAAAGAAGGCAGCAGGAGCCCTTGGTATAGGGATAGCCACCCTGTACAGAAAGCTGGGGAATCCTTATCAAAATGATAATAATAACCAGTGATTGATTATTCAACAATGAAAAAGCTATAATTCAAAAATTTAGAAAAATTTCTCATAGTTAACAAGCATCATGTTAATAAATTGGCAATTAAACAGGAAATGGTTTACAGGCAGAATATTATCAAAATGATAAAATTTATCGTTTTGATAATATTCTGCCTGTATTTTATTGTAAAATCCTTTAATTCGATTAAATAAAACGGGATAAAATTAACCGAAAATCACTTGAAATATTGATATAATGAAAGGAGAGCCAAGACGTATATTATTGGATTTATAATTTTAAAACGATTTTGAAATGAATCAACATTTTGGAGAATCTTGGCATGATATTTGCTTATTAATTATGCGGAAGAGAACAGACCGGCCGGAATCCGGTATGAGTAATAAATATAGCAGCCGTAATTACATCAACTGTTCTAAGAAAGGAGCACAGATTAAGTCAATGAATAAAAAACTTAGAATGCTTCCGAATAACTTTGAAAAATCAAAGGATCCGGAGAGCACGTTAAAGCTGATGAGTGTAGAAGAGGTGGAAAAGGCAAGGAAATTTCATGAAAGCTTCCCTGAATATAAGGTAACACCATTGAGAAGTCTTTCGAACCTTGCAAAAAAGCTTGGTATCTCAGGTATTTATTTGAAGGATGAATCCTACAGGTTCGGACTCAACGCTTTTAAGGTACTCGGTGGATCCTATGCCATAGGAAACTACCTTGCAAAAAAGCTTGGAGAAGATATTTCCGATTTCCCTTATGAAAAGCTGGTAAGCGAAGAAGTCAGAAACAAGGTAGGAGATGTAACCTTCTATACCGCAACGGACGGCAACCATGGAAGGGGAGTTGCCTGGACGGCAAACCGACTGAAGCAAAAGTCGGTTGTATATATGCCTCTCGGTTCTTCAGAATTCAGACTTGAGAAAATAAGAGGCGAAGGTGCAGATGCATCAATAACCGATCTTAACTATGACGATGCAGTAAGATTAGCCGATAAGCATGCCAATGAAACAAATGGAGTAATGGTTCAGGATACAGCCTGGGAGGGCTATACGGATATTCCGAACTGGATAATGCAGGGCTACGGAACCATGGCCTTGGAGGCGGACGATCAGTTGAAGGAATTTACTGATGAAGTACCGACTCATATCTTTATTCAGGCAGGAGTCGGTTCCCTTGCAGGAGCAATTCAAGGGTATTTTGCAGTCAAATACGGTGATAAATGTCCGATAACAGTAATTGTAGAGCCGGATGAGGCAAACTGTTACTATCAGTCCGCAGCACAGAAAAAGCTGGTCAATGTGTCGGGAGACATGAGGACCATAATGGCAGGGCTTGCCTGCGGTGAACCGAATGTGGTTTCCTTTGAAATCATTAAAAATTACTCTGAGGGCTTCCTGTCACTTCCCGATTACGTAGCAGCGGACGGTATGAGGGTTTTGGGAAATCCTTTGACCGGGGATGAAAAGGTGATTTCCGGAGAATCCGGAGCAGCACCCATGGGAGCATTATTCAATATCCTTGCCAGGGAAGGCTATGAAGAGGTACGTAAAAAGCTGAGACTGGATGAAAATTCAAGGGTTTTGTTATTCTCCACAGAGGGAGATACGGATCCTGACAAGTACCGTGAGATTGTTTGGGAAGGATTTGATTCACTTTTTTGTTAGAAGTGAAATTGATAAAAAAATAAATTAATTAACTAAAATAAAGCGAGGTAAACATGGAAAAATTCAAGGGGCTAATCGAAACGTTGGAGGGTCTGGACCACGGCAAAATGTATAACGAGGACTTTTTCCTGACCTGGGATAAAACTCAGGATGAATTAAAGTCCGTATTCACAGTAGCGGATACATTAAGAAACTTAAGGGAGAATAACATATCCACCAAGATATTTGACTCAGGACTGGGTATTTCCCTGTTCAGGGACAACTCAACCAGAACAAGGTTCTCCTTTGCATCGGCTTGTAACCTTTTGGGTCTTGAAATTCAGGATCTGGATGAGGGAAAATCACAGATTGCACACGGAGAAACGGTAAGGGAGACTTCAAATATGATCTCCTTCATGGCAGATGTCATCGGTATAAGAGATGACATGTACATAGGAAAAGGCCATACATACATGAAGAATGTTTCAGAGTATGTTAAAGAAGGCTTTGAGGATGGAGTTTTAGAGCAAAGACCTACTCTTGTAAACCTTCAGTGCGACATAGACCATCCGACTCAGTCCATGGCAGATATGCTTCATATCATCCATGAATTCGGCGGAGTTGAAAACCTGAAGGGCAAGAAGTTAGCCATGACATGGGCATATTCACCTTCCTACGGCAAACCCCTTTCTGTTCCCCAGGGAATCATCGGTCTTATGACAAGATTCGGAATGGAGGTAGTACTTGCACATCCGGAAGGCTATGAGGTAATGGGAGAAGTCGAAGAGGTTGCAAAGAAAAATGCGGAAGCCTACGGCGGTAAGTTTACGAAGACAAATTCCATGGCTGAAGCATTCAAGGATGCCGATATAGTTTATCCAAAGAGCTGGGCACCTTTCAAGGCAATGGAAAAGAGAACCGTTCTTTACGGTGACGGGGACATGGAAGGAATAAAGGCACTTGAAAAAGAGCTCTTATCCCAGAATACAAACCATAAGGACTGGACCTGCACAGAGGAATTGATGAAGCTTACAAAGGACGGAAAGGCTCTTTATATGCACTGCCTGCCTGCGGACATATCCGGTGTATCAACAGAAGAGGGAGAAGTTGAAGCAACAGTTTTTGACAGATACAGAGTTCCTCTGTACAAGGAAGCAGGATATAAGCCATATATCATTGCTGCAATGATTTTCCTGCAAAAGGTCAAGGATCCGGTGGCTACACTTAAAGCACTTGCAGAGAAAAAAAGCCCCAGGGTTTTTGAATAAGTATAAAAAGGAGATTATTGAAAATGGAAAAAAACAAAATTGATTATACAAAGGTCAAGGCTGCAGCAGAGAGGTACAGAGCAGACATGACCAAATTCCTGAGAGACCTTATAAAGCTTAAGGGTGAATCCTGCCAGGAAAAGGACAAGGTGTACAGAATCAAGGAAGAAATGGAAAAACTGGGCTTTAACGAAACAATAGTTGACCCCATGGGAAATATATTGGGTTATATGGGGGACGGAGAAACTCTCATAGCCTATGACGCACATATAGACTGCGTGGGTATCGGAAACATTGAAGACTGGGAATTTGACCCATTTGAAGGAAAAGAGGATGATGTCCACATTTGGGGAAGAGGCGGTTCTGACCAGCTGGGAGGAATAGTTTCGGCTGTTTACGGGGCCAAGATTATGAAGGACCTTGATATGCTGAGTGATAAATACAGGGTTTTAGTCACCGGTACAGTACAGGAAGAAGACTGTGACGGCCTTTGCTGGCAGTATATCATCAATGAAGATAAGATCAGACCTGAATTTGTAGTGTCAACTGAGCCGACAAACAACGGAATATACAGAGGACACAGAGGAAGAATGGAAATCAGGGTGGATGTATACGGAACAGCATGCCACGGATCTGCCCCTGAGCGCGGTGACAATGCAATATATAAGATGGCTGATATTCTCCTTGAGGTAAAGGAATTGAACAATCATTTGAAGCATGATGATTTCCTGGGCAAGGGAACTATTACTACCTCAGAGATATTCTTCACCTCACCTTCAAGATGTGCAGTTGCAGACTCCTGCTCCATTTCCCTGGACAGAAGACTGACTGACGGGGAAACCTATCTGACTGCACTGAAGGAAATAGAGGATCTGCCATCGGTTAAGAAGCATAATGCAGTCGTATCAATGTATAAATATGAAAGACCGTCATGGACGGGATTGGTATATCCTACTGATTGCTTCTTCCCGACCTGGGTGAGACCTGAGGATGCACCTGAAGTTGAAGCAATGGTTGAGTCCTTCACTGAGATGTACGGAAAACCGAGAGTTGATAAATGGACATTCTCAACCAATGGAGTTGCAATAATGGGAAGAGAGGGTATTCCGGTAATCGGACTTGGTCCCGGAAGAGAAGAAGAAGCCCACGCACCTAATGAAAAGACCTATAAGGATGACCTGGTGCAGTGTGCAGCAGTTTATGCAGCACTCCCTACGATTTATATTGACAACAAGGAAAAAGCTAAAGCATAATAATTGCGGTAGTTAATTATTGTACAATTATTTGCATCAATGCCGGACAAGAATTTGTCCGGCAATTGATAAAAAAGGAGCAATGAATCATGGGGAAAAGACTTGTATTGGCACTTGGCGGAAATGCACTGGGAAACACTCCGGACGAGCAGATTGCAGCTGTAAAAATAACGGCGGCATCTATAGTTGATTTAATACTGCAGGGCAATGAGATAATCCTGTCTCACGGCAACGGTCCTCAGGTTGGAATGATCAATCTGGCCTTTGATACAGCCTCCGGCACTGAGGTGAAAACACCTTCCATGCCCCTTCCTGAATGCGGGGCAATGAGTCAGGGCTATATCGGATTCCATCTTCAGAATGCAATAATCAATGAAATGAAGATGAGGGGTATGTCAAAGGACGTAATTACCTTGGTTACAGAGGTATTGGTTGACAAGGATGACCCGGCATTTTTGGATCCTACAAAACCAATCGGCAGGTTCTACAAAGAAGAAGAAACTGAAGAACTAAAAGCCAAGGGCTTTGTTGTCAAAGAGGATGCAGGAAGGGGCTACAGAAGGGTAGTTGCTTCACCAAAGCCGCTAAGAATAATCGGAATCAAGGCAATTGAGAGCTTAGTCGGAGCAGGGGCAGTAGTTATAGCTGCCGGCGGCGGCGGAATTCCCATGATTGAGGAAAACGGTCAGTTCAATTCAATTGCAGCGGTAATAGATAAGGACTTTACATCAGAAAAGCTGGCAGAGCAGGTGAATGCAGATGTGTTCATAGTTCTGACCGCAGTTGACAAGGTAGCGATAAGATTTGGCAAGCCGGAGGTTGAATGGCTTTCATCCCTGACACCTGCCAAGGCAACAGAATATATCAATAACAATGAATTTGCAAAGGGATCCATGCTCCCTAAGGTACAGGCAGCCCTGGCATTTGTAGAATCAAAGCCCGGAAGGCGTGCTCTTATAACATCACTTGAAAAGGCTAAGGAAGCATTGGAGGGAAAAACCGGTACTTGGATAGAATCCTAAGGAGGTAGTGATGTCTGATCTAATGAGATGTATACCATTCAGGAATCTGATTGAGCAGATAACTGAAGAAGCCAATAAAGAGGGCAGTATATTCGGAATCTTAGAAGACAAGTTTTATAAAAATAAAAGTAACAGCGAAATGGCGTTGAATTTCAATGAGAAAATCGGCTCGGGAACGGGACCTGCCGCAGGTCCTCACACCCAGCTCGCCCAAAACATCGTAGCTTCATACCTTTCTGGTGCACGTTTCATAGAGCTTAAAACCGTACAGATTATGGATGGGGAAGCCATGAGGCAGGCTATCTCAAAGCCCTGTATAAACGCAGGGGATGAAGGCTACAATGTGGAGTGGTCCACGGAGTTGACCGTTGAAGAAGCCATGGATGAATATATCAAGGCATGGTTTTTATGCCATATTCTGATGAAGGAATACAATCTGGCAAAGGACAGGGATTTCTCCTTCAATATGAGCTGCGGCTATAACCTTGAGGGTATTAAATCACAAAAGATTGACAGCTTTTTAAACGGGTTGTCAGATGCATCGGAAACAAAGATCTTTAATGAGTGCAAGGAAGAAATAAAAAGACATTTGGGGAAATTCAAAGCCTTCACCACAGAGGATCTTGAAGCAGTCTCACCGAAGGTATGCTCATCCCTGGCATTGTCAACAATGCACGGATGTCCTGCGGATGAGATTGAAAAAATCGTTTCTTACTTGCTCACTGAGAAGAAGCTCAATGTATTTTTAAAATGCAATCCCACTTTATTGGGATATGAGGAAGCAAGAAGAATCCTGAATGATCTCGGCTGGAATTATATTGCCTTTGATGAGAGCCATTTCGAGTCTGACTTGAAATATGACGAGGCAGAGGTAATGCTGGAGAGACTTCTCAGGTTGGCGGATGAATCCGGGGTTCACTTCGGAGTAAAGCTTACAAACACTTTCCCGGTTCAGATCAAGAACGATGAGCTTCCCGGTGAGGAAATGTATTCCTCAGGCAGAGTTCTTCTCCCCTTGTCCGTACATGTGGCAGAAAAGCTTGCAAAAAGCTTTGGAAACAGACTTCCCATGGCCTATTCAGGCGGAGCGGATGCTCTTAATATAAAGGGATTCATTGAAGCCGGAATTCTTCCCGTGACTGTTTGTACCACACTTTTAAAGCCGGGTGGTTATGAAAGGTTAAAGCAGATAGCAGAAGCCACAGAAGCTGTTTTGAAGGAACTATATACCGGTCCTGATGCTGAAAAAATTACGAAGCTCCGTGAAGAAATCATGGGCGACGAAAGAAATCACAAGGCTTACAGGGAGGCTGAGGTTAGCAGAAAAGGCACTTCAGATCTTCCAATGTTTGACTGCTATATTGCTCCGTGCAAGGAGGAAGGCTGTCCGATAGGTCAGGAAATTCCAACCTATTTGAATCTAATAGATGAAGAAAAGTACAAAGAAGCCTTTGAAGTTATTTTAAAGGACAATGCCCTGCCTAATATATTAGGGGAAATCTGTTATCATCCATGTACTAAAAAATGTACAAGGGTGGATTACGACAAATCCCTGGATATTAGAGGTATGAAAAAGCTTGCAAACGACAGGGGTTATAATGAGGTTTTAGATGAAACTGTAAAACCTGCGCCAAACGGAAAGACAGTTCTTGTCATAGGTGCAGGAGTCCAAGGTTTGTCAACGGCTTATTACCTTGCAAGGGAAGGCTTTGATGTGACAATTGCAGAATCAAAGGACAAGCCCTTTGGTATTTTGAACAATATCATGGAGGAATCAGGACTTACTCAGGCAGCGATGGACAAGGACCTTGAACTGATTAAAAGGCTTGGAGTAAAGCTTATGCTTTCAGTGAAGCAGGATGAGCTTAAATCCCTGGGCACCTTTGATTATGTTGTTTCATCCACAGGAAAAAATGAAGGCTTTGAAGATGCCCTGGTTATCAAGAAGGATAAAACCTCAAGACTCCAGGCAGTCTATGCCATGGCCTATGCCAAGGAAGCAGCAGGGGAGATTTCATCAAGGGTTTCACCAGTTGATACAAATAAGACTATAAATGATCTCTTGTCTACGGACACAATCTACTCAAGAAAAGGCATCCTGATGTTGCCTTCAAAGGGTAAGGAAGAGGCGGGAAGGTGTCTCAACTGTGATACTGTATGTGAGGTCTGCACCGAGGTCTGCCCCAACAGGGCAAACGTGGCCATAAGAGTTGAAGGCTTCAACAATGTCAATCAAATACTTCATCTGGATTATTTGTGCAATGAATGCGGTAACTGCGAAACCTTCTGTCCTCACGGTGAGGCACCGTATAAAAAGAAGTTCACCCTTTTTGCAACGGAAGAGGATTTTAACGATTCGGAAAATGCCGGTATTTTCATAGTGGAAGACAATGTCATTCACGCAAGATACGGGGATGGATCAATTGAATCAGCAAATGCCGATAATTTAAAGGTTGAAAATTTCAGAAAAATGACTGAAGCCATAACCAAGGAGTACAGCTATTTAATCCTGACTCCGGGAGGTGCTTTATGATTATCGGAAACGGGAGGGTAATTACCAACAATCCATTAAACCCTTTCATTGAAAACGGAGCTGTCCTGATAGAAGGCAACACGATAAAAGAAATCGGAACATTTTTAGAAATCAAAGAAAAATATCCTGATGAAAAAATAAATGATGTGGGGGGAAGGTTGATCATGCCCGGCATGATCAATACCCACACACATATATATTCGGCATTTGCCAGGGGCTTTGCCCCCGGTAAGCCGACACCGAATTTTTTAAAGATTTTGGAGAATATGTGGTGGCACCTGGACAAGGGGCTTACGGCCGATGACAACAAGTACAGTGCATATGCAACAATGTGTGAATCAATCAAACTGGGAGTCACAACCCTGATTGATCACCATGCAAGTCCCTACTCGGTTCAAGGCTCATTATTCAAGCTGGCCGAGGCTGCAGGTGATGTGGGAATAAGGGGAAGCTTCTGCTATGAAACCTCCGACCGTGACGGTGAGGAGATTGCAAAAGCAGGAATAAAGGAAAATTCTGATTTTATAAAATACTGCAATAATGACTCCTCTGACATGATAAAAGGCTTATTCGGCCTCCACGCATCCTTCACCCTTTCAGACAAAACTTTGGGTCTTTGCAGGGAAGCAATTGAAGGACTTGACTCGGGCTTCCACATACATGTGGCGGAGGGTCCCGAAGATGAAGAGGATTCTGTCAAAAATCATGGTATGAGGGTTGTGGAAAGGCTGGATAAATTTGGCATTTTAGGACCAAAAACCATAGCTGTTCATTGTGTGCATGCAAATGATGAGGAGCTGGATTTATTAAAGTCCACAGACACAACTGTGGTGCATAACCCAGAATCCAACATGGGAAATGCCGTGGGATATTCTCCCGTGGTTAAGATGCTCAATAAAGGAATAAGGGTGGGCTTAGGCACCGATGCATATACGAATGACATGTTTGAGTCATTGAAGGTTGCCAAGATTTTACAATCCCATGCATTGAAAGATCCTACTGTAGGCTTCGGAGAAAGCCTGGCACTGCAATTTAAGAACAATCCACTCATTTTGGGTAAGTACTTCAATAAGCCGCTGGGTGTCCTTGAAAAAGGAGCATATGCAGATGTCATAGTCATGGACTATGATCCGATGACACCTTTAAACAATAACAATACGGGCGGACATATCCTCTTTGGAATGGCAGGATATCAAGTTACAGATACAATAATTAACGGGAAATATATTATGAAGGATAGGGTAATTCTAACTGTAGACCATGAGAAAATCATGGGAAGGACAAGAGAATTGTCCCAAAAGCTTTGGGACAGACTGTAAAGACATAATTTATTTGGCGGTAGTATCCGCCGTGGGAGAATTATCATGATAAAAGACTCTGTGACAACACGTAACTCCAAATCGCTTTTCGACTTCTATGGGAAACCAGATTGGTCAAAAGCAGTACCCTTAGGACTCCAGCACGTTTTGGCGATGATTATCGGAAACGTAACCCCATCCATAATGGTGGCATCACTCCTTAATATGCCTCCAAATGAGAAAACCTTACTCATTCAATATGGAATGCTGGTTTCAGCATTAGCAACCCTGGTCCAGATATACGGTGTCTGGAAACTCGGTTCAAGACTACCGGTGATTATGGGAGTATCATTCTCCTACGTACCTGTATTATTGGCAATTGCCGGAACATATAACAATATTGCAACTATCCTTGGCGCACAGCTGATCGGAGCCGTTGCCGCCATTTTGGTAGGCATGTTCATAAAACCGATGCGAAAGCTGTTCCCGCCCCTTGTTGCAGGAACCGTTGTCCTGACGATAGGACTGTCACTTTATAACATAGGTATCAACTATATAGCGGGAGGAATAAATTCACTTCCTACATACGGCTCGGCTAAAAACTGGGCAGTAGGCATAATAGTATTATTGGTAGTCCTTGCCTGTAACACCTGGGGAAAGGGTATATTCAAGCTCGCTGCCATACTTGTAGGAATAGTGGTAGGCTATATCATTGCCTTCTTCCTGGGAATGGTAAATTTAAGTCCCATAGCATCTGCTCAGTGGATTTTGATACCAAGACCACTGTATTTTGGAATTGAATTCCAGGCTACAGCCATAATATCCATGGTGCTCATGTATATAGTAAATTCAATTCAGGCTGTGGGAGATTTATCTTCAACCACAATCGGCGGAATGGACAGGGAAGTAACAGACGATGAGCTTTTCGGCGGTATAACCGGATACGGTCTTACGGCATTCCTCGGCTCACTTTTGGGAGGTCTTCCTCTTGCAACCTATTCACAAAACGTTGGTATAGTTGGGCAGAACAAGGTTATATCAAGAAGAGTATTCTCAATAGCTGCTTTCTTTATCCTGGGTGCATCCTTAGTACCGAAGTTCGGTGCACTAATGACCACCATACCGCAATCAGTAATAGGCGGAGCAACGGTGGGTGTATTCGGAATGATTACCATGTCCGGTATTAAGCTGATAACCCAACAGCCACTTACCTCAAGGAATATGTCAATCGTGGGATTGGCAGTGGCACTGGGTATGGGTATAACAGGATCCCCGAAGGCGCTACAGCATGCTCCTGAAGCATTCATGATGGTTTTCGGAAAATCACCCGTAGTAATTGCCACGGTGATTGCGCTGGTTCTCAACCTCCTTATTCCTGACAAGACATTGCAACAGGAACAGAAGGAAAGAGAAGACATGGATGTAAAGTAGTAAGCAAAACTATTTTAAAAATCAATTAGAAATAGAGAATGATGTCCCCATAAAGCAGGAAGCTTTTACAGCCTGCTTTATGGGGGCATTTTATAATACAGTGAAATTGAAGGTGAAAAACAAGCCGGGTTTCATTGCATTATGTTTTATTAATACAGCCACTTGGTCTATAATTAGTTAAGAAAAGAGAACACAAAGTATTAAATGAACCCGGGAGGTCTATATGCTTTTATTAAAGAACTGTAATGTGGTGAATGATGATGATTCCTTTGACAAGGTGGATATTCTGGTCAAGGACGGAATCATAGAAAAGATAGGTAAGGATTTGGATATTGAATGTGAGACCCGCGATTTTTCGGGTCTTTTAATCACGCCGGGATTTATTGATCTGCATGTCCATTTAAGAGAACCCGGCTTTACCATGAAGGAAACAATTAAGACGGGAACAAGGGCTGCAGCTGCAGGCGGATTTACAACGATTTTCGCCATGCCTAATACAAATCCCGTTCCGGATACCCCTGAAAGAATGAAAGCGAATATTGAGTCGGCTAAAAAAGATTCAATAGTAAATACATATTTTTATTCTGCAATAACCGAAGGTGAGTCAGGAAAGAATCTTGTTGATTTTACTGGGATGATAAAAGCCGGCTCAGAATGGTTCACCGATGACGGCAGAGGCGTCCAGGGGGCATCCATGATGAATGAAGCCATGGAAGAGGTGGCAAAGCTTGGCGGAGTGATTGCCGCACACTGTGAGGACAATGATCTCCTTAATAAAGGGTATATCCATAAAGGGTCATATTCCAAGGACAAAGGTCACAGGGGAATATCCAGGTCAGTAGAGGATGTTCAGGTTGCCAGGGATATATTAATGGCCGGGGATACCGGATGCAGATACCACATATGCCATATGAGCACTTACAGAGGAGTTGATCTCTTAAGGGAAGGCATCAAATGGGGATATAAGGTTTCGGGAGAGGTGACACCGCATCATCTGCTCCTGTCTGAAAAAGATCTTGCTGAAGACGGAAATTTTAAAATGAATCCCCCTTTAAGAGAAGAAAAGGACAGACTTGCACTGATTGAAGGCCTTAATGACGGAACCATCAAAGCTGTTGCAACGGACCATGCACCCCATACCGAGTCCGAAAAATCCAGGGGGCTGGAACTCTCCGCATTTGGTATAACAGGATTGGAGACTGCATTTCCTCTTCTTTATACCCACCTTGTAAAACCAGGCACAATAAAGCTGTCCACCCTGGTAAACGCTCTGACAAAGGGACCTGCAGATATATTTGGGTTAAATACGGGAGAGCTTAAAGAAGGGATGCCTGCCGACATAACGGCAATAGATTTAAATGACGGATTTACTATGGACAAGGATAAGCATCAGTCCATGGGAAGAAATACACCGTTCCACGGCTGGAAGTCTGATTGCAGCATCAAGCATGTATTATTAAAGGGTAAATTTATAGTAGAGGATAAGATAGTAGTGGAGGCTGTCCATGGAGAATAGGAAGATTACAAACATGAAGGTTCTTGAAAATGTGAATATTGCCAAGGATACATTCAGAATAAGGCTTGATTCCGCAGATTCAATATTTGACTATCCCGCCGGGACCTTTTTGAATATTAAACTGAAAACCGGTTTGTTCATCCTTAGACGGCCTATATCAATATTTGAGTATGATGAAGAAAACAGGGTAATCACCCTGATCTATAAGATAATGGGAGACGGCACAAGGGAGCTCTCCAAGGTTAAGACAGGGGAATATCTGGATGTTTTGGGGCCTCTTGGAACAGGATTTCCAATCTTTGAGGATGAAGGCAAAGTGCTTCTCATCGGAGGCGGTGTGGGAGTACCCCCACTTTACGAGCTGGGCAAAAGACTTGTTGAAAACGGAAGGGAAGTAGTTTCAGTTCTGGGTTTCAGGGATAAGGACAGTATATTTGCCATGGAGGAATTTGAAACCCTCGGAGAAGTTTATATTTGCACAGATGACGGAAGCTACGGTTATCACGGAAATGTGGCAATGGCTGTTAAAAATTACAAAATTGATTTTGATGTACTTTATGGCTGCGGACCTCTTCCCATGCTGAAAGCCATTGATTTGGAATACAGCGGGATTAAAAAAGGCTATCTCTCCTTTGAAGAAAGAATGGCCTGCGGCATCGGGGCATGCTATGCCTGCATGCATGAAACAAAGGACGGTTTGAAGAGGGTATGCAAGGAAGGACCTGTATTCAGACTCGGGGAGAGTGTATATGAGTAAAATAGATTTATCCGTGAATCTGCCGGGACTTAAGCTAAAAAATCCAATAATGCCTGCTTCGGGTACCTTCGGATTCGGAAGAGAGTTTGCGGAGCTCTATGATTTGTCCAAGCTTGGTTCGATTATGATAAAAGCGGTGACAAGGGAACCGAGAATCGGGAATAAGATGCCAAGGGTTGCCGAAACCCCCGGAGGCATGCTGAATGCAATAGGTTTGATGAATCCCGGAATATACAATGTGGAAGAAGAATTGAAGTGGCTTGGCAGGTTCGATATTCCGATTATTGCCAATGTAGCCGGATATACGGTGGATGACTACATATACGTCACCGAAAGAATATCAAAGGCAGATAATGTAGGTGCATTGGAAATAAACATTTCCTGTCCAAATGTCAAGCAGGGTGGAATAACCTTCGGTCAGGATCCGGAAGTGGCCTATGACCTTACAAAGAAGCTAAAAGAGGTCACCCATAAGCCGATTTATATGAAGCTTTCCCCTAATGTCTCTGACATCAAGGAAATGGCCAAGGCCGTTGAGGAAGGCGGAGCTGACGGCATTACCATGATAAACACCATAACAGCCATGAGAATTGATCTTAAAAAAGGCAGGCCATTACTGGCGAACGGTACAGGTGGGCTTTCGGGTCCGGCTGTTAAACCGGTTGCCGTCAGAATGATCTATGAGGTTTATAAGACGGTAAATATTCCGATTATCGGCATGGGAGGTATATCAAGTGCAGAGGATGTATTGGAATTCCTCTACGCAGGTGCCTCAGCAGTTGCAATTGGAACCATGAACTTTGTTGACCCGTATATATGCCCTGACATAATCGAAAAGCTTCCGCATGTTCTGGAATCCTATGGATTTAAATCAGTCAGCGAAGCCGTTGGGTATGCTCACAGACCTTAGAAAGTGTTGTTCTCAAAATACGATTTATGCTTGAATCACAGTATTTTATAAAAATAGGGGGAAATATGTGAGAACCAAAAACAGTATCTTAATTTTGGGTATAAGCTGTATTATGGCTGCTGCCATTCCTTTGACTTCCTGTTCAAATGTGAATCAACCGGCAAATATTTCTGATGCAGGCGTTAAAGTGTCCATATCTGAAAGAAAAGCAAATCTGGAAACTGCCCTTGCAGAGTTTATAAAAACTATCCCGACTGTTTATCCCGAGATTTTAAAGCTCATGGACTCAAAGGAGATTACTCCTGAGAATTACGAAAAATTCGGAGAGGCCGGTATCAGGTTAAGTGAAAAACTCGGCTCGAAAATCAACGAAGAACAAGCAACCGAGTTATCCTTCATCAATTTGTTTTTGGACGTCTATGAGAACAAGGCTCAAAATGAGGCTGCAATCAGTAAAGCAAGATAAGAAGAAAAGGACTGCTTTTAAGCTTAATTCAAGGCTAAAAGCAGTCTCTTTAATTAGATATTTTTTATTATTTTGTCATCCAGCTTTCATCGGATGGATTGCTCATGAATACCTTAAGCTTGTTCTCAGAGGCTTCGTCAATATATTTTTTCTCAATAGCCACTTCTAAAAGCTCGTTATAGTCAGTCAGGGATACCGTTTTAACCTTGGCCTCATTGACGGCAACTCTTGCCTTTTCCATACCGTAAGTGAATACTGAGATAAGACCTATGACATCGCAGCCCGCATTTCTCAGGGTCTTGACCACCTCCAGGGATGAACCGCCGGTGGAAATAAGGTCTTCGACTACAACTATTTTTTGTCCCTGATGATATTTTCCCTCAATGGAATTTTCCTTGCCGTGATCCTTTGCCTTGCTTCTGACAAAACCCATGGGAAGCTCCATTTCCCATGCACATATTGCTGCATGCGGGATACCCGCGGTGGCAGTTCCCATTATGCCCTGAACTTCCGGGAATTCCTTTTTAATTGTTTCAATAAGCGCATTTTCTACAATCCTTCTTTCCTTAGGATAGGATAGTATAAGTCTGTTATCTGTGTATATGGGTGACTTTATACCCGAAGCCCAGGTGAAGGGATGCTCCGGACTTAATGCCACAGCCTTGATATCCAATAGTATTTCTGCAATGTTTTTCATTTATTCTTCCCCCGTGAAGTCTTTTTTTATGTCCAAATATGCTTTATAAGGATCCGCTGCTTTTGTTATGGGTCTTCCCACAACTATGTAGTCGGAGCCCAGCTCTCTCGCATCAGAGGGAGTAACAACCCTTTTTTGGTCACCCATGTCTGAATCTGACGGTCTGATACCGGGAGTGACTGTCAGGAAAGCATCACCTAATTGTTTTTTAATTACCGGTACTTCCAAGGCAGAGCATACAACTCCGTCCAGACCTGCCGTTTTAGCGTTTTCTGCATATTTCAGCACTGTTTCTTCAAGGGGACGGTCAATTAAAATTTCATTCTTCAGTACATCACTGCTTGTTGAGGTAAGCTGGGTAATTGCAATGAGCTTTGTGTCTGCACCTGATTTTTCAATCTCAGCCTTTGCGTCAGCCATCATTTTTATACCGCCGGCAGCATGCACATTTACTATATCCACTCCAAGGGAGGAAACGGATCTTACGGCACCTACGACAGTGTTGGGAATGTCATGGAACTTAAGGTCCAAGAAAACCCTGTGTCCTTCACTCTTTAGATATTTTATAATCTCGGGTCCTTCACTGTAGAAAAGCTCCATACCAACCTTGACAAATACCGGTGTTTTAAATGGCTTTAAAAAATCTGTAACTTCTTTTTTCGTCTGAAAATCCAAGGCAATTATAACGTCTTTCATATATCGGTACCTCCGTTTTTTAAATGGTTCAACTATTTATCACAATCTTTTTCTCTTAAAATTATAGCCTAAATGGAGAATTATTGAGTGTAAAATAAAAAACATATTTTTCAATTGTGAATTTTCAAAAAATAACTTATTTAGTCTTTCATAAACGCTATATTATCCAAGGTGTTTTTTTGGGCTATTTTTTGTTTGAAACAAACTATTTTGGAAATGCTTTTCAGGAATACGCGGGAAGCCTTTATTTTCAACGGGTTTGGAGCGTATTAAAATAAAGGGAAATTTCATCTTTTTAGTTGACTTTTTATGCGCTATAGAATATTCTGTATGTAATGACGTACAAGAGGTAAAAAAGTGACAGATCCATTAATTAACATAAGCGCAGCGCTTAAGAAAACAAGATTTGAAAGAGGGCTCACCCTTCAAGAAACAGCGGGACTTACGGGAGTATCAAAAGCGATGCTGGGACAGATAGAAAGGGGCGAATCAACTCCGACAATATCTACACTTTGGAAGATCTCAACAGGCCTTAAGATATCCTTCTCTGAGCTTCTGCAAAGCGACAAGGATGATAAGGATGTTATAGATATTGAGGCATTGGATCCGATTTATGAATCAAACAATGACATGATTTTATACAGTGTTTTTCCTTTTGATCCTTTGACCGGCTTTGAATACTTCTATATCAGGCTGCTTCCGGGAGCAAATCATGTATCCTCGGCACACAAAATGTCAACGACTGAGCATGTTGTAGTGACCAAGGGCAAGATTGAAGTGGTAGCCAACGATAAAAGATATATATTGGAAGCACCTGCAGCAATGGCCTTTAAAGGTGATGCACCTCACCAGTATAATAATCCCTTTGAGGAAGAAGCCATATTTCAGAACATAGTAAGATATTGACAATTACACGCTGGGGAAGCTCAGCGTATAATAATAAAAATGAAAACCGCTATAACGTATTAATGATGTTAAATTAAATTTTAGGGGAGATTCAAATGATTACTGAAAGAATTGAAAAAATAAGACAAAACTATATCAACTCGAAGCCGGCAATATCCTATGAAAGAGCAAGGATCTGGACTGAGTCCCATAAAAGGACTGAAGGCAAGTCCATTCCGATAAGAAGAGCAATAGCGTTCAATGATGCGTGCAAAGAGCTTGTTGTAAGTATTTTTGACGGGGAACTAATAGTAGGTGCCACCGGTGAATTCAGAAAATGTGGTATTTTGACCCCTGAATTTTCATGGACCTGGGTTGACAGAGAAATGGACAATTTTGATAAAAGAGTCCAGGACCCATATGTAATGACGGATGAACAAAGAGCTTATGTCAGAGAAAATATTTTCCCGTATTGGAAGAATAAATCACTTGAGGAAGCATTTTTAGCTCAGCTTCCGAAGGAAACTGCAACTGTGGCCGTAGACACCGGTATAGTTGACAACGACTCAAAATGGAGACAGGCAGTAGGTGAAATCACTCCTGACTACCAGGACGTTCTTTTCGTAAAAGGCTTCAAAGGTATAATCAAGGATGCCAAAAAGCACTTAAAGAGCTTGGATCTTTTGACTGCAGAAGGCCAGAAAAAGAAGGATTTCTATGATTCAATAATCCTGACCTCCGAAGGAATAATCACCCTGGCTAAGAGATATTCCAAAAAAGCTCTTGAAATGGCTGAAACCGAAAAGGATTCTGTGAGAAAAGCAGAGCTTATAGAAATAGCAAGAATATGCGACAAGGTTCCTGAAAATCCTCCGGAAACCTTCCATGAAGCAATCCAGTTCGTATGGTTTACACAGATTGGCGGTATTTTATCCGAGAATCCGTTGGCACTTAATGTAGGAAGATTTGACCAGTTCATGTATCCATATTACAAACATGACAAAGAAAACAATATAAAGACTGATGAAGAAATCCAGGAGCTTGTAAATGCACTTTGGCTCAAGCTTTCAGAATGGGTTTGGACAATTTCTGCAAATACTGCAGAATTCTTCGCAGGCTATAACCAGTTCCAGAACCTTACCGTCGGCGGTAAGACCAGAGACGGCAAGGATGCAACAAACGAACTGTCATACATGGCACTTAAAGCAACAGAAATGACAAAAACCCATCAGCCGGGCTTGAGTGTAAGAATCCACCAGGGCTGTCCTCCTGAATTCCTGTCGGCAGTAACACACTTAGTTAGCAAGGGAACAGGTTTCCCGGCTATACACAGTGACCAGGCAGGCTATCAAATGCTTATCAACGCAGGTTATGAGCCTGAGGATGCAAGGGATTGGAATAACTGCGGCTGTGTAGTTCCTCATTTCAGAAAAACCGGAGAATGGACATCAGCTGTCAATATCAACTTCACTGCAGCTTTAGAGTATGCTTTGAATAACGGACACAGCAGAATCACAGGAAAGAAAATCGGCTTGGATGAGAAGGATCCTAAGACCTTTGCAAGCTATGAAGAAGTGGAATCAGCATTCTACAAGCAGTTTGACAATTTAATCAAACATTCAATAATATCAACCCTTTTGGCTCAGAAGCTTCATAAGGAATTGGTGCCAAGACCGTTCCTGTCTTCCTGCATCGAGCAGTGTATTGAGGACGGAGTGGATCTTGTGGATGCAGGAGCAAAATACAACCTCGGACCGGTTCTTACAGGTATAGGATTGAAAGGTCAACACTTTTTCGTA
>DAINSS010000005.1:108907-112607 GCA_036741195.1 Clostridiaceae bacterium | reverse complement strand
CCCACAAACCTTCTGTGACGAAACCCTTAAAATCATCGGAAGAAACCATTCAGGGGTTGATATTGTAAATGCATATAATGTTGCAACAAATATGGGGTTTAATTCCATAAACATGGATGTTATTTTGGGACTTCCAAATGAAACTGTGGAAACGGCTAAGGACACAGTATCCAAAGTTATTTCCCTTGAACCTGAAAATATAACGGTACACGGACTGTCCATGAAGAAGGGCTCTTATTTGTCTGAAAACAAAAATATTAAACTACCTGATGCAGAAACAGTGGAAGGGATGTTTGAAATAACATACAAGTTATTATATGAGGCAGGATACATACCTTATTATTTATACAGACAAAAGAGCATATCCGCCAATATGGAAAATGTAGGATTTTCCAAACCGGGCTTTGAGAGCTATTACAATATAGCAATGATGGAAGAGACAATGCCCATAATATCCTGCGGTGCATCCGGAATAACAAAATCCGTCATTAAAACCAAAGAAGGCAGAACAATAAAAAGACATTCATCTTTCAAGGACGTTAAACTGTATATTGACAACCTGGACTCAATTCTTGAAGAAAAATTCAAGCTGTTGGATGAGATGAAAATTCAATTGAATTAATAAAAAGAAATATATAACCCAATTTACAGGATCATAAGATAAAAAAGAAAGAAGGTTGAACAAATGGGAGAATCATTAGGCAATTTTAAACGTACCGATATGTGCGGGGACTTGAGAATAGAGGATGTCGGCAAAAATGTGACAGTCATGGGTTGGGTAAAAACCAACAGAGACAAGGGGCAGATAATTTTTTGCGACTTAAGGGACAGGTCCGGGATTCTTCAAGTTGTTTTCAGGGAAGAAATCTCAAAGGAAGCTTTGGAGAAAGCGAAAAATTTAAGGAGAGAGTTCTGTATTGCCGTAAAAGGAACTGTTGTCAAAAGAGAAAGCGCAAATGACAATATTCCCACAGGTCAGGTTGAGGTTAATGCTATTGAGTTGAAAATATTATCCGAATCTGAAACTCCGCCTATTGAAGTGAAAGAAGACCTTGAAGCTTCTGAAAATTTGAGAATGAAGTATAGATACTTGGATTTAAGACGCAGCAATATGTATGAAATAATGAAAATCCGCAGCAAGGCAGCACACTCCGTAAGAGAGTATTTCAACAATGAAGGATTTTTGGAAGTAGAAACACCCATATTAACTAAATCAACACCGGAAGGTGCAAGGGACTATCTTGTACCCTCAAGAAATTATCCGGGATTCTTCTATGCCCTGCCTCAATCACCACAGCTTTTTAAACAGCTTTTGATGGTTTCCGGGGTAGACAAGTATTTCCAGATAGCGAAATGTTTCAGGGATGAAGATTTAAGGGCAAACAGACAGCCTGAATTCACACAGATTGACGTTGAGATGAGTTTTGTAAATCAAGATGACGTCATGGCGGTAAACGAAGGCTTGATCAAAAAAGTGTTCAAGGATGTTTTAAATTATGAGGTTGCCACTCCATTCAAGAGAATAACCTGGCGTGAAGCCATGGATAAATACGGATCGGACAAACCCGATTTAAGGTTTGGAATGGAAATTAAAAATCTCACTGAAACCGTAAAAGCTACTGAATTTGCCGTATTTAAATCTGCCGTCGAAAGCAATGGTTCTGTCAGGGGCATAGTTTTGGAAGGCAAAGCCGATATGGGCAGAAAAGATATAGACAGACTGGGTGAGTTTGTTAAAACCTATAAGGCAAAGGGATTGGCGACAATTGCCGTAAAAGAGGATGAAATTAAATCTTCAATTTCAAAATTCTTTACGGAAGATGAAATGAAGAAAATTGTGGAGGCCGCCGGAGCGAAGGTCGGAGACTTGATTCTCATAGTTGCGGATAAGGATTCGGTAGTTTTCCAGTCTCTCGGAGCACTTCGTCTAGAGCATGCAAAAAAATATGAGTTGTTTGATAAAAATGAGTTTAATTTTTCCTGGGTAGTAGAATTCCCGCTGTTGGAATACAGTGAAGAAGACGAAAGATATGTGGCAGCGCATCATCCGTTCACAAGTCCCATGGATGAGGACTTGGACAAAATGGAATCAGATCCCGGCAGTGTCAGAGCAAAAGCCTATGACATGGTTCTTAACGGTGAAGAATTAGGTGGCGGTTCCATCAGAATTCATACATCGGAGCTCCAGGAGAAAATGTTCAGGGTACTCGGTTTCACGGCAGAAAAAGCTTGGGAGAGGTTTGGGTTCCTATTGGAAGCATTCAAATATGGTCCGCCGCCCCACGGAGGTTTGGCATTTGGATTTGACCGACTGATAATGTTCTTGGCAGGAACTGAAAATATAAAGGATGTTATTGCATTTCCCAAGAACCAGAATGCCTTCTGTCCATTGACCGAAGCACCGAATACAGTGGATGAGAAGCAGCTGACTGAACTTGGAATCAAAGTTATAGAAAAAAAGGAAATGAATGATTAAGGGTAGGAATCAATGAAGAATTTTATTAAACCTGTTAATACAATAATTAATATTGTCATGGCTGTGGGATTGTTTTTTATTATGAATGCAATGAAAGTAAAGACTGATCAGAAAATCGTCGGGCTGATTGTATTTCTGATTTCTAATCAGATTATCCTGACACTCCTTTTCAAAGCCTTCTCAAAGATTTTCAACATATTGAAATTGAAAAATGCAAAGTATAATACATATGCATATCATCTATGGCCTTTGGCTTTAATATCACTTTATGCAGTATATATCGTATTTATGCTCAAATTCGGAGGATACTCTCTGAATCAGAACATTGCAATCGCAATAATGGCCGTTGCAATAGTGCTGACCTTGGCATCACAGCTTGGCGGTGCAATTGCAGATAAAAGAGTTAGCAAAAAAAAATATGCAGTCAGGCTGGAAAATGCAGGCGGTGTTCTTGGAGGATTTGAAATACTGGGATCCATGACCGGTACATATGAGGATGGAATCATTGTTGGTTTCGAAAACATTCCCTATGCTTCCCTCGATTCAATGCACAGATCATCAGACTCGGTTATAATCGAAGGAGCAGGGGAGAAAAAGACAGAGATTATCCTGATTTCAGAGAAAGCAAAAAAATTCTTCACTGACCTTTTGGCTGTCAAATTGAATATGCCTAAAAGAGAAATCAAAAAAGGATTGAATTTTAAGAAACCTGAAACATCAAAGCCATCAAAGCAGAAGTAAGGGAGATTGATTTTTAAATCAAGAACCGGATATAAATTAAAACAAAGAATATTTTTTCGGAGGACTTTATGTTAAAAGATTTGACTATTGTGGAATTCACTAAGGAACTGGCATCATCTTCACCGGCACCGGGTGGCGGATCTGCTTCAGGAGTCGCAGCATCCTTGGCTTCAAGTCTTGCAAATATGGTGGTTAACCTGACACTCGGAAATAAGGTTTCCGAAGCATACACTGAGGATATGCTAAAGGAATTAAACAAGGCGAAGGAAGTTACTGCAGTTGCAGCACCGCGTTTCTTGGAGCTCATGGATAATGATACCAAGGCATTCCTGGGGTATATGGACGCAATCAGAATGCCAAAAGCCACTGATGAAGAAAAGGCAGTTAGAAAGGAAGCTATTGAGACTGCGAAAAGGGATGTATTGGGTGTACCAAGAAGCATAGCAAATGAAGCAGTTAAAATCTTTGATTCTATAGATACTG
>DAINSS010000005.1:80810-108897 GCA_036741195.1 Clostridiaceae bacterium | reverse complement strand
CCGCCATATCTGACGCAGGTGTTGCCTCATTGCTACTTGATGCAGCAGTTAAAGGCGCGGTTTACAACGTTAAAATCAATCTTCCGATGCTTAAGGATGAAGAGCTTAAAAAAGAAGTCTTTGCAGAAGCTGAAGAGCTGAACCGTATCAGTACGGAAAGATCGGGAAAGATTTTCGAGCATGTTACAAAAACTCTTAATTCCCAAATATGATAGATAACCTAAACAAAGACATAGATAAATTAATGGAGTTTCATGAGAATGGAACTCCTTCTTCTAAATTCAGGGAAGAATATGACAGTATATGTATAAAGTACTTAAATGAATTGAAGGAATCAGACAGGAAAAAATGTATAAAAGAATCAACCGATAAAGCTAAGAAACCATCTTTATCAGAAATATACCCTTATCTCACCAACAGGGTAAAAAGTACAGTCTACACTCCGATTTCACTTGCTTCAGAATTATGTGACGCAACTCCGGTTAATCAGGGAGACAGCCTTTTAGACTGCAGTTCTGGTACAGGCAATTTATTATTCCCCTTTGTCAAGAAATATGGGAACGAAATTGCTGTCACTGCCAACGATACTGATAAAACCGCAACTAAAATTGCGGAGACAGAGCTTTTACTGAATCATGGATTTAAGAAATTAAATATTTTGAATTCTGACTTTCTTGATATAAAGGGCAGCTTTGATATTATAATAGGAAATCCACCCTACTCAGGGCATAAAGACATTACTGAGGAGATCAAATTAAGACTCAGGAAAGAATACTCTGATGTTTATTCCAATAAAGGTGACTTGTACTATGCCTTTTTTAAGAAAGGCTTTGACCTGCTAAATCCGGGAGGAAGACTGGCATTTATAGTATCCAGATATTTTTTGGAAGCTGAGTCTGCAATTGGATTAAGAAGATTTATTTTAAATAACTTCAGGATATTATTCATTCATGATTACTACGGTGAAAGGCCCTTCGGAGCAGGAGTAGATCCATGCATTATAATACTGGAAAAAAATACAAGGGATAATAATGTTGAATATTCCATTCCGGTAATAAGGGAAGATATAGGGTCTTTTGAAACAAGTTCCTTGAGCCTGAGCCCGGATTCAATGAAGCTTCTGACAAAAGAGGAGTTAAAGCTAATAAAAGTAATAGAGGGATCCTGCATGTACAAATTGGGAAGCATTGGAATGTTTGCCCAAGGGATTATTACAGGCTATGACAGGGTATTCATTAAAACATTAGGTGAGGCTATTAAAGAAGGAATTGAAACAGATTTATTGGTACCCTGGATAAAATCCAAGGATTTGCCGATTAAGTCTGAAAATGAGAATGGCCAAAAATACTTGGTATATCCTGATAAGAGATCTTCTGAGATGACCGGTTTCCTCAACTATGCCCAAGGATATAAACCGGTTCTTTCAAAAAGACGGGAAGTCGTATCAGGTACAAGGAAGTATTATGAGCTCACCTGGGGAAGAAAAAAGGATGATTTTATGAAATGTAGAATACTGTTTCCCTATAAGGCTAATGACAGCTCCTTTGTTTTAAGGGAGAATGTTTTTCATTCAGCCGATGTTTATTCGCTTTTTTTAAATGACGAGAATCAATATCGGTATATTTTAACCATACTGAATTCCCCGGTTTACAAAAAATATATCAAGACTAAATTAAAGAAACTCGGTAAGGATTTATACGAATACTATCCGCACAGACTTAAGGAAATTTGGATACCGGATGCAAAAGACTACCCTGATCCCGAATTATTCCTTGAACGAATGGCTGAAAAATTGAAGGAGAGTTGATTTGAAGGTTTATTATAACGGAAAGTTCTATATTGAAAGGGGAGTTTTTGCCGAAGCTATTGCTTTGGATGGGGACACCATAACAGCGGTGGGAAAAAGTGAAGAGCTTCTCCTTCGGTTTAAAGGGTCAGAATCCAGGGACATGTGCAATAAAACCATTATCCCTGGAATAAATGACTCACACCTTCACCTCGCTGATGTGGGCAGGGAACTTAAAAATCCGGATTTGCGCAGTGCAGGGGATGTTCAAGAGGTTATTGATATAATTAAATCATATATGGACGAATCAAAAGAACATTCAAAATTTGGTATTTCCTTCGGTGGTTGGAATCAGGAGAATTTTAATACAGATAAAAGACTTCTCAACAGATTTGATCTTGACATGATTTCCAAGGAAGTACCCATAATGCTTACAAGGGTGTGCGGCCATGTGGCTGCTGTAAACACCAAAGCTTTGGAGTTAAAGGGTACATTGGATGCTCACAGGGAAGGAATAGTATCAGAAAATGATATTGAAACGTATAGGGACCTATTCTCGGAGCCTGACTTAGAATCCATGATTTCGGACTTGCTTTACGGAATGAATCATGCACTGAGTTACGGTATAACTTCCGTTTCTTCAAATGATGTCTGGAATATCGGGGACAATGACGGTTTCAAAGTAAGTGAAGCCATTTATGAAAAAGGACTTGGGAAAATCAGATACAATCTGCAAATGAGATTAAACAGCGACGAACTGGAATTATTTGACAAAGAAATTAGAAATAAAAAGATTTACTCCGATAAACACCTGACTTTAGGACCCGTAAAGGTCTTTAAGGACGGAAGTCTGGGTGGAAGAACAGCTCTTTTAAGAAAACCATATAAAGACGATCCGGACAATATAGGAATAGAAGTCATCAGTGACGGGGAGCATGCGGAGCTGATTAAAAAATGCAATACTATGGGCCTTCAGGTTGTAACCCATGCAATCGGAGATTCCGCCGTAGAGAAGACAATAAATGCAATTGTAAAAGCCAACGGTGGAAGTTCCAATCCTTTGAGACACGGAATCATCCATAACCAGATAACCGATACAATACTTTTGAAAAGAATTGCCGATAATAACATAATGGTGTTTTATCAGCCTGTCTTTTTAGCAACGGACATGGACATTGTGGAGGCAAGGGTAGGGCAGGAATTAGCATCAAAATCTTATGCATTTAACACCTTGGACAAGTTGGGAGGGAGAATCTCCTATTCAACGGATTCGCCCATAGAGGACATCAATCCTTTCATTTGTATTTATACTGCGGTGACACGGCAGAACGGGGACGGACTTCCAAAAAACGGATTCTATCCTGATGAGAAGGTGGATGTTTACACCGCAGTGGATGCTTACACCCTTGGGAGCGCATACAATGAACACAAGGAGACTTATAAGGGAAGGATAAAAGAAGGTCATCTGGGTGATTTTATTGTTTTAGACAGGGATATATTTTCAATTCCCGAAGTTAAAATTAAAGACACTAAAGTGTTGGAAACCATAATCGGCGGTGAAACTGTTTATAAAAGGATTGAAAATTAATAACTCTAATTGATTATTGAATTATTTTCTAAAAATAAAAAGCGGAGGGATTATTATGGATGGTAAAATTAAGAAGAAAGAAGCTGTTACTCCAAAGAGTATTGCTGAGTATATTTCCATCTACCAAGGACCCGGGATAGGTCCTATGAAAAAAATATGGAAAATAATAAAGGATACGGCACCTGAATTAAAAGAAAAGATTTCCTGGGGTATGCCTACATTTTATTTAAACAAGAACATATGTCATTTTGCACATAATAAAAACCACCTTGGATTCTATCCCGGTGGTGAAGCGGTGGAACATTTTTCTCCTGAGCTCGGTGACTACTTCTTCTCAAAAGGAACCATCCATTTTC
This sequence comes from Clostridiaceae bacterium, assembly GCA_036741195.1. Classification (GTDB taxonomy): domain Bacteria; phylum Bacillota; class Clostridia; order Clostridiales; family Clostridiaceae; genus JG1575. Next base: position 105,167 of record DAINSS010000005.1, on the reverse strand, counting down.
CGTATGATAAGGAACTTCCCGAGGATTTAATTAAAAGAATAGTCTTATACAACATAGAAAAGGACAGTATCCTGACAAAGAAAAAAAGTAAATAACATCCTAAAAAAGACAAAGTAACCCATTTTTGAGTCACTTTGTCTTTTAATTATATTTCACTATTTAATGAGGTCCTCGATATAGACAGGGTGTACAAAGGCTGCTCTGTGAAGATCTTTTGTGTAGTATTTCAGGGGGAAGGACGGTCTGTCACTGTTATAGGGTCTTGCAGGATCAAACCTCTTTGAGCCTACTGTCAGGGTCCAGATGCCTCCCGGAAATGAAGGTACGGTCAATGTATAAAGCTTTGCTATAGGAAAGAAATTTTTAAAATCTGAATAAATCTGTTTAACTTTATCCGGCTGTAAAAAGGGGGACTTTGATTTGGCAACCAATATACCGTCACCTGTCAGGCAGCTTCTTAAGTTTTCATAGAAATTTCCTCCGAAAAGACCTTCTGCCTTCCCGAAGGGATCAGTAGAATCAGCCAGAATAATATCGAAGGCATTTTTGTTTTCTATAACATACTTGTTTCCGTCACCTATAAATAATTCAACTCTTGGATCGGTCAAACCGGAGGATATCTCAGGAAGATGCTTTTTACACTCTTCAATCACAGCTTCATCAATTTCACAAAGGACTATTTTCTCTATTCCCTTATGTTTTAAGAGCTCTCTGGCAATTCCGCCTTCTCCGCCGCCCAACACCAATACTTTTTTCGGTGAAGGGTGTGAATATACAGGTACATGCGCCATCATCTCATGGTAAATGAATTCATCCCTTTCACTCGTCTTCACGACTCCGTCCAAAACAAGTACTTTTCCATAATCATAGGTATCATATATGGCAAGTTCATGATAAGGGGTTGTCCTCCTTACCAGTTCTTCTTTAATTTTATATCCCAATTTTGAATCTTCGAACTGTGCTTCAAAAATCCAGTTAGCTATCATTTCCATATATTGATCCTCCTAGTTAAGATTTGTCTTGAGAAATGCGGTAAATATGGGAATATCCTGTCTGCTAATTATAATACAAATATTTTGAAATTGGGTGAATTCTTGATTTAAAGTGTTGTACAGTTTTTTTAGGATGGGGACGTTATGTTATAATTTGTTCTATCAGAAAGAGAGTTTTACCTTAATGGAGGTGTTGTATGAAGACACTGATATTTAACGGTTCTCCGAGAAAAAAGGGGAATACGGCATATCTCATTGAATACCTAAAGGATAGATTAATAGGTGAAGTTGAAGTTATAAGTGCATACGAATCCCAAATCGGGGGATGCATTGACTGCAGGTTCTGCTGGAAAAATCCAAAATGTGCGTGGCCGGACTGGAAGGAAATGGATAACAAGATAAGAGAGGCAGATAATATTATTATTGCATCTCCGATTTATTTTTCGGAGATAACCGGCAACCTGCTTAAACTTTTAAGTAAAACTCAGGTTTACTGGAGCGCGAGGATTTTAAGGAAGGAAGACCTCTTCGGAAAGATTAAAAAAGGGGGAACAATAATTACCTATGCCGGCCATTGTGACCTGCCGCATCCTTTGAAAACTGCAAGGATACTTTTAAATAATATGAATGCAAGGGAGCAGTTCAATCCGGTAATTTCACATGACACAGATAATGTTGAAGCCCGGGATGACCTGGAGGCTTTAAAAGCCTGTGAGGACTTAGCATCGTTTTTAAATGGTTCAAATCAGTAGAAATGAAAATTAAATATTATTTTTGGCGGTTTGCCATAAAACAAACGTTCCTGTATAATTCTTTAGGGTAAAGGTTAGGTGATTAATTTTGAAATTAGGAATAGTGGGTCTTCCCAATGTGGGGAAGAGTACACTTTTTAATGCAATAACAAAGGCAGGTGCCGAATCGGCAAATTATCCTTTTTGTACAATAGAGCCAAATATCGGAGTTGTTTCCGTTCCCGATAAAAGATTGGACAAACTGGTTGAAATGTATAATTCCAAGAAGAAAGTCGAGACAGCAATTGAGTTTTACGATATAGCAGGTCTTGTCAAAGGTGCAAGTAAGGGAGAAGGTCTGGGCAACAAATTCTTATCTCATATCAGGGAAGCGGAGGCAATTGTCCACGTTGTCCGTGCATTTAAGGATGAGAACGTGGTTCATGTTGACGGAAGTGTTGATCCCATAAGAGACATTGAAACAATAAATCTTGAGCTGATTTTAGCTGATCTGGAAGTCTTGGAAAGAAGACTTGAAAAAGGTTCAAAGCTGGCAAGAAGCGGTGACAAAACTGCTAAGCTTGAAGTTGAGCTCATGGAAAGAGTCAAAGCACATCTGGAAAATGAAAAACCCGTAAGAACACTGGAGCTGACTGATGAAGAAAAAGAAATCATAAAAGGATTCTTCATGATAACTTCAAAAGAAGTGCTTTATGTTGCAAATATATCCGAAAGTGATTTGCAGTCAGGCATTGAGAATGAAATGGTGGCTAAAATAAAGGCCTATGCGGAAGCTGAAAAGTCCGGAACTGTTGTTATTTGTGCAAGACTTGAAGAAGAACTATCAACCTTGGATGATTCTGAAAAACTTGAAATGCTCAAGGAGTACGGCTTAAATGAAACAGGTCTTGACGGTCTTATAAGGCTCAGCTATTCACTGTTGGGACTCATGAGCTTCTTAACGGCAGGCCCCACCGAATCAAGGGCTTGGACCATTAAAAAGGGAACAAAAGCACCTGAAGCTGCTGGTAAAATCCATTCAGACATTGAAAGAGGATTTATCAGAGCTGAAATAATCAGCTATGATGATTTAGTTAAATACGGATCTGAATCAGCTGCAAAGGAAAAGGGATTGTACAGACTGGAAGGCAAGGAATACATAATGCAGGATGGGGATGTAGTAAATTTCCGGTTCAATGTTTAAAATTGAGTAAAGTTTTGTTTACTGAAAATGAAAGCATGGTTCTAAAGTTTTAAACTTCAGGATCCTGCTTTTTTATTTTAATTCAATCTTGTGGTGCTATTCTATAATATAATTAAGGTAACAAATAAACACGGAGGGATTATGGGAAAGTATTTCAGACGCATGGGAGTGGCAAAATTCATAGTCTTTTTGATTATCAGCATTGTTTTATCAGTGGTAGTTCCGTCAATTATTATTGGGGTATCCGGAAGTGATCCGGTATTTATACTGAAAAACGGAGGACTGACTATATTTTTGACCTCACTGATCATGTATCTTTCAATGATGGTTTTATATTACTTTTTTGGAATGGAAAGAATTGACAGAGAAGCTCTTTTTACAAAAGCTCCGTCAAGGTCGGTGCCTAATGTATTCTATTATTTCGCTCCCTTCTGTTTAGGGATTTTATTGAACTTAGTCTATATAAACATCTTGCAAAGGCTGTTTCCTGGATTTTTTGAAAGGATGATGGATGCGGGAAATCTTTCGTCAAATATCCTGAAATCCAATGATCCCCTTCAAATACTCATGATATTTATAGCTATAGTTATTATGGCACCTATAGTGGAAGAAATAGTGTTCAGAGGTATCCTGTATAATATGTTGAATAAGTCCATGGGGCTTTTGGCAGCGGCGATTATTTCTTCTATGGGATTTGGAATACTTCATGGTTTGACATTTTTTCAGACATTTTTTATAGGACTTACATTGGCAGTATTGTACCAGATCACCGGAGATCTTAAGGTTCCCATAATTGCACACATGATAAACAATTTTATAGCTCTTATAGAATCAATTTTGGTCGGAGCAGGTGTTATAGTTACGGGCACAGCTTCTGAAACGGTATATGCAGTGGTACTTGTTGTCCTGAGTTTAGGGGTATTAATTGCAACCATAATCTATTTAAAAAAGAACCCTTTAAAGAAAATATTCAAGGATATTGCACCGATTTATAAAACTGAGTATTTTGAGGTTGATGATTCCGACCAATCAATAGAAGACCCCCAATAAAGAGTATTGCTCAAATGAGGTGATGATATGGTGATTGCCTACGGTATTTTCAGACTAAGGCTTGATTCATCTTTTTCACTAAAGGATAAAAGAATGATCACAAAAAGTCTGGTTACCAAAGTAAGGAATAAATTCAATGTTTCCTGCTCGGAAACCGGGTATCTGGACAGTATAAGCGATATAGAAATTTCCATTTCGGTGATTAATTCATCAAAGATAATTGCAGAGAAGGAAGCAGCCAGAGTCAGCGATTTTATTTATAACAATTCAGAAGCAGAATTGATTGAAGAGAGCATAGATCTGATTCATATATAAAGTAATGTATCGATGTATTAAATAAAATATAAAAAATCATGTTAAGAAGGAAGCGGACACTTTTAAAGTTATCCGCTTCCATTCATTTTTTGGGCGGCTAATTCTTACATAGATCTGCTGATATGGTGTTTGCCTGAAGTAATTAATTGATTGAGAGAATGAAGTATTCGGAAAATGACTGATTGTCTTATATAAGATTCAAAAAAGCACAACTCTAATTGTAAATTTTGTGTGAATAAAAGTGCCGGGTGTTTGATATTTCAAACAGAGGGGTCCCTGAAATACAGTGTGATTACATAATATTTACTTGTTCTTTATCCGGTAATTTTAAAAAGAAGCGATTAAAGCATTGATATAAAAGGCTTTTCAATGATTGAAACGTTTGTTCGAACGCCGTTGTCGGCTGTTGGGAACAGAGGAATATTATGTTAATAAAATCTTGGTGATTATTCTTTTAAATACTTATTTTCAATTGAACAATGATGATTTTTTCTGTAAAATGTACATAAAGTGGTTCAAAGTGGTAGAAAGTGGAGGAATAAGTATGTTTATCGGTGAATACAGACATTCATTAGACAATAAAAACAGAATAATCATACCCGCCAAGCTCAGAGAGGAGCTCGGCAATCCATTTGTCTTAGCCAAGGGGTTGGATGGTTGTATAAATGCCTATCCTGAGGAAGGTTGGAGTAAATATATAGAAGAATCATCCAAAATCAACCAGAACTACAAGGATGCAAGAGCATTCAGCAGATTCCTTTTATCCGGAGCAACCGTGGTTGAAATAGACAAACAGGGTAGAGCTTTGGTACCAAACGTACTGTGTGAGCATGGCGGACTGAAGGAAGACATCGTAATAATCGGTATGAACACAAAGCTTGAAATTTGGTCTTCCGAAAGATGGGACGAATATAACTCACAGGATATCGATATGGAAGCCATAGCTGAAAAAATGGCTGAGCTGGGATTTTAGGTGGCCTTGATGGAGTTTAAGCATGTAAGTGTTTTGTTTAATGAAAGTATCAAGGGTTTGAATATCAAACCCAACGGGATTTATGTGGATTGCACATTAGGCGGCGGAGGCCATTCAAAAGGGATTCTTGTCAATTTAAAAGAGGGCCGTCTCATAGGGATAGATCAGGATAAGGAAGCTTTGGCTCATACCAAGGGCAAGCTTGCAGAGTTTTCCAATGTTACATATGTCCATGACAATTTTGAAAACCTGGGCGAAATTATCGACAGAGAAGCACCGGAGGGTGTAGACGGAATACTTATGGACCTCGGAGTTTCTTCATATCAATTGGATAATCCTGAAAGGGGTTTTTCCTACATGAATGATGCTCCCCTGGATATGAGAATGGATGCAGATGCACCTATGTCTGCCTATGAAGTGGTAAATGGCTATTCAGAAGAAGCTTTATACAAAGTCATCAGGGATTACGGGGAAGAAAGATTTGCCTCCAGGATAGCAAGAAATATCTGCAGGGCAAGAGAAATAAATAAGATTGAAACCACCTTGGAATTAGCTGAAATAATAAAAAAATCCATTCCTGCAAAGGACAGGAGGGAGGGCCCGCACCCTGCCAAACGTACTTTCCAGGCAATAAGGATCGAGGTAAACAGAGAGCTTACGATTCTAAAAAAAACATTGGAAGATGGAATAAAAAGGCTTAAACCGGGCGGAAGGTTTGCAGTAATTACCTTCCACTCACTGGAAGACAGGATTGTAAAAAATGTATTCAGGGAACAAAGCGACCCTTGCACCTGTCCTCCGCATTTACCTTGTGTTTGTGGACTTACACCCACAGTCAAACTGATCTCAAGAAAAGCAATCGAACCGGGGCGTGAAGAATTGGCTGAGAACCCAAGGTCCCGAAGCGCTAAACTTCGGTTGTGCGAAAAAATATAGCAAAATGCAATATACCAGATGGGGTAAATTTTATGGCAGAAATCAAAAGAATTGGCAATCAGGCTGTTATGGCAGATCAAATAATAACAACAGCAATGGAAAGAGCAGTTGCTTCAAAGATGGACAGGGAAAAAGCTGTCGGTAAGAAAAGAATATTAAAGAATGTAATTAATTATGTAGTCTTATTTTTTATAGTATTGACAGTACTGCTTCAGTCGGTATCTATTTATGCAACCCAAAAGAAACTTACTGATCTTGACACTGAAATTTACAGCATGACAAGAGAGAATGAATCCTTAAAGGTTCAGATAATCAAAGCTACCAACCTAAATGCAGCCAAGGAAGGCGCAAAATCCAAGGAGTATGTATTAAGAAGTGAAGTAGCAGGAATGAAAGTAGACCTAAATTATAACAATTTCAGAACAGAAACAATAGCAGCTGAAGAGAACAGGAATATATTAGATAAAATCTTTGCCATGTTCAAATAAGCCGGAGACTGATCAAGAGGAACATTATGGAAGATTTGCAGAAAAAGAAACCAAAAGTGAATAAAGGACTGCCGTGGCTTGCATCTGTATTTGGATTCCTGTTCCTGGTCTTGGGTATATATCTTACCAAGGTAATGATGTTTGATTCCGTTATATTGAGAAACAAGGCTCAGAACCAGCTGGTCAGTGAAGTTGTTCTACCGGCTAAAAGAGGAGATATAGTTGATAAGGGGGGAAACCTTCTTGCCACATCGGCAGCCGCATACAGAGTGGATGCCGATTTAATGCTGTTAAGAAGGACTGCTTTAGACCGTGAGGATATTGATCAATTATCCCAGGAAGATATTGTGAAAATTGAAGCCTATGCTCAAAAGTATGCTCCTATGATAGCACCGTTTTTAAACCTGACCCCTGAAGAAGTATTCAAAGAGCTTACAAGGAAGACAGAATCCGGAAAATATCTTGCATTATCCGTATTGGGTAAGAAGCTGGAGGTTGTAACTCTTAACGATATTAAAAAGGTTAAAAGCGAAAATAAGCTGAGATGGCTTTTAATAAACGACGATACAAAAAGATATTACCCGAATAACAGCCTGTTGTCTCACTCCCTTGGAATAGTAAGCGGAGATGATAAGGGATTGTTCGGACTGGAACTTGAATATGATAACTATTTAAGAGGTGTCCCGGGATTAAAAGTATCTGAGGTTGACAGGCTGGATGATGTCATTCCCTTAAGTGAGCCGGTGGTTACAAATCCGGTGGACGGACCTAAATTCACCCTTACAATTGATGAGAAAATTCAGGCTATTGTTGAAGCAGAAGCTTTGAAAGTAAAGAACGACAAAAGAGCAGAGGGAGTAACGATTTTAGTCACCAGACCCAAGACCGGAGAAATCCTGGCAATGGTAAATACTCCCGAGTTTGATTTGAATGCACCGTTTGTGACTGATGACGGAACGAAGCTTCAGGAAATCTGGAGGAATAAAGCGGTGTCCGACTCATTTGAACCGGGATCGACCTTCAAGATGATAACCATGGTTGCGGCAATATCAGAAGGATTGGTAAATGAAAAAGATGTTTTCTATTGCCCGGGCTATGTCATGGTTGACGGGGAAAGAATAAACTGCGCTGTACATGAAGGTCACGGATACCAGGATTATTATCAAATAATGCAGAATTCCTGCAATCCGGGATTTGTAGAGCTTGGTTTAAGACTCGGACAGGATAAATTAATAGAATATGCAAAAAAGCTTGGATTCGGTACTCCCACAGGTGTAGACCTTCCCGGTGAAGCCAGAGGAATTTTAATGGATCCCAAAAATGCAAACAAAGTGGACCTGGCAGGAATGTCCATAGGGCAGACAAACTCGGTTACTGCGCTTCAGATGATCAATGCTTTAAATACAATACTGAACAAAGGAAGACAAACGACGCCTCATTTACTCAAAGAAATTTCAAAAGTCAAACCTAACGGTGAAACTGAGAGTATTTTAAAGTATGAAGAAAAGAAATCTGATGTGGTTTTAGATGCAGCAGCCTGTGAAAAAGTTATTTCCATAATGGAAGAAACCGTAAACAAGGGTGGTTCGGTAAGAGCAAAGGTAGACGGAGTCAGGGTATTAGGTAAAACAGGAACTGCACAGAAACTGAATCCCGAAACGGGAAAATATGAATTCTGGGTATCCAGTTTCATCGGAGCTGCTCCTGTTGAAGATCCTCAAGTTTCCTTGTTCATAGCAGTTGATACTCCGACAGAGGGAACTGAGCTTGCCGGTATTGTTGCAGCCCCAATTGCAAAGACAATATTTGAAGAGGTCCTAAACTATATAAACACCTCCGATAATTAAGAAACTGAATTAGAGAGATGAAAATACAAAAGTGATATAATGGGAAAGTTGAAAAATTTTAGATAAGGAATATTGATATGGAAAAACTATACTTAGAAGAAATTGCGAAGGCTACAGGCGGAAGGATAATATTCGGTAATCCTGAAGTTTACGCTGAATCCGTTGTTATAGATTCAAGAAAAGCAAAACCCAACTCACTTTTTATCGGTATATCAGGAGAGAATGTTGACGGAAACGACTATATGCTCAGTGCTTTTGAGCAAGGCGCTTCCATAGCAATGATAGAGAAAAACGAGGACATGCTCCCTACGGGAAATAAGGGATTGATTGAAGTAGAGTCCACAAAGGATGCCTTGGTACTTCTCTCAAAATACTATAAGGAAAGGCTTAAAGCCAAATTCATCGTAGTAACAGGATCTACAGGCAAGACCACGGTTAAAGACATGCTCCACGGAATGCTGTCAAAAAAATACAAGGTATTTAAAACCCAGGGAAATTACAACAACGAGCTTGGTTTACCTTTGATGCTTTTATCAATGGACAGTTCCTATGATATTGCCGTGTTGGAAATGGGAATGAGTTCCCTGGGAGAAATAAATTTCCTCTCCGACATAGTTAGGCAGAATGCAGCTTTAATAACTAACATCGGAGTGTCGCATCTTGAGATGCTTAAGACGAGAGACAATATTTTCAAAGCCAAAATGGAAGTAGCGGACTTTTTCAAAGCTGAGGACACACTTTATGTCAACAGTGATGATGAATACTTAAAAACAATTTCTGATAAAAACTATCGTGTTGTTAAAACAGGTATAAAAAGCGGAGACTTTAAAGCAGAAAATATTGAACTGGGACAAAAATCAGTTGAATTTGACATTGTAAGTTCAGATATAAATCTTGGAAGAATTAAGATAAATGCCCCTGGTATGCATAACGTCAGCAATGGAATTTTAGCTTATTCCTGTGCCTATGATTTCGGCATAACACCGGAAATGATCAAAGAGCTTGATTTCGACAGAACTGCTATGAGACTTGAAGAATACAGGTTTGAAAATGTAACAGTAATAAACGATGCTTACAACTCAAGCCCCGATTCGATGAAGGCGGGACTGGATATTCTTGAAACCTACAAGGGCAGAAAAATTGCATTGCTTGGAGATATGAAGGAGCTGGGAGATATGACCTTCCAATCCCATAAAGAATGTGGAGCTTATGCAAGAAAAAAGGCAGACAAGCTGATTGCCGTAGGTAATGAGAACAAAAGCTACATGGCAGGCTTTGGCCCGGAAGACTTCTATGGCTATTTGACCTTTGAAGAAGCAGCAAAGGTGTTACCCGTGCTTCTTAAAAAGGGAGATGTTGTTTATTTGAAAGCATCAAGGACCATGGAATTCGAGAGATTCTTGGAAATACTGGAGAGGTTTTAAAAAATGGAGTTATTATTTGCATTCCTGCTTGCCCTTGCAGTGGGCATAGTTACAGGTCCATATATAATAAAAAAACTGAAGGAATTCAAACTGGGACAGATAATTCGTACCGAAGGTCCGTCGGAGCATCTTAAAAAACAAGGTACTCCAACCATGGGCGGATTAATATTCATAGTCTCAATTACAATATCTTCTCTTATTTTCGGAGGATTGAACAAGATAAATCTTGTCTTGTTGGGAGGTATGATTTTATTTGGTTCCATAGGACTTTTGGATGACGGATTAAAGATAAAGAAGAAAGATAACGAAGGGCTAACTGCAAAACAGAAGTTATTAATGGGACTGATATTCTCTGTCATAGTTGCATTGGCGGTTTGGGCAGAGGGTGGCAATTCATATTATTTAAATATTCCTATGACCGGTATAAAACTTGGTTTCAATTTGCCCATAATGGTAGCTTTCATAGTTGTCTTCTATACTGCAGTGACCAACTCGGTAAATCTGGCTGATGGTATAGACGGGCTATGCGGATCAATAACCCTTGTGGTTGCTGCATTCTATCTTTTCTACAGCATACGTGGTGGATATACGGTAGTTGCAATTTTTGCAGCAGCAATGTGCGGCGGATTAATAGCATACTTATTTTTCAATTGGCATCCGGCAAGGGTTTTCATGGGAGATACAGGCTCCTTTGCCCTGGGAGGAGCGTTGGCATCAATGGCCATTGTAACCAAAACCGAGCTTTTATTTGTATTGATCGGATTGATATACGTACTTGAAGCATTGTCCGTTATTATACAGGTTGCCGTATTTAAGAAGACCGGCAGAAGGCCGTTTAGAATGGCACCGATTCATCACCACTTTGAAAAGGGCGGATGGAATGAAACTAAAATTGTAGGTGTATTCACCTTATTTACCTTGATTACAGCAGTAATTGCATACCTGATTACGGGTTAAAAACAATAAATCCAGAAATTTGACACCAGAAGATTTCAATAGGAGGTGCGCCGGATGACAAGTGAAAAAATAGAGACCCCCATAAGTAAAAATGACAAATCCGGAATATTCGGCAAAAGCTCATTGAATGGAGAAAAATTACTCAGCATTTCTTTGGAAAAAGCTGATAAAAGGCTCATTCTTGTTTTAATCCTTCTGGTAAGCTTCGGACTTGTAATGGGAATCTCAACTTCCTCCTACACCATTATCAGCAGAGGAGAGAGTATCCAGGATTTTATAGTGAGGCAACTCGGGTTTGTGGCTGCAGGAATTTTAGTAATGTATGTAATATCCAGCGTAAATTACCATATACTTGGAAAAACACTGATTTGGGTGGGTCTGCCTGTGGTGTTATTATTCAATATACTCCCAAGGTTAACGGGAACGGAGATTCTGGGTGCCTATAGGTGGTTCAGGATCGGAGGGATACAATTCCAGCCATCTGAACTTGCAAAGTACTTCATTGTTGCATTCGCTGCATTTTTACTTTCAGTTCCAAAGTCAGACAAAGACAGACTTTTCAAAAATTATTTGTGGGTGTTGGGAGTGGGAGCCATATTCGCAGGAATTGTACTGGTAGCTCAAAACAATCTGTCAACCGCAGCAATAATATTCTTAATAACAATAATTGTAATTGCCATATCAGGGCTTAAACCCATTGCCTGGATAATGCCCTTTCTAATCGGCATGATCGGCGGAGTTATTGCCATATTCAGTACGGATTTCCGAAGAGCAAGAGTTTTGGGTTTCTTGGATCCCTTCAAGGACCCTTCAGGTGATACCATGCAGTTGGTACAATCACTCTACGCCTTGGCTTCGGGTGGTTTGATTGGAAGGGGTCTTGGGAATTCAAGGCTTAAAGCATACTGGTTACCTTTTGCAGAAAATGATTTTATCTTTGCCATTATATGTGAGGAATTAGGCTTAATCGGAGGGCTTTGTGTCATGACAGCCCTGGGTTATTTGGTGTACAGGGGACTAAAGATTGCAAGGGAAGCGCCGGATTTATACGGTAAGCTTTTAGCAACGGGGATAATTTCAGTAATTGCTCTTCAATCTTTAATTAACATGGCAGTCGTCATGGGAGCATTTCCTGTAACCGGAGTACCGCTGCCTTTTATTTCCAGCGGAGGTACCTCACTCATAATGAATCTTGCAGCCATGGGAATATTGGTGAATATCTCCAAGCAGTCCCGGTTAAAGAGGGGTGATGAGCAATGAATGACACCCTTCGACAAAACAGAGGCAACAACAAAGTGTTAAGCGATAAAGAACGTCAGAAACAAAGGAAAAACAGAAGAAAAAAAGTGATCAGAAACAGAATATTACTTGGAGTATTTTCTTTAATTGTCATCACGGTACTGTTTTTTACCCTCCCTTTTTTCAAGATAAAAAGCTATGAAATCAAGGGAGCTGCATTCTCGGATACAACAATTCTGGCTGAAGCTGCAGCCGGGCTCAAAGGCCAGAATATACTTGTTTATTCACCGAAGAACATACTGTTGAGCGCAGTACAGCTTCCATATATAGAGAAAGTCAATATTTCAACCGGAATAAACGGAGTTGCAACAATCCAGATAACTGAAAAGAAACGGGATTATGCTTTAAAGGTCAACGATAGATATCTGTTAATGGACAGATCCGGTTTTGTTTTGGAAGACGTAAGTGAGCTGCCGGCGGATCTGACAGAATTAATTGATATCCAAGACATGGCTCAACCCGGAGCAAATATTTACAACAATTCTGAAAAGAAAGGCATTATAACCGAGTTCAAGGATTTAATGGATCTTAATCTTTCAACGGTACATTTTTCTACTCTTGATGTATCAGAACTTAAGAATATAAAAGTAAAATATGGCGGCTGGTCGGTGGAGCTTGGTGATAAAACAGGCTTTAAAGAAAAATTGAACCAATCCATTAATATACTGAAGGAATTGAAAATGGAAGATGAGGGAGTCGTGGATTTGAAATATCAAAATTCCCCGGTCATCAAAAGGAAGCAGGTGTGAAATGGGAATTAAAGAAAATCTGGAAAATATCAGAAAAACCTTGAAATCCGGGGTAACACTTGTGGCTGTTTCCAAAACAAGGTCAATTGAAGAAATAACGGAAGCGTTCAATGCGGGCCAAGTGGATTTCGGCGAGAATAAAATTCAGGAATTAATGGCTAAAATGGAGAAAGCTCCGTCAGGAATAAAATGGCATTTCATCGGTGGTCTTCAATCAAATAAAGTGAAATTTTTGGATGAGAGAGTAGCTTTGGTACATTCCTTAGACAAGATGAAACTCCTTGAAGATATTGACAGAAATGCCAAAAAGAAGAATTTCATTCAGAATTGCCTCATAGAAATTAATATCGGCAGGGAAGAAAATAAAGCCGGAATTATGACGGAAGACTTGGATGAACTTGTAGAGGCAGCCAAGAGTAAGGAAAATATCAAGATACTGGGCTTGATGGCAGTCATTCCCATATGTGATGAAGACGATCAAAGAAAGTATTTCACTAAAATGAAGGAAATTTTTGATGAGCTTAAGAAAACCGAAACACAGAACTTCACCATGAAAATCCTGTCAATGGGTATGTCAGGTGATTATATTACAGCAATGGAATGTGGTTCGGATATGGTGAGGATTGGAACGGCAATATTCGGAGAGAGAGACTACTCCGTAAAATAGAAAAACAAAGTGAAATTTTTGGGAAATCTTTAGGAAATCAGGAGGAATAATAATGAGTTTAGTAGTAGGTTTGAAGAAAGCTTTTGGATTCGGTGACGAGGATTATGAAGACAATTATGAAGTTGAAAACAATGAAACTTTGGAGGATGAAGTAAAAGAGAACATCATCATGCCCGGTAAGTTCAGACTTAGAAAAAGAGAAATGGACTTGAATGAAAGTGTTGATACTGATGCTAACGATGGATTTTCAGTAAACATCATCAAACCTCAAAGCTTTGATGAAGCAATGGCCATGGCAGATGAGCTTAAGAAGGGTAAAATGCTGGTTATCAATACAGGAGCTCTTGATATCAAGAATGCTCAAAGGCTCATTGATTTCGTATCAGGATCATCCTATGCACTGTCCGGAGACATCCAGGAAGTTGTGGAAGGAATATATGTTGTATCACCAAAGGGTGTATCAATGAAAAATTCCAATAAAACTGAGTCTGCGCTAAAGAGCTTATTTGGATTCAGATAAACAAAATGAAAGTCTGTATAAAGTGACTCTTGACACTAAGCCATTGATTTAATGGGCTTAGTATTAAGAGTCACTTTTTGATATAATAGATTGATAAGCCCTCGGTTAAAGAAGATGATACCTTCCCAATCCGAAGCAGGCAAAACCTTTTTGATTCAGGGAGGACTGTTGTGTCTTTAATTATAATAATTTTAGGTTTATTGGCGGATTATTTCAGCAAGAGATGGGCATTAGCTACTTTAAGCAGCGGAGGAAGGATTGACCTTATCAAGGGGTTTCTGGATTTTCAGTATCTGGAAAACAGAGGTGCAGCCTTTGGAATATTCCAGGGGAATGTCATTGCTCTTTCTATAATTTCTTTGGCTATAGCAGCAGTATTGGTTTTTATGCTGTTTAAATACGGGAAGCAATCAAAGGTATTGTCAGTTGCGCTAAGTCTGATTATTGCAGGTGCCCTCGGAAACATTTATGACAGGCTTGTCTATGGTTTCGTAGTGGATTTTATCCATATGCACTGGATGGATACATATCATTTCCCCACATATAACGTTGCGGATATGTGTGTAACAATAGGAACTGTACTCATGATATTCTACATTATTTTCATAGACGGTAAGAAGAATGAAGCAAAAGCCTGATAAGTATCCAGCTGAAATAAACAGCGATGAAGCGGATGTAACGGGAAATGAGAAATTTGAATTTTTATGTGATTCAGAATCAGCAGGTTTAAGGGCTGATGTTTATTTGTCGGAAATCTTCCCGGATTCTTCAAGAAGCTATCTTTCAAAGCTCATCGATGCTGGTGATTTGACTGTAAATGGTAAAAGGGTGAAACCTTCTTTTAAATTAAAGGAGAACGACAGATTAACGTTCATATTCAAAAAGGCTCAACCCATAAGTATTGAGCCTGAAAATATTCCCCTTGATATTATATACCAGGATGATTGGATAGCAGTAATCAATAAGGAATCTGGAATGGTTGTACATCCTGCAGCAGGCAGCCCCAGTGGAACCATGGTAAATGCTCTTTTGTATAGTATAAGTGACTTATCTTCAATTAACGGATTAATCAGACCGGGTATTGTCCATAGGATAGATAAGGATACAACCGGTATTTTGGTTGTTGCAAAAAATGATGAGGCTCATAAAAAGCTGTCAGAACAGCTTGCCACCCATTCCATGGTAAGAGAGTACCTTGCCCTTGTAGAAGGTAAATTCAAGGACGAAGAAGGGACAATCAAAACCTTAATTGGCAGGGATGCAAACAACAGACTCAAAATGGCTGTAACCTCTGAGGGAAGAGAAGCCGTCACACATTTCAAAGTATTGGCCAGGTATAAAAATTCCTCACTTTTAAGAGTTAACCTGGAGACAGGTCGAACACATCAAATCAGGGTTCATATGGCACATATAGGGCATCCCGTTTGCGGTGACCCTATATACGGGTTCAAAAATTCCAGGATAAAACCTGAGGGACAGTTGCTCCATGCAGGAAAATTGGGATTCATACATCCGGGTACCGGTAAGTATATGGAATTTAAAAGACCTGTACATGAAAGATTTAAAAACATACTGATTAAACAATATAAAGAATCTAAGTAGGAGTCGGAGTATGGAATTCAAGGCATCTATAATGGATAAAATGGCCATTTCCAGGGCATTAAAAAGAATATCCCATGAAATTACTGAGAAGAACAAAGGGACTGAAAACCTGATACTCATAGGAATAAAAAGAAGAGGTATTCCCATAGCGGAAAGAATTTCAAAGAATATAGAAAGTATAGAAGGAAATCCAATTCCCGTTGATCATGTGGACATTTCACTGTACAGAGACGATCTGACATTAAAGGGATATTATCCTGAAGTTAAAGAAAATGGGAACAAGCTGGATGTAGAAGATAAAAAAGTCATAATAGTAGACGATGTCCTGTTCACCGGAAGAACGGCAAGGGCTGCCATGGAAGCCATCATTAAGCAGGGCAGGCCCAAATCCGTACAGTTGGCAGTATTAATCGACAGAGGTCACAGGGAACTCCCCATCAGGGCGGATTATGTAGGTAAGAACGTACCCACTTCCAATGATGAGATGGTTGCTGTTGAGGTTGAAGAAATCGACGGAAATGACGAGGTTAAACTATATAAACTGACGGAGGAAAAAGTATGAAGATAATATCATGGAACGTTAATGGTCTGAGGGCCATTATGAAAAAAGATTTCGCGGAAAATGTTCAAAAAATGAATCCTGATGTTTTGTTCCTTCAGGAAGTCAAAATGCAAAAGGATCAGGTTACGGAAGAAATGG
Organism: Clostridiaceae bacterium; assembly: GCA_036741195.1. GTDB lineage: Bacteria > Bacillota > Clostridia > Clostridiales > Clostridiaceae > JG1575. The sequence continues at coordinate 88,713 of DAINSS010000005.1, read as the reverse complement.
AACTCCGTGAAGCGGGATATACCTTTGATATATTTTCAGGAGAAAGAAAAGGTTATTCGGGTGTTGCAGTTTACTCAAGAGTTAAACCCGACAAGGTATATTTAGGAACCGGCTCTGAGTTTGATTCAGAAGGCAGGGTGATCAGACTTGATTTCGGTAATCTGTCGGTTTACGGTATCTATTTTCCCAACGGCGGGCAGGGGGAAGAAAGACTAGCCTATAAAATGAGATTTTATGACCATTATTTGGAGGAGTTTAAAAAACTATCCGAAGAAGGCAGAAACGTGGTTATTTGCGGCGATTTCAATGTGGCTCACGAAGAGATTGATTTAGCCAACCCCAAAACTAATATGAAAAAGTCCGGATTCCTTCAGATTGAAAGGGATTGGTTTACCAAGCTCCTGAATTCCGGTTTTGTAGATATATTCAGAAAATTAAACCCTGAAAAAATCATGTACACATGGTGGGATCAAAGGTTTAAGGCAAGGGACAGGAATATCGGCTGGCGTATTGACTATTTTGTAATAGATGAAAAAACTGTGGATCTCGTCGAAGATACGGATATATGGAATGAATTCTACGGCTCGGATCATTGCCCGGTTGTTTTGACGCTGAAGGATGAAAACTGATGGATTTTAATTTGATAGCCACAGCTACCTTCGGTTTGGAGAAGGTGGTGGCCAATGAACTGAAAGCCTTGGGCTATGATGAAATTACTGTTGAAAATTCAAGGGTCAAGTTCTCCGGTGATGAAATGGATGTAGCAATTGCAAATATCCATTTAAGATGTGCCGACAGAGTTTTGATAAATATGGGAGAATTCAAGGCAACTTCCTTTGAAGAACTCTACCAGGGAGTTTTGGCCATTGAATGGGGAGATATTATTCCAAGAAACGGATTTATGCATGTTAACGGTAAATCAGTTAAAAGTGCCCTTCATTCAGTTCCCGATGTTCAATCAGTGACAAAAAAAGCAATAATAGAAGCTATGAAAAGAAAGTACCCGGACAGCCAATTCCCTGAGAACGGTCCGGTTTATAAGATTGAAACAGCAATTTTAAAAGATGAAGTAACTATGACAATAGATACCTCGGGAAACGGACTGCATAAACGGGGTTACAGAAAGGATTCGGGTGCTGCTCCGTTAAAAGAGACACTTGCTGCGGCAATTGTTTTGCTGTCAGGATGGAAGGGACAAGAATCCGTAATGGACGTATTTTGCGGTTCAGGCACGATTTTAATCGAAGGTGCAATGATAGCAAGGGATATCGCCCCCGGATTAAACAGAAGCTTTGCAGCCGAAACCTGGCCCAATTTCATTGAAGAAGGAGTATTTGCCGACGTCAGAGAAGGGGCTAAAGGTAAAATAAAGCCTAATAACAGGATTTTCATGTATGGTTACGACAAGGATTCCTGGGTTGTCAAAACAGCCAAGGCAAATGCCGAAAAGGCAGGAGTCTATGAAAATATAATGTTTAAGGTAAGGAACATAGAGGACTTCTCAACGGAATTCAAAAATGCTTATATCATGACCAATCCTCCCTACGGAGAGAGACTGGAAGAAATAGACGAAGTTAAAAGGTTGATGAAAATACTTGGCGGGATTAGAAAAAGCAATCCCGGATTTGATTTCAGCGTTTTTACGGCTTTCAAGGATTTTGAAAAATTTTACGGAGAAAAGGCGTTCAAAAACAGAAAGCTGTATAACGGCAGATTACTTTGTTACCTTTATCAATACAAGGGAATTAAGACAGAAAATTAATTAAATGATGGAAAGTCTACAGACATTCAGAGGTGTAAAGATTGAAAAAAGTTGCAGTTGTATTCAATGGAGGAACTATTTCCATGAAAGTGGATCCAAAGATTAAAGCGGCAGTCCCTTCATTGACCGGAGAAGAAATAATGAGTCTTGTTACGGGAATCGAGGATTATGCCAAGGTTGAATCCTTCTATTTTTCCAGTTTCCCAAGTCCTCACATGACCCCAAAAATCATGATGGATCTGGCAAAACTGATCAGGGATCTAACTCTTTCCGACTTTGACGGAGTGGTTGTAACACATGGCACTGATACTTTGGAGGAAACTGCTTATCTGGTGGATCTAATAGTAAATACTGATAAACCAATTGTTTTCACCGGATCCATGAGGTCAGGTTCTGAGCTTGGATATGACGGTCCCAGCAATCTGGCGGCAGCAATATGTACCGCGGCTTCAGATTTATCCAGAGGCAGAGGTGTCCTGGTATGCCTTAACGGAGAATTGAATACGGCAGCAGAGGTTACAAAAGCTAATTCAATGGCATTGAATGCATTTAGAACCCCCACCTTCGGCCCTGTAGGCATTGTTGATAATAACATGGTTATCTTCTACAGATATTCTATAAGGCATGAATGTCATGAGATATCTGAGTTGGTTTCCGAGGTTTCCCTTATAAAGTCATGTGCAGGCATGGATTCTTCATTTATTGATTTTGCCGTTCAAAGGGGTGACAAGGGTATTGTCATCGAAGCCATGGGAAGAGGAAATATACCCCCTGACATGGTTCCCGGTATAAAGAATGCAATAGCTGCAGGTATTCCCGTAGTCATAGTATCACGTTGCTTTGAAGGCAGAGTCTATGATACCTACGGTTATCCCGGGGGCGGAAAAAACTTAAGAAACATCGGGGTAATCTTAGGAGACGACCTAAACGGTCAAAAAGCAAGAATAAAGCTCATGGTTGCTTTGTCGGCAACACCCGATTTAAACCAGGTTAAGGAATGGTTCGAGAAGGACCTGTATGCTACCATTGGTTCAAACTAGAAACTGATACTATTTGTCCATTTAGGGCAATACCACTATAATTATTATAAATTTGTTTAACCGGAGAAAAAATTATGCCTAAAAGTATGACCGGTTTCGGACGCGGTTTTAAAGAGAATGAGGAAAGATCCATAGACCTTGAGTTTAAAAGTGTGAATTCCAGGTATCTTGATATTAATATCCGTATGCCGAAATCTTTGATAGTATTAGAAGACAGGATGAGAAAAAAATTTCAGGAGAAGATTTCCAGGGGAAAGCTGGATGTCTTTGTCATATATAAAAACAAGGTTAAAAGCGATGTAACACCAACTGTAAATAAAACCATTGCTTTAAAATATACAGAAGCTTTAAAGGGAACGGCGAAAGAATTGGGACTGGTGGATGATTTGTCCATATCCTACATCGCAGGGTTGGATGATGTCATAGAGCTGAATGAAACAAGAGACGATCCGGAAAGTGTTTGGCTGTTAATGTCAGAGGTTATGGATGAAGCCATGGCAATGCACGATGAAATGAGAACATCGGAAGGAGAAGCTTTAAAGGCTGATATAATTTTGAAGGCCGAAAACATCGGAAGCGACCTTAAAACAATAGAAAGCATCGTACCGGAGCTAATTCCGAAATACAGGGAAAGGCTGAATGACAGGTTAAAAGAACTTAATTCTGTTTTGGCTACAGATGACAGGATTGCAATGGAAGTGGCTTTGTTCGCAGACAGGTCTGCAATAGATGAGGAGATAACAAGGCTTTACTCCCACTTGGAACAGCTTAATACAATTTTGGAATCTGATGAGCCCATCGGAAGAAAATTGGATTTCCTTCTTCAGGAAATTAACCGGGAAGCTAATACAATAGCCAGTAAGTCGGTTGATATGGAAATAACCAACAGAGTGCTGAATATAAAGAATGATATGGAAAAAATCAGAGAACAGGTTCAAAATCTGGAATAAACTTTGATCAGAATAAACCAAGGAGACAGATATAATGGGTATTAAACTTATCAACATAGGATTCGGAAACATTGTTTCCGCCAACAGAATTGTGGCCATTGTAAGCCCCGAATCTGCACCTATAAAAAGGATTATCCAGGAAGCAAGGGATAGGGGGATGCTCATTGACGCAACCTATGGAAGAAGGACAAGGGCAGTTTTAATAACTGATTCAGATCACATAATATTATCACCGATTCAGCCGGAAACTATAGCTCATCGTCTTGAAGGAAAAACAGCAGAAACAGATGTTGAAGAAGTTGAATAGAGGTATTTTATTTATTATTTCGGGGCCCTCAGGTGCAGGAAAGGGAACAATTTGCAAGGCTTACATGGAGCAGGCAAAAAACACATACCTTTCGGTATCCGCTACAACAAGGGCACCAAGAGCGGGTGAAAAAGAAGGAGAGAGCTATTATTTTCTTTCAACGGATGAATTTGAGAAAAGAATCCGGGATAATGATTTTCTGGAGTATGCCAGGGTGTATGACAACTATTACGGAACTCCCAAGTCAAAAGTTGAAGAAATGCTTGAACTAGGATATGATGTTATATTGGAAATAGATATTCAAGGGGCATTGAAGGTTCAACAAAATAATTCCGAAGGAATATTTATATTCATACTGCCTCCGTCCATGGAGGAATTGAAAAGAAGAATAATCGGCAGGGGATCGGAAACTCAGGAATCACTGATTAAGAGGTTCCAATCTGCTTTTACCGAAATTAACTACGTATCGGAATATCATTACGCTGTGGTCAACACAACCGTAGAGGAAGCTTTGGAAAAAGTAAAAGCAATTGTCCTGGCAGAAAAATGCAGAGTCAACAGAGTAGTTAAAAATATTAATGCTCTTAAAGGAGAAGAAATTGGATAAGAAAGAAAAAAGCATGATTAACCCATCAGTAACAGACTTGTTGGAAAAAGTTGACAACAGGTACAGACTCGTTACGGTAACCGCTAAAAGAGCGCGTCAGATTATCAATAACCAGGACTTTTTAATTGAAACCGGTGACAGGGACAAGCCGTTAACTTCAGCCATCGATGAAGTCAATGATGGCTTGGTAACATACGAAACAATAGTGGATTCATTTAAATAAGCAACATGATAAAATTTCAGACCTGTGGAAACGGGTCTTTTTTTTAAAGGAGGATGTTAACGGTGTACGCAAACTTAATTATTGACAATGAAGCACAGGCTGTTGACAGGCCTTTTTTATACAGGGTACCGGAGGGCATTTCTGTAGATATTGGAGATGTTGTTTCTGTTAATTTCGGAACCCAAAAAAAGAAATCAAATGCTTATGTCATAGAGGTTCTGAATAATTTGCCTGAAGATATAGACTCTAATAAAGTCAAGACAATTTCAGAAATCATCCGTAAAAGCGTATTTACGGAAAAGGGACTTGAATTGGTTAATTTTCTGAAAAAGAACTACCTTTGTACTTATTTGGATGCAATCAGGCTATTGATCCCAAAAGGTGACCTTAAAACAAGGAGTCACAAAACAAGGTTGATTGTTGTACCGGGGACCGAACCGCAAGCTTCGGACAAGGGGTTCGGGAAATATCATTCCATTTACTCATTTATTAATACCCATGAAAATAAGAACATGACAAGAGCAGACCTATCAGAATTGGGATTCTCGATTTCGACTCTTAATACCATGGTGAAAAAAGGGTACCTCAGGATTGAATCTGAGATTGACCAAAGATATGACGCAAGAGTTTTTCAGGATGATCCTGAAAAAAATCTTTTCGAAGAACAGGTCGAAGCCTTGGAAAGTATTCTCATGGGAGATAAGAATGTGTATCTCCTACATGGAATTACAGGTTCCGGAAAAACAGAAATATTTTTACGGGCAGTGGCTGAAAATCTTAAAAGAGGACATGACTCGGTTATTCTTGTTCCGGAAATTGCGCTGACACCGCAAATGATTGAGAGGGTAAAGGGAAGATTCGGTCCCGATATAACGGTTTATCACTCCAGGCTGAATGACGGAGAAAGATATGACGAATGGATGAGGGTATTTGAAGAAAAGGTTAAAATTGCAATAGGTGCCAGGAGCGCTTTATTTCTTCCCTTTAAGGATTTAAGGTGTGTTGTTATTGATGAAGAGCACGAATTAAGTTATAAATCCGAAACCAATCCGAAATATGTTACCTCCCAGGTGGCGGAGTTCATGATGAAGCAGAATAAAGGCAAGGTTATATTATCCTCTGCCACTCCGTCAATGGAATCCTATGCAAAAGCAATGAGCGGAGAATACAAGCTCTTATCCATTAATAAAAGGGCTGAAGGAGCCAAGCTTCCCGAAATAAAGGTCAAAGACATGAGAATGGAGCTGAGGGAAGGAAACTTAAGCGTCTTAAGCAGAGACCTGAAGGAAGGAATAAAGAATAATCTGGAAAAAGGAAACCAGACCATCTTATTTTTGAACAGAAGGGGAGTATCCTCCTTTGTATCCTGCAGGAGCTGCGGGTATGTATATAAGTGCAAGAACTGCTCTGTTTCACTGACTAAGCATGCAGGCAACAGGCTTACCTGTCATCATTGCGGACACACGGAATACATGGAATCTGCATGTCCTTCCTGTGGCTCTAAAATGATTAAAGAATTCGGTTCAGGGACAGAAAAAATAGAGTCTGAGATCAAAAAATTGTTTCCCGGAGCCAGAGTATTAAGAATGGACAAGGATACAACGGGGTCAAAGGATTCCTTTGAATCAATTTATAATAGATTCAGAAACAGAGAAGCAGATATATTGATCGGTACACAAATGGTTGCCAAGGGATTGGATTTTCCCGGGGTGACCCTTGTGGGAATTATAGCTGCGGATTTAAGCCTTAACATACCTGATTTCAGGGCTTACGAGAAAACCTTCCAGCTTATTACCCAGGTATCAGGGAGAGCAGGCAGGGGGAGTGAAAAGGGACTGGTCATACTTCAAACCTATGAACCTGATTCTTATCCAATATTAACCAGCAGCAAACATGATTATAAGGGGTTTATTGAAAAAGAATCAAAAATAAGGAAAGCTCTTGATTATCCGCCTTACGGAAGACTTATGAGCATTGTAATAAGCGGAAAAAACGATGAAGAATTAACAGAATTGACACAGTCTATTGGTGAAGAATTAAAGGTTATTTTAAGACACTGTGATAAAATAACAGTATTAGGTCCCGTGCCCTGTTTAATTTCAAAACTTAAACAATGGTACAGATATCAGTTCATAATTAAAGGACCGGTGGGTATTGAACTGGCTCAAAATATAAAGGATCTGATTTATAAAAGGACCAGGCAAAAGGATATGAGGGTAAGTATTGACCTTAATCCTTCAACGATTATTTAAGGAGTAGTAAATGGCATTAAGAAATATAAGGCACGATGGGGATCCCGTTTTAAGAAAGATAAGTAAAGAGGTTCCCGTCGTAAATGAAAGAATAAAAGAACTTGCCCATGATATGTTAGAAACCATGTATGAGGCAAATGGGGTAGGCCTTGCGGCCCCTCAGGTCGGAATATTAAAAAGGGTTATTGTAGTGGATGTAGGTTTGGAAGAACCCAATCCCCATATATTTATAAACCCGGTTATCTATGATGAAAACGGAACGGACAGAGGCACAGAGGGGTGTTTATCGGTTCCGGGAACAATGGGATACGTGAACAGGCCACAAAAGATTAAGGTTAAATCAATAAATCTCGAAGGTGAAGAAATAATTACGGAAGCTGAGGATTTCTTTGCAAGGGCCATTTGTCATGAAGTGGATCATTTAAACGGGGTTCTATTCATCGACAGGGAAGATTATGAAGAGGTTGTCGAAGAAGAATAGTCTGAGTGTCGAAACTTTAGTGCGGGAATATAACAAATAAGAGGTTAGTGTGGAATTCGATTTAAAAAGTATAAGTACTTCGGAAGCTTTGAATATGCCTAAAAGAGATGATATCAACGTAGTTTTTATGGGCACACCGGATTTTGCGGCATACTCTCTTAAAGAGCTTGACAGGCACTTCAAAGTGAGTCTGGTTATTACCCAGGCAGATAAAAGAAAGGGACGAGGTAAGGCATTTCTTCCCACTCCCGTAAAAATGGTTGCCAATGAACTGGGGCTGG
>DAINSS010000005.1:75767-80800 GCA_036741195.1 Clostridiaceae bacterium | reverse complement strand
GGACGTAATCACCCCGGAAAAGATAAAGTCAGATGAGGAATCCATCAATTTAATCGAAGCATTGAAGCCTGATTTTATTGTTGTTGTGGCATACGGCCAGATACTCTCTAAAAGAATATTGGACATACCAAAATATGGAAGCATCAACCTTCATGCATCATTGTTACCCCTGTTAAGAGGTGCGGCACCGATACAGGCATCGATTATCAAAGGCTTCGATAAAACAGGCAATACAACAATGTTCATGGCTGAAGGCTTGGACACCGGTGATATGCTGTTGAAAAATACGGTAAATATACCCGGAGACATGACTTACGGTATGCTCCATGATGAATTGATGAAAACGGGGGCTGAACTTTTAGTTCATACACTTCTGGGGTTGAAAGAAGGAAAGATCAACAGGGAACCTCAGAATGACGGTATTGCAACCTATGTTCCCAAAATGTCCAAGGAGGATGCCCTTATAGATTTCGAAGACATCAGTAATAATATCTTAAACAAAATCAGGGGATATAACCCCACACCATTGGCATATACTTACCAGGACGGTAAACTGATAAAAATAGTAAGTGCAGTAAAGGGTGATGCCAAGGGCGTACCTGGGAAAATCCTCGGTATTGATAAAGAAGGAATTACCGTCGGAACAAAAGACGGTTCAATAATTATAAAGGAATTACAAATTCCGGGAAAGAAAACCATGAAGGTCAGGGATTTTCTGAACGGAAATAAATTAGACTCAAACAAACTTTTTAGTAAGGAGTGATTATATTGGAAATATTAAGATCAAGTTTCATGCCAGTAGGAGATTTTTCCAGCATGCTGATTTTGATACCGGGAATACTGCTGAGTATGTGGGCACAGTCAAAGATATCATCCACCTATGAACAGTTCTCAAGGATAGGAAATCAAAGGAACATTACAGGAGCTCAGGTTGCAAGATACATTCTGGATAATGCAGGCTTGGGCAGTGTAGACATAGAACCGGTCCAGGGAAAACTGACGGATCATTACGACCCCCAGAAGAAAATTTTGAGACTTTCGGAGGGTGTTTATGATTCAACATCTGTTGCGGCTCTGGGTATTGCCTCCCATGAAGTCGGGCATGCTATCCAGGATGCTCAAAACTACGGTCCCATGAGATTAAGAGGAGCCATTGTGCCACTTGCTTCCCTAGGCGGAAGTGTTTCAATGCTTCTTATCATGGCAGGTTTGTTTTTCTCACAAGGCGGAGGAGGATCAACACTTATTAATTTAGGTGTAATTTTGTTCTCCACAACAGTTATCTTCCAGCTTGTAACACTGCCGGTGGAATTTGACGCTTCAAAAAGAGCACTGAGAATATTGAATACCGGAATTCTGCAACCGTCTGAGCTTGCAGGAGCGCAAAAAGTATTGTCTGCAGCAGCGCTGACTTATGTTGCTGCGGCATTGATGGGTATATTGAATCTTCTTAGATTGTTATCACTCACCAGGAGAAGGAGATAATGGACAAGGCGAGAAAACTGGCCACGGACATTTTAATTAACATAACAAAAAGAGGGGCTTATTCAGGAGCAGAACTGGATAAGGCCCTTCTTTCCGTTGATTTGACAGACAAGGACAAGGGATTTGTTACGGAGCTTGTTTATGGGACCATTAAGAGGCTGTATACCATAGATGAGATAATAAAAACCTACTCGAAAGTCAAGATTAATAAAATGGAAGACGTGGTTTTAGCATCTTTAAGGCTTGCAATTTACCAGGTAACTTTTTTGGATAAGATTCCCCAGTACGCTGCTGTGGACGAAGCGGTAAAGATAGTCAGCAAATCCAATAAGAAGGCTGTACCCTTTGTTAACGGAGTACTAAGGTCGATTATGAGGGGAGAAAAAGAAATCAAATTCAGTAACGATATTCTTAGATTATCCTTTGAATATTCCATGCCTCCCTGGATTACGGAAATAATAAGGGCAGACTATCCGAATGATTTTGAAAGTGTTTTAAAAAATCTTTCAGCTACACCGGGAGTGACGATAAGAGTAAACACCCTAAAGATTCCAGTGGAAGAGTTTAAGGGTTTATTACGGGAGAAGGGTATAGAATTCGGTTCCGGTTCTCCCGGGGATCCGTTTCTCCAATTATCAAAATCCGGGGGGATAAGGGAACTCCCTGGGTTTAATGAGGGATTATTTTCTGTACAGAATAAAAGTGCAGGTCTTGTTTCCGAAAGTCTGAAAAATGTCCCGGGTTCACTGTTCCTTGACCTTTGTGCCGCTCCCGGAGGGAAAAGCGCTTATCTGGCCGAGCTTAAAAAAGACTTGGTCAATATTGAGGCTTTTGATATTTATAAACATAAGATCAGATTGATGAGAGATAATTTCAAAAGACTCGGTATAAAAAATATAAAAGTTGATATTAACGATGCTTCCCGATTAATGGAAGAAAGGGTGGGTGAGGCAGATGCCGTAATCGCCGATGTACCGTGCTCAGGTTTGGGAATCATTGCTGGAAAACCGGATATTAAACTCAATATCTCAAGAGAAGGAATCAAAGAAATTATTGCACTTCAAAAGAATATTCTTTCGAATGCTGCTTCCTATGTTAAAAAAGCCGGGTACCTCGTTTACTCCACATGCACAATAAATAAAGTGGAAAATGAGGAGAATGTTGTGGATTTTTTAAAGTGCAATCCTGATTTTAAAGTTGTTCTGCCTGACTGGCTGCCTGAATTGGAAAATATAGAATACAGATTAAGCGGTAATATGGTGACGATACTTCCCGGAAATGGAATGGACGGATTTTTCATTGCCATGTTGTCAAGGCAATTATGATAAGTCTGTGACTAAACTGTTAATTTTAGTTTTAGATTCATGGTATAATCATGAGTATGAAAAAGTGATTGGATGGTAAAATTGATTAATATACTCGACTTGAGCGAAGAAGAGCTCAAACATGAACTGATTAAAAGAAAAGATAAGGGATTTAGAGCATCCCAGGTCTTTAAATACATATACAACGGTGTTTTTGATTTTGACGGGATGAAAAATATCGGCGAAGGCACCCGTGAATTACTTAGATCCGAATTCACCGTGACAATACCTGAAACAGTTAAAATCATGACCTCCAGAGATGGTACAAGAAAAGCCTTGCTGAGATTCCCTGACGGTAATATTGTTGAAGCCGTTCTTATGAAATATGAGTATGGATATTCTGTCTGTATTTCAACCCAGATCGGATGTAAGATGGGCTGCAGCTTCTGTGCTTCCACAAAGGAAGGCTTAGTGAGAAATCTTACCCCGGGTGAGATGCTATCGCAGATTTTGGTTTTGCAAAAGCTTTCCGGAGAAAGAATTTCTAACCTTGTTTTAATGGGCTCAGGAGAACCTTTTGATAATTTCGACAATGTCGTCAAATTCCTGAAGCTTGTTAATTCTGATAAGGGTTTGAACATCGGACAGAGACACATTACGGTATCAACATGCGGAATTGCACCAAGGATAAAAGATTTTGCCGACCTTGATAACCAAGTTACACTGGCAATTTCCCTACATGAAACGACCGATGAAAGAAGAAAAAAGCTTATGCCTGTGGCATATCAATATCCTTTGGATGAGCTTTTTGAAGCATTGAAATATTACAGTGACAAGACCGGTAGGAGAATTTCTTTTGAATATGCCTTAGTGTCCGGCGTCAATGACGACAATGAATCAGCTCTAAGACTCATGAGACTGTTAAAAGGGATAAAGAGCCATGTCAACTTGATTCCGTTGAATGAAATCAAGGAATCGATATTAAAGAAACCCGATAATACGAGGGTTGAAGAATTTAAAAGAGCTCTTGAAAACTTTAATATTGAAACCACTGTAAGAAGAGAAATGGGTACAGATATAGCTGCTGCCTGCGGCCAATTAAAGAGAAGCTTTGTATCCGGAGAATCGCAAAATATTTAAAAATGTCATCCGAAATAGATTTTAAGGAGAGTCCCATGGCGGAGAAAATTACAGACAAAGGAAATGTCCGTGAAACCAATGAAGATTACGTTGATATAGACATAACTCCGGAATATGCTTTTTATATCGTCTGTGACGGAATTGGAGGGCACAATGCGGGAGAGGTTGCCTCAAAAGAAGCGGTAAGCCTGATTAAAAACTATATCAGAGAATTTTATAACAGAAGTATAGCACCTCAGATTTTAGAATCTGCAGTTCAAAAAGCCAACAGCGAGATTTACAGGATGTCCGAAGAAAACGACATGTTAAAAGGCATGGGAACAACCATTACCTGCGCATTGGACGTGGGCTCCGAGGTGTATATTGCCCACGCAGGTGATTCATCTGCATACCTCTTGAAGGGAGATACAATAGCCAAGTTGACCAAGGACCACTCCATGGTCCAGGAAATGGTGGATAACGGAACCTTGAGTGAAGAGGAAATGATTCATCACCCAAATAAGAATATAATAACCAGGTCCTTGGGAACATGTGAGGTTTTGAAGCTCGACATAATGGAGGTTGAGAGAAAACTATTCGAATACATTGTTCTATGCACTGACGGACTTTCTGATTACGTAACAAAAGAGGAAATACTGAGTGCACATTTAAATAAAAGAAATAATAAGGAATTTGTCTCATACTTGGTGAATCTTGCCAAGGAAAGAGGCGGTAAGGATAACATCTCCCTTATTATTTTCGGAGGTAAACAGCAATGATAGGGAAAATTTTAGGAAACAGATATCAGATTGTGGAGAAAATCGCCACAGGCGGGATGTCCACTGTGTATAAGGCATTGGATCTTAATTTAAAGAGATATGATGCTATTAAAATATTGAAGGAAGAATTTTCCCAGAATCCCGACTTTGTTGAAAAATTCCGCCAGGAGGCAAACTCTGTAGCAGGTTTAAACCATCCTAATATTGTAAATATTTATAATGTGGGAAGCGAAGGAAACCTCCAATATATTGTAATGGAGTATGTCAAAGGAAAAAATCTTAAAAATGTTATAAAAACCAAGGGAAGACTATTCCAGGACCAGGTCATAAATTATTCGGTCCAGAT
>DAINSS010000005.1:70604-75685 GCA_036741195.1 Clostridiaceae bacterium | reverse complement strand
GGAAAAGCACTGGAACAGGCCCATTCTCAAGGTATAATTCACAGAGACATTAAGCCTCATAATATCATGATTACTGAGGACGGAAGAGTCAAGGTAACAGATTTCGGTATTGCAAAACATTCCGAATCCTCAACAATAACAAATTCAGGGAGGATTATCGGCTCTGTTCATTATTTCTCACCGGAGCAGGCAAGGGGACTTACCACTGATAAAAGAACGGATATTTACTCCCTTGGAATTGTAATGTATGAAATGATCACGGGAAGACTTCCCTTTGACTCTGAGAGTCCGGTTACAATTGCTCTTAAGCACATGCAGGAGCCAATTATCCCTCCTAAGACCATAAATCCTCAGGTATCAGATAAACTCAATGCCGTAATTATGAAAGCAACCCAAAAGGATCCGATAGACAGGTACCAGTCCATTGAGGATATGCTATCTGACATAGAAAGAATAAAGAGCACTGAGGATCTTTTATTTGCAGTTCCGGCATCCTCCGGTCAGGATATGGAAAATACTCAGGTAATGGCTCCGATCAAGGGACAGGACATTAAATATGCAAGAAGAAGCATCCGAAGACCTATAGATAATTTTGAGTATGATGAGGATGACTATATAGAAGAAGAGAAACTGGAAAAAAAGAAGAACAGAGGTCTGCTACTGCTGTTGCTCGGGCTAATTGTTGCCCTTACCGTAACCTCCTTGCTTGGTTATAACTACTTGATGGGGCAGGCAGAAAAGAAGAGAATAGCAGAGGAACAGGCTAAAATCATAAAGGTGCCGACTATCAAAGGAATGACCCAGGACAGGGCAAAACTGGAACTGGCAACAAATGAGCTGAGTATGAAGGTGGTAGGAACTGAGAATTCCGACGGTCCCGGAGGAGTTGTATTAAGTGTTTCTCCCGAAGAGGGCAGTGAAGTTAAAAAAGGTGATACTGTCAACGTCATAGTCAGTGCACTGAAAGAGAGTGTAATTGTTCCTGAATTTACCGATAAAACCTTGGATGAATACAAGGAACTCCTGGCAGCTGCAGGTTTGACCGTGGGAAATGTTGCAGACTCGTTCTCATCTACTATTCCGTTGGGAAAGGTAATTTCCGTTAATCCAACCTCAGGAAGCGAAAGAGAGAAAGGGACTCCCATAGATATTTCCGTATCCAAGGGAGAAAATCCTGCCACTGCAACTAAAAAAGTAAAGATGCCTGATATTACCGGTATGTATTTAAGCAGTGCAAAGGATGTACTGAGCAAAAATAAATTAGTAAGCGGCGACGTTACCGTAATAGAGAATGATTCTCCGGACATGGACAACAGAGTAACTGACCAGTCTATACCGGAAGGTACCGAAATAAGCGAAGGAACAAAAATAAATATGGTGGTGGCAAAATATGTGGCTCCGGCTACAACAACTCCACCTGCTACAACAGCACCTTCAACAACTGCGCCTACAACTTCAAGCGGAAGCGGTGTTACGCCTTTCGACTTTGACCAGATTGTGAATAAGAACTTCTATGAAGCAGAAGCTATGGCTTTAAGTCATGGATACAAAATAAGTATACTTAATATGTACAATCAGGATGGTAAAAAGGTTAATAAGAATGATATCAACCAGCTTCTTAATGACGGTAAGGTAGATGCCACCGTCGAGGAATACGTTGTATCAGGGAATACGATAATAGTAAATGTAATGAATAACTACTAGCGAAAAATAGGACCCACTTTCAGTGAGTCCTATTTTCAAAAAACAATGATTAATGCAATTCGAAGATAAAGGGTGGCAGATGGAAGGAATAATTATCAAAGGGATAGGCGGACTTTATACAATCAAAGACGGATCCAAATTACTTGAAGGTAAACCCAGGGGAATATTCAGAAAGCGGAAAATCAGTCCCTTGCCCGGCGACAGGGTAACCTACAGTATAGAGGGCGATACATGTATCATTGAAGATATATTCGACAGAAAAAACGAATTGATCAGACCTGCCGTTGCTAATGTGACAAGGGCATGGATGGTGTTTTCCATAAAGAATCCGGATTTGAATTTGAACCTTTTGTACACTTTTTTACTCGTAATGGAGGAAAAGGACATAAAGCCCCTTATTCTTTTCAACAAGTCGGATATTTCCGGTAAGAAAGAAATAGATGAAATTGACGGTATTTTTTCTAAGACACCCTATGAATATAAGTTTATTATCGCCAAGGACTCAATGGATCCGGAGAATTTAAAAGAATACCTGATCAATGAGCTAACTATTCTTTGCGGACCTTCAGGAGCCGGGAAAAGCACAATACTGAACAACATTGTCGGTGAATCGAAGATGCTCACCGGAGAAGTTTCGGAAAAAATCGGTCGAGGGAAGCATACAACCAGACACACAGAATTAGTTGGGGTTTCCGGAGGATTGTTGGCAGATACTCCCGGTTTTTCAAACATTGAGTTCAAGACGGAGGACCACAGGGATTTGAGGTTCCTGTTCCCGGAATTCCAGCCCTATGAAGGTAAATGCAGGTGTAACGGCTGCCTTCATCATAAGGAACCGGGATGCTCAGTCAAAAATGAGATTGGTAAGAATATAAGTGAGTCCAGATATGAATTCTACATTGAGACATTAAACAAATTGATTGAAGGAGAAAAATATAAATGGAATTGATTGCCCCCTCAATATTATCAGCAGATTTTGCCAACTTAGGAAGGGATATTAATAGACTTAAGGAAGAAGGTGCCGACTGGGTCCATATTGATGTTATGGATGGTTCCTTCGTACCGAATATAAGCTTTGGAATTCCCGTTATCAAGGCAATAAGGCCTTATACCGACCTTCCCTTTGATGTACATCTTATGATCGTTGAGCCCTCAAAGTACTTCAAAGCATTCAAGGATGCAGGAGCAGATATGATATCCTTCCATTGGGAGGCTGAGCTTCATGCAGACAGGGCTGTTTCAGCAATAAAGGAACTTGGTATTAAAGCCGGAATAACTTTAAATCCCGCCACTCCTGTAAGCGTATTGGAATATATCCTGCCAAAACTTGATTATGTTCTTCTCATGTCAGTTAATCCGGGGTTCGGAGGGCAGAAGTTCATAGATTACACCTTAAGAAAGGTTGAAGAATTAAACAACATGAAGAACAGGCTGAACCCGGACCTGATAATACAGGTTGACGGAGGTGTTGATGCATCAAATATAAGAAGACTCAGGGATCTTGGTGCTTCATCCTTCGTAGCAGGTTCTGCGGTTTTCAGGGATGGGAAAATAAAAGAGAATATTGATGCCTTGAGAAACGAGTTGAGAAAATAGATGAAGGTTTTAATAGTTTCAGGGGGATACCCTCCTGAAAAGAAGGATATTGAATACTATATAAATGATGGATATAACTACATCATTGCCGCCGACAACGGAGCTAAGGTTTTGATTGATCTTGGGATACGGTTTGATATTGCCCTGGGTGATTTTGATTCACTTCCTTCTGATTACCTGGATAAATTATCTCTGGAAGGCTTCAATAAAAGCGGAGAAGTATTAAAATATAACAGCGAGAAGGATTTTACGGATACTGAGGCTGCTTATCTGGAAGCAAAAGACAGGGGAGCGGAAAAGATAATCATGCTCGGTGCAACAGGCAACAGATATGATCATTTCCTTGCAAACCTGGGTGTGATGAAAAAGGCATTGGATGACGGTATTCATTGTGAGATGGCGGATAAAAACAACAGAATGTTTCTAATAAACAAATCAACTGTAGTACAGGAAGAGGATGCATTTATATCTTTTTCTGCCTATGGTGAACCGGTTGAAAATTTTAATTTAAGTAATGTAAAATACCCGCTGATCAACCATACGCTAATTACAGGCGATCCACTTTGTGTCTCAAATGAATTCAGGGGAGATGCAGTTGTTGATTTCAAAGAAGGAACAATTCTGGTAATAATCAGCAAAGATTAAATATGAGCAAAAAATAGCAAAGGCCAAACGATTTAAAGTTCGGCCTTTTTACTATATTGCTCTTTCAACTTTACCTGATCTTAAGCATCTTGTACATACATGAACTCTCTTAGGAGTACCGTTAACAATAGCTCTTACCCTCTTAATGTTGGGAGCCCAGGTCCTAAGGTTCTGTCTGTGTGAGTGACTGTAGGACACTCCTGAAACTACACCCTTATCGCAATAATCGCATCTTCTTGACATAACAACACCTCCTTAATGAGAGTTTTACAGCGTATATAAGTATACCATAAGTATTAATATTTCTACAATAAAAAATATACAATTAAGCTGTGTTTTCTATTCAACTTTTATATAATATCTTACTTTTAAAAAAAATTCAAGAGTAAAAAACCATTAAATAATTTGAAAGTACCACAAAATTGAGTGTTTTGTTGTAAAGCGTGGACATTTATTATATTATAACTATTATGGATAATTATGGGTATCACTAATTAAGTAACCCCTAACTATTGAGGAGGAGCAAAAATGATAGGATATACCACAAGTCATGGAAAGATAAGTTACTCCGATGATGTTATAGCAAATATAATCGGAATGGCTACCATGGAATGCTACGGAGTAGTTGGTATGGCCGCCAAGAATGCCACTGACGGATTCTGGGAGCTTATTAAAATAGAGCACCTGGATAAGGGAGTCAAAGTGGCTCAAAAAGGCGGAGAATTGAATATCGAAGTTTTCGTTGTTGTCGAATATGGAACAAAAATTTCTGTCATCGCCAATAATATCATACAGAAGGTACGCTACAATGTTGAGAATTTTACCGGACTTAAGGTTACCGGTATTACAGTTAATATTGAAGGTGTGAGGATATAGGAGGCACTTAATGTCGCATAAAAAAATAGACGGACAGAAATTTCTGAAAATGATAATAAATGCCAGTAACAGACTGGATGAGAAAAAGGCATACGTTGATTCATTGAATGTATTTCCAGTTCCCGACGGGGATACGGGTACTAATATGTCAATGACATTTCGTGCTGCAGTAAATACTGTTGCGGGCTCTTTGGAGAAGTCCATAGCCAAGATTTCAAAGGATTTGGCAAAGGGTGCTCTGATGGGAGCCAGACGGAATT
>DAINSS010000005.1:65420-70544 GCA_036741195.1 Clostridiaceae bacterium | reverse complement strand
GTCACAGATTTTCAGAGGAATCGCAAAGGGTTTTGAAAATATAGATGAAGCAGGACCGGTTGAACTGGCTAATGCATTAAAGGAAGGGGCAGTATCTGCTTACAGGGCTGTAATGAGACCCACAGAAGGCACAATTCTTACCGTAATCAGAGAAGTCGGAGATCATGCCGTATCATCGGAATCGTCCAGCATTGAAAGCCTTATGTACGAAGTAACGAAAGTCGCTGATGAAACCTTGGAGAAAACCCCTGATTTATTGCCGCAGCTAAAGGAAGCGAAGGTTGTGGATTCAGGCGGAATGGGCTTAGTAATAATCTTGAAGGGTATGCAGGAAGCCTTGAAGAATAATTTTGACGGCTCTCTTAATAATGAGATTAAAACTTCAAGTGAAGAAAGTCAGGTTGGTGCAGTTCTTGCCCCGACTGATATCACCTATGGTTATTGTACAGAGTTTATTGTATCCGGTGCCATAAATGATCCCGGATTCCAGGGTTATCTTGAATCCAGGGGTGATTCCATAGTTTTTGTAACCATGGACGACATTACCAAAATTCACATACATACAGAAAATCCGGGCGAAATTATGCAGGAAGCGCAAAAGCACGGTGAACTTCTTAAAATAAAAATTGAGAATATGCGTGAACAGAACAGAAGTCTGCATAAACACGAGGAATCTGATTTTGTAAAGGAAAATTTAGAGGATTCAGATCATCACCATTCAACCGAAGAAACTAAAGCATCAAAATATGGATTCATTTCCGTAGCCGCAGGCAACGGTATGAAGTCAATCTTTGAAGATTTAGGGTGCAACATAGTCATTGAAGGCGGACAGACCATGAATCCGTCAACGGAAGATATTCTAAAAGCCATAAATAAAGTAAACGCTGAAGAAATTTTCATTTTCCCGAATAATAAAAACATTATTATGAGCGCTAACCAGACCTTGGAGCTCACCGAGAAAAAAGTACACGTGGTTCCCACAAAAACTATTCCTCAGGGAATAGCTTGTATGACTTCATTCAACTATGAAAGCGACACTGAAGAAAATCTTGAGTTATTCCGGGATGCAATTAAATCAGTGAAATCCGCTCAGGTTACCTTCGCTGTAAGGGATACTGAAATAGATGGACAAGCAGTACATGCAGGAGATTACCTAGGTCTTTTGGAGAATAAGATAAAGCTGGTTGAAAGGGAAATATACCCTACAGCCCTTGAGCTTGTGGACATGATGGTAAATGAGGACACATCCGTAATATCGGTTTATTACGGTAAAGATGCAGTTGAATCAGAAGTGGAAGCATTTGTTGAAACTCTGGAAAACAAATACCCGGATCATGACGTAATCAGCTTTAACGGTATGCAGCCCATTTATTATCTGATAATGAGCGTAGAGTAAAGAAACAAAAATTAATTGTATTGAAATAACATTATTTTGAATACTTTGGGTGACGGGGAACCGTCACCCAAAGCCATAAATAAACCAAGAAGAACCAAAAGAATTAACATTTTCGAAATGGGGTTATGATTCTTATAAATTGCGGGAAGGAGGGATTTAAATGGAGTTGACTGACGACATCAGCACCTTGAAAGGGGTTGGAAATAAAACTGCCGAGATTTTGAATAAAGCAGGTATTTTTAATCTCATGGATCTTATTTTATACTTTCCCAGGGATTACGAAAGAATTACCGAATTGGATCCCGGCAATATTTCCGAACACGAGAAGTTTTTAATCAGGGCTGAATTCATTTCTGCAACAAAGCCTGTAAGAACGAGGACCGGAAAGACAATGACAACCCTCAATTTCTCTTCGGAAGTCGGGAATATAAAAGCCATGTATTTCAATATGCCATACATAGGTAAGAGCATGATTCACGGCAATATATATAATTTATATGGTAAATTTAAAAAAACAGGCTCCGCATTTTCAGTTTCAAATCCTAAAATGCTCAGGGATGAAGAGACATCAGCGGCAGTCAAAGATGAAAACTCGGATGGGAATCCGGATTCAGGCAAGATTATTGCAAAATATCCGTTGAAGGAAAATTTAACGGATAACACTCTGAAAAAGCTGATTCATCAAGTACTGCAGAGGGTAAAAATCAAAGAAAACCTACCCGGGGAGATACTATCCGAATATGGTTATCCAACCTTGGATGAAGCTTTAAGACAGATTCATGAACCCGACGACTCAGAGGGTAATTTTGACCATGCAATTGAGAGAATGAAATTTCAGGAGCTTTTTAGTTATTCACTCAAGATAGCTCTGGCAAAGGATTTAAGGACCAGGGAGAAAAACGGAATTGTTTTTAACATGAGTAAAAGGCTTAAGGAATTCAAGGAAAGCCTTCCCTACGAATTGACCGGTGCACAGGCAAGATCCATAAGAGATATTCTTTTAGATCAGAAAAAGGATGTACCCATGAATAGGTTATTACAGGGGGATGTGGGTTCAGGCAAAACAATCGTGGCGTTTACCGCGCTGTTTAATGTCATTGAGGATGGGTATCAGGGAGTTCTCATGGTCCCCACTGAAATATTGGCAAGACAGCATTTTAATGAGGCACTAAATTTATTTGACCCCTTTGGTATTAAAACCAGGCTTCTCACAGGGTCTACAAAGGCATCTGAAAAGTCCTCCGTCAAAGATGAGCTTGCTTCAGGGGAACCAATGCTATTGATCGGAACCCATGCCGTTATTGAAGATGATGTTACACTTCAGAACCTGGGGTTAATAGTAACTGATGAACAGCACAGGTTTGGAGTCAATCAAAGAATGAAGCTTATTAAAAAGCAGAAGAATGCTGATGTTCTTGTCATGAGTGCAACTCCCATTCCTAGGACCCTGGCTCTGCACATGTATTCTGACCTTGATCTTTCAATATTGGATGAACTTCCTCCGGGAAGGCAGGAAATTTCTACCTACGGCTTCTTGAAAAAATCCAGGTTTAAAGCCTATGGAAAAGCCCTTGAGGAAGTAAAGAACGGCAGGCAGGTATATGTAGTTTGCCCCATGATAGAAGCAAATGAAGACATAAAATTGACAAGTGTCGGAAAACTTCATGAAGAGCTTAAAGCTGGAGTATTCAAGGATCATACAGTTGAAATGATTCACGGAAGCCTCAAAAATAAAGACAAGCAATCTATTATGAAAAGATTTGTTTCTGGGGAAATTGATGTTCTGGTTTCTACTACGGTAATTGAAGTAGGAGTAAATGTACCAAATGCATCCGTTATGATAATTGAGAACTCGGAAAGGTTTGGATTATCACAATTGCATCAGTTACGCGGAAGAGTAGGAAGAGGTCAACATAAATCCTACTGTTTGCTGATAACGGACTCTGATTCGGATATAGTCAGAAGAAGGCTTTCAATCATTACTTCAACGAACGACGGATTTAAAATAGCCGAGGAAGATTTAAAGATTAGGGGAACCGGGGCTATTTTCGGAACAAACCAAAGCGGTGACTCGGGATTGGTATTAAGTAATTTCATCTCGGATTATAATATTTTCACGAAAGCTTCTAAATGGGCTTCCATAGTTTATAATTCAGAAAATCCGGAGTACAGGAAAATAAGAGATGAAATTCTGTCAAAGATAGAAAAAACGGTTAATTATATTTGTTTGAATTAAAGGGAATAGATATTTATGAGAATCATTGCAGGTACACGAAAAGGAAGAAAAATTCTTTCACCCCTAAATGAAGGGAGAGAGACTAAAGTCGGGGATGTTCATGCCACCAGACCGACACTGGACAGAGTTAAAGAGGCAATGTTCAATATTATTCAGAATAAAATCTATGATGCACATGTCCTTGATTTATTTGCAGGAACGGGCTCCCTGGGACTGGAGGCAGCGTCCAGGGGGGCAAGGGAAGTTGTTTTGGTGGACTACTTTAAGGAAACCTTTGATTTGCTTGTTGAAAATATCAATAACTTAGAGTTTAATGAAAAGTGTAAAGCTGTTTTTACAGACTATCACAATGCTTTGGAAAAGTTTAGAGCCCAACACAAAATCTTTGATGTGATTTTTATAGATCCGCCGTATTTGAACAATATGATACCAGGGGTTATTAAATTTATCGAAGAAAACCATATGCTTTCCAATAATGGTGTTATAGTCACTAAAACTGATTCCAGTGAGGAGGTAACTGATGGATACGGAGATATTGCCAAGGTATTCGACAGAAAATACGGTAATACAACTCTTGCCTTCTATCAGATGAAAGATTGATTTGCGACAGATAGCAGTATATCCCGGATCCTTTGATCCAATCAGCCTTGGACATTTGGATGTCATTGAAAGGGCAGCCAATATTTTTGATAAAATAATAGTTGCAGTTTTAATTAATCCTGAAAAAAAAGGTTATTTTACAATAGAAGAAAAAATTGAAATGTGCAAGGTGGCTACACGTCATTTACCTAATGTTGAAGTCAGGGGATTCTCGGGGTTATTGGTCAACTTCTTGAAAGAAGTCAATTCCAAGGTTATAATTAAAGGGCTTAGGGTTGTTTCGGATTTTGACTATGAGCTCCAAATGGCAAATGCCAACAGAGCGCTTGAACCTGAAATAGAAACCCTTCTCATGATGACGAGTCCTCAATATTCTTATTTGTCTTCATCTTTGGTAAGACAGGTAATGCATTTTGGGGGAGATTTATCAGGATTTGTACCGGCTGTAATCCTGGAAAAACTAAAGGATAATTATTATAAGTAAGCTAAGATAGGTGGAGTATTATGGAAGATGAAAGAAAAGAATCAACAAGTAACAAAATCCAGGTAGTGCGACTCATTGAAATCCTTCAGGATGAAATTGAGGAAGCTTCAAAAGTACCGTTCTCCAGTAAAGTAATGGTGGACAGAAAAGTAATAACTGATCTTGTGGATGACATTATTCAGACACTCCCCGATGATTTTAACACAGCTCAGTATATTATTTCAGAAAAGGACAGAATCCTTGATGAAGCAAACAAAGAGTATAACAGAGTTAAATTGGAAGCTGAAGAAATAATGAAAACCCAGGTCAGCGAGCACAATATCGTAAGAGCCGCAGAAGAAAAGGGCAGAGATATTGTAAGCAAAGCCCAGACAGAAGCCAAAAATATGAGAATGGATGCAAAGGATT